>NZ_CP046122.1:1228477-1842716 GCF_009707365.1 Microlunatus sp. Gsoil 973
CCGGTCCCCGATCCCGATCGAGGAGGTCGAACCGGTCAGCGAGATCGTCAAGCGGTTCTCCACCGGTGCGATGAGCTACGGCTCCATCTCCCGGGAAGCACACGAGACGCTGGCGATCGCGATGAACCGGCTGGGCGGCAAGTCCAACACCGGCGAGGGCGGCGAGGATCTTGACCGACTGTACGACCCCGAGCGGCGCAGCGCGATCAAGCAGGTCGCATCCGGCCGGTTCGGCGTGACGTCGGCCTATCTGACCCAGGCCGACGACATCCAGATCAAGATGGCACAGGGCGCCAAGCCCGGCGAGGGCGGTCAACTGCCGGGCAACAAGGTCTATCCGTGGGTGGCCGGAACCCGGCACTCGACGCCCGGCGTCGGCCTGATCTCTCCGCCGCCGCACCACGACATCTATTCGATCGAGGATCTCAAGCAACTGATCCACGACCTGAAGTGCGCCAATCCGCAGGCCAGGATCCACGTCAAGCTGGTCGGTGAGGTCGGCGTCGGCACGGTCGCAGCCGGAGTGTCCAAGGCCAAGGCGGATGTGGTGCTGATCTCCGGACACGACGGTGGCACCGGAGCCGCGCCGCTGACCTCGCTGAAGCATGCCGGCGGTCCGTGGGAACTCGGCCTGGCCGAGGCGCAGCAGACTCTGTTGATCAACGGGCTGCGGGACCGGATAGTGGTTCAGGTCGACGGTCAGCTGAAGACCGGTCGGGATGTCGTGATCGCCGCCCTGCTGGGTGCCGAGGAGTTCGGCTTCGCGACGGCGCCGCTGGTGGTCGAGGGATGCGTGATGATGCGGGTCTGCCACCTCGACACCTGTCCGGTGGGCGTGGCAACCCAGAACCCCGAGCTGCGAAAGAAGTACACCGGCAAGCCGGAGTTCGTGGTCAACTTCTTCGAGTTCATCGCCCAGGAGGTCCGGGAATACCTTGCACCATTGGGTTTCCGGACCCTCGACGAGGCCATCGGACATGTCGACGCCCTCGACGTACGGCCCGCGGTCGATCACTGGAAGGCCAGGGGCCTTGACCTGTCGCCGATCCTGTACCGGCCGGAGTTGCCGGAGGGTGCCCCGCTGAAGAACGTGGCCAAGCAGGATCACGGACTTCTGGAGAAGCTTGACCAGGAGCTGATCAGGATCTGCGCCGACGCGATCGAACGCGGCGAGCCGGTCCGCGCCCAGCTCAAGATCAGGAACGTCGACCGGACGGCCGGAACGCTGCTCGGGCACGAGGTCACCAAGGCCACCGAAGGTAAGGGTCTGCCGGACGGGACCATCGACCTCACCCTGACCGGGTCGGCCGGGCAGAGCTTCGGCGCGTTCGTCCCGGCCGGTATCACGCTGCGGCTCGAGGGCGACAGCAACGACTACCTCGGCAAGGGTCTGTCCGGTGGCCGGATCGTCGTCCGACCCAGCCGTGATGCGGCTTTCGTCGCCGAGCAGCAGATCATCGCGGGCAACGTGATCGGCTACGGCGCGACCTCGGGCGAGATCTTTCTCCGCGGGCAGGTCGGTGAACGGTTCTGCGTCCGGAACTCCGGTGCCACCGCCGTCGTCGAGGGCGTGGGTGATCACGGTTGTGAGTACATGACCGGGGGCACCGTCGTTGTGCTCGGCGCAACCGGCCGGAACTTCGCGGCCGGCATGTCGGGCGGGGTGGCGTACGTTCTCGATCTTGATCGGGAGCTGCTGAACACCGAGCTGGTCGATCCGGTGAAGCTGTCCGAGGCCGATCGTGATCAGCTCAAGGCGTTGATCATCCGGCATCAGGAGGAGACCGGATCCGAGGTGGCCGAGCGGTTGCTGGCCGACTGGGGCATGGCCTCCACCCGCTTCACCAAGGTGCTGCCCCGCGACTACGCCCGGGTGCTTGCCGCCCGCGAACAGGCGAAAGCCGAGGGTCTCGACGACGCGACCACCACCGAACGGATGATGCATGCGGCGAACGGCTGACGTGATGCGTCGGTTCAGTCCTGATCGATTGGAGGGGCCCCATGGCTGATCCCAGGGGTTTCATGAAGACACCGCGACAGTCGGCGAAACGGCGGCCTGTCGAGGAGCGGGTGCACGACTGGAAAGAGGTCTATCCCGGGACTCCAGGGCGGGCGCTGCTGCCGATCATCTCCGAGCAGGCCGGACGCTGCATGGACTGCGGCATCCCGTTCTGTCACACCGGGTGTCCGTTGGGCAACCTGATCCCGGAGTGGAACGACCTGGTCTGGCGGGGCGACTGGGAGGCGGCGCTGGAACGGCTGCACGCCACCAACAACTTCCCGGAGTTCACCGGCCGGCTCTGCCCGGCGCCGTGTGAGGACGCCTGTGTCGTGGCGATCGCCGACGATGCCGTGACGATCAAGAACGTCGAGGTGTCGATCATCGACAAGGCGTGGGACGAGCGCCGGGTGCTGCCCCAGCAGACCGAGTGGCACACCGGCAGCACGGTCGCGGTGATCGGTTCCGGTCCGGCGGGTCTGGCCGCGGCCCAGCAGTTGACCCGCGCCGGGCACACGGTCGCGGTCCTGGAACGCGACGACAAGATCGGCGGGCTGCTCCGCTACGGCATTCCCGAATACAAGATGGAGAAGTCGGTGCTGGATCGCCGGCTCGACCAGATGCGCGAGGAGGGCACCCACTTCAAGACCAACACCGAGGTCGGCAGGGACATCACCGGTCAGGCGTTGCGGGCGCGGTTCGACGCCGTGATCGTGGCCACCGGCGCAACGGTGCCGCGGGAGCTCGAGGTGCCGGGCGGTGACCTGGCCGGGGTCCACCACGCGATGGAATACCTGACCCAGGCCAATCGGACCGCGGCCGGTGAGTCGGTAGCGGACCAGATCCTTGCAACCGGCAAGAACGTGATCATCATCGGCGGCGGAGACACCGGCAACGACTGCCTGGGTACGGCGATCCGGCAGGGTGCGAAGTCGATCATGCAGCTGGAGCACAACGTCGAGCCGCCGGTGATGCGGCCACCGCACGAGCCGTGGCCGACCTACCCGCGGATCCTGCGCACCTCCCCGGCCAATGAGGAGGGCGGCATGCGGATCTTCAAATCCTCGACGATCGAGGTCCTCGGCGACGACTCCGGCAAGGTGACCGGCGTGAAGATCATCGAGGTCTTCCGGGAGAACGGTGTGAACACCGCCATCGAGGGCAGCGAACAGATCCTGCCGGCCGACCTGGTGCTGCTGGCGATGGGCTACCTGGGTCCCGAACCCGAGCTCATGGAGCAACTGGGCGTACCAACCGACAGCCGCACCCGGGCGGTACGCCATCCCGACTACTCGACCGCCGTCGACGGTGTCTTCGTCTGCGGCGATGCCGGTCGCGGCCAGTCGCTGATCGTCTGGGCGATCGCCGAGGGGCGTGCCTGCGCTGCAACGGTGGACAAGTACCTGTCGGGTGTCACCAAGCTGCCCCAGCCGGTCGCGGCGACCGCCCAACCGATCGGGCGCTGATCGCGGGTCAGACCCGGGCGGTCGCGCGGGCCTCGGCCTTTGACCCGCGGATCCACGGCAGCCCGCCCGGTCTGCGGGCCTCGAAGCGGAGGCCGCCGACGGTTGATCGACAGATCAGCTCCTTGATGATCGCCCCGGCACGACCGGGCACGACCGCGCCGCGCGGGCTGTCGTCGATACGGGACAGCTGCACCACGCCCCGGTCCCGGCCGAGGGAGATGCAGGTGGCCAGGAATCCCTGGTCGACCGCATCAGGCCGGCGGCCGTCGAGCCGACTGAGCACTGTCCGCGCCGCCTGCAGGCCGAGCGGGATGGCGGCCTGGCAGCTCATCCGCAACGGCAGCCCGTCCGGCGCGGCACTGTCGCCGGCGGCAACGATCCGCGGATCGTCGACGCTGGTCAGGGTCCGGTCGGTGATCAGCCGGCCGGCGGGGTCGGTCGCGAGTCCGCTGCGTCGGGCCAGGTCGGGGATGCCGAAGCCGGCCGCCCAGATCGTCAGAGCGCTGCGGATCGAGGTCTGATCGGAGAGCAGCACCCGGTCCGAAGCGACCTCGACCACCGACACACCGCCTCGCTGATCGACACCCAGTGCGGCCAGCTGGCGACCCACCTCCTGTCGAGCCTTCTCGCTCAATGACGGCAGATGGGCCCGTCCGGTGACCAGGGCGACGTGCCGACCGGCACCGGCGAGCTCGGCGGCCGTCTCGATCGCGGTGAGCCCGCCACCGACAACCACCAGCGGAGCATCGGCGGGCAGGTCCCGGACAGCGGCCCGGAGCCGGACGGCGTGGTCGTACTCGGCGATCCGCCAGGCATGTTCGGCGGCGCCGGCGACCCCGGCCGCTGTTCCCGCGGTGCTGCCCACCGCGTACACCAGGTAGTCGTAACCGATCGGATCGCCGGAGGCCAGTTCGACCCTCCGGCCCGCCGTGTCGATCCGGGTCGCGGTGTCGACCACCAGCCGTACGCCGTCGGCCAGCAGGCCGCCGAAATCGGCCGTCGCGGCCCCGGAATCGGCGACCAACTGGTGCAGCCGGATCCGCTCGACGAACTGCGGGCGGGGATTGACGAGGGTGACCTCGACATCACGCCGGGAACGCAGCCGGTTGGCGGCCGCCGTACCGGCGTAGCCGCCGCCGATGACGACAACGCGATGGGAGGTTTTCAGGCTTGGCATCGATCACTCCTGGTGATTGGCAAGGACAGTTCCGTCCCCTAGACGCCGCCGGTCGGTCCCCTGTGACGTCCAGCCTGTGACGTCCAGCCTGTGACGTCTGGCCCGTGACGTCTGGCCCGTGACGTCAGCGCAGGGTGTCGATGTCGATCACGAATCGGTAGCGGACGTCGGAGGCCAGCACTCGCTCGTACGCCTCGTTGATCTTGTCCGCGCCGATCGTCTCGATGTCGGCGGCCAGCCCGTGTTCGGCGCAGAAGTCGAGCATCTCCTGGGTCTCGGCGATGCCGCCGATGTTCGACCCGGCGAACGACGCACGGCTGTTCATCAGCGCGAACGCCTGGACCGGCAGCGGCTGCGGCGGAGCGCCGACGATGACCAGCGTGCCGTTCAGCCGAAGCAGGCCGAGGAACGCGTTGATGTCGACCGGTGCGCTGACGGTGTTGATGATCAGATCGAAGCTGTGGCTCAGCTTGTCGAAGGTGTCCGGATCGCTGGTCGCGTAGTAGGCCTTGGCGCCCAGCCGGAGTCCGTCCTCCTGCTTCTTCAACGACTGGGACAACACGGTGACCTCGGCACCCATCGCGGCGGCCAGCTTGACGGCCATGTGCCCGAGCCCGCCCAGCCCGATCACCGCGACCTTCTTGCCCGGACCGGCACCCCAGTGCCGCAGCGGAGAATAGGTGGTGATGCCGGCGCACAGCAGCGGTGCGGCCGCCGCGGGATCGATGCGGTCGGGGATTCGCAGCACGAAGTCCTCGACCACGACGACCTGGGTGCTGTAGCCGCCCTGGGTGACGGTGCCGTCCCGGTCGATGGAGGCGTACGTGCCGACATTGCCCTGCAGACAGTGCTGTTCCTCACCGGCCAAGCAGTTCTCGCATTCACCGCAGGAATTGACCATGCAGCCGACGCCGACCCGGTCGCCGACCCGGTGTCTGGTCACCTCAGAGCCGACCGCAGCGACCGTTCCGACGATCTCGTGGCCGGGAACCAGCGGATAGGGGATGTCGCCCCACTCGCCCCGGACGGTGTGGATGTCGGAGTGGCAGATGCCGCAGTAGGCGATGTCGATCAGGACGTCCTTCGGCCCGATCTTGCGGCGCTCGATGGTGATCTTGGAGAGGGGCTCGGTGGCCGAGGGTGCAGCAAACGCGTGTGCGGTGGACATGGTGCAACGGTAGTGCCTGGCCAACGCTTCGCCGACGCTCGCTCGGGACGGTCGGCGGAGCCGACGAACCCGGACGGTGGAGGATGGGCCTGTGACGCCGAAGATGACGACCTATGCGGTGCTGCTGCGCGGGATCAACCTGGGCAAGCGCCGGATCCCGATGCCCGAGCTGAAGGCGCTCGCCGTCGACCTCGGGTATCAGGGGGTGAGCACCTACATCGCCAGCGGGAACCTGATCCTGTCCACAGACCGGGCGCCGGAGAAGGTGGCGGCCGAACTCGACCGGGCGGTCGCCGACCGCTACGGCTTCGATGTCGACTGTGCCGTGCGGAGCGCCGCCGAGTTGTCGGCCGTGGTCGAGCACAATCCGTTCCCCGACGGCGACCCGAAGCAGGTCACCGTTGGGTTCGCCGACGGGCCGATCGACAGTGCCGCCTCGGACCGGCTCGCGGCGCTGGCTACGCCGGACGAACGGTTCCGGATCGACGGCAGCGAGGTGTACGTCGACTTCGCCGGGGGACTGGCGCGCAGCAGGCTGGCGACCCAGCTGGGCAAGGCTGTTGGCCGGCCGCTCACCGCCCGGAACATCCGTACCGTGCAGAAACTGTGCGAACTCGCCGGGGGTTGATCCGGCGACGGGTGTCGGTCCGGCAAGCGTCGGACCACCCGACTAAGGTTGGCGTCCTAGCTGTCCTTCCCCAACAGCAGCTGACCCGCCCGGCCGGTCCGCTCCGGCCACCCGCACGGACGGCGCCGGACGGTTGAACTGGCAGCACGACACGCGATGGATCCTTGGAGGTTGTACGGCTCCCATGTCACCTTCTGCCGGTCGGGACTCGTTCGTTCATCTGCACGTGCACTCGGAGTACTCGATGCTGGACGGCGCGGCCCGGATCGCGGATCTGATGGACGGTTGCCAGCAGATGGCGATGCCGGCGATCGGACTGACCGACCACGGCTACCTGTTCGGTGCCCACGAGTTCCATACCGCGGCGACCAGGGTGGGTGTCAAGCCGATCATCGGCCTCGAGGCGTACGTCACGCCGAAGACCCACCGCAGCGAACGCAAGCGGGTGCGCTGGGGTGACGGAGGCTCCGACGACGTGTCCGGCGGCGGTGCGTACACCCACATGACGTTGTGGGCCGAGACGACCGAGGGCATGCACAACCTCTTCCGGCTGGGCACCAGATCCTCGACCGAGGGCTACTTCTACAAGCCGCGGGCGGACCGGGAACTGCTCAACGAGTACGCCAGGGGCATGATCGCCAGCACCGGCTGCCCGTCGGGTGAGGTGCAGACCTACCTGCGGCTCGGCAAGTACGACGACGCGTTGGCCAGTGCAGCGGAGTTCCGGGACATCTTCGGCGCCGGCAACTACTACGTCGAGCTGATGGACCATGGTCTGGCCATCGAACGCCGGGTCCGGGAGGACCTGCTGCGGATCGCCAGGGACCTGAAGCTGCCGCTGGTCGCCACCAACGACCTGCACTACGCCCACGCAGAGGATGCCGACGCGCACGAGGTGTTGTTGTGCGTGCAGTCGGGATCGACGATGGCCGACGCCAACCGGTTCAAGCTGGACGGTGGCGGCTACTACCTGAAGTCGCCGGCCGAGATGCGCGAGCTGTTCCGCGAGCTGCCGGAGGCCTGTGACAGCACGCTGGAGATCGCCGAACGGTGCAACGTCGAGTTCACCCACGGCGAGGGCCGCTACATGCCGCGGTATCCGGTGCCCCAGGGCCATGACGAGACCAGTTGGTTCCTGCACGAGGTCGAGGAGGGGCTGAAGTTCCGCTATCCCGAGGGCATCGCGCCCGAGGTGAGACAGCGGGCCGAATTCGAGTCGGAGGTGATCATCGGCAAAGGCTTCCCGGGCTACTACCTGGTGGTCGCCGACTTCATGCAGTGGGCCAAGGACCGGGGCATCCGGACCGGTGTCCGGGGGTCGGGTGCAGGCTCGTTGTGCGCCTATGCGATGCGGATCACCGACCTCGATCCGCTGCAGTACAAGCTGACCTTCGAGCGGTTCCTGAACCCGGAACGGGAGTCGCTGCCCGACTTCGACGTCGACTTCGACGAGCGTCGCCGGGGCGAGGTGATCCGCTACGTCACCGAGAAGTACGGCAGCGAGCGGGTCGCCCAGATCGTCACCTACGGCACCATCAAGGCCAAACAGGCGGTCAAGGACGCCTCCCGGGTGCTCGGCTATCCGTTCGCCGTCGGGGAGAAGCTGACCAAGGCGATGCCGCCGCCGGTGATGGGCAAGGACATCGCGCTGCCGAAGCTGTTCGACAGGAACCACGACCGGTATTCCGAGGGCGGGGAGTTCCGCGCGCTCTATGAGTCCGACCCCGACGCCAAGAAGGTCGTCGACACCGCGATGGGCATCGAGGGGCTGAAGCGGCAGTGGGGCGTGCACGCTGCCGGCGTGATCATGTCCAGCGAGCCGTTGATCGACATCGTCCCGCTGATGAGGCGTGAGCAGGACGGCGCGATCATCACCCAGTTCGACTACGCCTATGCGCTGGAGCCGCTCGGCCTGGTCAAGATGGACTTCCTCGGCCTACGGAACCTGACCATCCTGGGCGACGCGGTGGAGAACGTGAAGCTCAACCGCGGCGTCGACATCGACCTCGACGCGCTGGGCAAGGATCCGACCGACGACGCGACCTACGAGCTGTTGAGCAGCGGCGAGACGCTCGGCGTCTTCCAGCTGGACGGCGGCGGCGCGCGGTCGCTGCTGAAGATGATGCAGCCCAAGCGCATCCAGGACATCATGGCGACCATTGCCCTCTACCGTCCGGGGCCGATGGGCATCAACTCCCACGTCAACTACGCGATGCGGCGGCGGGGTGATCAGCCGGTCGTCTATCCGCACGAGGAGGTCATTGACGCCCTCAAGCCGGTCATCGAGGACAACTACGGTCTGATCGTCTACCAGGAGGACGTCATCGAGGTGGCCCGCCGCCTCGCCGGCTACACCCTGGGCCGTGCGGACATGCTGCGCCGGGCGATGGGCAAGAAGAAGAAGGCCGTACTGGACGCGGAGTACGAGACCTTCCAGAAGGGGATGAAGGAGCGCGGCTTCTCCGACGCCGCGGTGAAGGCCGTCTGGGACGCGCTAATGCCGTTCGCCGACTACGGCTTCGGGAAGGCACACGCTGCGGCGTACGGCCTGGTCTCCTACTGGACCGCCTATCTGAAGACCCACTACCCGGCCGAGTACATGGCTGCGGTGCTCGAGTCGGTCAAGGACGACAAGGACAAGATCGCCATCTATCTCGGCGAGTGCCGGCGGATGAAGATCAAGGTGCTGCCGCCCGACGTCAACGAGTCGCAGGCACGCTTCACGCCCGTCGGGTCGGACATCCGCTTCGGACTCACCGCGATCCGCAACGTCGGCGGCAATGTCGTCGACGGCATCGTCGCGGCCCGCGAACACCACGGCAAGGCGCGGGACTTCCACGCCTTCCTCGACCAGATCCCGCTGGTGGCCTGCAACAAGCGGGTGATCGAGTCGTTGATCAAGGCCGGGGCGTTCGATTCGATGGGGCACACCCGCCGCGCCCTGATGAGCATCTACGAGGCCGCCGTCGACGGTGTGATCGATCTGAAGCGCAACGAGGCCCACGGACAGTCCGACCTGTTCGGTGATCTTGGTGTCGAGTCGTCGCCGGTGTCGGGAACGGTGCCCGACCTGGAGGACTGGGACAAGCGCACCAAGCTGGCCTTCGAACGGGAGATGCTCGGGCTGTACGTCAGTGATCACCCGTTGCAGGGGCTGGAGCACGTCCTGGAACGCGAACGCGATCTCAGCATCAGCAGCCTGGTCGGCGAGGACGGGCCGCGGGACAGCATGGTGACCATCGCGGGCATGATCACCAGCATCACCCGCAAGACCACCAAGCGTGGCGACATCTGGGCGGTGATCACCGTCGAGGACCTCGAGGCCTCGATCGAGGTCCTGCTGTTCCCGAAGGCGTACGACCTGGTGTCGACGGTGATCGCTGAGGACACCGTGGTGCGGGTCAAGGGCCGGGTGCGCGACGACGAGGATTCCATCGCGCTGATCGGCCAGGAGCTGAGCCTGCCCGACGTCTCCGCCGGACCGAGCGGACCGGTGGTGATCTCGCTGCCGGTCACCCGGTGCACGCCCGCCACGATCGACAAGCTGGCACAGATACTCAAGTCCCATCCCGGGATGACCGAGGTGCAGCTGAAGCTGAAGGCGCCGAACAAGATCACCACGATGCGGGTGGGCAGTCAGTTCCGGGTCACCTCATCCCAGCCGTTGATGGCCGACCTGAAGGCAGAACTCGGGCCGTCCTGTCTGGCGGGTTGATGACGGCACACCAGCGCGGGCCGGTCGCCGGGCTCGGTGACCTGCCGGTCGGACGGGCCGCCGGCTGGTTGGTCGGCTACCTGCTGTTCGCCGCGCTGATCGGCATCGGCGCCGGTGTGCTGTGGGAGAAGATCGTCCGGCTGCCCGGATACACGGTCGCGGCGAACGGTACGGCCTCGACCACCGAGCGCGGCCTGGCCGGCTTCTTCAGTGGCGACGCCTGGTTCTGCTGCATCGGCTTCTTCGTCAGCATCGGGCTGGGCATCATCGCCTGGAAGTGGTTCGGCAGGCTCGGCTGGCCGGTCGTCGTGGTGGCCATCGTCGGCTCGGTCTGGGCCGCCCTGGTCTGCTGGTGGGTCGGCTACCGGCTCGGGCCGGGCGACTTCGAGACCCGGCTGGCCGCGGCCGGGCCCGGTGACTTCGTGCCGATCACGCTCACGGTTCGCACCCCGGTGACGTTGCTGGTCTGGGCGTTCGGGGCGATCATCCCGGTGCTGCTCCGGTCCTCGCTCGGCCGCGACGAGGAAGAGGATCAATTGCCGCCGCGCGCGCCCAGCCGGCGCCGACGCGACCGCTCGGCCGGTGAGCAGGCCGGCGGCCGTTAGGCTCTGCACCGTGACGGGCAGGCAACATCACTACGTTCTGACGACCAGGTGGACCGGCAACCGGGGGAGCGGGACCTCCGGTTACCGCGACTACGGGCGGGAACACGAGGTGCGGATGGCCAGCAAGCCCGACCAGGTGCTGCTCGGGTCCGCCGACCCGACCTTCCGCGGTGACGCCGCGCGATTCAACCCCGAGGAGTTGCTCCTGGCGGCGCTCAGCCAGTGCCATCTGCTGTCCTATCTGCATGCCTGCGTGATGGCCGGTGTGGTTGTGGTCGACTACAGCGACCAGGCCACCGGAATCATGGTCACCACCGCCGACGGCGGTGGGCACTTCACCGAAGTGACCCTGCACCCGACGGTGACCATCGCCGCGGGCTCCGACCCGGACGCGGCGGAGCATGCGCACGAGACGGCGACGAGGATGTGTTTCATCGCGTCGTCGGTGAACTTCCCGGTGCGGCACGAGCCGACGACCATCGTCGCGTCCTAGCACCCGGTCAGGTCAGACGGCGCCCGGCTTCTGCATGAGGCCGCCGTCGGCGAAGATCGTCGTCGCGGTGATGTACGACGCCGCATCCGAGGCGACGAAACAGGCCACCCTGCCCATCTCGGCCGGCTTCCCGATGTAGCCCAGCGGGATCGCCCGGCGGAGCGCCTCGGTCTCCTCCGGTGTGTCGTCGGCGTTGATCGGGGTGTCGATGGCGCCCGGGCCGATGCCGACGACGCGGATGCCGTACTGGCCGAGTTCGACGCCCGCGGTACGGGTGAGCATCCGGATGCCGCCCTTGGACACGCAATAGGCGAGGTCGGAGGGCATCGGCCAATCCTCGTGGACCGAGCTGGTGTTGATGATCACGCCGCCGTCACCCTGTTTGCGCATCTGGTCCGAGGCCAGCTTGGTGCCGAACACCGCTCCCTTGAGGTTGATGCCCATCAGGAAGTCGTACCGATCCTCGGTGAGGTCGGCGGTGGTCTGGCCGATCTCGACGCCGGCGTTGTTCACCATCACGTCCAACCGGCCGTAGTCGCTGACCGCGAAGTCGATCAAGGCCGCGAGTTGATCGACCTTGCTGACGTCCGCCTGGAAGCCGGACGCGGTGCCGCCGGCCTCGGCGATGTCGGAGACGATCTTGTCGGTGGCTTCGCCGTTGGTGACCCAGTCGATCACCACCGCAGCACCCTGGGCGGCAGCCTCCCTTGCGATGCCCTCCCCGATGCCGGAGTTCGCTCCGGTCACGATCATCACCTTGCCGTCCAGTGGTCGGTTCATCCGATGAATCCCTTCTGTGGTGGCACTTCTCGGCTGACTTCACTTCCGGCGAGATCATTCCTCGACGACGACTTCTTCGGGACTCTTGTCCGGTCGCCAGCCACGCCAGACCGGAAAGCGCAACCGACCGTCACCGGTCCACTCGGCATAGCTGACCTCCCCGACCAGGTCCGGGTCGATCCAGTGGGCGTCCCGGGCATCCAGCCGCGGTACGTCCTCCAGGGGCGAGTCGTCCCGTCCCATGCCGGCGATGAGCTTGGTGATCCGACCGAGTTCGGCGTCGGAGAATCCGCTGCCGACGCGGCCGATGTAGCGCAGCCGACCCTTGTGATCACCCGCGATCGGGACTCCGATCAGCAGTGACCCGACGGTTCCGGAACGCCTGCCGTTGCCGGGCCGCCAGCCGCCGACGACGACCTCCTGGGTGTGGAAGTTCTTGATCTTGACCCAGGTCTGGCCACGTCCGCCGGGTTGGTAGGTGGAGCTGCGGCGCTTGGCGACCATTCCCTCCATACCCAGGCTGGTGCTGGCGATCTGGGCGGCCTCCTGATCACCGTCGAAACTCGGCGGCAGCTGAATCCTGCCTCCGGTGATCAACTTCTCCAGTTCGGCACGTCGATCGTCGTAGGTCTGTTTCACCAGCGACCGGCCGTTGAGATACATGATGTCGAAGATGACCAGTTGGACGGGCGTTTCCCTGCGGGCCCGGCTGACATCTGCCGGCCCGCTCAGGTTGATCCGGTTCTGCAAGCGGGAGAAGCTCGGCCGGCCCTGCTCGTCCAGCGCGACGATCTCACCGTCCAGCACGGCATTCCCGACGTCGAGCCGCGCGAGGGCGTCGGCGATCTCCGGATAGGTTCCGGTGACGTCGAGGCCGCGCCGGCTGAGAATCCTCGCGCGGCCGCCCGCCAGATAGCAGATCGCCCGGACGCCGTCCCACTTCATCTCGAATGCCCACTCGTCGGGTCTGGAGAAGGTGGGATTGTCCGACGAGCTGGCCAGCATGGGCTTGATCTCGGGCGGGAACTCCGGCTCGGTTCGCTCGGTGCCGGTTTCGTCGCCGTCCTCTTCGTTCCCGTCGCCGCGGTTGGAGTGCCAGACCATGGATTCGGAATGCTCGGCCTGTTCATGCAGCGCCTTCAGCTGCTCATCGGTCGCCGGCCGGGGTTCGGACGGGTTGCCCGACATCAGGTGCATCAGCCAATGGTTCTCCGGCTGCCCGCCGCGTCCGCCGGTGTGGATCAGCGCGACCTTGCAGTCGGTGCCGACGCCGCCGGGCTTGGTGCCCTTCAAGATCGCGATCACCTCCCGACCGTCCCGCCACTTCTCGACCGTGTACGTCCCGGTGTCGAAGATGATCACCTCACCACCGCCGTACTCGGCGTGCGGGATGATCCCCTGGAAGGAGCCGTACTCGATCGGATGATCTTCGGTCTGGACCGCCAGGTGATTGGTGCGGGTGTCGATCGGCACACCCTTGGGCACGGCCCAGCTGACCAGCACACCGTCGTGTTCCAGACGGAAGTCATAGTGCAATCGCCGGGCGTGGTGTTCCTGGATCACGAAGGTCGGTTCACCGTCGGTCCGGGGAACCGGTGGGGTGGCGGGCACCGGCTCGGGCGTCCTGTCCGGGTCGCGCATGCTCCGGTACTTGGTCAACCGGTCCGGCGCGGACGGTTGGGCAGGACCGCCCGGTGCAAGGGGCTGGAGAAGGTCGCCGAACTCCTCGACCCTGCGTAATGCCTCGTGGAAGTCGAGGTGCTCCAGATCCTCATCGAGTTCGTCCCAGCTGCGTGGTACGGCCACCATCGGCCGGGTGCGTCCGCGCAGCGAGTACGGCGAGATGGTCGTCTTGTTGCCGTTGTTCTGACTCCAGTCGATGAACACCTTGCCGGTGCGCTGGGCCTTGGCCATCTCAGCGACGACAAGATCGGGATGCTGCTTCTGCAGCGTCTCGGCGACCTCCTTGGCGATCTTGGAGGCGTCGGCCGAGCTGTAGTTGCCGTCCAGATGGGCGTACAGGTGCAGGCCCTTGCTGCCACTGGTCACCGGAAAGAGCTCCAGGCCGATCGCGTCCAGCAGGTCTCGTGCCCAGTGGGCCACCTCCGAGCACTCCGGCAGGCCGACCCCGGGTCCCGGATCAAGATCGAGGACCAGCCGGTCGGGATTGAGCGGATTGCCGTCGTCGTCGAATCGCCACTGCGGGACGTGGATCTCCAACGATGCCAGTTGCGCCAGCCAGACCAGCGTCGCGGTGTCCTCGACGACCGGGTAGCTGTTGGTGCCGCCGCGATGTTCGATCCGCCGCCGCAGTACCCAGTCCGGGACCCCGCTGGGCGGCAGGTTCTTCTGGAAGAACACCGGTCCCGGCTCGGCGTCGGTGCCGACCCCGTGCACCCACCGTTTGCGGGTCACCGGACGCCCGGACAAGTGCGGGACCATGTAGCGCGCGATCGCGGTGTAGTACGCGATCACCTCGCCCTTGGTGGTCCCGGTCTGCGGATAGAGGATCTTGTCCAGATTGCTGATCTTGAGCAGCCGACCGTCGACGGTGACCGTCTGGGTCTGCTCTGCCTGGGCCATGAACCCATGATGCCCAACCTGCGGTGCGTCAACCAGTGATCCGGGCCAGGACGCCGTCGGTGGCGGTGGCCAGATCGTCGGGGGCGAGCTCGACCTGGAGACCGCGCCGACCGGCGCTGACCAGGACGGTGGGGAAGTTCCGACAGCTGCTGTCGATCACCGTGGGGAGCTTGGTCCGCTGCCCGATCGGGGAGATCCCGCCGAGCACGTACCCGCTGCTGCGGGCTGCCGCCTGCGGATCGGCCAGCTGCGCCTTCTTGACCCCGTACACCCGGGCCAGCGCCTTCAGATCGAGCTGTTCGGCGACCGGTACGACCGCCACGGCGAGCCCGCCACCCAGGTCTGCGACCAGCGTTTTGAAGATCTGCCTCCGGTCCACCCCGAGCTGCGCTGCGGCCTCGTTGCCGAAGTCGGTCACCAGGTCGTCGTGCCGGTAGGGGCGCAGGACGAAGCTGATCCCGGCCCTGGACAGCGCGACGGTTGCCGGAGTACCCCCGGAATCGGCCGCCGCCCGCTTCGATTTCGCCACAGCAGCCGACGATATCGATTGCGGACGGTCGAACGCTCCCTCGTAGACTTCCCCTGTGCTCCGACGAATCGATCTTCGCGCTTCCGACGCGCCCGCCGACCCGGACCGGCTCCGGGCCGTGCTGCCGCGCGCCGCGTTCGACGTCGACGCCGCTGTCGAGGCGGTTCGACCGATCTGTGAGGACATCGCCGAGCACGGCATCCATGCGCTGACCAAGTACGCCGAGCAATACGATCACGTCGTCCCGGAGTCGTTCCGAGTCCCGGAGTCGGCGCTGTCCGACGCCCTGGCCGGTCTCGACCCGCGCTTGCGCCGCGCCTTCGACATCTCGATCGAACGGCGTCGCGCAGTCAGCCTCGACGAACTGGGCGATCAGCAGGTGACCACCGCCGTCGCTCCGGGCGCTCGAGTCAGTCAGCGGATGATCCCGGTCAACAGGGTCGGCCTGTACGCACCGGGTGGGGTCGCGCCGCTGGCGTCGTCGGTGATCATGAACGTGGTGCCGGCGCAGGTTGCCGGCGTCGCGTCGCTGGCGTTGGCCTCGACGCCGCAGCGGGAGTTCGGCGGCTTGCCGCATCCGAACATCCTGGCGCTGTGCGCCATGCTCGGTGTCGACGAGGTGTACGCGGTCGGCGGCTCCCAGGCCGTACCGATGTTCGCCTACGGGGTGCCGGGACTGTGCCGGCGGGTGGACATGATCACCGGTCCGGGCAACATCTACACGGTCGCGGCCAAGCGGCTGGTGAAGGGGCTGGTGGGCATCGACGCCGAGGCCGGCCCGACGGAGATCGCGATCCTCGCCGACGACAGCGCCGTGCCCGCCTTCGTCGCGGCGGATCTGATCTCCCAGTCCGAACACGACCCGGCTGCGGCGTCGGTGTTGATCACCGACTCCGAGTCCCTGGCCGCGGCGGTCGAGGACGAACTGGAGCGCCAGGTCCCGCAGACCAAGCACGCAGAGCGGATCACCGCCTCGCTGATCGGCCAACAGTCCGGCGTGGTGCTCGTCGATGATCTTGATGCGGGCATTCTGGTCGCCGACGGCTATGCCGCCGAGCACCTGGAGATCCAGACCAGGAACGCGGCCGAGGTGTCGACCAGGATCAGCAACGCCGGAGCGATCTTCCTCGGGTCGTGGTCGCCGGTCTCGCTCGGTGACTACGCGGCCGGAAGCACCCACGTGTTGCCGACCGCGGGTTGCGCGTGCCACTCGTCCGGTCTGAACGTGAAGAGCTACCTCAAGGCGGTCCACGTGATCGACTACGACCAGCAGGCATTGTCCGAGATCGCGACCGATGTGGTGACCTTCGCCGAGGCCGAGGATCTGCCCGCCCATGGTCGGGCGATCTCCATCCGTCAGGAGGACGCGGGATGAGCGGCACTGCGCAACCTGACCTGTCCGACCTGCCGCTGCGTCCGGAACTGAAGGGCGAGGAGCCGTACGGTGCCCCGCAGTTGGACGTACCCGTGCTGCTGAACGTCAACGAGAATCCGTACCCTCCGGATGAGCAGGTGATCGCCGACATCGCACGGGCGGTCACCGAGGCAGCGGCCTCGATGAACCGCTATCCGGAGCGGGACGCGATCGGTCTGCGTGATGATCTTGCCCGCTACCTCGGTCATGATCTTCGTGCCGAGAACATCTGGGCAGCCAACGGCAGCAACGAGGTGATGACCCACGTGCTGGGCGCGTTCGGCGGTCCGGGCCGGAGCGGATTGACGTTCTCGCCGTCGTACTCGATGTATCCCGAGTACGCACGCAACACGCACACCGAATGGCTGACGGTGCCACGGAAGGCCGACTTCAGTATCGATGTCGATCTTGCTCTGCGGTCGATCGCGGAGATCCGGCCGGACGTGATCCTGGTCGCCAGTCCGAACAACCCGACCGGGACCAGGGCGGGGATCGATGAACTCGAGGCGCTCTGCCAGGCCGCTCCCGGCGTGATCGTGATCGACGAGGCGTACGCGGAGTTCGCCAGGCCGGGCAGCCGGAGCGCCCTGGAACTGCTGCCGCGGTTCCCGCGGCTCGCGGTGAGCCGGACGATGAGCAAGGCGTTCGCGTTCGCCGGTGGGCGGCTCGGCTATCTGGCGGCGGCCCCGGCCTTCGTCGATGCACTGCGGATCATCAGGCTCCCGTACCATCTGTCGGCGGTCACCCAGGCCGTCGCCCGGGTGGCGCTGGCCCACGCACCCAGAATGCTCGCCCAGCTGGACGTGCTGCGCGCCGAGCGCGACAAGCTGCAGGACCGGCTCGTCACGGCGGATCTCGACGTCGCCGAGTCGGATGCTAACTTCATCCTGTTCGGTCGCTTCGCCGACCGGCACCGGGTCTGGCAGAGCCTGCTCGATCGGGGCGTACTGATCCGGGAGACGGGTCCGGCCGGCTGGTTGCGGGTATCGGTGGGAACACCCGAGGAGAACGCCGCGTTCACCGCCGCGCTGACCGAAGTACTGCCGACTGCCGAGAGGGCGAGCGATGAGTGATCAACAACCGCGGACCGCGCGGGTGGAACGCAGCACCTCCGAGTCGAGCGTCTCGGTGTTGATCAACCTGGACGGCCGCGGCGAGTCGGTGATCAACACGGGCGTCGGTTTCTACGATCACATGTTGACCGCACTCGCCCGGCACGGCCTTTTCGATCTTGAGGTGCAGACCAAGGGCGACGTCTGGATCGACGCCCATCACAGTGTCGAGGACACGGCGATCTCGCTCGGACAGGCGATCAGGCAGGCCCTGGGGGACAAGAGCGGGATCCGTCGTTTCGGCGATGCGATGGTGCCGCTGGACGAAACGCTCGCCCAGGCCGTTGTCGACGTATCGGGCCGGCCGTACTGTGTGCACTCCGGTGAGCCCGCCGGTCAGGAGTATGTGCAGATCGGTGGCGGGACGGCCGGAGTGCCCTATGTCGGATCCCTCACCCGGCACGTGATGGAGAGCCTGGCCTTCCACGCCGGCATCTGCCTGCACCTGCGGGTACTGGCGGGACGCGATCCGCACCACATCGTCGAAGCGCAGTTCAAGGCCGTTGCCCGGGCGTTGCGTGACGCGGTGGCGTTCGATCCGCGCGTGACCGGCATTCCGAGCACCAAGGGCACGCTGTGATCCCAGAGCTGTCCGAGACCGATCTGGCCGATACCCCTGGAGTCGTCGGCAAGTCGATCGTCGTGCTCGACTACGGGCTCGGCAACATCCGCTCGGCCGAGCGGGCACTGGCCAGAACCGGTGTCCGGGTCACGGTGAGCGTCGATCCCGATGTCGCACTGGCAGCCGACGGTCTGGTGGTGCCGGGCGTCGGAGCCTTCGCGGCCTGCATGGACGGCCTGGTGTCGATCGGCGGTGACAAGATCATCGACGAACGGCTCGCCCGGAACAAGCCGGTCCTCGGCATCTGTGTCGGTGCGCAGATCCTGTTCGCCCAGGGTGTCGAACACGGACAGCCGGTCGACGGCTGCGCGCGGTGGCCCGGGGTTGTCGAGCAACTGCACGCCCACCGGTTGCCGCACATGGGCTGGAACACCGTCCAGGTGCCGGCCGCCACCGTGCTGTTCTCCGGGATCGAGCACGAGCGGTTCTACTTCGTGCATTCCTACGGGGTGCGCGAGCAGGGAACGGTTCGCGACTTCGGCGGTGCGGTGATCACCTGGGCCGAGCACGAGGGCGACCGGTTCGTCGCCGGAATCGAGCAGGGCCCGCTGAGCGCGACCCAGTTCCATCCCGAGAAGTCCGGCGCGGCCGGAGCCCGTCTGCTCGCCAACTGGGTGGCGAGTGTTTGACGCGCTGCCCTGCGGTGGCCGCGGGTAGTCCGGTTGTGTCGTCTCGTTGGTCATTGCGACGGACCCTGACGGACTGTCAGTACCTCGTGGTTGGCTGTTGCGTGGGGTAGTGGGTGACTCGTGTCTAGTGCTCGGAATCCCTTGTATATAAGGGAAAATGAGGCGTTCGGGTCTTGCATGGGAACGGGCGGTCGAATAGAATCCGGTCATGGGATCCCAGTCGCCGCAGACCGGCCCGGACGGGCTGTCTGACGGGCTGTCTGACGGCACGTCTGCCGGCCGGGACCGGTGGGCTGACTATGGCCCTTCCTGGGATGACGATGAGGCCTGGGGTGAGCCACCGGATGAGGATGCGGGCCTCGAGGACGCCGTCGACATGGACGATGAGACCCTTGATGATCTGATCCTCGATGATCTTGATCCTGGTCGGGTGTCGGTGCCGGATCAGGTGTCGGTGCCGGATCGGGTGGAGCAGACGTTGGCTGTGGCGGAGGCTGTGGTGGATCAGCTGGCCCGCCTCCTGGTCGATCCGTGGGTGGTGTTGGCTGATCGGGATCGGTTGATCGGTTGGACCAGCCAGGTGGAGCGGCTGGGTAGGAAGTTGGCCGGTCCGGGTCAGGTGTTGATCAACCTGATGGAAGCAGCGGGGTGTCGGATTGATGGTCCGATCGGTTTGTTCGCCTCTCCGGAATCGTTCCTCATCGCCCTCCTCGGCA
The DNA here is from genome assembly GCF_009707365.1 of Microlunatus sp. Gsoil 973. Taxonomy (GTDB): domain Bacteria; phylum Actinomycetota; class Actinomycetes; order Propionibacteriales; family Propionibacteriaceae; genus Microlunatus. Next base: position 1,248,114 of record NZ_CP046122.1, read on the forward strand.
TCCCCGCCGGTGAAGCGAAAGCCCGGGTGCGGGCGGCCGGCTTGTTGGCGCCAAGGTTCGGGATGGACGGGCATCGGGCCGACCCGGCGTATCCCGTGTTGGCGGCGGCGCAGGCTGCCGGGGAGATCGGTGCGGATCGGGTGGATCGGATCGGGAGGGCGATCACCGGCTGGGAGAAACTGGTCGGTGTCGAGGGCACCCAGGTCACCGCCGAAACCCTCGCCACGGCCGAAGAGGTTCTGGCCCGGCAGGGTCGGGTGTTCGGTGGTCGGGAGTTGGACGGGGTGATCGACCGGGTCGGGGCGTATCTGAACCCGGACGGGATGGTGGACAACCGGCCCGCGCAGGAGGCGGCCCGGTCGGTGGAGGTCAAACCGGTCTGTCGCGGGATGCGGAAGGGCATGTATCACTTGGAGGGTTGGCTCACCGCTCAGGCCGGGGCCAAGGCCCAAACGGTGTTGGATCCGTTGTCCCGGCCCGAACCGGTCACCGACGACCACGGCCATCTGATTGAGGCCGACCGGCGGGACCGGGGAATGCGGATCCACGACGCCCTGGAAACCGTCCTCGACCGCACCCTGCAAGCCGGGGACCTACCCGCCCACGGTGGCACACCGACCACGCTGATCATCACCGCCCAGGCCGCAGACCTGGTGGCCGGGACCGGGGAGGGCGTGACAGAGACCGGTGACCGGCTACCGATGGACAGCATCCGGGCGTTGGCTGATGAGGCCGAGATCGTCCGGACCGTCTTCGCCAAGGAGACCGGCGAGGTCCTGTATCTGGGCCGGACGCGTCGGTTGGCGTCCTATCCGCAAACCCTGGCCCTGGCTGCCCGGGATGGTGGCTGCACCTTCCCCGGGTGCAGCAAAACGCCGAAATGGTGCCAACGCCACCACATTGTGGACTGGGTCAACGGGGGGAAGACCGACCTACCGAATCTGGCGTTGTTGTGCCCGTTCCACCATCACCGGTTCGCCCAGCACGGGTGGAGTGCCGAATACCGGCAGGGACGGGTCTGGTGGCGACCACCCGAGCATATCGACCCCGACCGGAAACCCATCCTGAACACCATCCACCGCAACCCACCCCTGCGGACCTGAGCCTTGTGCCGGCGCTCACTCGGACCTGCCGCTCACTCGGACCTGCCGCTCACTCCGATCTACTGGGTCGCGTCAGGGCAGGAGGACGAGACCGCGGTTCATCGGCCCGTCGAATTCGAGGGTCACCGGTTCGACCGAGCCGCCGTGCTCGACCTGATGTCGGCCGATGGCATCAAGCAGGGCGTCGCGGCCAAGCCGCGCCTCGCGATCCCAGAAGTTGCAGCAGGGCACGATCAACACCGGGACCCGGTCGGCCGATTCGACAACGGGCCGCAGCGCCTGATCGGGATGCAGGCCGATCACGAGGTCGTAGAAATCTGCGAGCACAGCGTCATAGGCCATCGCCCGGTTCGACACACCGCGCAACGGCCATCCGCGCGGGTCGACGACCTCGGCCTGTTTGTTGTACCGCTTGGCGAGGATCCTCGCGAGCATGCCCTGCCCGCCCGCGACATCGGCCACGTACTGCGCCTCAGGAAACCGGTCGGCGACGAACCGGGCAGTCGCCTCGAACCGTCCCGGGGCGCCGTGGAACGTGTGGCGGGCCACAGCCCGACTCTAGCGGTCCGGAGCCGCAGCCGTCTCCCGATTGACGCCGCCCAGCTGACCCGGCCCGACTGACCCGCCGTGCCCCGCGACTGGCCGTCACCGGGGCCAAACATGTCGGATGAATTGTGAAGCGGCCATTCGTCGTACATCATGTCTGCAAGCAACCCTGCGGAAGGGGCAGATATGAGCGACGCGGCCAATGGCGGCAGCGACCGTACGTTCACGGACGTGATCTTCGATTTGGGCGGGGTGGTGCTCCGCTGGGAGCCGCACCGGGCGTACGAACAGGTGATGCCTCCCGACCAGGTCGGCGACTTCATGGACGAGATCTGCTTCAAAGAATGGAACCTCCGCCATGACGCCGGACGTGACTGGGACGAGGGCGAGGCCGAGCTGATCTCACGGATGCCCCATCGTCGCGAGGCCATCGAGGCCTACCGGCGCTATTTCGACCAAACCATCACCGGCATGGTGCCCGGCACCGGCGCGATCATGACCGAACTGCGACAGGCCGACAAGCGGATCCTTGCGCTCACCAACTGGTCGGCCGACCTCTTCCATCCGACGCGGCGCCGTTTCGGTCTGCTGAATCGTTTCGCCGGGATCGTGGTGTCCGGCGAGGAGGGTATCGCCAAGCCGGATCCGCAGCTGTTCAAGATCGTCTTCGACCGCTACGGCGTTGACCCCGAGTCGGCGATCTTCATCGACGACAACCCGCACAACTGCGATACCGCTGAGGGACTCGGCCTGGAGGTGATCAGGTTCACCGACGCCACGGCCGCGCGCCGACGACTGGTCGAACTCGGGCTGCTCGGTGAGCGCCCGGTCGTTCCGGGACCGATGTACCACATCGCGAAGCGGAAGCAGTGGGAGGCGGCCAAGGAACACGGCAACTACTGCTGGTCCACCCGTCGGGTGACCTACGAGACGCAGGGTTTCGTGCATTGCTGCCGGGCCGCCCAAGTGGCCGACGTCCGGAAGCGGAGCTACAGCGATCTGGCCGACGACGAACTGGTCGTGCTGCAGTTGGACCCGTCGTCGGTGTCGGCCCCGGTGATCATGGAAACCGACCCGGCGACCGGTGAGGAGTATCCGCACCTGTACGGCGACCTCAAGCCCGCGGATGTCACTGCGGAGCTTCCTGTCTCCGCCGTCGTCGGCGCAGCCCTGTGAGCCGGTCGGCTGACTAGGACAGATCGGGCGTGCGCACCCGCTTGATCTTTATGTGTCAGCCGAGGTCGAGTTCGACGGTGGCGAAGGAGTGCGGCGGCAGCGTCACCTGAAGGCCACGCGGATGATCATCGACCGCCTGCCACTGCGTCGGGCTGACCTGATCAGGTCCGTCCGGAGTGTTGTGATCCTGGAGCGCTCCGGAGGTCAGCAACCGTCCCGTGGCGCCACGAATCTCGCGGCCGCGCAGGTCGAGCACGATGGACGCCTCGTTCGACGCGTCGACGTTGGTCAACGAGATCAATGCCCGGCCGTCCTTGCTGCTCGCCGAGGCTGACAGCAGATCGACCTGGTACCCGCCGGCTGGGCGTGCCTGTGGCCCCTCGACGATGTGGGTCGGCAGCCGGTGCGCGTCCTGGTGTCCCTTGTTCATCTCGAAGACGTGATAGGTCGGCGTCAACACCAGCGCACCATCCGGGCCGTCGTCGGTGAGGATCATCGCCTGCAGGACGTTCACCGTCTGGGCGATGTTGGCCATCATCAACCGCTCGGCGTGATCATGGAAGATGTCGAAGTGGCTGCCGGCCACCAGCGCGTCCCGGAGTGTGTTCTGTTGGAACAGGAAGCCCGGATTGGTGCCCGGTTCGACATCCCACCAGGTGCCCCACTCGTCCAGCACCAGACCGATCGTCCGGTCCGGATCGTAGGCGTCCATGATCGCGGAGTGCCCGCGGATGATCCGGTCGATGAACTGCGCCTTGCCGAGGGTGAGGTAGTAGTCCTCGTCGTCGAACTCGGTCGCCGAGCCCTTGTGATCCCACGGCCCGACGACCGTGTAGTAGTGGATCGACAGTCCTTGGAAGATCTTCTTCGGCGTCCGGGAGCAGCCGAGGCAGCTGATCGCCTTCATCAGCGCCTCGGTCCACTCCAGATCCCCGTCGGCGGCGCCGGCCGCGATCCGGTAGAGCTTGTTGTCACCGTGATCACGGCAGAAGGTGGCGTACTGCCGGGCGAGATCGGCGTACGCCTCGGCCCGCATGTTCCCGCCACAACCCCAGGCCTCGTTCCCGATGCCCCAGAACGGCACCCGCCACGGCTCCTCGCGGCCGTTGGCCTTGCGCAACCGGACCATCGGGCTGTCGCCGTCCCGGGTCAGGTATTCGACCCAGTCGCTCATCTCCTTGACGGTCCCGGATCCGACATTGCCGTTGACGTACGGATCGGCGCCGAGCAGTTCGCACAGCGCCATGAACTCGTGGGTGCCGAAGTGATTGTTCTCCTCGACATTGCCCCAGTGCGTGTTCACCATCACCGGCCGCTGGTCCTTCGGCCCGATGCCGTCGGTCCAGTGGTACTCGTCGGCGAAACAGCCGCCGGGCCAGCGCAGGTTGGGGATGTTCAGCCTGCGCAGCGCCTCGACGACATCGGTACGGATGCCTCCCTCGTTCGGCAGCGGCGAGTCCTCGCCGACGTAGAAGCCGCCGTAGATGCACCGACCGAGGTGCTCGGAGAAGTGTCCGTAGAGATGCCGGTTGATCACCGGACCGGGAACATCAAGATCGATGACGATGCGGGCGTCGTAGGCCATGCGGATGATCATTCCAGTACGGCGGCTGATGTCGGCAGCGGGGTTTACCCTTCCCGCATGACGGACTGGAAGGGCTACGCCCTGGCCAAACCCGGTGCCTGGCCGGACGAACCCTGGGAGGGTGACCTGGTGGCCAAGGTCGGCGACAAGATCTTCGTCTTCCTCGGCGGTTCGGGAAACGGGCAGGTCACCAGCCTGGGGGTGAAATGCGGAGACCGGGAGGCCGCCGACGAATGGTTGCTGCGCTACCCGGATGACGCTGCCCGGATGGGCTACATCGGCCAGCACGGCTGGAACACGTTGGCGGTCGGTTCGCGGATCCCCGACGATGAGCTGCGGGACGCGATCGACACGTCGTATGAGTTGATCGTCGCCAGACTGCCCAAGCGGGTACGCGACACACTCGGCTGAGACGGACCTGGCAACTGTGTTGACCGCACGGTCAATACGGCTCACTATTGACCACATGGTCAATAACAACACTGCTGATACCCGGAAGCCTGACCTGGCGCTGGCGAGCAAGGCGGTCTGGGGCTACGTCGGGTTGACGGTGGCCGCCCTCATCGCACCCGTGGTGATGACGGGGCTGGCACCGCAGCTGGCCACCGACGAGGCCTGGGGGCACCAGATCATCGTCGCGGTCTTCGCCGTCCTCCTGCCGTTGCGGATGCGCGCCGCACGCCGCGGAAGTACCGGTGCGGTGCGCGCAGTGATGATCATCGCCGTCGTGGTCGGCGTGGTGAATCTGGTGGAGGCGGTGCTCCCGGTGTTCCCGCTCTGGATGCGGATCGTGATGCTGGTCGTCGTGGTCACGATGGCGGCCCTGGTCGCGATCCTCACCGGACGGATCGGCGCGCGCACGGCAGCAGTCACCAAGTGACCGCTCCACCCGAAGACCCGGCGCCGCTCGAACCGGCGAGGGTAGCCAGAACGCGATTGGGCGTCGAGGAGCGTCGGGCCCAGATCGTCGCAGCGGCGCTCGAGGTGGTTGCCGAACGGGGTTACGCCCGGGCGTCGGCGTCCGCGATCGCCACAGCCGCCGGGGTGTCGAAGGGGCTGCTCTGGCACTACTTCGCCGACAAGGACGACCTGATGAAGCAGGCCGTCGTCTCGACGGTGGAGCAGATCGGCCGGGAGCTTGCCCGCGAGATCGACGTCTCGGCCCCACCGCCGGACATCATCCGCGCCGGGATCGGGTGGATCGCCCGGTGGAGCGTCAGCCATCGTGGTGAGTTGCGGGCCATGGATGAGATCACCCGGGTGCTGCGCGACACCGACGGGCAGCCGGCGTTCAGCCTGGCCGACTACGAACCCAACTATCAGCAGCAGGAGGCGCTGTTCCGGCGCGGACAGGAACTGGGCTACTTCCGGGCCTTCGACACCAGGGTCATGGCGGTCACCTACCAGGGGGCTGTCGACATGATGCTGTCCTACGTCGACAGCCACCCCGACACCGACGTGCAGCAGTACGCCGCGGCATTGGTCGACATCATCCTGGCCGCGGTCAGCGCACCCGCCCCGCCCCCGGCACGGAAGTGATTGCTACCGGCCTTCTCGGATAGGGTCGGGTGGTGCCCATGCAGGAGAAGATCGTGTCGCGACTGGAGCTGCTGCCGGCCGTCGACGTCGCCGGTGGCCAGGCTGTCCAATTGGTCCAGGGCAGGGCGGGCAGCGAGAAGGTCTTCGGCGACCCCGTCGCCGCCGCGACCCGGTGGGCCGAGGCCGGCGCGGAGTGGATCCACCTGGTCGACCTGGACGCCGCCTTCGGGCGCGGCGACAACGCCGAGGTGATCGGCCGGGTGATCGGGGAGATCTCGGCCTCCTGGGATCTGAAGTTCGAGCTGTCCGGCGGGATCCGCGACGACGCGTCGCTGGACAGGGCACTGGCCACCGGGTGTCGCCGGGTCAATATCGGTACCGCCGCCCTGGAACGGCCCGAATGGTGTGAACAGGTGATCGTGGCCAACGGCGACCGCATCGCGATCGGACTCGATGTCCGCGGCGAGACCCTCGCCGCCCGCGGCTGGACCACCGACGGTGGCAACGTCTACCAGACCCTTGCCCGGCTCGACGCTGCGGGCTGCGCCCGCTACGTGGTGACCGACGTGAACAGCGACGGCATGCTGTCGGGTCCCAATCTCGACCTGCTGCGCTCGATCTGTGCGCGCACCGACCGGCCGGTGGTGGCCAGCGGCGGCATCTCCACGCTGGACGACATCGCCCGGCTCCGCGACCTCGTCGATACCGGCGTGGAGGGCGCCATCATCGGCACCGCTCTGTACGTCGGCAACTTCACCCTGCAGGACGCGCTCCGAACGGCCGAGGTGAGCCGGTGACCAGCTCAGCGGCGCCGGCGGAGGCGTTCGGCACCCCGCTGCACGGCGCAACCCAGGCCGAGCATCCTGCGCCGACCCTCGACGGCCGGCTTAAGGACCTGCTGGCCGGGAGAAAGATCCTGCTGACCGGGGTCACCGGGTTCATCGGGGAGCAGTTGCTGTGGAAGATCCTCAACGACCTGCCCGACACCTCGGCGGCGGTGCTGGTCCGGCGCAAGGGATCGGCCTCGGCCCGGGACCGGATGATCAGCGTGGTCAAGAAGAAGATCTTCCGGGACCTGGCCGAGCCGTACGGGGGACCGGAAGGACTGCTGGACGCCAAGGTCACCTGCGTGGAGGGGGACCTGCCCAATGTCCCGGAACTGCCGCGGGACATCGACATCCTGGTCCACTGCGCCGGCGATGTGTCGTTCGATCCGCCGATCGACCGGGCGTTCAACACCAACCTGATCGGGACGGCCAACCTGATCGACCGGTTCCTTGAGTCCTGCACCGGGGCGGCCGGCGAGCTGGTCCGGACGCCGCACTACGTGCACGTGTCGACCGCCTACACCGCGGGCCGACGGCGCGGTGCCATCGGTGAGGCGCCACACGCCAACGACATCGACTACGAGGCCGAGATGGTGGCTGGTCTCAAGATCGCCGCGGAGATCGAGACCCAGTCCCGCACCGCTGATCAACTCGCCAGGTTCCGCAAGGCCGCCGAACGCGAACATCGGGCCGCCGGACACCTGATCACCGCCACCGACACCGAACGGCGCCGCAAGGAATGGGTCCAGCAGAAGCTGGTCCAGGCCGGCACCGAGCGGGCCCGGTCGCTGGGCTGGACGGACGCGTACACCTTCACCAAGGCGCTCGGTGAGAAGGTTGTTGCGGACAAGTGCAAGAACATCCGGTCCTCGATCGTCCGGCCGGCGATCGTCGAATCCTCGATCAAACATCCGTACCCGGGCTGGATCGAGGGCTTCAAGATGGCCGAGCCGATCATCCTGGCCTACGGCCGGGGTGAACTGCCGGAGTTCCCGGCGTCGCCCGAGGCGATCTGCGACGTCGTCCCCTGTGACTACGTGGTGAACGCGACCCTGGCGGTCGCTGCGACCGAGCCGAAGGTCGGGGTCTGCGAGTACTACCACGTGTCCAGCGGCGCCCGGAACCCGATGAGCTTCCGGGAGTTCTACGGGTACGTCCGCGACTACTTCGTGGAGAATCCGCTGGTCGCCGGAGAGCGCGGCGCTCCAGCACTGCCACAGTGGCAATTCCCGGGGGCCGCGTCCATCGAACGCTTCCTGTCCCGGTCCGAGCGCGGCCACCAGATCGCCAACACCTTGATCAGGTTCGCACCGCGGTCTGAACGCACCCGGCAGGCCGCCCGTGATCTTGACCGGTTCCGGTCCCGGATCGACTTCCTGCGCGAGTATCTCGGCCTCTACAACGAGTATGCCCAGTCGGAGTTGCATTTCGTCGACGACAACACCCTCCGGCTGACCCGCTCGTTGCACCCCGATGATCAGGCGACCTTCGGGTTCGACACCGGCGACTTCGACTGGACCGAGTACATCCTGCGGATCCACATTCCGTCGGTGGTGGCGCCGGTCCGACGGCTGGAGGCGTTGCGGCGACGGCGCGGGAACCGGTCGACCACCTTCGTCGACCTGAGCCGTACCAAGGACAAGCCGGGCGAGGTGCTGGCCGCTTTCGATCTTGACGGCACCGTCATGCAGACGAATGTGATCGAGCAGTACCTGTGGACCAAACTTCCTGATCTTGCTCCGACCGGGAAGCTGCGTGAGCTGGCGACGATCGCCGGCAAGCTGCCCAGCTATCTGCGTGCCGACCGGACCGACCGTGGGATGTTCCTGCGCACCATCTACCGCCGGTACGCCGGTGCTGATCTTGCCGCGCTGGAGGAGTTCGTCGACACCGTGCTGGCCAGGGAGATCCTGTCCCGGCTTTCGCCCGAAGCTGTACGCCGGGCCCGGGAACACCGGGCCGCCGGCCACACCACGGTGCTGATCACCGGGGCGATCCGGCCGCTGACCCGGCCGCTGCGGCCGTTGTTCGACGTCATCGTGGCCAGCGATCTGGCCACCGACGCCAACGGCATCTGCACCGGGTTCCTGACCGGCCCACCGATGGTCGGGGAGAGCCGCGCCGCCTGGCTCAACCACTACGCGAATCTGCACGGCATCGACCTGAGCCGCAGCTACGCCTACGCAGACAGCCATCCGGACCTGGCGATGCTGTCGGTGGTCGGCCGGCCGGTGGTGGTCAGCCCGGACATCGCGCTGATGCGAGCCGCCTCGGCCAACGGCTGGAGCACCGTCGAGTGGACCAGCAGGTCCCAGGAGCCGCGATGGACGCGTCCGTTGCTGATCCGCGGCCGCGACGTCCCACCGGCATCGCGTCCTGATGCTGTCGGGCCTGATGCTGTCGGGCACGCTGCTGTCACGCACGTCGAAGGCGGAGGAGAATCAGTGGGCATCGCCGGCGGAACGTCGGACAACGTGAGGGAGGACCGCTGAATGGCGCGCCCTGGATTCGTACTCGAGGTTGACGATCGGACACCGCCGCTGCTGGTGACCGACGGTCCCCGCGTGCGGCTGGAACGCTTCCCGCTGGGCACCGAGGTGCTCTACTCGGCCGAGGGTCTGCAGGCGGTGGACGACCTCATCTCCACCATCGACGCAGCGCTGGCCGCACCGCAGGATTCTGCGCCGCTGGGCGAACGGCTGCGACCGGGCATGAAGCTGACAATCGTCTTCGACGGAGTGAACGGCACCCCGGCGCTGCGCACCCCGGATGTCCGGGGACGGATCATCGAGCGGGTGCTGATCCTCGCGGCAGCGGCCGGGGTGGATGACGTCCAGCTGATCTGCGCCACCGGACTAAGCCGGCGCAACACCGAGGGGGAGCTGCGTCAACTGCTCGGTGAGCGGGTGTTCCGCTCCTTCTATGCCGACGGCAACCTGACCAACCACGATGCCGAGGACACCGAGCGGCTGACCGTGATCGCCCCGGCCTCTGACACACATCCGGAGATCGCCGTCAACAGCCGTGTCGCCGAATCGGATCTGCTGGTCACGGTGCATCTCAGCCACGACCTCGGCCAGGGCGGACTGTCCGGCACCGGTCCCCGGGCGATCGCCACCGGTCTCGGCTCGGTCCCGGTCATCGCAGCCATCCGCCGGCACGGCGCCGCGCCCGGACTGGCCGACGAGATCGGCGCCGCGGTCGCCGACGCCGTCCCGGTGTTCAGCGTGGAGGCCGTCCTGGACAACAACAACTACCCGCCGGGTCTGGACTTCCTCGCGGCCCGGGAATGGGAGTGGACGCTGAAATCGCAGGCCAAGCTGTTCGGCCTGCGCCGGGCCACGGCCCTGCCGTCCCGGTACACCCGGCTGATCAACGACCGGCTGGAGTCGGGCTACCGGGTCACCTCGGTGATCGCAGGATCGGCGGAGACTGTCGCCGCAGCCGGCCGGGCACGGATCATCGACCAGCAGCGGGTCGAGGTCTCCGGGCAGGCCGACGTGCTGGTTCTGGGTGTTCCTCCGGTCACCGCCTACAGCGTCGGATCGGTCACCGACCCTTTGCAGGCCGCCTGGCACGCCCTCGGCGTCGGATACAACTCGGTGACCGGCGGCCCGCTGGTGCGGCCGGGCGGGGCGGTGATCGTCTTCCACCCGCTGACCCAGGACTTCAGCACCCTCCAGCATCCGGCGACCATCGACTTCTTCGCCGACGTGCTGCCGACAACGACCGACGCCGGTGAACTGGCCGACCGGTTCGAGTCGAAGTTCGCCGACGACCCCTGGTACACCGAGCTCTACCGGAGCTCGCAGGCCTTCCACGGGCTGCACCCGTTCCACCTCTGGTACCAGCTGGCTCCCGCAGCCGAACAGGCCGGGGACGTGGTGTTCGTCGGCGGCGACCGGCGTAGCGCCGACCGGCTCGGCTTCCGGGCGGCATCCACCCTGGCCGATGCCTTGGAGATCACCTCCGCGACCGTCGGTAGGACACCCCGGATCCGTTATCTCCACACCCCGCCGGCCCTGCTGGGCGACGTACGTGAGTGATCCGGATCGCAGGCCGGCGGCCTGGAGTCGGGCGCCGGTCCGACGGGGTCTGGGCGACCGGCTTCGTGAGGCCGCGGGGGACGTTCGGGCCCTGCGGGCAGGCTGGACGGCGGCGCATCGGGCCCCGGAGTCGAACCGCGATCGCCTGCCGGACGGCCGCCCGGCCGGGTTGAGCACCCAGTTGCGGGAGTTGCTGCCGCACAGCCCGAGGGTGGCCGGGCCGATGCCCGAGCACTGGACGCGGCGGGCGCCTGCCCGGAACCTGCGCCGACTGCTGCACGCCGGGGTGACCCGGCCGCTGCTGGTCTCCCAGGTCCAACTCGACATCGGCGGCATCGAGGAGTTGCCGAGCACCGGGGATCCGGTGCTGCTGGTGGCCAACCATGCCAGCCATCTGGACATACCGCTGCTGCTCGAGGCGCTGCCCGCCGCGTACCGCTGCCTGACCAGTGTCGCGGTGATCCCAGGTTCCGCGCTGACCTCACCTTGGCGGGCGATGGCGTCCGCTGCGGTGTTCAACACCGTGCCGCTGCGCGACGACGTCTGCCGGAAGTTGCTGCGGTCCGGCTGGAACGTCTTGTTGTTCGGCGAACCGAGCCGATCCGCCGACGGGTTCGTCGGCGAGTTCACCGACGACGCCGCCCGGCTGGCGGTCGAGGAGGACGTCCGGATCGCGCCGATCGGCATCCGGGGCAGCTTCGCCGCGATGCCACGCGGTCGGAACCGACCGGTCCTTGGCTGGCCCGGGGAGGCCGCTCGGGACCGGCCGGCCGGACCAGGCCGCGGGTGAGCGTGCGGTTTGGGCCGCTGCTGACGGCTGCCGACGGCGAGTCGGCCGACGATCTCACCCGACGTGTCAACCGTGCCGTGGAGAACCTGATCGCCGAGGACGTCACCACCTGGTGGCGCAGCCTGCGCGATCTTGGCGCCGACGCGCAGACCGCGCCGCCGGTCGGCAGTTGGCGGCGGATCTGGGCCCAGAGCCAGTCCGCCGAACCCGGCGGTCAGGCCCGCCGGCCACGCATCTGGCCCTGACCCCGGCCGGTCGCCGGATCAGGGGCAGAAGGTGTCCCGGGCTAGGATGCAACCTATGTCCGGACACTCGAAATGGGCGACGACCAAGCACAAGAAGGCTGTGATCGACGCCAAGCGCGGCAAGCTCTTCGCCAAACTCATCAAGAACATCGAGGTGGCGGCACGGGTGGGTGGCGGCGATCCCGCCGGTAACCCGACGCTGTACGACGCGATCCAGAAGGCCAAGAAGAACTCGGTTCCCAACGACAACATCGACCGCGCCGTCAAGCGTGGTTCCGGTGCCGAGGGCGGCGGTGCGGACTACGAGACCATCATGTACGAGGCGTACGGCCCGGCCGGAGTCGCCATGCTGATCGAGTGCCTGACCGACAACCGGAACCGTTCGGCCTCCGACGTCCGGGTCGCGGTCACCCGCAACGGTGGCACGATGGCCGATCCCGGGTCGACCGCACGGATGTTCGACCGCAAGGGCGTTGTTGTGGTCGCCAAGGAACAGACCGTCGGCGAGGGACGCAACGAGACCACCCGGACCGTCAGCGAGGACGACCTGCTGGAGGCGACGCTCGATGCCGATCCCGAGGACGTCAACGACCTGGGCGACTCCTTCGAGATCATCGCCGATCCGAACAACGTGGTGAAGGTGCGCGAGGCGATCCAGGCGGCCGGCCTCGACTACGACTCGGCCGAGGTCTCCTTCGTGCCGCAGTACACCACCGAGATCGACGGCCCGACCGCGGAGAAGCTCTTCAAGATCATCGATGCCCTGGAGGATTCCGACGACGTGCAGAACGTCTACTCCAACTTCGACGCATCCGACGAGGTGATGGCGGCAGCCGGCTGACCGTCGTCGGTCCGATGTCTGGCCCGTCCAGACACCAGCCGGGCGAGCAGCCGCCAGCCCAGCAGCCCGATGCCGAGGGTGATGAACGCCACGATCCAGAACGGCCAGGCCGCGGTGCCGCCGGCGAGCAGCCGCAGCACCATGCCGAGCACGACGGTGGTCACCCAGACCACGAGCCCGGTGCGCCAGGCGTACGGGTGCCAGCGGGTCGGGCGCCGATGGTTCGGGCGCCGGCGGTTCGTACGTTGCCAACCCAGGGCGATCAGCGGCCCGACGACCGCTGCCACGAGATAGGGCCAGGCGGTGATCAGGATGCCGGCGACGGTGTCGCTCTCCGCGTGACTGCCGCGGCCCACCGCGGCGAAGACCAGCACAACGACGACATCCAGGCCGATCGCACCCAGGAATCTCACCCGCCCGAGCCTACGCGCCCGGTACCGGCGTTCCGCCGTCGGCGGCCCGCGGCCAACTAGGCTCGTGGTATGGCTGATGTCAGCAACCGCAGGGTGCTCGGGATCGAGACGGAGTACGGGATCTCGGCGCTCGGCGAGCCGGCGGGGGAGGAGCTGCACCCGATGCAGCTCTCCAACCATGTGGTCAAGGCGTACGGATCGGTGTCCGGACGGGAGGCCGGTTGGGACTACGAGTCCGAGACGCCGCTGCGCGACATCCGGGGGTACGAGGTCACCCGGGACCAGGCGCATCCCGACCAACTGACCGACAGCGACCTCGGCATGGCCAACGTGATCCTGACCAACGGCGCCCGGCTGTACGTCGATCACGCTCACCCGGAATACTCCGGCCCCGAGGTGACCAGCGCCCTCGATGTGGTCCGCTACGACCGGGCCGGGGACCTGATCATGGCGATCGCCGGCCAGGAGGCGGCGCGCCGGCTGGGCCGACCGATCCGGCTGTACAAGAACAACACCGACGGCAAAGGCGTCTCATACGGCACCCACGAGAACTACCTGCTGGACCGGCGGACGCCGTTCGACCGGATCATCCGGCAGTTCAGCCCGTTCCTGGTGACCCGGCAGGTTTTCACCGGCGCCGGACGGGTCGGAGTCGGCCAGAGCAGCGAGACCCCGGGGTTCCAGCTCAGCCAGCGTGCCGACTTCTTCGAGGCGGAGGTCGGGCTGGAGACCACCCTGAACCGGCCGATCATCAACACCCGGGACGAGCCGCACGCCGACGCGGGCCGCTACCGGCGGCTGCACGTGATCACCGGGGACGCCAATCTCTCCGAGATCTCCACCTATCTCAAGGTCGGCACGGCGGCGCTCGCACTGCACGTGATCGAGGCCGGGACGCTGGGCGATGATCTTCGGTTGCAGCATCCGGTGGCGGCCCTGCAACAGGTCAGTCACGACGTGCAGGTCGGCACCGTGCTGGAACTCGCCGACGGGCGGCAGTTGACCGCCGTCGACGTCCAGGAGGCGTACCTGGTCGCCTGCCGCAAGTGGGTCGGTGAGCAGAACGTCGGCGAGGCGGGAACCACCGAGGCGATGATCACCGAGTGGCAGGACATCCTTGAGCGGTGGCAGCATGTGCTGGACACGCTGCGCAACGATCCGATGCAACTGGCTGATCAGCTGGACTGGGTCGCCAAGCTCAAGCTGTTGGAGTCCTACCGCCAGCGGGACGGGCTCGGCTGGGATGCGGCGAAGCTGTCCTTGATCGATCTGCAGTACGCCGATGTCGATCCGCGGCGAAGCCTTTTCCAGGCGTTGACCGCCCGTGGCAAAATGCGGCGGCTTGTCGACGATGATCAGATCCAGAACGCCCGGCTGCAGCCGCCGACCGACACCCGGGCCTATTTCCGCGGCCGGATGATGGAGAAGTTCTCCCCGGCGGTGGTTGCCGCCTCGTGGGATTCGGTGATCCTCGATGTGCCCGGATGGCCTGCCCTGCAACGGATTCCGCTGTTGGACCCGCTGCGCGGCACCAGCGCCCAGGTCAAGGAGCTGGTCGACCGCAGTGAGACGGTCGAGGAGCTGTTCACAGCGCTCGGTCTCGGCCGGCCCGCGGACTGAGCCGCCGGCCCGCCGTTCGTCCCCGCGTCCTCGGATCTGCGCCTATCCTTGAAGTCCGTACAAGATCAACTGCACGCACCACCCGCTGCAGCGGAGGAGGGAACGACGCAATGGGCCTGATCACCGTCGGCGATCAGAACAGCACGCCGATCGAGCTCTACTACGAAGATCACGGATCCGGGCAGCCGGTCGTCCTGATCCACGGCTACCCGCTGGACGGCCACAGCTGGGAGAAACAGACCAGCGAACTACTGGCGGCCGGCTATCGGGTGATCACCTACGACCGCCGCGGCTTCGGCCAGTCCAGCAAGGTCAGCGACGGATACGACTACGACACCTTCGCCGCCGACCTGAACGCGGTCCTTCAGACCCTCGACCTGTCCGACGTGATCTTGGTCGGCTTCTCGATGGGCACCGGCGAACTCGCCCGTTATGTGAAGAACCACGGCCACGACCGGATCGCCAAGCTTGCCTTCCTGGCGTCGCTGGAACCGTACCTGGTGCAGCGCGACGACAATCCCGAGGGCGTCCCGCAGAACGTGTTCGACGACATCATCGCCGCCGCCAAGGCCGACCGGTACGCCTGGTTCACCCAGTTCTACAAGAACTTCTACAACCTGGACGAGAATCTCGGCAGCCGGATCAGCCAGGAGGTGGTCACCGCGAACCAGAACACCGCGACCAGGTCGGCCCCGGTCGCGGCCTACGCGGTGGTGCCGAGCTGGATCGAGGACTTCCGCGCCGACGTCGCCGCGGTCGAAGCCAGCGGCAAACCCGTTCTCATCCTGCATGGCACGGCCGACAACATCCTGCCCATCGATGCCTCCGCCCGACGCTTCGCCAAGCTGGTTCCGGCCGCGACCTACGTCGAGGTCGAGGGGGCTCCGCACGGCCTGTTGTGGACCCATGCCGACGAGGTGAACCGCGCCCTGCTGGACTTCGTAGGCTCCTGAGCGGTCTCGGATCATCGGCGTCGCAGCGCAGCCCGGTCGCGTATTGTGTGCCTTCCGGCGCGTCGTATTCGCAATCGTGGTGCGGTACTGCTCCGGGGCGAACTACGCTTGAGGTATCCCGGCCGGAGTATCCGGCCGGGAACAGTCTTCACCGGACTGGAGAGGAGCGATGATGGCCGAGTCAGAGCAGAAGGGGCGGCGTTCGCACAGTCGCGACGACGACACCGAGGAACTCGAGACGAGTGAGGCAGCGCTCGGCGGTGCCAAGAAGCCGGAGCTGGACTCCGAGGTCGATTCGCTGCTGGACGAGATCGACGACGTGCTGGAGACCAACGCCGAGGAATTCGTTCGTTCATTCGTTCAGAAAGGTGGTCAGTGATCCACCGATGACCGACAGTCGAGACCTGATCGGCCTTTCCAGCACCTATCTGCGGGCGGGCACGTCTTCGTTCACCGAGTTCGTCCGGTTGATCGCACCCGAGACGTTGCCCGGGGCGCGCCTCGCCGCCGGCGGGCCGGCCACCGGCGCGTCGCCGGGTGGCGCGAGCCACCTCACCGCGCAGGCGACGACGATCGTCGCCCTGTGTTATGACGGAGGTGTGGTGATGGCGGGTGACCGCCGGGCCACCGCGGGCAACATGATCGCCCAGAACGACATCCAGAAGGTCTTCGCGGCCGACGAGCATTCCCTGATCGGCATCGCCGGCGCGGCCGGTGTCGGCATCGAGCTGATCGGCCTGTTCCAGCTGGAGCTCGAGCACTACGAGAAGATCGAGGGCGCTCCGCTGTCGACGATCGGCAAGGCGAACCGGCTGTCGACCATCCTTCGGCAGAATCTGGGTCTGGCGATGCAGGGCCTGGCGGTCGTGCCGTTGTTCGCCGGCTGGGACGACACCGAGAGCCGTGGCCGGATCTTCTCCTACGATCCGGTCGGCGGACGCTACGAGGAGCGGGCGTACCACGCCATCGGCTCCGGTTCGATCTTCGCCCGCGGCTCGATCAAGAAGCTCTACCGGGGCGACTTCTCCGCCGATCAGGCGGTCATCGCCGCACTGCAGGGCCTCTATGACGCAGCCGAGGACGATTCGGCGACCGGTGGCCCGGATCTCGCCCGGCGGATCTATCCCGTGGTCTGGACGGCGAGTGCAGACGGCGCCGAACGCGTCGGCGACGACCGGATCGGGGAGTTCGTCGATCAGATCGTCACGGCGCGCCGCAGCCGGCCTGATGGGCCGGAGGCACCCGTCGTCTGACGCCGGCCGTTCCGTTCGGCGGACGGGTGACCGCTCGCCACCGCGTGGGTGCGGTGTTCTCGTAAGGTTGACCCGCAGCTCCCGCTGAGCCTGCGTCCGATCCGGAAAGGGGATCTCCAGATGTCGATGCCGTTCTACGTCGCGCCCGAGCAACAGATGAAGGACCGGGCCGACTATGCGCGGAAGGGCATCGCGCGAGGCCGGTCGGTGATCGTCCTGGATTACGCCGACGGGATCCTCTTCGTCGCCGAGAACCGATCCCAGGCCCTGCACAAGGTGAGTGAGATCTACGACCGGATCGGCTTCGCCGCGGTCGGCCGCTACAACGAGTTCGAGAATCTGCGGATCGCCGGCATCCGGCATGCCGATTTCCGCGGCTACAGCTATGACCGCAGCGACGTCACCGGCCGAGCGCTGGCCAATGCGTACGCCCAGTTGCTCGGCACCATCTTCTCCTCCGGCGCGGAGAAGCCGTACGAGGTCGAGCTGATCGTCGCCGAGCTCGGCGAGACCGCCGACCAGGACCAGATCTACCGGCTGACCTACGACGGGTCGGTCCAGGACGAGGACAACTTCGCCGTGATGGGCGGATCGGCCGAGGCCATCGCCCACGTCGTGGGCGAGCAGTATGCTCCCGGCCTTGGGCTGGCCGATGCGATCCGGCTCGCGGTGCGTGCCCTGGGCTCCGACGGTGGCGAGCAGCGGGAACTCGGCGTCGACGCGCTCGAAGTGGCGATCCTCGACCGCACCCGCAGCCAGCCCCGGAAGTTCCGCCGGATCTCCGGTACTCGGCTCGCCGAACTCCTCGGCGCCGGCTCGGAGCCCGCGGCGGCCGAGCCGACCGAGCGGACCGCGAGCGAGGGCACCGACGCGGCGCCCGACGACAGTGATCGAGGCGCCGGGCAGTGAGTGTCTCACCCGCCGTCGTGATCGGCGCCGGGTTGGTGGGAGCCTCCGTCGGCTGCGCGTTGAGCAAGGCCGGCCACCGGGTACATCTGGAGGATCGCAACGCCTCGCACGCCCAGGTCGCGGCGGGCATCGGCGCCGGAACCACCGCCCCTGCCGATCCGGACGAGGTCGTGCTGGTCGTGGTCGCCGTACCGCCGGCCGCGCTGGCCGGCGTGATCATCGACGCCCTGACCAGGTTCGGGCAGGCCACCGTCACCGACGTCGGTTCGGTGAAGGCCGGCGTCCTGAACGCGCTGTGGGACAGCGGCGGTGACGTCACCCGCTACGTCGGCTCGCACCCGATGGCCGGATCCCAGTTCAGCGGACCGCTGACCGCCCGGGCCGATCTGTTCACCGATCGGACCTGGGTGATCACCCCGCACCGCAAGTCCTCGGCGTCCGCCACCAGCACCGTCGGTGATCTCGTCGCGGTCTGTGGTGCCCACGCCGTGATCATGGACGTCGACGTGCACGATTCCGCGGTGGCCCGGGTGTCCCATCTGCCACACCTGATGTCGGTGCTGATGGCCGGCCACCTCAACGAGGTGCCCACCGACCAGCTGCAGCTGGCCGGGCAGGGTCTGCGCGATGTGACCCGGATCGCCGGCAGCGACCCGGGTCTCTGGGAACAGATCCTCGGTGCCAATTCGGCTGCCGTTCTGCCCGAGCTGCGCGCCGTACAACGACAACTTGATACGTTGATCGCTGCGATCGAGAGCGACGGGACGACCGGCGCCCGGTCCCATCTTGAGCGGGGGGTGGCGGGCACCCGCCGAATCCCGGGCAAGCATGGGGCAGCGCCGGTTCAATATCGGCAACTCGTCGTCGAGATCCCGGATGCGCCGGGGTCACTGTCGCGGCTGTTCGCCGACGTCGCCGAGGCGGGCGTCAACGTCGAGGATCTGTCCATCCAGCACGACCCGGATCGGCAGATCGGCTATCTGGCCCTTGCGGTCGCACCGGACCAGGCAGAAGTACTGATCACCAGGATGGCCACGGCCGGCTGGGCGATCGGCGACGCCGACCCGTCTGGGGACCGTCCGAGCTGACCGTCGCATCTGACCGACCCGGCTTCGCCGCGGTCAGGTCAGTTCCCGCAACCATTCCTCGATGTGCTGCAGGAGCTGTTCCGGGTCGCCGCAGGTCGTCACCGCCGGGCCGGCCTCACCGAGATCGGTAGACTCGGTGATCCTGGCGAGGAACGATCGCTCGCCGTCCTGCTCCAGCCAGACCTTGATCACCATGACGGCCGTTCGGCGACGGCCTCCGGGGTCCATCCGGCCAGAGTAGATCGCGGGCGTCTTCGAACCGTCACCGAGCCGGGCCACCTTCGCCGGGTCGTGACGCGCTGGTGACGGCTCTCTCACACAATGGTGACGAAGGGTGCGGTCAGACTCTCTGCCTGGGAGCGGCGATGGCGGACACACCGGCCGGAGGCTACCGGTTGACATTGCTCGGCGGATGGAAGATCACCCATGGTCCGCAGACGGTGCAGATGCCCGCGTCGGCCCAGCGGCTGGTCGCGTTCGTCAGCCTGAACGATCACGTCAGCAGGACCTACGTCGCCGGTACGCTCTGGCCGGAGGTCACCGATCAGCACGCCCAGGGCAGTCTGCGCTCCACGATCTGGCGGGTCTCCCGGCTCTGCCCGGATCTGCTGGTGAGCAGCGGTGAGACGTTGGCCGTGGCCGATGACGTGGTGGTCGACGTACGGGAACTGCGTGGGCTTTTCGCCGACCTGCTGTCGGCGACCCGGGGGACGAGGACCGATCCGTCGGACGCGCCGTCGCAGGCCATCGACGTCGGCTCGTTGCCCGATTGGTTGTGGGGCGATCTGTTGCCGGGTTGGTACGAGGACTGGGTGCTGCTGGAGCGGGAGCGGCTGCGGCAGATGCGGGTGCACGCCCTGGAGGCGATGACCAGGAACCTGGCCGAGCTGGGCCGGTTCGCGGAGGCACTCGAGGTGGGCATGGTCGCGGTCGGCGTCGCGCCGCTCCGGGAGAGTGCCCATCGGGAGGTGATCAGGATCCATCTCGCCGAGGGCAATCTGGCCGAGGCGCTGCGGCAGTTCGAGGTCTGTGCCCAGTTGCTGCGGCAGGACCTGGGATTGGAGCCGTCGGAACTGATGATCGACCTGATGCGGCCGGTGATCGACGGTTCCCGGGCCGGACCGTGATCAAGGCCGGTCCCCCACCGGATCGCCGGTGACGCCGTGATGATTCAACGGTGACGCGCCGGTCACGGATCGGTGATCGGATGGCGATCGATCGGTCACGTCGGGGTGATGGTGCCCGAGGTTGACTTGAGTCGGCATTCAACCCGGAAGGAGACCGATCATGCCGTATGGAATGCGTGGAGGCCGCGGTCGGGCCGGCATCAGGGCCGGCGGGCGGCGTGGACTGGCCGGTGGCCGCCGAGGACTTGCCGGCGGCAGGCGTGGCCTGGCCCGTGGGCGTAGGGGATTCGGCCAACAGGGGCTGGGTCAACGGATGGGTCGTCGCGGTCTTGCCGGCGGCGGGCGTGGCGGTGGCGCTCTTGGCCAACGGCGTGGACTCGGCGGCCAACAGCTGGGACGTCAGGGAGCGATGGGCGGCGGAGGAATGGGCCGGCGCGGTTTCGGGGCAGGCCGACCGATGCGCCGCGGCCAGGGGCTTCGGAGACAGGGTATGGGCAGGCAGGGCGCGGGCCGGCAGGGATTCGGCCAGGGCCGTGGCCGCGGCGTACGCCGGCTCGGCATGGCGAGGCGATGACCGGTCTTCGATAACCGGTCGGGATGCGTTGCCGGGTCGGCTCGGTCGGGCCGGCAGCGCTGCCATCCGTGGATTTCCAGCGGACACAACGAGTGGAGGGGATTGATCATGAACCGTCAGTCCGTGTGCCGACACGGCGTCCTGCCTCCGCACATCCTGACGAACATCGCGCTGAACGGGAGTCGCCGGCAACGGGCGGCAGCTCTGGCCTCGCTGTCGGCCGACCAGTCGATCCGTACGGCGCGGGTCGGTTCGCAGCCGATCAGGCCGCCGGGTGCCCGCCCGCTCGGACTGGCCGGGCTGGCTCCGGTCAAGCAGGTCACCGTGTACGACGCCGAGCACGGCACCCGGTTGCCGGGACGCCGGGTGCGCGGAGAACAGGATCCGCCGACCGGTGATGTCGCCGTCGACGAGGCGTGGCAGTACATCTCCGACACCTGGGACTTCTACCTGGACGCGTACGAACGCGACTCCATCGACGGCAACGGCATGGCCCTCGACGGGTCCGTGCACTACAGCGTCGACTACGACAACGCCTTCTGGGACGGGCGGAGGATGGTGTTCGGAGACGGCGACCAGGAGATCTTCGAGCGTTTCACCAAGTGTGTCGACGTCATCGGTCACGAGTTGACCCACGGCGTGACCGACAACGAGGCGGGGCTGATCTATTGGGCGCAGTCCGGCGCCCTCAACGAATCGGTGTCCGACGTCTTCGGGTCCATGGTCAAGCAATACGTCAACGACCAGAAGGCCGACCAGGCCGATTGGCTGATCGGCGAGGGTCTCTTCACGCCCGAGGTCCAAGGTGTGGCGTTGCGGTCGATGAGTGCACCCGGCACCGCCTACGACGACCCGGTCCTCGGCAAGGATCCGCAGCCGGCCGACATGGACCACTACGTCCGCGGCATCGACGACAACGGGGGCGTGCACATCAATTCCGGCATCCCCAATCATGCCTTCTACCTGGCTGCCACGAACATCGGCGGATTCGCATGGGAGGGGGCGGGGCTGATCTGGTACGCAACCCTGACCAGTCCGTGGATCCGGCGGACCACGCAGTTCCGCGGGTTCGCGATGGTCACTGCGCATCAGGCCGAGGCGCTGTTCCCAGGCACCGATGCCGGCGATGCAGTGCGAGAGGCGTGGGCAGAGGTCGGGATCCCGGTCTGACTCGTACCGGATGAGGAGTGAGGAGTGGCAGCCATGGCGAACAATCGTCGATTCGGTGGAGGGCGGCAGTCACGGCGCACCCGTCGCGGCGGGCGCCGCCCGGTCCGCGGTTCCCGGCCGCTGTGGCTCGAGCTGGGCGGTCAGCAACGCCTCCGGCGGCTGCACGCCGGACTACAGGTCAGGCGACAGCTGCTGCAACGCTGGTCGACCCAGGTCGACGACTTCGACGAGCGGGTGCTCGAGCGGTTGGACGAACTCGGCGCAGATCCTCGCGGCTATGACCCCGACTCGGTCGACGAGGACCGCCGGGGCCGTCGGCGGGACTCCCGTCGCGGTCGGGGTTCGGCCGAAGCAGACGACAGCGACAGTGACGACAGCGATAGTGACGACAGCGACAGCGACGACAGCGACGACGAGGCCGACGATCAGACCGATGACGGGCAGACCGACGAGGACGCCGAGGAGGATGACGAGGAGGATGACGAGGAGGGCGCCTATGACACCGGGGATGTCGACCTGGGCGGTCCGGGCGGACGACGACCGGTGCGCGGCGGCCGGGGTCGGCTGAACGGTCCGGGAAGACTGACCCGGCGCCCGCCGGGTGCGCGGCGGGCCTCCCGTCTGAACCGGGCGGGCGAGAGCGGTTACGACATCGGTGAAGGTGATGTCAGCGGCCGCCGCTGGCTTTCGGATTCACTCGGCGGGAGCGGCCGTGGCGGCTCCGGACAACAGGATGGGCGGAATCGCACCGGCCAGTCCGCCGGCAAGTCGACGGCCGCCCGGGGCGCCACCAAGAAGAGCACCGCTAACCGGGGCACGGCCAAGAAGAGCGCGGCGAGCAAGAGCACAGCGAAGAAGAGCACAGCGAAGAAGAGCACAGCGAGCAAGAGCACAGGACGAGGGAGCGCAAGGAAGAGCACTGCCAAGAGATCCACCGCCGGTCGGACTGGCGGGACAACACGCCGCAACACCGGCAGATCCGGGACGGCGAAGAAATCCGCCTCTCGGCGAACCACCAACCGCAGACGGGAAGGCTGATAGCCACTAGCGTTGAAATGTGGCCTCCGCGACGGCGCCCACAAACCCCGAGGCCGGTACGACGGTCGTACCGGTTCTGGCAGCCGGGTGGTCGCGCGGGACCCCCCACCCACCCATATCCAACGAAGCGCCTCGGGGGAGTTGTGTACGATCTCGCGTCTTCACAGCCAGTTCACCCGCCCGGATCGGGCGGTCATCGTGCCGATGTTCGGCTGCTCGACGGATTCCGTTGCGTCGTCGAGGACCAGGACATCGTTCTGCCACACAGCACGCAGCGGTTGGTGGCTCTGCTCGGACTCGGTGAGAAACCTGTCCCGCGGACCGAGCTGAGCCGAACCCTTTGGCCCGGTGTTGATCATGACAAGGCGTTGGCGGCGCTGCGGACGACGGTCTGGCGGCTCAATCGGGCATGTCCCGGTGTCGTCGCCCAGGATGCGGACTTCGAGCTCCGGCTGATCGCCGACGTCGACGTCAAGAACCTGGTCGCCGCGTCCCGGCTGGTGCTCGACCCCGGTCGTCGGATGGCGTCCGCCGACCTGCTCGACGGCTCAGTACTGGGCATGTTCCGGTCCTGCGTCGATCTGCTCCCGGGCTGGTACGACGACTGGGTGATGTTCCACCGCGAACGCCTGGTGACCATCCGGGTCGAGGCGCTGCGGGCGGCCGCGACACGACTGATGGAGGACCGTTATCTGCCCGAAGCGCTGGACCTGGCACTGGCCGCGATCAGTGCAGAGCCACTGGACGAGCGGACCCACATGCTGGTCGCAGCGGTGCATCTGGCGCAGGGCAACGTCTCCGAGGCCGTCCGGCAGTACCACTTGTGCGCCCGGGTCTTCGCCCGTGAGCTGGGTGTTCGCCCGTCGGAGCGGTTCCGCCGGATGATCCCCAACGGCCATCGCCGGGACCACAACCAGACGATGAACCGGGCGATCAACCAGGCGATCAACCAGGTGACAGAGCAGGCAACCGACCGGGCAGCACGGACCGACGCCGCCCGCGAACCGACCAGCCCGATCAGCCCAATGCTGCCGAAAGAACCTGCCGGGTACGCGATGGCTCGATGATCTCGTCGACATGGCCGCAGGACAGCGCACGCCGCAGCCCGCCGGCGCCGTGCACGTAGCGCTGCGCCAGCGCGGCGCGTAACGCGTCGCGGTGCTGCGGCGGCGTGGCCGCGAGTTCCCGGCGGTGCAGGATGTCGATGGCGCCCGAGGGATACATCACACCGACCTCTGCACCCGGCCAGGCATAGACCGCGGTCGCGCCGAGGGACTTGGAGTTCATGGCGATGAACGCGCCGCCGTAGGCCTTGCGGATGATCACCGTGACCCGGGGAACATCGGCCAACGCGAAGGCATGCAGCAGCCGTGCGCCGCGGGTGACCACACCACCGGATTCCTGTTCCAGTCCTGGCAGATAGCCCGGAACGTCGACGAGCACCACCAGCGGGATGCCGAGCGCGGTGCATTTGGCGACGAACGCCGCGGACTTCTCCGAGGCGGCACAATCCAGGCAACCGGCCAGCTGGCAAGGGTTGTTGGCCAGTACGCCGACGGTGCGGCCGCCCAGCCGGCCCAATCCGGTGATCATGTTCGGCGCCCAGCGGCGGTGCAACTCGACGAACGGCGAATGCTGATCGAGCAGCACAGCCACCAGCGCATGCATGTCGTACACCTGGCGCGGCGACGGCGGGACCACCAGCGCCGGCCGCGGATCCGGTTCGATGATCACCGGATGGGCGCGTGACCTGGCCCCGAGCAGGCCGACGAGTCGCCGAGCGTAGTCCAGCGCCGCGGCATCGCTGGGCTCGCCGGCATGCAGCACCCCACTGCGCACTGTGTGCAGTTCCGGTCCGCCGAGTCCCGCCGCGTCGACCTGCTCGCCGGTCACCCGCCGTACGACATCCGGCCCGGTCACGAAGATCCTGGCGTCGGGACCGCTGACCACGAAGTCGGTCAGTGCCGGGCCGTACGCCGCGCCGCCCGCCGCCGGGCCGAGCACCACCGAGACCAGGGGGAACGTCCGCGGTGACGATGGCCCGGAAGACCCGGCCCATCCCGTGCAACGATGACGTGCCGTCCTGCAGTCGGGCCCCGCCCGACTGCCAGATCCCCACAACCGGCGCATGATCACCGACCGCTTCGCCGATCGCGCCGACGATGACGTCGGCATCGTCTTCGCCGAGTGCGCCGCCGGACCGCCGCGGATCGGAGGCGAAGAGCACGATCGACCGGCCGTCGACCGTGCCACGGCCGGCCCGGACCGACGAACCGGTGTCGGGAGCGACCCGGAGCGTGCCGGTGTCGGTGATCATCGTCATGCGGTGGAGCGGATCGGTGTCGAGGTGCTCATCCACTTCGATCGCTGACATCGCCGATTCCCCCTCGGTCGGTTCGACTGTCCGGTGCGCCACGAAGTTCCCTCGCCAGGCGTCACGTGGCAATCACTGGCGGATCACCGGCATTGATCATGACGTGGCCGGCGACCGGCGGGTGGTGTTGCCGTGCAGGGCGGCGGAACGGCCGCCGTGACGATGTTGTGACACCCTCCGGCCGAAGGTGAGGAGAGGTCGGACCGAGAGGTTGCGCCGACGACAGGAAGTGTGGAATGCCTGGTCTCTGCATACCGTCGTTCGAAATCGTCTGTGTCTCGCCCGTGATGGCTCGGGTCACGCCGGAGATACCGATCGCGGCTCGTCGTGCCGGGGCAACGGGAATCCTGGATCTGACCCATCCGGGGATCGGCGAGCTGCGCCGGGACCAGATGTCGGCTGTTCGCAGACTGCAGCAGCAACCCTCGGGAGGCTGGGGGATCCGGACCAACGAGCCGTACCGAGCCTCCTCGGTGCTCGCTCTCCTCGCCGGCTCGGAGATTCCCGAGCAGTCGGTGCCGACCCTGGTGGTGTCGCCGGCGGATGATCTTGTCGACGATCTGCCACGCGATCATTCGGGTGATCATCCGGTAGGGGACGGCTGGCCTGCGGTGATCGATGCCTGGCGGGCTGCGGGCGGCCGGATCCTGGTCGAGGTGACCGGCCTCGACGATCTGCGCCGGGCCGAGCTGCTGGAAGCCGACGCTCTGGTGGCGGTCGGCGCCGAGGCCGGCGGGTGGACCGGCGACGAGAACAGCTTCGTACTGCTGCAGCATCTGGCCAGGCTGACTCCGCTTCCGGTGATCGCGCGGGGCGGGATCGGACTGCATTCGGCGGCAGCCGCCTATGTGCTGGGAGCCGCCGGCGTGGTGCTCGACGCCCAGCTGCTGCTTACCCGGGAGGCTCCCACTCCTGCCGCGCTGCGTCGACGGTTCGAGCAATCCGACGGCAGCGAGACGATCAACCTTCACCAGGGACGGCGTCACATCCGGCTGTTTCCGCCGGCAGGACCACCCGGCCAACAGTTCGTTGATGCAGCGTTGCTTTCCGAAGCCGGCCCAGACGTCGGCCTCGACGTCGGCCTCGACGTCGGGTCGCCGGTGATGGCCGGGCAGGACATCGGCCTGGCCGCCGGACTCGCCGGCCGTTTCCCGACGGTCGGCCGCCTGGTGCAGGGAATCAGAGATGCCGTCGGCGATCAGGTCGCGACTGCCGCGCGAGCCGGCACGCTGGTCGAGCAGACCGCGCTGGCCCGGCTGCACGGAACGCGTTATCCGATCGTCCAGGGGCCGATGACCCGGGTCAGCGACACGCCGGAGTTCGCCCGCGCCGTCGCCGACGCGGGCGCACTGCCGTACCTGGCGTTGGCACTGTCACCCGCCCCTGTCGTGGATGAACTCCTGGCCCGAACAGCGGCCGAACTCGGCGACCGGCCCTGGGGTGTCGGCATACTCGGCTTCGTGCCGGACCGGCTGCGCGCCGCACAACTGGAGGTGATCATCCGGCACCGGCCGCCGTACGCTCTGATCGCCGGTGGGCACCCGGACCAGGCCAGACAGCTGGAGTCGGCCGGCATCCCGACCTATCTGCACGTCCCGTCGCCCGGACTGCTGCGGTTGTTTCTCGCTGCCGGCGCCCGCCGTTTCGTCTTCGAGGGCAGCGAATGCGGCGGCCACGTCGGGCCGCGAAGCAGCTTCGTGCTGTGGGACACCATGATCAGCGAACTGCTGCAGGCCGGCTCGGAGCTCGATCTGTCCGACGTTCGTGTGCTGTTCGCCGGCGGGATCACCGACGGCATCTCGGCTGCGGCGGTCGCAGCGTTGGCGGCGCCGCTGGTCGAGGCCGGAGCGGCGATCGGGGTGCTGATGGGTACGGCGTACCTGGCGACGACCGAGATCGTCGCAACCGGGGCGGTGACCCACGACTTCCAGCACGAGGCTCTCGACTGCCTCGGCACCGCGCTGCTGGAATCCGGACGCGGCTATCTGACCCGGTGCGCCGTCACACCGATCGTCGACGCCTTCCACGCCGAAGCCGAACGGCTGCGGGCGGACGATCGAGGACCGGGCGAGGTGCTCGATGCGCTCGAGCAGTTCAACCTCGGCCGGCTGCGCATCGCAAGCAAGGGACTCAAGCACGGTGCCGACGGCCCGGAACCGGTGCCACCCGCTGTGCAACGCGCGGAGGGCCTGTACATGATGGGCCAGGCAGCGGCACTGCGCGACGCGACGACGACCTGTGCCCAACTGCACCAGGACGTGTCGGCGGGCGCCGAGGCGAGCCTGCGGGCGGCGCGCCGGCGCCTCGACCGCGACCAGCACCAAGATCAGGAAACGGGTCCACAAGATCAGCGGGAACGGCACGATCAACAGGCGGCCCGGCACGGCGCCGACGGATACGCGATCATCGGCATGTCCTGTGTGCTGCCGGGGGCACCGGACCTCGACCACTACTGGGCGAACATCCTCGCCGGCGTCGACGCGGTCACCGAGGTCCCGCGGGACCGCTGGGATCCGGACCGGTACTTCGACGCCGACCCGACCGCACCGGACCACACCTACAGCAGATGGGGCGGGTTCCTCTCCGATGTGATCTTCGACCCGCTGGATTTCGGCATGCCGCCGAACTCCCTGCCGTACATCGAAAGCATGCAACTGCTGGCCCTGCACGCGGTCCGAGAGGCCGTGGCCGATGCCGGTTACGCCGGAGGCGGACTACCGCGGGAGACGACGTCGGTGATCTTCGGTGCCGGCGGCGGGGTCTCCGAGCTCGGCCAGCGGTACGCGGTCCGGTCGGCGTTGCCTGGACTGCTCGGCGGCGTGCCCGACGAACTGGCGAGCAGGCTGCCCGAGTGGACCGAGGACAGTTTTCCCGGTGTCCTGGTCAACGTCACCGCCGGACGGATCGCCAACCGGTTCGACTTCGGCGGGATCAATTTGACGGTCGACGCTGCCTGTGCATCATCCCTTGCCGCATTGGAGATCGGCTGCCGCGAACTGGATGTCGGGACCAGCGACGTCGTCGTTGTCGGCGGCGTGGACACCATGCAGAACTCCTTCGGCTACCTGGCCTTCGCCAAGACCCACGCGCTGAGTCCGAGTGGACGCTGCCGGCCGTTCGACAAGAACGCCGACGGCATCGCGATCAGCGAGGGCGTCGCGGTGGTGATCATGAAACGGTTGGCCGATGCGGAGCGGGACGGTGACCGGATCTATGCCGTGCTGCGTGGAATGGGCGGATCCAGCGACGGTCGGGCACTCGGCCTGACCGCGCCGCGGCCCGAGGGACAGGCCAGAGCCTTACGCCGCGCGTACGCCGCAGCCGGATTCTCGCCGGGATCGGTCGGCCTGGTCGAGGCTCACGGAACAGGGACTGTCGCCGGCGATCGCGCCGAGGTGCAGACTTTGCGATCGGTGTTCGAGGCGGCCGGTGCCCCGCAGCGCAGGTGTGCGATCGGTTCGGTGAAGTCGATGATCGGGCACACCAAGTGCGCTGCCGGACTTGCCGGGCTGATCAAGATCAGCAAGGCGCTGCATCATCGGACCCTGCCACCGACGATCGGCGTCGAGGAACCCAATCCGGACGCCGGCTTCCCGAGCAGCCCGTTCTACGTCAACACCAGGGCGCGGCCCTGGTACCGCTCGACGACGCCCCGCCGGGCCGCGGTCAGCGCGTTCGGATTCGGGGGCACCAACTTCCATGCGGTGCTGCAGGAGTACGACCCGGACCCGGTCCGTGACGCCGGGGTGTTGCCGGCCGAGGTCTTCCTCTGGTCCGGCGACGCCGCAGAGGTGTCCGCGGCAGTTGATCATCTTCTGCACCAGCTGGAACGGCGAGAGAACCACCCGTCGGCCGTGCCGCGGCTGTCGACATTGGCGGCTGCCACCCGCGCTCAGGCCCGCGACCGTGCCGCGGCCGGGCGTGGCGGCCGGCTGGCCGTGATCGTCGCCGATCTCGACGAACTGACGACCCGTCTGCGGCAGGTCAGACCGATGATCGCCACCGGCCCGGTGAACCTGCCCGGCGCATGGTGGTGCCCGGCTCTCGATGCCGGACCGATCGCGTTCCTCTACCCGGGGCAGGGGTCCCAGCGGGCCGGAATGTTTGGTGAACTCGCGATCCACGCGGAACCTGTCCGGGCCGCACTGGAGCGGGCATCAGACATACTTGACGGGATCCTGCCGAAACGGCTCGTCGAGGTCGTCCAGCCGGTCGACACGTTCACCGAGCAGGAGCGTCGGACGGCCGAGGCCGAGCTGCGGGCGACCCGTTTCGCGCAGCCGGCACTGGGCGCCGCGGCGGTCGGCCTCACCCGGCTGCTTGCCGACCACGGGATACGGCCGAGGGCCGCGGCCGGCCACAGCTATGGCGAATACCCCGCGCTGTGGGCTGCCGGAGTGTTCGACGAGGACTCGCTGTATCGGATCTCGGAGCTGCGCGGCCGCTGCATAGCCGAGCTCGGCGGCGGTGGTTCGATGCTCGCCGTCCCGGCCGCGGCGGAGCAGGTCCGTGAGCTGCTGGATGCCGGTCCGGATCGGCTCGACGAGGTGTGGTTGAGCAATCGAAACTCGCCGCGCCAGACGGTGCTGTCTGGCACGGTCGCGGGGCTGGAGGAGGCCGAGCGGAGATTGGCCGGCGCCGGCATCGACTGCCGGAAGCTGAACGTTGCCGCCGCCTTCCACTCGCCGCTGGTTGCGCCGGCGGCCGAGGCTTTCAGCGCGGCCCTGGCCGAGGTTAATCTGGCAGACGTAGGCGTCGCCGACACACTTGCGCCGGGCGGCACCGCGCCCGACGGGTCGATGATCACGGTGTACGCCAACGCCACCGCGAGCAGCTATGCCGGCACCGACGTCCGGGCGATGTTGTCCGAACACCTGCTGCGCCCGGTGCGGTTCGCCGAGGAGATCGAGGCGATGTACGCGGACGGCAGCCGCGTCTTCGTCGAGGTGGGTCCGGGTTCGGTGTTGACCGGGCTGGTCGACCAGATCCTCGGCGACCGGGAACACCTGGCGGTCGCCGTCGACGGAGGCGTACGGGGATTCCTCGGCGCCCTCGGCCGGCTGTGGTGCCACGGGGTGCCGGTGCACTGGCAGTCATTCGACCGGGACACGGAACCGCCGGGCAGCGTCGACGACGTGCTTGCCGCGGTGCCCCGGCCGTCCCAGACCAGTTGGCTGGTCAACGGCGCCGGTGCCCGGCCGCTGCACACGTCGGCCTCGCCGGTCGAACCGGTCCCTTACGTGGCGGAGCAGCACTTGGCTACGCCCGAACCGACCGTGGACCGAGCATCATCGTCAGCTCGGATATCGCAGCCGCCGAACCTGGGATCGCAGCTGGTGAGCAGCCTCCCGGCTGTCGACCGGAGCGCCGACCTCGACCGGCGCGAACTGCTCACGGTCGGACCGGACGGCGACGGGGCGTCGCAGGTGGTACAGGACTTCCAGCGGGTGATGGACAGGTTCCTGACAACCTCCCGCGATGTCATGATGCAATACCTTTCCCGACCCTCGACCGTGTCGGACGAAGATCACGCCGCGGTGATGAACCATGAACATGATGTCGACCACCGGTCCGACGTCGGCGTCCCGGACGCGGTGGATGATCACGCCGTCGACCCGGGACCGATCCTGCCTCGACTGCGACGACTGCTGGCCGAACGAACCGGGTATCCCGAGGAACTGCTCAATGACGACCTGGACCTGGAAGGCGATCTGGGCATCGATTCGATCAAGCGCACAGAGGTCGTCGGCGCACTGCTGCGTGATCTCGGTGGATCGGATGCCACCACCGCCGGTTCGGTGCGCAGCGTTCGGACCCTCTCCGAGCTCGCCGAGGCGTTGGAGAGGGTGACACTGCATCAGTCGGCAGGACAGCAGCCGGATCCGCAGCAGCCAGACCCGCAGCAGCCAGACCCGCAGCAGCCAGAACCACAGCAGCCGGATCCGCAGCAGCCGGAACCACAGCAGCTGCCGGCAGTGCAGACAGCCGCACTGCAGACGAGCGGTGACCGAGCCCCCGCTGCGGACCTGCCCCGGCTGGTGGCGGAGGCGACGCAACTGCGGCCGGCCGTCGCCGAGCTGCGGCCCGCCGGATCGGTGCTGATCATCGACCGTGGCAGCACCCTGGCCGCAGCCGCGGTGGCGCGCGGCTTCGCCGACCGGGACACTGCGACCCAGATCATCAGCGTCACCGACCCCGCCATCCTGCGGACCGCGTGCGCGTCGGCCCGGGATCGGCTCGGCGGGCCACCGGCCGGACTACTCTTCCTCGCCGATCTGGACGCCGAGGCTGATGTCGAGGACGATGCCGAGACGGCAGTCGTGCAGTCTCTGGCCGCGGCGGCCGGGAGTCTTGCGCCGTCGATGGCAGACCTCGCCTTCGTGCTCGCCGCCGTGCCCGACGGGACACCGGTGGCTGCCGCCGTGGCCGGATTCCTGGTCACGCTGTCCGCGGAATGCCCGGGGGTCCGGGTCTGTACCGTCCATCTCGGGCCGACCATCGGCACCGAACAGCTCTCCGACCTGCTGTATGCCGAATGCGGTGACCCGGCGACCGCTGCCGAGATCCGCTACCCGGATCGGGCCGGCGGTCCCGCCACCAACGGACGAACCGGCGATCACCGACCGCGCCGGACAACAACGCAGTTCCGGCAGGTGCCGCAGGCGAGGAACGGCCATTCGCTGATCCGGGATTCTGTCGTCCTGCTCACCGGCGGAGCCCGGGGCATCACCGCCCGACTCGCCGAGGGTCTCGGACGTCGCGGTACGGCGCAGCTGGTGCTCGCCGGACGGACCGCACTGGCCTCGGATCCGGTCGTTGAGCAGGTCGCCGCCGACCTCGGCACGGTTACCGGCGACACGCTGCGGGCCGGACTCGCCCGTCGGCTGGCGACAACGGGAGAGCTGCCCACCGCCGCTCAGCTGGAACGCAGAGCGGTCCGGTGGGAGCGGCGACGTGAGGTGTTGGACAACCTTGATCGACTCACAGCTGCCGGCATCCCGGCGGAGTACGTGGAACTCGACGTCACCGACGGGCAGGCGGTTGCTGCCGTGATCGACGGAATCTGTCAGCGACACGGTCGGCTGGACATCGTTGTACACGGCGCCGGAGTGCTGGCCGATCACCTGATCGCCGAACTGACTCCGGAGCAGATCGATCGCGTTCTGCGGACCAAGATCACCGGCGCCCGGAATCTGGCCGCGGCGATCCGGAAGGACTCCCTGCGCCGGCTGCTGATGATCACCTCGGTCGCGGGCTGGTTCGGCAATCCCGGCCAGGCAGCCTACGCGGCCGCCAACCGCGTGCTGGACGGGCTGGCCGTCCAGTGGGATGCGGCCTGGCCGTGCCGGGTGACATCGATCAGCTTCGGCCCCTGGGACGGCTCGGGAATGGCCACCGAGGAGATCCGCCGGCAGTTCCAGCAGCGGGGCATCGAGGTGATCGATCCCGAGGCCGGTGTTGCGGCGTTCCTGGAGGAAGTTGATCAGACCACACCGAGCTCCCATGTGCTGATCGGTCGCGGGCCCTGGCTCGAGTCCGCTGATCACCCCACCGACCGGGAAGCGATGACAGCAGCCGGGAGTCGATCATGAACGTGGCGAACGAGCCGGTCGCCATCGTCGGCATGGCGTGCATCTTTCCCGGTGCGCCCGATGTCGACAGCTACTGGAGCAACATCGTTGCCGGTGTCGACGCGATCGGGGAGCCGCCCGCCGACTGGCATGCCGATCGCTACCTCGACCCGTCGTCGGCCGACAACGATCGCGTCTACACCAGCCGTGGCGGCTGGCTCGGCGAGCTCGCGACCTTCGACCCGTTGTCCTACGGGGTGATGCCGTCCTCGGTCGACGGCGGCGAACCCGACCAGTATCTCGCGCTCCGGGTTGCCCAGGCCGCACTCGAGGACGCCGACCTGGCCGGCGCTGACCGCAGCCGAACCGGGGTGATCATCGGCCACGGCACCTACATCAACCGCGGTTTCGGCAACGTCATGCAGCACGGGGTCGTGATCGACCAGACGCTGCGGATCCTGCAGCAACTGCACCCCGAACACGATGCGGCCTGGCTGCGCGGGCTGAAGGAACGCCTGATCGCCGAACTGCCGCCGTTCGACGCCGGGATGGCGCCGGGCCTGGTGCCAAACGTGATGAGCGGCCGGATCGCCAACCGGCTGGATCTGATGGGCCCGAACTTCACCGTCGACGCCGCGTGTGCGTCGTCGCTGGTCGCCGTCGATCTTGCCATGACCGAGCTGCTGGCCGGCCGGTCCGACGTGATGTTGGCGGGGGAGTGCACACCTCGACACCGGCGCCGATCCTGCAGATCTTCTGCCAGTTGGAGGCCGTCTCCCGGTCCGGCCGGATCCGGCCGTTCTCCGCGGACGCCGACGGCACACTGCTCGGCGAAGGCCTCGGCTTCCTCGTCCTGAAACGGCTGGAGGCCGCCGAACGTGATCATGATCGGGTGTACGCCGTCATCCGGGCCGTTGGAATCGCCAGCGACGGCCGGGCGTCCGGCCTGCTGGCACCGCGGGTGGACGGCGAACGACTCGCGCTGGAACGGGCCTACCAGAGCGCCGGTGTCGACCCGTCGACGATCGGGCTGATCGAGGCCCACGGCACCGGAACACCGGCTGGAGATCAGGCCGAACTCGACGCGCTGGCCGCCGTGCTCGGCCCACCCGACGAGCACGGGCCCAACGTTGCGCTCGGCACTGTCAAGTCCATGATCAGCCACCTGTTGCCGGCCGCCGGGATGGCCGGCCTGATCAAGACCGCGTTGGCGCTCCATCACCGCGTCCTGCCACCGACACTGCACGAGGGTCCGACGCACCCGGCGCTTGCCGGCAGCCGGTGCTATCTCAACACCAGTACGCGTCCCTGGGTCCAGCCGTACGGCAGGCCGCGGCGTGCAGGGGTGGACGCATTCGGCTTCGGCGGCATCAACGCCCACGCGGTGCTCGAGGAATACCGCGACCCGGTTCGCGACGGGACTCGGCCGGCCCGACGGCCACCGATGCTGCGCTGGCCGGCCGAAGTCGTCCTGCTGGCGGCCGACGACCGGGCCAGGCTGATCAACCGGTGCCGGGAACTCCTCCGAAGCCTCGACGCGGACCATCGCCCCGGCGCGACCGACGACCTGCTGACCCGGGTTGCGGCCGACGCGGCCCTGGCCTCGCAGTCGCTCGTTGGCGGCGGCGAGCGGCTCGCCATCGTCGCCGGGACGGTCGAGGAGTTCTGCACCCTGCTGGATGCTGCCATCAGGGCACTCGCCGATCCGGCACGCCACCAGATCACCGATCCGCGCGGCATCTACTACACCGACCAACCGATGGGACCCGGCCGGCTCGCGTTCCTGTTCCCCGGTGAAGGGTCGCCCTATCCCGGCATGCTGGCCGAGGTGACCGTCGCCGTGCCCGAGGCCCGCGACTGGTTCGACCTGATGGATGCGGCGTTCGATGATCATCCTCGGGGTCTGCGGCCGTCGCGGGCGGTCTTTCCACCGCCGGGCGGTCCCGATCATGACGTACTGCTCACTCGCATGGACCTCGGTCCGGAAAGCCTGTTCGCGGCCAGCCAGGGGTTGCTCGCGGTGCTGGGCCACCTGGGGATACGGCCGGATGCTGCCCTCGGGCACAGCAGTGGTGAATGGTCCGCCCTGATCGCCGGCGGGGTGCTGAACACGGCCGACCGCAGCCGGGTGGTTCGCGACGTGCTGGCGCTCAACCGGGTCTACGAGCAGTGCCGCGATGACGGGTCTATCGCTGCGGCAGGCCTGCTCGCGGTCGGCGCAGCGCGCCCCGACGAGATCAGCCAGGCGATCGCCGCGTCCGATGGCGAGCTGACGATCGCCATGGACAACTGCCCCCACCAGATGGTGTTGTCCGGCTCGGATCGGGCGATCGCCGCCGCCGAGGCGGCCCTGTCCGCCGGCGGTGCCGTCTGCGAGCGGCTGCCCTTCGAACGTGCCTACCACACCGGGGGATTCGCGCCCTTCGCCGACCGGGTCCGTGAGCATCTGGGTTCCTTGGACGTCGGCCCCGCCGCCGTACCGGTCTGGTCGGCCTGCTCGGCGGCGCCGTTCCCGAACGAACCGGAGGAGATCCGTGATCTTGCCGGGCGACAGTGGGCCAGTCGGGTGCGGTTCACCGAGACTGTGCAACACATGTACGAGGCGGGGCTGCGCATCTTCCTCGAGGTGGGACCCGCCGCGCGGCTGACCGGCTTCGTCCGGGACATCCTGCACGGCCGCCCGTGCCTTGCGCTGGCCACCGACCCTCCGCCCGGCGGGCTGCGCGCCCTGTTGGCGGCGGTGGGTCAACTGTTCGTCAACCGGGTCACCGTCGACACCGGCGTGTTGTTCCGGGACAGGGTCCGGCCCGAAGCACAGTCGGCGCCCCGTCTGGCGACCGCGCTGCCCGTGCTCGACGTTCCGGCAGATCTCGGTGCACAGTTCCGTGTGGCCGGTACCGCGGTCGGCCCCCGGTTCCCGGCCGGCGTCCCTGCCGTGGATGGCGCCGAGGATCGGACTGTCGATCCCGACGCGAACCGCGCACCGGCCGGAGCTGGGGCCGCTGCAGCGGTCAGCGCCCACCTGCGAACCATGGAACACTTCCTGCAGGTGCAGTCCGATGTGATGTCCGCCTTCCTAGGTGGGCGGATGGCAGCGGAGATCGCCGACCACGGCATGCAGAATCCGATCATGGTCGTGCCGCACGCGGCATCCCAGAAGGCGTCGCCACCGCGCGGACCGGCAGATCCATTGACCGAGGATGCCTTTGACGAGGCCGCCGGCCGTGCTGTCGAGAACACCATCGAAGACGTCGCGGACGAGCGTGATCAGGATGTCGACGTGCTCGACCTGCTGCGGTCGCTGATCAGCGACCGCACCGGCTACCCGGCGGCGATGATCACCGATGATCTCGACCTGGAAGCCGATCTTGGCATCGATTCGATCAAGCGCACTGAGATCATCGGCGTGGTCAGGGACCGCGTCGGCGATCTTCGACCCGATGTTTCGGCAACACTCCGTTCCCTGCGGACGCTGTCGGCGATCGCCGCAGCGATCCGGGCTGCCCCGATCCAGGCTGCTCCGATCGAATCTGCTCCGATCGAATCTGCTCCGATCGAATCTGCTCCGATCGAATCTGCTCCGATCGAATCTGCTCCGATCGAATCTGCCCCGATCGAAGCTGCCTCGACCCGAAATCAGGCGATCCAGCACCACCGACCAGAAGCGGGTGAGCTGCCGTGGATCGACGAGATCACCGAACGTCAGCAGGAGCGGCTGGTGGCCCGCCACCGGTTCGACCTGGACCGCGACGCCTACCTGGCTGATCACACTGTCGAACGCCGTCGGCCCGGGCGTCGGGACAGCACGACGATGGGACTGCCGCTGGTGCCGCTGACCGCGAGTCTGGAACTTGCCGCCGAGGGTGCGGCGTCATTGATCGGCCACGGCGTGGTGATCCGGATCGAGGAGATCGCCGCATTGCGCTGGATCAGCCTGGAGCAGCACAGCCGAACAGTCCGGGTGGTGGCCGAACGCCGCGATCATCCGGCCTCCGACGAGGTCGCAGTCGCTGTTTCGATCACGGCCGACGATCCGTTCACCGCCGACCGGCCGATGCTCTCGGCGGTCGTGATCATCGCCGACGACTATCCGCCCGCGCCACCTCCGGTCGAATCCGATTCCCACAACGGCCGGGTCGCCAACGCCTCGGGACGGGAACTCTACGGTCCCGACGGGCTGTTCCACGGACCGACCTTCCAGGTGATCACGTCGCTGGACGCGGTCGGAGCACACCACGCCACAGCCGGGCTGACCGGGCCAGGAACAGCCGCCCTGACACCCGGGCGGCGGCTGCTGACCGATGTCGCACTGCTCGACGGACCCGGCCAAGTAGTGGCGGTCTGGCTCCGGGAGTCGGCTACCGAACGATTCGACATCTTCCCGGTACGGGTCGATGCCCTGGAGCTCTACGCGGGACCACGCACCGCTCGCGCCGCCTATCGCTGCCGGGCCGCGATCCGCGAGCTGTCCGACGACCACATCCTCAGCGACCTCGACATCCTCGAGACCCCCGCCGGCCACCACTGCGGCACCGACGGGCGGTTGGTTGCCCGGTTCTCCGGCTGGCTGGACGTCCGGCTCGGCCTCGACCAGCGGCTCCGCGACTTCCTCGGTCGGCCCGACGAGGCGAACCTGACCGACAGCTGGCAGCCGGCGATCCGGGAGGTGGCCCTCGCGGTGCACGGACGCCGGGTCGCGCTCGACGCCGAGCTGGCCAGGACCACCGGGGGTCTGTGGCTCGAGGTCCTCGCCTACGCCGTGCTCCGGCCCGACGAGCGGGCTGAATGGGGCAACCTGCGGACGGCGAGCGACGCGCGTCGCGCCGAATGGCTGGGCGGCCGGATCGCAGCGAAGGAAGCCGTACGCGACGTGCTGGCCGAGCGGGGTGCCGCGGCCGCTGCGAACGCGGATATCGGGATCGGCGTCTCCGAGGCGGGTGCACCGCAGGTGATCGCGCCGCCGGACGCGACGGACATCCGCGTCTCGATCAGCCACAGCGCAGGTGTCGCCGTCGCCATCGCCTCGGACCGGGCAGAGGCGATCGGCGTCGACCTGCAGACCCGAACCGAACTCGTCACCGGTCTCGGCCCGATCGCCTTCGCCCCCTCCGAACAGGCCTGGCTCGATTCGGTCCCCGCGAAGGTACGCGACGAATGGGCGACGCGGTTCTGGACGGCGAAGGAGGCCGCGGCCAAGGCGCTCGGCACCGGTCTCGGACTGGTCCCCGCCGAATTCGTCGTCGAACCGGCTGCAGTGGATCCGGGTAAATCTGTTCGGGCGACAGCGGGGCCGGACGGGCAGAGCACCGTCACCCTGCTGGTCCGCTGCCCGAACCGCACCGGCGACAGCGAACCTCTGCCGGTGGGGACGGTCATTGATCATGATCACCGATGCGTGGCCGTCTGCCTTGGGACGATCGCGCACGCCGCGTCACTGAGTCGTACGGACGGAGACCGATAGTGCAGACCGAACCGAAACAGGCACGCGAGCTCGTCCTCGGACTGATCACCGAGATAACCCGGGATGTCGACACCCGGCCGGTGACCTGGGATCGCAGGCTCGGTGATCTCGGGCTCGAATCGATCAGCCTGGTGTACCTGATCGCCGAACTGCAGCAGCAGTTGTCGCTGGGTGATCGGCTGGTCCGGGAGCTCCGCATCCGTTCCCGGGTCGAGCTGCCGATGATCACGGTCGGCGAACTCGCCGACCTGGCGGCATCGCTCAGCCAACCGACAAAGGCACGATCATGAATCCGGTCATCCTGATCGGGCTGGACGGTGCGACGTTCGACCTGCTCGATCCGCTGATCGCAGACGGCGCCATGCCCTGCCTGGGCAACATGATCTTCAGCGGGATGCGCAGGACACTGACCTCGACCAGACATCCGCTGAGCCCGCCGGCGTGGGCATCGATCATCACCGGCCGGGAGCCGGGGGAGCACGGCGTCTTCGACTTCGTCCGGGTCGATCACTCCACCGGAAACCCTGCCTACACACTGATCTCGTCAGCCGATCTCCGCGCACCGTCGATCTTCGAAAGGGCCGACGCGTCGGGATTCACCGTGACCGCGCTGAACTTCCCGGCGATGTTCCCGCCGCCGCAGGTCCGGGGATCAGTGATTCCCGGCTATGTGCCGGCCAGCTATCTTGCCCGCGCCTGCCGGCCCCGCGAGTTGTACCCGGAGCTGGTGGCGGCCGGCGTCGAGATGGCCCGGCTGGCCGTCGACTGGGAACTGGAACGGACCGCTGTCCAGGGGCTTGCCGCCGACCAGTTGTTGCACTGGGTCGAACTGCACATCGAGCGGGAGGCCGAGTGGGCCGAGATCGTCCTACAGCTGATGCGGAACCGGCCCGCTGACCTGACCGCAGTCGTGTTCGACGGTGTCGACCGGATCCAGCATCTTTGCCTTCATCTGCTGCGTGCCGATCCTCAAGAGCTGACGCCCGAGGAGCGACGGACCAGGTCGCGCTGTGTGGACTACTTCCGGCTGGTCGACCGCATCCTTACCAGGATCAGCGCGGCGGCAGCCGATGACAGCAGGATGATCATCGTTTCCGATCACGGCGCCCAGCAGGCCGGTCCGCGGATCTTCTACGCCAACACCTGGCTGGAGAGCCGGGGCCTGCTGCGTTGGGCCGAGAAGACACAGGTCGATCACGCGAGCCGGCTGGCACTGAACGGAAACTCCGAAAGCGGCACCCTGTTCGACTGGTCACACACCAAGGCAGCGGCGCTCACCTCGAGCAGCAACGCGATCATCGTGCACCGGGCTGCAGGTCCAGGTCAGCCGGGTGTGACGGCGGAGGAGTATCCGCGGTTCTGCCGGCGGCTGGCCGATGATCTACTGACGGCGCGGGATCCGGTGACCGACGAGCCGATCGTCGACGAGGTGCTGTTCGGTCGGGACACGTTCCCGGGTGCGTACGCCGACGAGGCGCCGGACCTCACCCTGGTGTTGCACCAGCCGGGCTTCCTGTCGGTGCTCCGTGGGCCGGAGATCACCGCGGTCCGGAGCGGGCCGTACGGCACCCACCACCCGGATGGGATCCTGGTGGCAACGGGGCCCGGCATCGCCGACACCGCGCTGGCCGACGATCGGCGGCTTTCGGTCGTCGACATCGCACCGGCCGTTCTGCAACTGCTCGGTGCCGCCGAACCGGCGACCGTACCCGCCGGTGCACGCGGGACCTCCGCACCGGCCTTCGACGCCGACGGCGAGGCCGAGATCATCGAGCGACTCCGACGACTCGGGTATCTGGACTGAGGTTGGATGCACGATGCCGATCATCGACGTCGACGGACTCCCGTTGCACTACCAGCAGCTCGGGCGGCTCGGGCCGGCCGGACGCGATCTGCTGCTGATCCACGGCCTGGCCGCCGATCTGGCGTTCTGGTATCTGGGTGCCGCGCCCTACCTCGCCGCGCCGGGGGATCGAGTCACGATGTACGACCTGCGCGGCCACGGCCTGAGCGGCACCGCCGATCATGGCTACACGACTGCAGCGCTTGCCGGTGAACTCCTTGCGCTGCTTGATCGGCTCAGGTTGCGCCGTCCGGTGCTGATCGGTCACAGCTACGGCGCCGCGGTCGCCCTGCACGCCGCGGTGCTCAGCCCGCCGCAGGTCGCCGGTGTCGTGGTTGCCGACGGCTACCTCCCGTGTTTCGAACGCGGTCGCGGCCGACGCGATGATCACCGGGCCGACCGGGTGGCGCGCTCCCTGCGCCGGCGCGGACTGGCCGTGCCGGACAATCTGCCGCGGGTCGCGTACGGGTTGATCGATGATCTTGCCGTGGCACCCGGTCGCGGACCGATGCCGTCGCAGGTGGCCCTCCGCCGATGGGAGTCGTTGCGTCGCACCACCAGCGCCGTACCGGACATCGCCGTCCGATCGCTGTCCCGGCAGAAACTGCGCAGCGGCCCGATCCGTCGCATGCCGTTGCTGGCCGTGTACGGCGACCGCACACCCTGCCGCTCGACACTGCGCGGGCTGCAGCGGGTCCGGCCCGACGTCCAGCTGGCCCGGATATCCGGGGCGGGGCATCTGCACCCGTACCGCCAGCCGGGCGCCTTCGCCGACCGGGTACGCCCGTTCCTTGATCAACTCTCTCCGGCAGGACCGGACCAGTCACCTCGTCCGGTGGTGATGTCAGGTGGTTGACCTCAAGCCCACCGGAGCCCCGAGGTCACCGGGCGGGTTGACCAGGCCCGACTTCGTCCGGATCGCCGGCCAGGGATTCGGTGACCCCACCAATTCCTATGTGCACTGCCTCGCCGGCTATCGGGGCTATGTGTTTGCGGGTACCTCGCGGAACTCGATGGCGTTGCTCAAGCTGTTCCCGCCTCCCGAACCACCGGCCCTCGACCCGTGGCCCGTGTCGGTTCCGGGCGACGTCGCAGACCTCGACATGCACGGTCAGATCTGGCGGTTGGACTCGCATCGGGACGGTCGTCCCGCCGGCAGGACGCTGGGCCGGCGTTGGCGGCTGGTGCACACCTCACCGGACATTCTGGGCAAGGACGGTTCGCTGGTGCCACGGGATCTCGGGTACCGCGGAATGACCGTCTTCCGCGGTGCATCGGATTCCGCTCCTGCTCTGTACGTCGGTTCGATCTCCACCGTCCTGCGCGGCTGTGCTGCCCGCCTGCTGCGGAGCACCGACGGGGAGACCTTCGATCCGGTCGGCGAACCCGGACTGGGCAATCCGCACGTCTCGACCCTGCGAGCGATGACGGGATTCGATGATCAGCTGTGGGTGCCACCAGCCGGTCAAGGCATCACGTTGAACAGCAACTCGGCGTCGGTGATCATGCGGTCCGATGATCCCGCCGTCGGCCCGTGGCGAGAGGCCTGCGAGCCGGGATTCGGCGATGCCACCAACACCGGCGTCTTCGAACTCTGCGTCTTCGCCGGACACCTCTACGCGGGAACATTCAATGCCGAACACGGTTACCAGGTCTGGAAGACACCCGCGACCGGACCTGGTGAACCACGATGGACGCGGGTCATCGCCGACGGTGCCGGACGTGGGCCGCACAACGAGATCGCGATGAGCATGTGCGTGTTCGGCGATGCGCTCTATGTCGGAAGCGGGATCCAGAACGGCGGCTACGATCGGGTCAGCCGGGTAGGGCCTGCGTCATCGGAGCTGATCAGAATCCATCCCGACGACCGCTGGGACCTGATCATCGGCCAGCCCAGGCAGACGCGGGACGGATGGAAAGACCCTCTGTCGGGGATCGGTCCGGGCTTCGGCAATCCCTTCGCCGGCTACTTCTGGCGAATGGTCAGCCACGACGGCTGGCTGTATCTGACCACCTTCGACTGGACGGTGTTCCTTCCGTGGGCCGGCAAGCCCTCCAGGGCCGCGCAGACCGTGATCGAGGCCGTTGGCGCGAACGAGGCCGTCCGGCGGGCCGGCGGCTTCGAGCTCTGGCGCAGCCGCAACGGTATCGACTGGTTCCCGGTGACAACCACAGGTTTCGGCAATCCGTACAACTACGGCGGACGGACTCTGCTCTCCACCCCGTACGGCCTACTGGTCGGAACCGCCAATCCTTTCGCACCCGAGTCTCCGGACTTGACCGCCCACGGCTGGCGCTACCGGCGTAATCCCGACGGCGGCAGCGAGGTCTGGCTCGGTACGCCGTGTTCGTCGACGCGGACGGTGCACAGCCGTCGCATCGCGCGGCACGCCGCGGGCGCAGACATGCTGATCACCGGAGCAACGGGTTTCCTCGGTTCGCGGCTCGCCGACGAGCTGACCCGTCGCGGGACCCGACTGCGGATCCTTGCCCAGCCGGGAACCGAGGATGCCGCTCGCCGGTCGAGTACCGACGTCGTCGTCGGTGCTCTCGACGACCGGGCGGCTGTGCAACGGGCAGTGCGCGGGAGCGAGATCGTCCTGCACCTGGCCGGGGTGCTACCGGGAGCCGATCCCGGCGACCTGCACAAGATCAACATCGAGGGCACCGACCTGTTGTTGTCTGCCTGCCGCGACGACCCGCCGCGGCGCTTCGTGCTGATGAGCTCGACAGCGGTCTATGCCGACACTCTCGACCGGTCCCGATGGCCGCTCACCGAGGCAGCTGCGCTCGGACCGACCGGACCCGGGCCGGCAGTCGCCTACGGCTGGTCCAAGGTTGCTGCCGAGCGCCTCCTCCAGCGGCGGGCAGCAGAAGGCGGATTCGAATGGCTCGTGCTGCGGCCGGCGACCTGCTACGGGTCGGGCAGCAACAGTGCCGAGAAGTTGATCAAGGCCGCCCAGATCGGAGCCGTTCTGGATCGGAGCTCCCGAGTGCTGCAGTACCTGCACGTTGATGATCTTGCCTCGATGGCGGCGACGCTGATCTGGTCGGCCGCCGATCGGGACACGGTGCACCTCGCCGGGCCGGACGCCTTGTCCTGGGCCGCTGTCCAGACGCTGGTCCGCCGAGTCATGAAGCGCCACGGCATGGGTCGGTCCGCGACGGGTGAGGACCCCGTCGACCGTCCGCCGATGCCGCTGGCCAGGTTCGAGTTTCCGTACGACCTGACGCACGCGTTCGAGCTGGGTGCGATGCCGCGGATCGGCCTGCGGGAAGGGCTCACCGAGGCCGCGGTGGAACTTCGCGGGGCGAAGGCCGGTCCGAGATCGTCAGCGGCGATCACCCGTCGTGGTCGCCGAACAGGTGTTGGAGACGCCACAACCCGTCGAGAGGTGGAACGGCCATGGATGTCGCGGTGATCGGTCAACCCAGTGGGCTGCTCGAAGAGGTCGAAGAACGGCTCGCCAAGGATGGACATCGGGTGGTGATCAGCGATGAGGGGGATACCGGTGACGGCCGTGGTCGCGGTGGGATGAGGTCCGGGGAACGAAAGGGGCGGACCGCCGATGTCGTGATCGACATCGCCGAACCGGGCGCCGGAGATCACGTGGACCGCGCCGAACAGGTCGTGACCCTGTTGGACCGCTTCCACCCCGCTCGATTCGTATTGATCAGCACCGTGCTGGTCTACGCCCCGGTTCCCGATCCGCGCCGGTGGCCGATCCTGGAAGGGTTTCCGCGCCGGGCCCATGGTGAGCCGGCAGGCCGGGCCTATGGCCAGGCCTGCATCGATGCCGAGGATGCCCTGGTCGACGAGGCCGGCCGCCGCGGTGTCGAGTACGTGATCTTGCGGCCGACGGTGATCCTGGGGTCTTCGGCCGACGGGTTCGGCGAACGGGTGCTCACCGACCTGTCGGAGCGTCCCTGGATGGCCGCCGGTCGGTACCAGGGCGCCGGGACGATGCAATGGGTCGATGCGCGCGATGCGGCCGCCGCGGTGACGCTGGCCGCGGTGGAACCGGCCGCAGCCGACGAAGCGTTCACCATTGCCGGCCCGGCGGCGTTCACCTCCGGTGATCTGGCGCGGTTGGCGACCGGTCGGCTGGACGACCTGGGGGACGTGTCGGACCCCAAGTTCGACACCACGAAGGCCGAGACGATCCTCGGCTGGCGTCCCGCGTATCAACTGGTAGCGGCAGAACCCGGACCATCGGGGTGGTGGTCGCCGTGATCCGACCCTTCCTGCAGTCCCAGGTCGCGCTGATCACCGGCGCCGGGCGCGGGATAGGCGCCGCGACCGCCGAGCTACTGGCCCGGGCCGGAGCACAGGTGGTGGCGGTGGCCCGGTCGAAGCACGAACTGGACCAGCTCGGCCGACGGATCAACCAGGAGTTGGCCGGCCGCCCGGCTGCGGTCCGGGGCGGGATCCTGGCGGATTCGG
Source organism: Microlunatus sp. Gsoil 973 (assembly GCF_009707365.1). Taxonomy (GTDB): domain Bacteria; phylum Actinomycetota; class Actinomycetes; order Propionibacteriales; family Propionibacteriaceae; genus Microlunatus. The sequence goes on from NZ_CP046122.1 coordinate 1,292,650, forward strand.
CCGATGTGGCTGATCGCCGTGACGTGCAGGAGGTCGTTTCGCGTACCCGGAACCGGTACGGCGGGATCGACCTGTTGATCAACGTCGCCGGCATCGTCGACCCGCTCGGCAGGCCGCTGTGGGAAGTCACCGAATCGGAATGGGCCTCCTGCCTCGCCACCAACCTGGCTGGGCCGTTCCACACGATGGCGACCGTGATCCCGGCCATGCTGGACGACGGTGGCGGCCGGATCATCAGCGTCTCGTCCCGGGCAGCGATCATCCCGGTCACCAACGCCGCTCCGTACAGCGCCGCCAAGGCGGGTCTTGATCATCTCACCCGCACTGTGGCCGCCGAGCTGGACGGCACCGGGGTCACGGCGGTCACCGTCGATCCCGGGCCGACCGACACGCCGACCTTCGATCGGGTGATCGACAACCTGTTCCCCGACGCACCGGCCTTCGCCGTCGATCGGCGTCGCCGCCCGGTCGAGGATGCAGCGGTTCTGCTTGCCTGGCTGTGCTCGCCGGCCACCGCCGGATTGACCGGAGTGCATATCACCTGGAACGACCCGCGGGTCGCGCGCAGAGTCGCCGGGTTCGAACAGTGGTTGACCGTTTGGGGAGGCGGCGTACCGACCCGGCCGGCCGGTCGGATCCGCGGCGGGCGCTATGGCTAGCCCGGCTCCGGTCGGGCCCGTCTTCGTGCTCGCGCCACACAGGTCGTACACCTCTGTCGTCGTGATGGTTCTCGGGCAGCACCCGATGCTGTTCGGGCTGCCGGAGACGAACCTGTTCGTGACGCCGACGATCGGGCAATGGCTGCGGGTCTACCGGGGCGGACGGCATCCAGGCGGTCACGGGCTGCTTCGGGCACTGTCCGAGGTGCTGTACGGCGCACAGGGCCCGGAACCTGTCACATGGGCACGGCATTGGCTGTTCGGTCACCGTGACTGGCCCGGCGAAGCCGTCTTCGCCCTACTTGCTGCCCGGATCAGTCCGTTGGGCGTCGTCGAGAAGAGTCCTCAGGTCTGCTATCGACCGGGCCGCCTGCAGCGTCTTGCCGGGGCCTGGCCAGGGGCGCGATACCTGCACGTCACGCGTCATCCGTACAGCCAGGGCAGCTCCATGCTCTCTTCGCTGGCCGACATCGGAATTCCGCCGCGGCTGGTCGACCGCTGGCTGGGCGAAGGCGGCGATCCGCAGCGGAGTTGGCTCGCCGCTCAGAACAACATCCTCGCGTTCGAGCAGTCGGTACCGACCGACCACTGGCTGCGCATCCGCGGTGAGGATCTGGTGGCCGACCTGCCCGCAGCGGCGGCGGCGCTCTGCGACTGGCTCGGGCTTCCCGGGTCTGCCGAGGTCGTCGAGCGGATGCTGCACCCGGAGCGGTCGCCGTTCGCGGCACCGGGCCCGCCCGGCGCCCGACTGGGCCTCGATGCCGGCTTCCTTGCCCATCCCCAACTGTCGGCCGGCGCCGGCGAGGTCGCGCTCCCGTCGATGGACGACCCGCCGCCCTGGGCGGCCGACCGGGCGGTCGATCCCCAGGTCCGGCAGGTCGCCATCGAGCTCGGATACTCATGATCAGCAACGCCGCGACCAAGAAGCGTACGATCGGCGCACCCCGTCAGCCGGAGCCCGACCTGCGGCCGGACCTGCCCGGATGCCCGATGTCCCACGCCAACCCTCAGCTGACGTCGGCTCAGGATCTGGTCGCGCCCGAGCGCGTTGCCGAAGTCTCCCGGATCGACCCTGTAGGAGTGGTGTCCGCCCGGTCAGGTTTCCACTTGGGGGCGTTCACTGCGCCAGGACGTCTGCTCACCGTTCACCCGGATCCGCTGCATCCCGCGATCGCGGCCTACGATCCGACGAGTCTCCAACTGCTCTGGACATCACCGCGCTCGGATCTCCCGGCAGATCGGACCGGGCGCCGCCGGCTTGCCGCACCACTGCTGTTCCGCTCGGCGACGGACGACGACCCGACGTCCAGATTCGGTGTGATCACCGGCAACCCGACCGATCTGATCGCCTACGACAATCGGGGTCGGGAACTCTGGCGGCGGCCCAATGTGCTTCCCGGTCCGACCGCTGGCCCCAACGGCAGACCGTCATTTGGTGGCAGGAGCCGGTCCGCGGGCGGACCGATCTGCCTGAACCAGACCGATTCCGGCCACCTGGTCACCGTGACCGATGACGGCTGGTTGATCACGATTGCTCCGGCCACCGGCCGGCGGCTGATGACCTGTCCACTTCGGGATCCGACCTCTCCCGGCCGACCCGGCGCTGTCCGACTGGGCACAGGCAAGTCCGTAGCGGTGGTCGGTCAGGTGCTGTACGCGCTCGTCTCGCCCCCCGGTCCGCGGGTGCCGGTGTTCTTGGCACGGTGCGAGATCGCCCACGACGGCCGACGCCTGGTCGGCGAACCGGAATTGATCATGGTCGGCCGCGACCGGGCGGGCGGATCGCCCTGTGTGCTCGCCGGGAATCACGGCACGAACCTGATCATCACCAATGCCGAGATCGGCCGGCCGTCGGTGCCGATCATGATGGTCATCGAGGACGTACCCGGTAGGGGCCTGCGAACCCGTTGGTGGTCGGTTATCCCCGGCCGACCGGGCGACCTGCTGCATACGTCGCCGGCGATCGAGCCGGGCACCAACCGGCTGCTGGTCACCACCCGCGATCAGTTGGTGATCTTTCCGCCCGTTGATCAACTGGAGGGACGGGTGATCGCCCCCGCACCGGTCCGCGCCGATGAACTGTTGCCCGGGGAACTCCGCGGTGTGCCGGTCGGCAGCCTGGGGCTCGGCAGCCCGCTCACGCTGGCACGGGGTCGCAGCACGGCCACAGTGGTGATCACCAATCTGCGACTGCAGTCCCGCGCGGGAACCTTCGGGTACCTGGTGGCGGCCGCCTTGCCCGACCTGCTCCGGGGCGGTCGGCGGCCAGGGCTTCGACCATTGTGGGCTGTGCCGCTGAGTGACCCACCGACACCCGGCCCCGGCACCTTCGGCCAGGCGGCAGTGTTCAGCGACTCCGCCGGCCGCAGCGGCGTTCTGGTCACCACCGCGCGAAACGGAGCCTTCTGCATCAAAGGACCGGACAGGAGATGACTCGATGAGCACACCACGCCGGGTTGCGGTGATCGGGCTGGACTGTGGCACGCCACGGCTGCTGTTCGACGAGCTCGCCGGGCAACTGCCGAATCTGGCGGCACTCCGCGCCGCCGGCAGTTGGGGCCCCCTGCGGAGCACCGTGCCGCCGATCACCGTGCCGGCCTGGTCGTGTCTCTACTCGGGCCGCACGCCGGGCGAGCTGGGCATCTACGGCTTCCGGAACCGTGCCGACCACAGCTACGCCGGCTTGACAACGGCCGGCTCGCAGGACGTCCGGGTGCCGCGGCTGTGGGACATGCTGGGCGACGACGGCAGGCGATCGGTGCTGATCGGCGTACCCGGCACCTATCCGCTGCCCAAGGTCAGGGGCACGGTGATCGGTGATTTCCTGACGCCCTCGTCGGCCGAGGCGTGGGCGTCTCCGGCGGAGATCGGCCGGCGCATCGAGCGCGAGCTGGGACCATACCTGTTCGACGTCGACGACTTCCGTACCGACGACAAGGAACGGATCGCGCAACGGCTCTTCGATCTCACCGAGCAGCGGTTCGCGGTTGCCCGGCAACTGGCGGTCGCGGGGGAGTGGGATCTGTTCGCCATGGTCGACATGGGCCCTGACCGCCTGCACCACGGCTTCTGGTCGACCTACGATCCCGGGCATCCGCGGCATCAGGTTGGCGGCCGCTACGCCGGCCTGTTCGCCGACTACTACCGGGCGCTGGATGATCATCTTGGCCGCCTGGTCGAGCTGTTCGACGACGATGTCGCGGTACTGGTGGTCAGTGATCATGGTGCGCAGCCGATGATCGGCGGTTTCTGTATCAACGAATGGCTGCTCCGCGAGGGCCTGCTGGCGCTGAACCATCGGCCGGACGGACGGGTGCGGATCGCCGAGGCCGACATCGACTGGGCCAACACGACCGCCTGGGCCGACGGCGGCTACTACGCACGGCTGTTCCTGAACGTCGCGGGTCGGGAACCCAACGGCGTTGTGCCGATGAGCCATTACGAGAGCGTACGGGACGACCTGATCGAACGCGTGGAGAAGGTTGTCGATCACCGTGGCGCGCTGATGGGGAACCGGGCGTTCCGGCCGGAGGACGTCTACCCCGAGGTCAACGGGATCGCCCCGGATCTGATCATCTATCTCGGTGACCTGCGCTGGCGGTCGGTCGGCACGCTCGGACTGCCGGACGGCCTCTACACCTTTGACAACGACACCGGACCCGACGATGCCAACCATGCCGAACTCGGCGTCTATCAGTTGACCGGCGACGGGCTGCCGACGGGGGAGTTGGCGGACGCGTCGATCTACGACGTCGCTCCGACGCTGCAACGAGTGCTCGGGCTGCCTGCCGTCGACGGGCAACGCGGCCGGGTCCTGGTCTGATCAACCGGCCCCGGCGGCTCCAACCCCGAACCGATCAGCCGTGCGGCGGGTAGGGATCGTCCTGGTAGGTCCGCTCGTCCTCGATGGTGCCGTCGGCACGATGGATGAGCACCTGACTCGGCTGGTGGCCGCGGGCCATCGCCACCGCGGCTGCGATGGCCGCCTCCTTGGTGGCATAGGTCGACGGGTTCGGCGGTGGTGTGGTGATCTTCCAGGCATCGCCTTCGGGCACCACGTCGTACCGGATGCGTTCCATGATGATCTTCCTCCCGGACTCCATCCAGGACGGCGATCCGGTCGACCGGCCGACCGTCCCTTGCCATGCTGGCCCGGAAATCGTCACCGGGGCGTCACCGGTGATGCCACGCCGGGTCGGTGAGGTGATCCGCCAGTGATCAGCGGGCCAGGAAACCACCGTCCACCGGGAGGTCGGTGCCGTTGACCATCAACGAGGCGTCCGATGCCAGGAACAGCGCGGCCGCGGCGATCTCCTCCGGCTCGGCGAACCGTCCCGCCGGGACGAGCTTCTTGAACGCGTCCCCCTCCGGTCCCGACCAGGCGTAACGGCCGAGTTCGGTCATCACCACCGTCGGAGAGATGGTGTTGGTCCGGACACCGCGGCCGCCCCATTCCAGGGCGAGCACCCTGGTCAGTCCGACCACACCGGCCTTGGATGCGCAGTAGGCGGCGTGCTTGTCCAGTCCTGCGCTGGCCGCCTGGGACGCAAGGTTGATGATGCTCCCCGAACCGTTGGCCAGCATCAGCCGGCCGACGGCCTGGGCGACCAGGAAGGTGCCGCGCAGATTGACCGCAAGGGTGGGATCCCAGATGTCGAGTCCGAGTTCCTCCGCGGGCGCCAGCGGGGCGATCCCCGCCGAATTGACCAGGACGTCGATCCGGCCGAAGTCGGCCGCAACCCGGTCGACGGTCCTGGTCACCGAGTCCGGGTCAGTGACGTCGAGGTCGTACGCGACGGCCCGGGTTCCCAGCGTTGCGGCCCGTTGCGTTGCGGCACCGCTGTTCAAGTCGGCGATCGCGACCCGGGCACCCTTGGCGAGGAAGAGCTGACAGATCGCCCAACCAATCCCGGAGGCTCCTCCGGTGACCAGAGCCGTCTTGTCGTTGAGGCTGAAGTCGATATCCATGCAGGTAGTCTGACCCCGTGCCCGATCCGACGAACCGACCCCCACGACCCGACGAGAACAATGAGCTTTTCGTCGTCGCGGTGGACGGACCGAGTGGGTCGGGTAAGTCGTCGGCGTCCCGCGGTGTCGCCCGGCGGCTGGGGTTCGCCTACCTCGATACCGGGGCGATGTATCGGGCGGCGACCTGGCTGGTGCAGAACTCCGACGTCGAGAAGGATGATCCCGAGCTGGTGGCCAAGCTGGTCGCCGAGGCCGACTTCGGCGTCGGCACCGATCCGTCGGCGCCGGTGTTCGCCGTCAACGGCGCCGATGTCACAGCAGCGATCCGGGAGCCGGTGATCAGCGCGTCGGTGAGCAAGGTCGCGACCAATCTCGCGGTCCGCAAGCTGTTGATCGAACGACAGCGGGAGATCATCGCCGGCTGCCGGCCGGGAATCGTCGTCGAGGGCCGGGACATTACCACCGTCGTCGCACCCGACGCGCAGGTACGCGTGCTGTTGATCGCCGACCCCGCTGCCCGCGTCGCGCGACGCAAGAGCGAACTCGGCGACCGGGTCCACGAGGCCGAGGTTCATGATCAGGTGATCCGCCGGGATCGCGACGATTCCACCGTCGCCCAGTTCCACGCTGCGGCACCCGGGGTCACGGTGATCGATTCGACCGAGCTGTCTCTGGACGACGTGATCGACCGGATCACTGAGTTGGTCACAGCTGCCCGGCACGAGCGACCCACGGGCGAGGGACAATAGCGTCTGTGACGCTGGAAACGCTGGCGGGACTCCCGCACACCGAGCAGCTGCCTCGTCGGCGGCATTGGGTCTTCCGGACCGTGCGTCGCCCTGCCCGGTGGCTGATGACCCGGTATTGGACGGTACGGATCCACGGCCGGGAGTTGCTGCCGCCGCGCGGCCCGATGATCTTGGTCTCCAATCATCTCGGAGTCATCGACGGGCCGCTGATCATCGCCGTACATCCCCAGCCGGCGTTCGCGCTGGCCAAGGTCGAGCTGTTCACCGGCGCGCTGGGCAAGGCGCTGGCCTACATCGGCCAGATCTCCATCGACCGCCGTCGCGCCGACCTGCGCGGTGTCACCCGGGCGATCCACCTGCTGCGCAGCGGCGGGGTGCTGACCATCTTCCCGGAGGGCAAGCGGACCGGCGGCGAGGTCGCGTACGCCCACCGCGGGGCGGCCTACCTGGCCATGGTCACCGGGGCTCCGGTGGTTCCGGTTGCGCTCTTCGGAACACGCGGCCCGGGGCGTACCACGGGGCACATTCCCGGCTATCGGTCCCCGATCCACGTCTGCTACGGCCGGCCGATGCAGATTCCGGCAGTACCCTGGCCGCGGACAAAAATTGCTGTCGCGGAATGGACCGAGAAGATCCGTACGACACTGGCCGAGCACATCGTCTCGTCCCGGGAGCTGACCGGCATGGAGTTGCCGGGGCCGCCGGGGCAGCGTACGCCGAAGTCACCGCGACGTCGGCGACAGCTGTCCACGCGTATCCAACCGCCCCAGGGGCGGCCGAAACTTCCGACAGGTGACAGATGACCGACACGACCGACGCCAACACGATCGGTGTCAGCGCGATCGACGACGCAACCGGGGGCAGCCCGGTCACCCCGCCGCCGGTGGTCGCCGTCGTCGGCCGGCCCAATGTCGGCAAATCGACGCTGGTGAACCGGCTGATCGGCCGCCGTGCCGCTGTGGTCCAGGACACACCGGGCGTGACCCGCGACCGGGTGTCGTACGACGCCATCTGGAACGGTCGGCAGTTCGTGGTCGTCGACACCGGTGGCTGGGCACCCGACGCCAAGGGCATGGCCGCACAGATCGCCGAACAGGCCGAACTGGCCATCGGGGCGGCCGACGCCGTGGTCTTCGTCGTCGACACAAATGTCGGGATCACCGACGACGACGAGGCAGTAGTCCGGGTCCTGCGGCGCAGCAAGAAGCCGGTGCTGCTGGTGGCCAACAAGGTTGACGACCAGCGGGCAGAGGCCGAGGCGGCGGCGATGTGGAATCTGGGCCTCGGCGAACCGCACGCGGTCTCCGCGCTGACCGGGCGTGGCAGCGGTGACCTGTTGGACGCGATCCTGGACATCCTGCCCAAGGCGCCGCAGGAGATCGTCGAAGAGGGTGGGCCTCGGCGGGTGGCGATCGTCGGCCGGCCGAATGTCGGCAAGTCCAGCCTGCTCAACAAGCTCGCCAACCAGCAGCGTTCGGTGGTCGACAACGTCTCCGGCACCACGGTCGATCCGGTCGACGAACTGGTCGAGATCGACGGCACGCTCTACCGGTTGATCGACACCGCCGGGATCCGGCGCAAGGTCAAGGAGGCCAGCGGCCACGAATACTACGCCAGCCTGCGGACCCAGGGCGCCATCGAGCGGGCCGAGGTGTGCATCGTGGTGATCGACGCCAGCGAGCCGCTGACCGAACAGGACCTGCGGATACTGACCAACGTCGAGGAGTCCGGTCGGGCACTGCTGATCGCCTTCAACAAATGGGATCTGACCGACGAGGAGCGCCGTCGGTACCTGGGCCGTGAGATCGAACGCGACCTGGTGCAGTTCGGCTGGGCCGGACAGGTCAACATGTCCGCGCTGACCGGCAGGCACCTGGACCGGCTCGGCCCGGCGATCGAGGAGGCACTGGCAGGCTGGGAGACCAGGGTCTCCACCGGCAAGCTGAACGCCTTCCTCGGTCGGCTCGTGGCATCGCATCCGCATCCGGTGCGCGGCGGCAAGCAGCCACGGATCCTTTTCGGTACGCAGGCCCAGGCCGCACCGCCGACCTTCATCCTGTTCACCAGCGGGCGGATGGACGCCGGCTACGTACGCTTCATCGAACGCCGGTTGCGGGAGGAGTTCGGCTTCCACGGCAGCCCGATCCATCTGCAGATCCGGCCGCGGGAGAAGCGTAAGGACAGGTCCTGACGCGTCCGGGTCGGCCCGGGCGTCAACCGGGCCGGTGCGGATGTGATGGTGCTCCGCGGCCTGTAGTAGTGTTGCTCTCCGGCCTGTGACGGGCCGATCGGGCTGTGGCGCAGTTGGTAGCGTGCCGGTCTGGGGGACCGGAGGCCGCGGGTTCAAGTCCCGCCAGCCCGACCATTTCAACGCCCTTCCCGCACCGCCTGCTGCACCGCGCACCCTGTGTACAGGGTGCGGCGTGCAGCAGCTGGTGCGGCAGGAGTGTGGAGCTGGCGGGTGGGAGGTCGATGCCGACTGAGGCCGCCGGGATGGCAAGGATTGACGCGTACTCCTCGGTCTAGTTGACTCCTCTGCACCGCGGTTCCGCGGATATCCCGCGATGGAGCAGGGCGATCGAACGGAGCGACCATGACAGCACCAAGGTCGGGTACCACGTCCCGGACGAATACGACCGGCGGCAACGGCGTCAGTATCCAGACCAACATCCAGGCCAAGCTGGACGATCTGGCCCCTTCGATGCGTCGGGTCGGCCTGGCGATCCTGCAGCACCCGCCGATCGTCGTCGAGAAGTCGATCACCGAACTCGCCAGGTTGTGCGACACCTCTGAAACCTCGATCGTCCGGTTCTGCCGCAAGCTCGGCTTCACCGGCTACGCCCAGTTCAAGCTGACCATGGCCGCGGAACTGGCCACCGAGTCCGCACAGTCCTTCGGCGATGTCGGCCATGGCGCCGACATCGGTACCGACGACAGTCTGGGCGACGCCGTCGCCAAGATCGCGCGCGCGGAGAGCCTCGGCATCCAGGAGACCACCGCCAATCTTGATCTTGGCGCGCTGGAACGGATCGTCGATGCGATCGACAGCTCCAGCCGGGTGATCATCTACGGCATCGGGGCCAGCAACGCCGGCGCCCAGGACCTGGTGCAGAAACTGCTGCGGATCGGTCGCGTCGCGATCGGGTTCCACGACGCCCACGAGGCGGTTGTCTCCGCCTCGCTACTGCAGGCCGGCGACGTCGCGATCGCGATCTCCCACAGCGGTCGCACCAGAGAACCCATCGAGCTGCTGCGTGCCGCCCGGCACGCCGGAGCATTCACCGTCGCGATCACCAACGTCGACGACTCGCCGATCACCGAGTTCGCCGACGATGTCTTGCGCACCGCCGTCCGAGAGACGACATTCCGGTCCGGGGCGATGGCCAGCCGGATCGCCCAGTTGGCGTTGATCGACTACATCTTCGTCGGCGTGGCCCGGAAGAACTTCCAGCAGACCGTCGGCGCCCTCGAGGTCACTTACGACAGCGTCCGGGCGCTGCGCGACGACCGCGGCCGATGAACGTTTCCACCAAGCCAGACCGTCGAGGGATACGAACCGGGGTCGCTGCCCTTTGTGACGACCCGGCCCTCGTCGGCGACGGGCGTTTCGGTCTGGTGACCAACTTCACCGGAACCCTTCCCGACCTCAGTCGCAACGTCGACGGGCTGTTGGCGGCCGGGGTGCCGATCACGGCGCTGTTCGGTCCCGAACACGGGCTGCGCGGCAGTGTGCAGGCTGGGCAGACAGAGTCGCTGGCCGACGATCCGGACACCGGGCTGTCGATCCACGAGACCTATCTGCGGACCGATGAGGAACTGGACGAGATCGTCAGCGGGACGGGAGTCGACGGCCTCATCTTCGACATCCAGGACATCGGCAGCCGCTTCTACACCTACATCTGGACGATGTACGACGTGATGCTCAGCGCGGCCCGGACCCGCAAGCGCTTCGTCGTTCTCGACCGACCCAACCCGCTGGCCGGACTGAATGTCGCCGGTCCCGGTCTCGATCCGGAATACCGGAGTTTCGTCGGCCGGGTCGACATCCCGCTGCGGCATGGACTGACCATCGGTGAGCTGGCGCGATATCTCAATCTGCACCACGTCCCGGCGGCGGCAGGTCGCGCGGTTGACCTGACCGTGATCGCGATGGACGGCTGGACGCGGGCGATGGATTTCGACGCCACCGGGCTGCCGTGGACCCCGCCGTCGCCCAACATGCCCAGTGTGGCCACCGCATTCGCCTTCGCCGGTACGGCGTTGTTCGAAGGTACGACGGTCAGCGAAGGACGCGGGACGACCAAACCCTTCGAGCAGGTCGGCGCGCCGTGGGTCGACGGCCGATTGTTGCCCGTCCTGCGCGCGTCCGGATTGCCGGGGGTGCTGTTCCGCGAGGCCTGGTTCACCCCGTCGTTCCACAAGTACGCCGGCGAGCAGGTCCGCGGCATTGCGCTGCATGTGACCGACCGGCAGCTCTTCGATCCGGTCCGCACCGCCGTGACGATGATCGCCGCGCTCGCCGACCTCTATCAGGAGTTCGGCTTCTCGGCTCCCGGTGAACGGGTGGACGCTCCGGACCGGGGATACGCGATCGATCGGCTGTGGGGGTCGGCCAGCCTTCGCCGGGTGGTCGAGGAGGGTCGCGATCCACGATCGCTTCTCCAGCCACCCGGCTCGGTCGAGACCCACTTTCCGGGCGGCGTGCTGCTCTACTGAGCTGGATTGTTCACCGAAGGAAACGACGCCACCCAAAATACCCACTTGACAACATGCTGTCATATATGACAGCATGTTGTCATGAATGGATCCGTACCGCGGGTAGCTCACCTCGCCGTCTACGACACCGTCGCCGACTGGGAATACGGTCACCTGGTTGTCGAACTGAACACCGGCCGGTTCACCGGCGTGCCGTACCAGGTCCGGACCGTCGCCGAATCGCCCGGCCCGGTCACCACCATGGGCGGGCTGCGGCTGCTGCCCGATCTGGAACTCGCCGATGTCTCGCCGGCGGACAGCGCGCTGCTGATCCTCCCCGGGTCGGCGTTCTGGGACTCGGGTGGCGGTGCACCGTTCGTGGCCAAAGCAGCCGAGTTCCTCCAAGCCGGGGTGCCGGTTGCCGCGATCTGCGGCGCCACCGCGGGCCTCGCCCGGGCCGGGTTGCTGGACGCGCGCCGGCACACCAGCGCCGCGCCGGAGTATCTGGCGGCGACCGGATATCGCGGCGCTGCGGGCTACGTCGACCAGCCTGCCGTCGCCGATCGCGGCCTGGTGACCGCCGGGCCGCAGGCGCCGGTGCAGTTCGCCGCCGCAACGCTCGGCATGCTCGGGCTCGCGTCCGCAGAGCACCTGGACGCCTACGTCGGCGTCTTCCACTGCGCCGACCCGGCGGCCTTCGGGGCGCTGACGGCGGCCGCGTGACCAGTCGCATCGCCGGCGTACCGGCGCGCGATCAGTGGCCGGAGCCGCCCACCCATTCCGAAGAGGGCAAGGTCCTCACCCAACTGGTGCTGACCGTCTTCCGCCTCAACGGCCGGTTGCTCGAGGCCGCCGGTGGGCTGGCCGCCGCGGGCGAGATCACCGCCGCCTGGTGGCAGGTGCTGGGCGGCGTTGCCCCCGACCAGCCCCGCACGGTCGCGGAGATCGGCAGGGTCATGGGCATGAGCCGGCAGGCCGTACAGCGGATCGCCGACATCCTCGTCGCGCGAGGGCTGGCCGAATACCGGCCGAATCCACACCATCGCCGCGCCAAACTGGTGGCCCGGACCGAGGCCGGCAATTACGCCCTGCGCCGGATCAGCCTGGTCCAGCATCCGTGGACCGATCGGCTGGGCCGAGAACTCGGCACCCAACGGATCGCCGAGGCGGTGGGCGTTCTTGAGCAGCTTGCCGAGCTGATCGATCGCGAGGCCGACGCCGGCTCACCACCCCTCACGTAGGGTCGCAGACGTCCGAAGGAGTGGTCACGGCATCGGGAGGACCAACGGTGAGTTCAACGACACCAGACGCGACGGCCTCGATCCGGCAGTTCACCGCCGACCTGTACGCCCGAGTGGCCACCACACCCGGGAACGTCGTGCTGTCGCCCTACTCGGCCGCGATCGCGTTGGCGATGACCCTCGCCGGAGCCCGCGGCGAGACGGCGGAACAGATCAGCCGGGTGCTGCACACCCCGGTCGACGACGCCATCAGCAGCGCGGGCGCCATCGGTGGTCTCGGGCCCGAGCTCTCCTCGGCGGGCCGGACCGACGCAGACGTCATCCTGGACGTGGCCAACTCGGTCTGGGCGCAACAGGGTCTCTCCTGGGACCAGCAGTTCCTGTCCGCACTGGAGACCGGCTTCAAGGTGTCGCTGCAGCAGGTCGACTTCGACGTCGACTCCCACGGAGCAGCGCGGCGGATCAACGCCTGGGTCGCAGAGCAGACCCACAACAAGATCACCGAGCTCTTCTCGCCCGAGATGATCGACGAGCTCACCCGTCTGGTGCTGGTCAACGCCGCCTATTTCAAAGCCGCCTGGGATCAACCCTTCCGCGACCCGACCTCCGATCGTCGGTTCACCATCGCCGACGGCACGGCGGTACAGGTGCCGACCATGTCACAGACGCTGCGCCGGGTCGGCCGCCGATCGGGCGACGGGTGGCAGGCCGTCCGGCTGGACTTCGTCGGCGGCCGGATGGCGATGGCGTTGGTGCTCCCGGACGGCGCCGTCACAGACCTGGAGCAGACACTGGACCACCGGATGATCGCCGACCTGCTCGGGCCGTACGACCCGGTCGGCTCGTTGCAGGTGCAGGTGCCGAAGTGGACCTTCCGGTCACGCCGCACGCTGAACGAGGACCTCGCCGCACTCGGGATGCCGGCGGCCTTCGATCGCGACGCCGCCGACTTCAGCGGGATGACCGGCGACGAGCCGCTGGCGATCAGCACTGTCGTTCAGGAGGCCTTCGTCGCCGTCGATGAGGAGGGGGCGGAGGCGGCGGCGGCGACCGGCATCGTCGCAGTCCGTACCGCGGCACTCGCCCGGCCACAGACGATGATCTTCGACCGGCCATTCCTGTTCCTGATCTTCGACAGGCAGACCGGGCTGCCGGTGTTCATCGGACGAGTCAGCGACCCGCGCCGGACCTGATCGCGTCGGGCGGGTCCCGTCGGTCTTGATCAGGTGGCGGACGACCGACGGCGCCCGCTGGCGGCGAACACGCCTGCGGCCACGGCTCCGATGATCAACATGGCCGCCACCAGGGCAACCGATCGGGTGACGCCGATGGCAGTGCCGAGCACGCTGAGGGTCAGACCGTTGAAGGTACGCAGCCCCGCCGAGAACATGCCGTAGACCCCGAACACCCGGCCGCGTTCGCCCGCCGGCGCCTCCAGTTGCACGATGCTCTGGGTGATCGACATCGACCCCATGTTGGCCACCCCGCCGATCACCAGGACGATCATCGCGAGCAGATAACTATGGCTGGTCGCGAAGGTCAGTGTGGTGATGCCGAAGATCACCGAACTGATCACCGCCCACTTCGTACTTGGTTTGATCGCCCGGGTGGATTCCAGCAGGAACCCGCCGAGTACGGCACCGGCACCGTTGGCGAAGAGCAGGACGCCGTAGGCCGTCCCGCTGCCCGAGCCGAGCCGGCCGGCGAAGATCGGCATCGACACCTGCAACGCATTGCCGACGGTGACCGCGGTCAGTCCGGAAAGGATGATCATGCTGACCAGAACCCGGTTGAACCAGACCCGGCGGAGCACCCGGACCGAGTCGACGATGGTGACTCGCGCCGGGGCGGCGTCCGGTTCCCGGCTGTGCCCGGTGAACGGGATGCGCATCATCAGGATCTGCATCGGCAGATAGAACGCGACGTTGGCCCAGATGCCCCAGACCGGCCCCAGCCCGAGCAGCAGGGCCGAACCGACGGCCGGCCCGAAGAGCACACCGAGACTGCGGAACGTCGCGTTCAACCGGACCGCGCTGGGCAGTTCGTCGCGTTGGACGAAATCGTGCAACAGCAACTGTTCGGCCGGACCCCACATCGAGCCGGCCATGCCGTGCAGGACCAGCAGGACACAGGCCATCCACATCTGCAGGGTCCCGGTGGCGAACAGCACGCCCCACATGATCGAGACGAACATGAACAGGCCCTGGGAGATGTTGATCAACCGTCGGCAGTCGAAGCGCTCGGCCAGGGTGCCGAACCAGACCGACAACAGCAGGAACGGCAACCAGTGGCTGATCACCTCGAAGCCGACCAGGGCGGGGGAGTGGAACTTCTCCCAGAGCACCCAGTAGGTGATCACGTGCTCGTTGTTGTCGCCCATCATCGACAGCCCGGCCGTGAAGAGGTACGGGCGGGAATGCCGGTTCCGGAGGGCCGCGAATCGTCTTGGGGCTGCTGGCTGTGTGCTGGTCATCGCAGCCCGTACGCTATCGCCGAACGCGCGGCGCCGGCCGGCAGACCGTCTACCGGTGCTGGGCCGACCGCGGCCGAGATCCTGATCGGGGCCACTGCCACCGGTGACCGCGACGAACTGGTCGCCCCGGTCGGACCGATCGGTGCGCGCGGAACTGGTCAGCTTTCCCCAACTGCGGGTTCTTTCCTGATCGGTCCGGTGATCTAGCCGATTCCCACCCGGCGCGGCGTCAACCACGCGACAATGATCTGACGCCGGGCCGACGGCCTGCCGGCGCATTGGGGAGGACCGTGAAGGGGTGGGCGTGAAGCTGGAGCGGGTCGCTGTTGTCGGCGGCGGCATCATCGGTATGGCCACCGCGCGCGAACTGGCCAACCGGACCGATGCCGAGGTCACCGTGCTGGAGAAGGAGCCCGACATCGGTGGACATCAGACCGGGCACAACAGCGGAGTCGTCCATGCCGGGCTGTACTACCAACCGGGCAGTCTGAAGGCGCGCCTGTGCCGACGCGGGACCGAGCTGTTGCAGACCTTCGCCGAGCAGGCGGGGATCAGCTACGACGCCTGCGGGAAGCTGGTCGTGGCCAGGACCGAGCAGGAACGTCCACGGCTCGAGGCGATCTTCGAACGGTCGGTACGCAACGGCGTTCCCGACGTCTCGATTGTCGACGCGGACGAGCTGACGGCGATCGAGCCCGAGGTCTCCGGGGTCGCCGGAATCCACTCGCCGCATACCGCGATCATCGATTATGTGGCTGTCTGCCGGGCGCTGGCCGCCGACCTGCAGCGCAGCGGCGGCCGGATCCGTACCGGTGCCGAGGTCACCGGGATCGCCCGGACCGGCGACGGCGTACGGCTGACGACGGGCGGGGAGACGGAGGCGTACGACCTGGTGGTCGGGTGCGCCGGGCTGCAGTCGGACCGGCTGGCGCGGCAGGCCGGCGATCAGACCGATCCCAGGATCGTTCCGTTCTTCGGCGACTACTACCTGCTCAGACCCGAACGCCGATCCTTGGTCAGGGGACTGGTCTACCCGGTACCGGATCCGCGCTATCCGTTTCTGGGCATCCATCTCACCAAGCGGCACGACGGCGAGGTCATGGTCGGCCCGAACGCCTTCCTGGCGGCCTCCCGCGAGTCATACCGGCGGACCGCCATTTCGCCGCGCGATCTGGTGTCGGCGGCCACCTATCCGGGCTTGTGGCGGTTCGCCGCAGGCAACGCGCGGACAGCCATCAAGGAGGCCCGCCGGGCATTCACCCGATCGGCCTTCATCGCCGAGGCACAGACCTATGTTCCGGCGCTGACCGCAGCGGACGTGATCAGGGGACTGCGCGGCATCCGCGCGCAGGCGATGGACCGCACCGGAAGCCTGATCGACGACTTCGTGATCACCGGGCACGGCCGGATGATCTTCCTCCGCAATGCGCCGTCGCCCGGCGCGACCTCCTCGCTGGCGATCGCGGAATACGTCGTCGACCAGGCACTGGAGCGCGTGGCCGCCTGAACCTGCCGTCCGGATCGTAGGCTCAGGGAACGACGTAACCGGCGGCCGTGAAGAGCCGGTACCACTCCTGCCGCGTCAGCGGAATCTGCGAACCGGCGGCCGACTCCCTCACCCGGGACGGCTTGGTGGTGCCGAGTACCACCTGGATGTTCGCCGGGTGCCGGGTGATCCAGGCCACGGCGATACCGGTGGGCGTCACCTCGTACTTGCCGGCCAGCTCGTCCAGGACGTCGTTGAGTTCGGCGTAGTTCTCCCGATCACCGAGGAACACGCCGTCGAAGAAGCCCTTCTGGAACGGCGACCAGGCCTGCAAGGTGACGTCGTGCAGTCGGCTGTGATCGAGTAGCCCGTTGTCCCGGTCCACCGACTGGTCGAGACCGGCCATGTTGGCGGCGATCCCGGAAGCGAAGAGGGGAGCATGGGTGATGCTCAACTGCACCTGGTTGAAGGCCAGCGGCTGGTTGAGTGACCGCTTCAGCAGCTCGATCTGACCCGGTGTGTGGTTGGAGACGCCGAAATACCGGACCTTGCCCGCCGCGTGCAGCTGATCGAAGGCGGCCGCGACCTCCTCGGGCTCGACAAGGGTGTCCGGCCGGTGCAGCAACAGCACATCCAGATAGTCGGTCCGCAACGCCTCCAGGGACGCGTCCACCGAGCCGGTGATGTGCTCGGCGGAGAAGTCGAAATAGCCGCCCCGGATGCCGACCTTGGACTGGATGATCACCTGTTCGCGATCCTGCGCGGAGAAGGTGATCGCATCGCCGAAGCGCCGCTCGCAGCCGTGATCACCGCCGTAGATGTCGGCGTGGTCGAAGAAGTTGATCCCCTCGTCACGGGCGGTGTTGACCAGTTCGCGGATCTGATCATCGTCCAGCGACGAGATCCGCATCAACCCGAGAACCACATTGGAGGCCTGGAGATCGGTCCGGGCCGGCGTAAGCATCTTCACGTCGATCATCCTTGCCCATCACCTCCCGCGCGGCGACACGGGGTCGGCCCGGGTGGGTTGACCCGTTGCGGCGTACGGTGAACCGGTCAGCGCTCGGGTTCCGGAGGAAGTGAGCAATGTCAGCACAATCTCACGTCGAACGGTCAGATGCCGAACGATCAGCTGCCGAACGATCGAATGCCGAGCAGGACCGGCAGTTCGCCCAGGTCGTTCTGAATGATCATCGATTGGACCAGATCGACCGGTTCGTGCACGAGGACTTCGTCGAGGAGAATCCGCCGCCCGGGCAGGGACCCGGCCGGGACGGCCTCCGGGACTTCCTGCAGTCCTTCCAGGCCGCCTTCCCGGACCTGACCTGGACCGTCAAGGAACTCCTCGCCGAGGGCGACACTGTCGCCGCCTGGTCGGTCTGGGAGGGCACGCACTCCGGTGAGTACCTGGGCATCGCGCCGACCGGTCGTCGAGTGCGGGTCGAGGCGTGGACGTTCGACAAGTTCCGCGATGGTCGCCTGGCGTCGAGTCGGATCCTGATGGACATCTTCGGGCTGCTGCAGCAGTTGGGTGCGATCCCGGCTCAGTGACCCGTCGGAAGACCGGCAGCGATCAACCGTACGGCGGGCAGATCGGGCTCGGCGAAGGGCATCGCCGGCAGGTCGGCGTGGTGACGCCAGACCAGCTGATCATGATCTGTGCTGATCACCGGATCGGGCTCGAAGTCCTCGACCAGGTAGCAGCTCAACTCGATCGGGGCGCCGTCGACGATCGTGGTCGAGGTGTCCAGCCATGCCCCGACGGTGATCGACACGCCGAGTTCCTCGAGAATCTCCCGGTGCAGCGCCTGCTGCGGCGTCTCGCCCGGTTCGATCTTGCCACCGGGAAACTCCCAGCGTCCGCCGGCGGGCCGGTCGGTGCGCCGGCGGCACCCGAGCACCAGTCCGTCCCGCAGGAACACCGCTGCAACGACACGCACCGGACCGACCATGATCACCAGATCCGCGGATGGGCCGACCGATACTCCTCGGCCACGGCGGCCAGCCGTTCGTGGACGCCGCCGTACGGCTGGGTCGAGCCAAGTACCGACTTGGGGAACCTCGAGACGAAGGTGTAGTTGGGATCGCAGACGTTGGCCACCGGTGCGGTGCCGAGCTGGGACACCAGCTGATAGGCGTCGTACTGGTCGACCGGAAGCAGTTCCGTCACCCATTCGACCAGGTCCTTCTGGGAGATCCGATACGCGTCCTCGAGTGGTCGGATCGAACCCGTGCTCATGATCGAAGACGCATTCTCCAGCCGGGGCCAGGCCGGTGCGGCACCCTTGATCACCTCGACCGTGAACACCGTGTGCATGGCGCATTCCAGCCCGGTGCCGGTCACCTCCCCCTCGCCCTGCCGGGCATGGCCGTCGCCCAGTGCCAACAGCGCTCCGTCGACGTTGACCGGCAGGTACAGGGTGCTTCCGGCGCGCATCTCGGGTGTGTCCAGGTTGCCGCCGTAGGTCGACGGCACCACCACCAGTCGGGCCTCGCCGGCGGCCGGTGCCACACCGATGGTGCCGTGCATCGGATCCAACGGAAGGTCCAGGCCGAAGTCGCTGCTCAGTGCCGAGAACCGGGCGGTCCAGCGGTCGAGGTCCAGCTCGTAGAACCAGACCTTCTCCGGCAACGGGTCAGCCAGCAGGGCTGTTTCATGGGTCGGGGAAAGGGCACCGAAGTGCGGAAACAGGGACGAGATCGCGGTCGACCTCGATGGCACGATGTCGATGAAGTGGACGGCCAGCGCGTCACCCGGCTCCGCGCCCTCGACCTGGAACGGTCCCGACACGGGATTCAGTGCCTCGAACGGGACAACCTCGCTGGGCAGGTCTGCGGGGGTCCTGACCAACCCGCCGAAGCAGTCCTCGGTCGCGACCTGGACCACGTCACCGGGGGAGATACTGAGCCGGGCGGGCCCGGCGCCGAAGTGGTGGGCCCACTCGTCGGGCCCTGGTGTGTAACGGATGACGTTCATGACGACCGGCCCTTCCCTACCCGTTTGCTCCCATGCACCCGCCTCGGTACACGGTGGTCCCCATCATGCCCGAAGCAGTGTGGGTGCTCACCTGCAGCCGGTCCCTTCATCCGAGCCCGGATCCCGGCCCGGTTTGCGTGCCACAGACCGGGGTTCCACGCGATCTTGACGATCCACAGGGGTGGGCACTAGCTTCGAAGATCACGTTGATCAAGATCACTACGGACGGACTCAGCATGATCACCGGGAGACGGATCGTCGACCTGACGCTGGTGCTGGCCGAGGAACTGCCGGCGGCTTGGGCGACTCACATGCCGTACCAGCAGAAGACGTTCAACTACTTCACAGACCGCGATGATCAAGTCGCGCCGCTGAAGAGCGAGACCGGGCCGTACCAGACCCGCTGGTTGCTGATCGACGAACACACCGGCACCCACATCGACGCTCCCGCCCACTTCATTCCCGAACCTGGAACCGGTCTGCCCGACGCCGGGCCGGCCGGCACCGTCACCGTTGAGCAGATCCCGCTCGACCGCCTGATCGGCCCCGCTGCGGTGTTCGACATCGCCGACGATCTTCCGGGTTCCGCGCCCGGTGTCTCGCCGGTGATCACCGACCGGCTGATCGTCGATTGGGAAGCTCAGCACGGCCGGCTGGCGGACGGCGACATCGTGCTCTTCCGTACCGGATGGGACCGGCACTACCGACCGGGTCCGGCAGGCAGGGCCTACAGCCACGGCCCGCTGGTCACCCGGACGGAGCCCGGCTGGCCGGCACCCGACGTGGCGGCCATGCAGTTGATCATGGACCGAGGAGTCCGCTGTGTCGGCACCGACGGCGCCAGCATGGGCTCGGCCGACAACGGCGCACCGGTCCACCGGCTGGCGCTGGCGGACGGGGTCGCGTTCATCGAGGCGCTGGCCGGACTCGATCAGCTTCCGGTGCGGGGTGCGACGTTCTGTTTTGCGCCGTTGAAGGTGGCGCGGGGTACAGGAGCGCCTGGGCGGGCCTTCGCCTGGCTCCCGGACTGAGTCGCTGCTCCAGCCGCCCGGGACGCCGCTCCGAATGACCCGCCGAATCGGGTCACAGGCCGAATCGGATGACAGGGAGGTCGAGGATGGCAGAGGAAACGTACTGAGCACGACCGAGGAACGCGACCGCGGATATACCGTCTACCTGATCGTGATCGCGGTGCTGGGCTGGTCGCTCGCCTCCTACGACTCCAACATCCTCACGCTGACGATGCCGGACATCGCCTCGGAGTTCCGGCTCTCCTCGGGCATCCTGGGTGTGCTCGGCTTCATCGTCTACGGCGCGGAGTTCATCCTTGCGCTGTTCGTCGGCTGGGGCATGGACCGCCGGGGACGCAAATGGATGTGGATGTTCTGTCTGCTGCTGGCGGCACTGTTCACCGGCCTGACCTTCTTCGTGCAGAGCTTCTGGCAGCTGGCCGTCGTCCGTGCGCTGGCCTCAGGATTCGCCCAGGCCGAGCTGGCCGTGTCGATCACGCTGGTCAACGAGCAGGTGCCGTCGCGGCGCCGGGGGTTGTTGTATTCCATAGTGCAGGGCGGCTGGCCGATCGGTGTCTTCCTGGTGTCCGGTCTGTATCTGCTGGTCGGCGGATGGGGCTGGCGGACCGTCTACCTGTTCGGCGTCATCCCGTTGATCCTGGTCGCGGTCGGCCGGCTGTGGATCAAGGAGTCGGAACGCTTCCTGCACCTGCGAGCCATGCGCCGAAGCGGTGGCAGCCGGGGACCGGCAGACGGTCGACCGGCTCCAGGCCGAACGCCCGATGGCGGCCGAGGAACTGCAGCGGGGATCGGTCCGGCAACTGTTCGCCACACCCGGTCCGGTCCGGACGACACTGATCCGGCTGACGATCACCTGGCTGTGTTATGCCACCTCCTTCGTCGCCACGAACGTGTACATCACCTACTGGCTGACCACGGTCAAGGGTTGGACAGCGTCCCAGGCCGCCACCCTGCTGTTGGTCTGCGGCGGCATCGGCTTCTTCTTCTACCTGCTGGGCGGGCTGCTCGGCGAGCGTTTCGGCCGGCGGAACGTCCTGGTCATCTCCGGAATCCTGGTCGGCCCGCTGAACCTCGTGCTGTTCCTGGTGGACAGCCACGTCTGGGTCGCCGTGGTGTTCTTCCTCGTCTACCAGGCGACCAACGGGACCTGGTCCGGCGCCGGGTACGCCTATCAGGCCGAGTCCTTCCCGACCCGGGTCCGAGCACCCGCCATCGGCTGGATGGGTGCAATGTTCGTCGGCGGGTTGATGCTCGGCAGTCTGTTGTGGACCGTTCTCAACGAAGCCTGGACGCTGACCGTCGCGTGGTTGGTGATCGGGGTCGCGGTGGGTATTGCGCAGGGGGTGGCGACCTTCTTCCTGCCCAATATCCGACCGGGACAGGAACTGGAGCAGATCGCTACGTGACTCGCCACCCTGAGTCGCCCCACGAACCGCCTCGAAGTTCGCCCGTGACAGGATCACAGCCGACCCGACACCCGTCCCCAGGAGGATTGTTCATGGCTCAGCCGACCGAGTTCCCCGACCAGCGGACCGCAGTGATCACCGGCGGCGCCTCCGAACGCGGCATCGGCAAGGCGACCGCGCGCCGGCTCGCCGCCGCGGGTTGGTCGGTCGCGATCATGGATGTCTCGGTGACCGACGCCGAGCGTACGGCGGAGGAGATCAGTTCGCGCTACGACGTGCGCGCTGTCGGGGTCGGTGCCGACGTTGCCGATCCCGAGTCGGTCGACGCGGCGTTCGGCATCATCGAGCGTGAGCTGCCGCCGGTCGTCGGGCTGGCCAACGTCGCCGGGATCAGCTCACCGACGCCGTTCATGGAAACCACCGTCGCGGAGTGGGATCGGGTGATGGCGATCAACCTGCGCGGCGCGTTCGTCGTCACCCAGCGAGCGCTGCACGGCATGATCGACCGGCGACTGGGACGGATCGTCAGCATCTCCTCGATCTCGGCCCAGCGGGGCGGCGGAACCTATTCCAAGGTCGCCTACAGCGCCTCCAAGGCCGGCCTGCTCGGCTTCACTCGGGCGGTCGCCCGTGAGGTGGGTGAGTACGGCGTCACCGTGAATGCCGTGGCACCGGGTCCGATCGACACCGACATCATGGGTGGCACGCTGACCGACGACCGCAAGGCCGAGATGTCGGCGGGCGGCATGCTCGGCCGGGTCGGTACCCCGGATGAGGTCGCTGCCCTGATCGCCTTCCTGCTCGGCCCGGACGCCGGCTACATCACCGCCGCGACCTACGACATCAACGGCGGCATCCAGATCTCGTAGTCCATTCCGGTTCTCCGGGCGGTTCTGGAACCTAGAGACTGCCCATCAGGTTCAGGAAATGCTGGGTGAAGGCGGAGGCGTCGACGGCCACGGCGATCCGGGCGTTCGGAGCCGGTGGGTTCGCCGAGCGGAGCAGGTCGGTGATCATCATCCCGCGCCCGGGTACGTCGCCGGTGATCACATCGACACGCGCGTCCGCCCAGGTGATCAACTCCGGATGGGTGATCGCCGCCACCGCCAGCGGATCGTGCATCGCGCAGGAGTCCTGGTCCTGCGGACTGCCGGGCTGATTCCGGCGTTGATGATCGATCCACGCCTGCGTCGCGGCGCCGGCGAACGGTGCGAAGTCGCCGGGTGCCGAGGACAGCCGCCGGGCATCGGCTCGGGTCAGGCGTACCTGCAGGGTGACGTCCAGACCGACCCAGCGTTGCCTAGCTCCGCTGCGCAGTACGGCGGCCGCGGCTTCGGGATCGCTCCAGACGTTGAACTCGCCGGGCATCCCGCTCTCCCCGGTGATCCCGAGGAACACCCCGCCCATGATCACGATCTCCTTGACCGCGGACGCCAGGCCCGGCTCGATCGCCAGCGCCGCAGCAACATTGGTCAGCGGGCCGATCGCGACCACATCGATCTCCCCGGGCTCGGCCATGATCTTTTCGGCGAGCAGCGCCGGGGCATAGCCGGGCGCCGGGGAGAGGCCGATCCCGTAGGAGCCCGTCACCTCCTGCGGAGCCGGACGCCTGGTCTCGGGATGGATCAGCGGTGTTGCGGCGCCCTTGACCACCGGCACGTCGTGGACACCCAGCCGGCGGAGCAGTTCGAGGCTGAGCACCGTGGCACTGTCCACATCGGTGTTGCCGTTGACCGTGGAGACCAGTTCCAGTTGCAGCTCAGGGTCGGCGTGGGCCAGCGCCAGCGCGAAGCCGTCGTCGATGTCCGAGCCCGGTGCGCCCATGGCCAGATCGGTGTCGAGAATGATCTTGTTCATCAGCTGCAGTACATCACGTCAGGTGGTACTACGTCGATGACCGATCCTGGTCGCGCAGGTGATGGGGTGACCCGGCTGGTGCAGGAGAGCACCGGCAAGGCAGACTAGGCAGCGGTGGGAAGCCCGGCCCGCCGGTGAACCGTCAAGATCGTCGTACCCCCATGCGGGGACGGCAGACGAAAGGGCAGGTGGATGACGTCGGTAGGACCCGCGGTCGACCAGCAGATCTTCGATCCCGGCGACGACCCGCAGCTCGAACGACTGGACCGGCAGTTCGCCGGCGTCGGTAGGCTGGGCGTCGCCTTCTCCGGGGGTGTCGACTCATCGGTCCTGTTGGCGGCGGCGGTGCGCAAGCTCGGCGCCGACCGAGTCATCGCGATCCTCGGAGTCTCACCCAGCCTTGCCAGCTCCGAACGTGCCGCCGCCCATGAGGTGGCCCGTTTCATCGGAGCACCGGTGATCGAGGTGGAGACCCACGAGGGGGACCGGCCCGAATACCGCGCCAACGGCGCGGACCGCTGCTTCTTCTGCAAGGACGAGTTGTTCACCCGCATCGACGACCAGCTGGTGGCCGAACACGCCCTGGACGCGGTCGCGTACGGCGAGAACGCCGACGACGCACTCCGACCGGACCGGCCGGGCGCGACTGCCGCGACCCAGCATCGGGTGCTGCGTCCCCTGGCCGATGCAGGTCTGGACAAGGCAGCGGTACGCCGACTGGCCCGCGCCTGGCAGCTGCCGTCGGCGGACAAGCCTGCCGCGCCCTGCCTGGCGTCCCGGATCCCGCACCACCAGGAAGTCACCCCGGAGAAGCTGCAGCAGGTCGACCAGGCCGAGGCCGGACTTCGGGAGCTCGGCTTCACCGACTTCCGGGTCCGCCACCACGGCGAGATCGCCCGGATCGAACTGCCCGCCGCTGACCTGGTCCGGGCGGTCACCCCACCGCTGTCCGGCGACATCCGCCGCACCATCCAACGGGCCGGCTTCCGCTACGCCGCTGTCGATCTCGGCGGCATGCAGTCCGGCGCCTTCACCCTGACCGTGCTCGGCCAACACCATGACTGAGCCGCACCACAAGGCTGTGCCGGAGGCCCGGTCCGAGTCCCTGGTCCCGGGCGACCCGTTGGAGGGCATCGCGGATCTCGACCTCGGGCGGGCGCACCGCCGCGGCTACCCCGAGGCGGTGTTCTGCGAGGGCAAGAGCGTCGACCAGGTCGCCGCGATCGCCGGCGTTCTCGCCCGGCACCCCGAGCAGATCACGCTGTTCACCCGCGCCTGCGAACAACAGGCCAAGGCGATCCTCGGCGTGCTGCCCGACGCCCACTGGGACCAGACCGCACGGCTGGTCGCCTGGCCGCCGGCGGTCCCGGAACCGACTGGAGGACGCGTCCTGGTGCTGTGTGCCGGCACGTCCGATCTGCCGGTGGCCCGGGAGGCGGTGCTCACCGCCCGCTACCTGGGACGGGACGCCGAGCTGGTCGCCGACGTCGGAGTCGCCGGGTTGCACCGGGTGCTATCGAAACTCGACCTGCTCCGTGAGGCCCGGGTCATCGTCGTCGCGGCGGGAATGGACGGTGCGCTGCCCAGTGTCGTTGCAGGCCTGGTCAGCTGCCCGGTCGTCGCCGTGCCCACCTCCGTCGGGTACGGCGCAGCCTTCGGCGGGATCGCGCCGTTGCTGTCGATGCTGAACGCCTGCGCTCCGGGCGTTGCCGTGGTCAACATCGACAACGGCTACGGTGCCGGTCACCTGGCAGCGCAGATCAGCTCCCCGGACCAGACCTCGCCCGAGGCGACCGATGGCTGAACCGGGCGCACGGCATGCCTGGATCGACGCCTCGGCGGGCGTCGCCGGTGACATGCTGCTCGGCGCGTTGATCGATGCCGGTGCCGACCTCGACGTCGTCCAGCGGTGCATCGACGCGGTCGTCGGCGATGCTGTCCGGCTGCGGCGCGAACGGGTGACCCGTGCCGGAATCGCCGCGACCAAGGTGCACGTCGACCTGCTGGTCGCCGATCCTCCGCACCGGACCTGGCGCACGATCCGGGGCATGCTCGCCGAAGCCGACCTTCCCGAACCGGTACGCCGCCGGGCGACCGCCGTCTTCGCCCGTCTGGCCGACGCCGAGGCACAGGTGCACGGCACCGGCCCGGAGCAGATCCATTTCCACGAGGTGGGTGCGCTGGATTCGATCGCCGACATCGTCGGCGTCTGCGCCGGACTCGCTGATCTGGGAATCAGCGCGATCACCGGCAGCCGGGTCGCCGTCGGTTCCGGCACGGTGAAGGCCGCTCACGGCAGGATCCCGGTCCCGGTGCCGGCCGTCACCCGGCTGGCCGCCGGCTGGGAGATCGTTGCCGGCGGCGAGGGGGAGTTGACCACGCCGACCGGCATGGCGCTGATGGTCACGCTGTCCGCCGAGTGCACCGATCTCCCGGCGATGCGGATGCAGACCGTCGGCCTCGGCGCCGGCACCAAGGATTTCGACGGCCGCGCCAATGTCACCCGGATCCTGATCGGCGACCCGGCCGCCGCATCCGCGACCGATGACGGTGACCCGGCGGTGCTGCTCGAGGCGAACGTCGATGATCTTGATCCGCGTCTGTGGCCCGGTGTGCTCGCCGACCTGCTGTCGGCCGGCGCCTCCGATGCTTGGATGATCCCGATCACCATGAAGAAGGGCGGCCCGCCCACACGCTCGCCGTATTGGCCCATCCCTCGGCCGCGGGAAGGCTTCGGGAAATGATCTTCGACCGGACCAGCACGATCGGTGTTCGGCAGCAGGACTACCGCAAGTTCGCACAGCCCCGCGCCTGGGTCAGGACCAATGTCACTGACGGGCCGGTGATGATCAAACTCGCCCACCGCAACGGCGTCATCCAACAGGCGACTCCGGAGTTCGACGACGTCAGCCGACTGGCGGCCTCCGTCGGGAAGCCGGCCAGGGTCGTCCTCTCCGAGGCGGTCGCGGCGGCCTGGTCGGCCGGTCTGCGCCCTGGTGACCAGGTGCCGGAGAACGCCCAGAGCCACCGCGACGGCAGGAAACCAATCACCGGATCCGTGAGCCCGGATGCCACCACCACACCAACAACGCAGGAGGACAGATCATGATCCCCACCTTGAATTTCGGCCGGACCGGGCACGAGTCGACCCGGATCATCTTCGGTGCTGCGGCTTTGTCCGACGTGACCCAGGACGAGGCGGACCAGACCTTCGAGTTGATCCGCCGGCACGGCATCAACCACATCGACACGGCCGCCAGCTACGGCGCCGCCGAGGATCGGCTCGGCCCGTTCATCGCCGAGCACCGCGACGAGTACTTCCTCGCCTCCAAGACCGGTGACCGCACCCGTGACGAGGCGTACGCATCGATCCAGCGGTCGCTGGAGCGGATGCGTACCGATCATCTCGACCTGATCCAGTTGCACAACCTGGTCGACGAGGAGGAGCGACAGACCGCCCTGGGCCCGGGTGGGGCGCTGGAGGCCTGCGTGCAGGCACGCGACGAGGGTCTGGTGACCTACATCGGGATCACCGGTCACGGAACGACGGTCGCCGCCCAGCACTACAAGTCGCTGCAGGTGTTCGACTTCGACTCCGTGTTGTGCCCGTACAACTTCCCGATGAGCCGCAACGAGCAGTACATCGCCGACTGGCAGCGGCTCTACGAGTACTGCCAGGAGAAGAACGTCGCGTTCCAGACGATCAAGTCGATCACCCGGGCGCCCTGGCAGGAGGGCAAGGAGCACTTCGCGGCCACCTGGTACGAGCCGCTGCAGGACCAGTCAGCCATCGACACCGCCGTCGGCTGGGTCCTCGGCCAGCCGGGCGTCTTCCTGAACACGGTCGGCGACATCCACATCCTGCCCAAGGTGCTGGACGCCGCGGAGCGGTTCACCGCCCGGCCCGACGAGGCAGCGATGGCCGAACTGGAACGGGCGTGGGGGATGGAACCGCTCTTTGTCTAATCCGATTCCACAACGCAAGCCGTCCAGCGATCATCCAACCGACCCGGCCTGGTCCGAGATCCTCGATCTCGGGCCACGGCCGGATCGTAAACCGGCGGACGAACGGCAGCGCAGCTACGGCTGGAGCGACCCGGCCGAGCTGGCCCGGATCGCGCCGCAGACCACCGGGTTGCAGTTCCTGCAGAAGATGATCAACGGCGAGGTGCCCAGCGCTGCACTCAGCCGGACCCTGGCATTCGATCTTGTCGAAGCCGAACCCGGACGGGCAGTGATCATCTCCCGGCCGGCCGAGTTCCAGTGCAACGCGATCGGCACCGTACACGGCGGCGTGATCGCATCCTGGGCGGACACCGCCATGGGCTATGCGATCCAGACCCGGCTGCCGAAGGGCACAAGCCTGACCACCCTCGACATCCAGGTGCGCTATCTCCGGCCGGTCCGTCCCGAGGATGCGCCGGTCAAGATCACCGGACTCGCCGAACACGTCGGACGGCGCACCGGCACCGCCCGGGCAGAGGTGTACGACGATCGCCGCCGACTGCTGGCCACCGCAACCACCAGCTGCCTGGTCCTCGGTCCCTCCTGACCACGGGCCGGCCGCTCGGCCGCAGTGCCCGCCGCGGTCAAGATTGTCCCCGGCAACCCCGTCGGCGGAGATTCTCCCGTTTCCCAGCGCGATCACCATCCCCCGTGCTTTGATCGCAGACGACGGATCGGACGGCGACTTGTCGACCGACTGCTCCAGGCGGTGCGCTGACGCATCGTGGGGGATTCGGCGTCTTCGGGGGGAGATTGTCGTGTACGTCAAATCGCGCGCGCGTGCGCTCGGCCAGGGACGGCGGACCGGTTCCGGCCACCGGCCGATCGCGCTGGTCATCGCCATCACCCTGATCCTCGGAATGCTCGGCAGTTGGCCACTGGCCCAGACCGCCAGGGCGGCCACCTGCCCGTGCACGATCTTCGGCACCAGGACGCCGGGCACGCTCGCCGACCCCGACACGTCCGCGGTCGAACTCGGCGTCAAGTTCCGCGCCGATCAGGACGGCTTCGTCACCGGGATCCGCTTCTACAAGGGATCCGGGAACACCGGCACCCACACCGGTTCGCTGTGGAACACCGCGGGCAACCGGCTGGCGACCGTGACGTTCACCGGTGAGAGTGGTTCGGGCTGGCAGCAGGCGGAATTCGCGACGCCGGTTCCGGTCACCGCCAACACGACCTACGTGGCGTCCTACTATGCGCCGGCCGGTCACTACTCGTCCGACAACAACTTCTTCTCCTCCGCCGGCACGGTCAGTTCACCGCTCACCGCGCTACAGGACGGGACCGACGGTGGGAACGGCGTCTACCGGTACGGCGTCGGCGGCGGCTTCCCCAACAGCACGTACCAGGGGTCGAACTACTGGGTGGACGTTGTGTTCAATTCCAGCGGAGTCGACACCACCAAGCCGACGGTCACCGACCGCCAGCCTGCTGCCGGGACGACAGGTGTCCCGGTCGGCGCGTCGGTGACGGCCACCTTCAGTGAGGCGATCCAGCAGTCGAGCATCGCCTTCACGCTGGCCGGTCCGTCCGCGGTTCCGGCGACGGTGAGCTATGACCCGGACAATCGGAGGGCCACGCTCACGCCCAACGCTGCGCTGGCGACGTCCACCACCTACACGGCCAGCCTCAGCGGTGCCCGCGACCCGGCGGGGAACGTGATGGACCCGGTCACCTGGACCTTCACCACGGGCGCGACGGCCAGCGGTTGCCCGTGCACCATCTGGCCGAACTCAGCGACCCCGGCGACTGCCTCGACGGCGGACGACTCCGCGGTCGAGGTCGGTGTCAAGTTCCGGACAAGTCAGAACGGCTTCATCACCGGCATCCGCTTCTACAAGGGCGCGGGCAACTCCGGCACTCATGTAGGCAGTCTCTGGTCGCGGACCGGCACGAAGCTGGCATCGGCCACGTTCTCCGGCGAAACCTCATCCGGCTGGCAGCAGACACTCTTCGGCGCACCGGTGGCCGTCACCGCGAACACCACCTACGTCGCCTCCTACTACGCTCCGGTCGGACGCTATGCCAACAACGGCAGCTATTTCGCCAACGCGGCAACCACCCGTGGGCCGCTGACGGCGTTGCGCAACGGCACGGACGGCTCCAACGGCGTCTACAAGTACGGCGCCAGCGGATTCCCCCACCAGCGCCTTCCAGTCGACCAACTACTGGGTGGATGTCGTCTTCGACACCAACGCCGCGGACACCACGGCGCCGACCGTGGTCTCGACAGTGCCGTCCGCCGACGCGACCGCCGTAGCCGTCTCGACAACGGTGTCGGCGACCTTCTCCGAAAACGTGAACTCCGGCGCCATGACGCTGACCGACCCCAACGGCAGCACCGTGCCGGCGACGGTCCGCTATGACCCGGACACCCTGACCCTGACGCTGACACCGAACACGCAACTGAATCCCTCGACGCGATACTCGGTCTCCGTGTCCGGTGCCAAGGATGCCGCCGACAACACCATGGCCCCGCTGACCTGGTCGTTCACCACCGGTGCGCTACCACCGCCCGGTCCCGATCAGGGTCCGGGTGGCCCGATCGCCGTGGTGACCGGCTCCGGCAACCCGTACTCGAAGTATCTCGCCGAGATTCTCCGCACAGAAGGTCTCAACGAGTTCGCCACCGTCGACGTCTCGACGCTGTCGGCGGGCACCCTGTCGTCCTATGACGTGGTGATCCTCGGGGCCGTGCCTGTCGACTCCGGCCAGGCCGGCTTGCTGTCCAGCTGGGTCAACGCGGGCGGCAATCTGATCGCGATGAAGCCGAGCAGCACTTTGTCGGGCCTGCTCGGCCTCACCGCGAGTAGCGGCAGCGTCAGTGACGGTTACCTGAAGGTCGACACGGCAACCGGACCGGGCGCCGGAATCGTCTCCGACACCATCCAGTTCCACGGCAGTGCCGATCGGTACACGCTGTCCGGGGCGCAGGCGATCGCGACGCTGTACTCCAACGCAACGACAGCGACGAGCAACCCGGCCGTCACCCTGCGCAGCGTCGGCAGCGACGGGGGACAGGCGGCAGCCTTCAGCTACGACCTGCCACGGTCGATCGTCGCCATGCGGCAGGGCAACCAGGCCTGGGCCGGACAGGAACGTGATGGGCAGGCGCCGATCCGCTCCGACGACCTGTACTTCGGCGGCCGGTCGACCGACTGGGTGAACCTGAACAAGGTGGCCATCCCGCAGGCCGACGAACAGCAGCGACTGTTGACCAACCTCATTCAGGTGATGAACCGGGACCGGAAGCCGCTGCCGCGGTTCTGGTACTTCCCGCGCAGTTTGAAGGCGGTGATCATCGGCACTGGCGATGATCACGGCAACGGCGGAACACCGGGTCGGTTCAACCAGCTGCTGGCGAACAGCCCGGCCGGCTGCTCGGTCACGGACTGGACGTGCTTCCGGTACAGCTCCTACGTGTATCCGAACACGCCCGGGCTGTCCAACTCCGCCGCCGTCTCCTACACCAATCAAGGATTCGAGGTCGGGGTCCACGAGACGACGAACTGCCAGGACTACACACCGTCGTCGCTGGCAGCCAACTACGCCAACGACCTCGCCGGCTGGCGTGCCCGCTATCCCGGCCTTCCGTCGCCGGTCAGCAACCGGACCCACTGCATCACCTACAGTGACTGGTCCTCCCAGCCGAAGACCGAACTCGCCAACGGCATGCGGCTGGACGGCAACTACTACTACTGGCCCGGCAGCTGGGTCCAGAACCGGCCCGGGTTCATGACGGGGTCCGGTATGCCGATGCGGTTCGCCGACACCGACGGCACCATGCTCGATATCTATCAGGCCGCCACCCAGATGACCGACGAGTCGGACCAGACCTTCCCGTTCACCATCGACCGCCTGCTGGACAACGCGCTCGGTTCGACCGGCTACTACGGCGCGTTCACCGCCAACATGCACACCGACGCGTCGACCGAACCGCCGAGCGACGCACTGATCACGTCGGCACAGCTCCACAACGTGCCGATCGTCAGCGGAAAGCAGATGCTCACCTGGTTGGACGGGCGGAACGCCTCGGCCTACAAGGACATCAACTTCACCGGCAACACGCTGAGCTTCAGCATTGCCGCCGGAACCGGTGCGACCGGATTGACCGGGATGCTGCCGACCGCCGGCCCAGGCGGAGCGGTGCTGAACGGGTTGACCCGCTCGGGCAACCCGGTCGGCTTCACGACCAGCACGATCAAGGGTCTGGAGTACGCAACCTTCAACGCAGCCGACGGGGACTACGTGGCCAACTATGCACCCCAGGGCTCGGCGGCTCTGACGTTCTCCGCGCTCAGTGCAGACACCGAAGCAGCCACCAGCAGCCCGGACACGACGCTGACCTGGACCACATCCCGGCCGGCAACTTCGGAGGTGCTGATCGGTACCTCGGCAACCGCCCTGAACACCAAGATCGAACTGGCCGACACGACCCGCAAACACAGCATCTCCGCCCGGCGCCTGAAGCCGGGCACCAAGTACTACTACCGGGTCGTCTCCACCGATCTGAAGGGCAACTCCCGGACCTGGCCCGCGGTAGGCAAGACGCCGGCTGTCTTCACCACCCCGGCGGTCGACAGTAGGGCCCCCAAGATCACCTCGGCGCGGGTGACGCCGTTGCCCGGCGGCATCGCAACCCTCCGCTGGACCACCAACGAGCCGTCGACGGCACAAGTTCGCATCGGCACCAGCAAGACCGACCTCGAGCCGGTGGCCGGCGCCGAAGAGCTGGCGACCGACCATGCCCTGGTGCTGACCGGACTGGATCCCGGCACGACGTACCTGATCAACGGCGTGTCCACCGACGCCGCCGGCAACAGCGCCACCTCGGGCACGCTGCAGTTCGTCACTCCCGGCTCGGGCGTCAGCGAGCAGACCGCACCGAGCTTCAAGCGAGGCACGACCAGCGGCGCCGCGACCGTCGATGATCAGGATCCACTGGGCCGGATCACGCTCTCCGGCGGCACGACCGCGGCCAGGTCCGGCACCTTCGTATCGGGAGTGTTGGATGCTCGGGCGATGGTCATCTGGGATCGGGCCAACTGGGACGCCACCCTCCCTGCGGCGACCACCGGAACGCTGTCTGTCCGCACCGGCAGTACCGCGACACCGGACGCGTCCTGGACGGGTTGGACCAAGGTGCCGGCCGACCGCCGGGTCAGTGGAGCATCCCGCTATCTGCAGTACCGGGTGCAGCTCACCGCCAAGGCCGGCGCGAAGGCACCCTCGCTGTGGGCGGTCGGCTTCTCCGACAACGGTGAGACTCCGGCGAAGGAGTCCGAAGGACGCTGAGGCCGGGCCTCGAGGTCCGGCCTTGAGATCCGGGGGGCCCTGGGATCGGCGCCCCGACCGGCCCAGCACGGAATACCCGGCCCCCGGACACGGTTGAATGCCACCGTGCGCGGTGAATACAAGGTACCGGGCGGCAAGCTGGTCGCCGCCGAGGTCGAGGTCGATGACGGGATACTCAGCACGGTGCGGATCTCCGGCGACTTCTTCGCCGAGCCGGACGACGCGCTGGAGAACATCGACCGTGCGCTGACCGGGATGCCCGAAGACGCGTCGGTGCAGCAGATGAGCGCGGTCGTCACCGCCGCGATCGGGCCGCAGGCGCACCTGATCGGTTTCGACGCCGACGCGGTGGCGATCGCAGTCCGTCGCGCGGTCGGCCGGGCCACCAGCTGGTCCGACCACACATTCCAGATCATCCACGGTGCCGCGGAGACGCCGCAACTGCAGATGGCACTTGATCAAGCTCTCACCGAGTCGGTTGCCGACGGCACCCGGCCGCCGACTCTGCGGATCTGGGAATGGGAGCGCAACGCCGTGGTGATCGGCTCGTTCCAGTCGTATCGGAACGAAATCGATCACGCAGCCGCCGAGCAGTTCGACGTCACCGTCGTGCGCAGGATCTCCGGCGGCGGGGCGATGTTCATCGAACCCGGCAACACGATCACCTATTCGCTGTACGTACCCGGCTCACTCGTGGAAGGTCTCAGCTTCGAGCGTTCGTACGCCTTCCTCGACGACTGGGTGCTCGGCGCACTCTCCGAGCTCGGCATCGCGGCCAGGTACGTACCGTTGAACGACATCACCTCGCCGGTCGGCAAGATCGGCGGTGCCGCGCAGAAGCGATTGGCCAGCAGGGATGCCGAGGCACGGAACAAGCTCGGCGGCGCGGTGCTGCACCACGTCACGATGGCGTACGACATCGACGCCGGCAAGATGACGCAGGTGTTGCGCATCGGGCGCGAAAAGCTGTCCGACAAGGGCACGGCCAGCGCCAACAAGCGGGTCGATCCGTTGCGCAGCCAGACGGGTATGCCGAGGGCCGACGTGATCGACGCGTTCAAAGATCACTTCCGCGGTCGCTATCGGACTGCCGACGGTGTGATCACCGAGTCGGAGCGGCGCCGTGCCGAACAGCTGGTGACCGAGAAGTTCGGAACCGGCGCCTGGCTACACCGCGTTCCTTGACTCGAACGATCCCGACCCAGACGTCTCGACCCAGACGTTCCGACACAGATACTGCGGGCCCGACTCCGGTCGGAGGCGGCCCCCCCAGCGATCTTCCGTCTGACCGATGATCATGCCTGCTGGATGATCATGCCTGCTGGATGATCATGCCTGGTGGATGATCATGGCCGGAGATCATGGGGGGCTGGAGATCAGGTCCGACGGGCGATCATGCGTGGACGGGAAGGGAGTCGTCGGTCGACCCGGTCTCGTCCGGCCTCTGATGGTTGGTGTCAGCGGACGCCGGCGCGTCGGACGGCAGCGCGTCGGACGGCGGCGCGTCGGCAGCGGAACTTCCGAGCAGACCCGACACCTTCGCAGACAACTCGCGTTCGGTGGACCGCAGATCCTCGAGCTCCTCGTCCAACTCGGCCCGCCGCTGCGCGGCGTCGGTCAGGATCCGTTCGGCCTCGGCCCGTGCGCTGCGGTTCACCCGGTCGGCGACCGCACGACTGTTCTGCAACAACGTCGCCTCGTGATCACGCTGCTCGGTTCCGGCGGGCGGGAACGAGCCCACTGCGTCGGCGACCTGTTCGCGGATCTGCTGCAACTGCCGATGCGTGACGCCCGAGGTGGCATCGATCCGGTGGGACACCTCGTCCAACCTCGCGGCTAGCCGTTCGGTCGGCGATTCGC
The DNA here is from genome assembly GCF_009707365.1 of Microlunatus sp. Gsoil 973. GTDB lineage: Bacteria > Actinomycetota > Actinomycetes > Propionibacteriales > Propionibacteriaceae > Microlunatus. Next base: position 1,327,355 of record NZ_CP046122.1, read on the forward strand.
CGGGCGCGTCGGCGGCGCGGACCTCGTCGCGGGCCGCGGTCAGGACACTGACTGCGGCGCCCGACGACGGTTCCGCCACCGGGGTGGACGTCGTTGACCGGGACCCGATGACCGGCGAGGTTCCGTCGATGCTGTGGACGACGGGCGCCGCCGCCACCTGCTCGACCACTGTTGGCGCGCCGGACACGTCGCCGGTCTCGGCGAGCGGGTCATGCTCGGTGCCGTCGATGGTGGTGGCCAGTGCCTTCTCCTTCACGAAGATCACCAGCAGCAGTGCGACCGCAAGCAACGGGGCGATGTACAGGAAGATCGGCGTCAGCGCGTCGTTGTAGGCGCCGACGACGATGTCCTGGATCCCTTGCGGAAGCTGCTTGACCAGATCAGGGGTCAGCGAGTTCGCCCCGCCGCCCGACTGCAACGCCTGGGCTGGCAGCCGTTCGCTCAGCAGACTGGTCAGCCGGCTGGCGAAGATGCTGCCGACGATCGAGGAACCCAGCGAGGCGCCGATCTGGCGGAAGAAGTTGTTCGACGCGGTTGCCGTACCGACCTCCCGGTTGGGGAAGGTGTTCTGGACGATCAGGATCAGGTTCTGCATGCCCGTGCCGATGCCGGCGCCGAGCACGAAGATGGAGGCCATCAGCATCCACAACGGAGTGTCGACGGTGAGCCGGGACAGCAGCAACAGACCGACACCGGTGATGATCATGCTGAGGATCGGTGCCCACTTGTAGCGACCGGTACGGGTGACGATCTGCCCGGAGATGATCGACGCGATCAGCAGGCCGGCCACCATCGGGATCAGCATCAGACCGGACACGGTCGCGCTGACACCCTGCGACATCTGCAGATAGGTCGGCAGGTAACCGATCGCACCGAACATCGCGATCGCGATGATCAGGCCGGCCAACGTGGTCAGGTTGAAGTTGCGCTGCTTGAACAGATGCAGCGGAATGATCGGTTCGGCGGCGTTCCGTTCGGCGATCACGAAGGCGATGCCGAAGACCACGGTCACGGCGAACAGACCGATGATCTGCCAGGAGTCCCAGGCGTACTGACCGCCACCCCAGGAGGTGGCGAGGATCAGCGCGGTGACGGCGACCGCCATGGTGAAGATGCCGGCGACGTCCAGCCTCGGACGCTGATCATGCCGAGGAAGCTTGAGGAAGAAGACAGCGGCCAGGATCGCGACAACACCCAGCGGGACGTTCAGCCAGAAGCCGATCCGCCAGCTGAGACTCTCGGTGAACCAGCCACCCAGCAGCGGGCCGATGACCGAAGAGAGGCCGAAGACGGCGCCCATCACGCCCATGTACCGGCCACGTTCGCGAGCGGGCACGACGTCGGCGATGATCGCCTGGGCCAGCAGCATCAGACCACCGCCGCCTAGACCCTGGACGGCACGGCCGATGATCAGCGTGGTCATGTCCTGGGCGACGGCGCCGATCAGCGAGCCGCCGACGAACACGGTCAGGGCGAAGATCAACAACGGCTTCCGGCCGACAAGGTCACCGAGCTTGCCGTAGATCGGCATCATGATGGTGGCGGCGACCAGGTAGGCAGTGGTCACCCAGAGCATGTGGCTGACACCGTGCAGGTCGCCGACGATGGTCGGCAACGCGGTGGAGAAGATGGTCTGGTCGAGTGCCGCCAGGAACATGGCGACGAGCAGCCCGGCGAAGATCGGCAGCAGGTGCCGGCCTCCCGAGCGCGCAGCGGTGCTCTCCGCCGCAGGGGCGGCTGTATCAATGCTCACTGATCAGGCTTCCTTGATCTTTTCCAGCAGGTTGAGCAGGTCGTCGATGATCTGCTGGGGGTCGGTCGTTGGGTCGGCTGCCGAGGCCGCCGACCAGAGCTTCATGGCGTGGCGGACGATGCCCCACCACAGGTTGACGATCAGCCGGGCCTGGTCGGGCAGCCGGTCGTCAGGGTCACCGGGCCCGCCGTGCTGGGCCTCGAGGCGGCGCAGCACCAACGCGACGAGCTCCTCGTCCTTGTCGGTCATCCGCTCCGCCTGGGCCTTCATCAGCTGAGCGTTGGACCGGATGATCTCCCGACGGTCGCGCCACAGGGTGAGGTCGACGTCGCCGTGATCGGAAAGCACCCGGGACATCATCCGGGCCAGGTCGCTCAACACGTCACCCTGCGGGCGGTGGACGAAGTCCTCGGCGATCTGCGGATCGGGGTCGGACGGAGCCGGCCCGAGGATGGCTGCTTCCTTGGAGCCGAAGTAGTTGAAGAAGGTGCGCTGGCTGGCCAGGCTCGCGTCGCAAATCATGTCCACGGTGACGTTCTCGTAGCCGTGTTCGAGGACCAGCGCAACCGCTGTCTTCTCGATCGTCGATCGCAGCAGCTCACGCTTCTTCTCGCGGAGACTCGTACTCAATTCGGGCCGTTCCTGACAAGTAGTGATGAGGCAGTCACCGCAGTCGCGGTGGGCGCCGGTCCGCCGTTGGGCCCTGTCATCTGCGCTCCAACCAGAATAGTGCAGTGACTGCACGAATGCAGACGCTGCAGGAAGGTGATCTCGCCCACACGCGCTCAGGTACGGCTCAACCTGCCGTCGGCGTACCTGGTGGTCGGGTCCGCACTCCCCGCACCGGTTGGTCGGTCGCGCACCAGTTGGTCGGTCGCGCACCGGTTGGTCGGTCCCGCACCAGTTGGTCGGGCCCGCACCACGTACTCGTTCCCGCTGTACGTACTCGGCGGCGCACCAAATGCAGCGGGTGCGCGGCCGGGGAACTGGTGCGGCGCCGGAGATGGGGTGCGGCATCGAGTAGGTGGTGCGACCTGCGGTGGCCGGTGCCGGTCATTCGCGCACCAGTTGGTCGGTCCTGCACCACGTACTCGTTCCCGCTGTACGTACTCGGCGGCGCACCAACTGCAGGCGGTGCGCGGCCGGGGAACTGGTGCGGCGCCGAGCAAGTGGTGCGCGGCCGCGCAAGTGGTGCGGCGCGCACGAGGGTCGGGGAGCGACCGGCCGCGAGGCGCCGCGGACGCTCTGGAAGGATCGGGGTGTGACCACCTCCGAATCGATGATCATCGCGCTGGTGCGCCACGGCGAGACCGAGTGGAACCGGCAGCGGCGCTGGCAGGGACGACAGGGCGTCGGGCTGAACGAGCTCGGTCGGCGGCAGGCGTCGGCGGCAGCGCCGCTGCTGCGAGACATCGCCTGGACGTGGATGATCAGTTCGCCGCTGGATCGGGCCCGGGAGACGGCCATGATCATTGCCGACGAACTCGCGGTCGTGACGTCCGGGGACGGCCTGCCATTGGGGGATGACGACGGTGTCGTCGAGCGGGCGTACGGCGCTGCTGAGGGCGTGTACTCAGCCGAGGCCGCGCGCCGCTGGCCGGACGGCCGGTTCCCGGGAATGGAGAACGACCAGGAGTTGGCGGAGCGCGGCGCAGCCGCTCTCCGACGGATCGCCGCGGAACGGTCGGGCAACGGCATCGTGGTGAGTCACGGATCGTTCATCCGTGCCACGATCGACGCGTTGTGCGGCGTGGACGCCCCGCGGATCCTCAACGGTTCGGTGTCCCTGCTGCGTACCGACGGCGCAGGCTGGGAGCTGATCGACGTCAATCGAGTCACCGACGGCGCCGGTGCCGGACTGATCGAACATTCGGGTGGCTGAGGCGGGATCCGCATCGGGTGAGAAACTCGTCGGGTGATGACGACCCTGCACGACCCCGGCCTGCGCGGCTTCGCCTCCGACAATTACGCCGGCGTCCATCCCGAGGTGCTCCAGGCGGTCGCCGCGGCGAACGGCGGGCACCAGGTCTCCTACGGCGCCGACGCTTACACTGCGCGGCTGCAGGAGGTGCTCGTTGATCATTTCGGCCCGCGAGTGCAGGGCTTCGGCGTCTTCAACGGCACCGGCGCCAACGTCGTGGGGCTGCAGGCGATGCTGCCTCACTGGGGAGCGGTGATCTGCGCCGAATCGGCACACATCAACACCGACGAGAACGGCGCGCCGGAGCGGGTCGCCGGCATCAAACTCCTGACGGTCCCCACGCCGGACGGCAAACTCCGCCCGGCCGATCTTGATCGTTTTCCCCGGGTGCCCGCCGACGTGCATCATCCGCTGCCCGAGGTCGTCTCGATCACCGAGTCCACAGAACTGGGCACCGCCTACACCGCCGAGGAGATCGAGGCAGTGGCCTCGCGCGCCCACCGACTCGGTCTGGCGGTGCACATGGACGGCTCCCGACTCGCCAACGCAGCCGCAGGCCTCGGCGTCCCGCTCCGCGCGCTCACTACCGATGTCGGTGTCGACGTCGTCTCGCTGGGCGGGACCAAGAACGGCCTGATGTTCGGCGAACTGGTGCTGGCGATCAACCCAGACGCGGTGACCGGCCTGGCGTATCTGCAGAAGCTGAACATGCAACTCGCGTCAAAGATGCGTTTCCTGTCCGCACAGTTCATCGCGCTGCTGGACGGTGATCTGTGGCGGCGCTCGGCCGGGCGGGCCAATGCGATGGCGAAGCGGCTGCGTACCAGCCTGGAGGGCAAGATCAACTCCGGCGTGATCGACGGCATCGGCTTCACCCAGCCGACCGACGCGAACAGTATCTTCGCAACCCTGCCAGAGGGTGTCGCGGACCGGTTGCGGCAGAAGTTCGCCTTCTACGATTGGAATCCCGCTGTACGTGAGGTGCGTTGGGTGTGCTCCTTCGACACCACGCAGGACGATGTGGACGACTTCGCGATGGCGATCGAGGCCGAGCTGGCCGGTCCGGCGTGACACCCGCCGGCCAGCGGGTGATCAGCGAGGCCGGGTACTTGATCTTCTGACGATTCGGTGGGGCAGTGTCACGCTCATGATCGGCCGGTTCCGATCGGCGATCCGCTCGGTGAGAACGGTGATCGCAGTATCGGCGAACTGCTGTTTGTCGAAGTCGATGGTGGTCAACGGAGGCACTGCGCTGGCGGCATCGGCGATGTTGTCGTAGCCGACGACCGAGACATCCTCCGGTACGGACAGTCCGCGCCGGTAGAGGGCGTTGATCACCCCGAGTGCCAGCGTGTCGGTCATCCCGACGACCGCATCCGGGGGGGGGCGTTTCGATCAAGAAATGCGGCGAAGCTCGCACCCGCTGCGTCGGCGTGCCATTCGGTACAGGGGATCTCCAACTCCGGATCCGGCTCGATCCCGGCGGCCCGCAGCGCCTTGCGATAGCCGGACAGCCGCAGTTGTGCGCTGGCCATCGGACCGGCACCGACGATCGCGATCCGCCGATGTCCCTCGTTGATCAACAGCTCGGTGATCTCTCGGCTGGCGGCAACGTTGTCGATCCAGACGTGGTCGACGATGGGCTGGTCGACCTCGCCGATCAGCACCACCGGGGGGAGTGCCACGCCACCCTGGACGGCGCTGGTCTCCAGCAGCACCGGGTTGAGGATCAGGCCGTCGACCAGTTGCGCCCGGGCCCGGGACATCAACTCGCCCTCCCGTTCGCTGCTCGTGCCGGTCTCCTCGATCTGAACGTGCAGGCCGCGTTCGGTCGCCGCCTCGACGAAATGGTGCAACATCTCGCCCGAGTACGGCATCCGCAGATCGGGGAGGGCAACAGCGATCATCCCGGTCCGCCCGTTCCGGAGGCCTCGGGCGGACAGGTTGGGTACGTAGTCGAGGGCAGCCATCGCCTGCTCGACCTTGGCCCGGGTTGCCGGGGTGACCCGGAAGGTGCCGTTCAGCACGTTCGAGACGGTCTTGGGTGACACACCGGCCAGGGCCGCGACATCCCGTACGGTCGCGCGCATGCGTGTCAATGTACTTGCCCCGGGAGCCAATCCGGCCGGATGTCAGTCGTTGACCAGCGCAGCCGTGCCGCCGTCCCGACGGACGTCGACAACATGGCCGGTCTGTCCCGACAACAGCACGCTCAACGATTTCCTGGCGACCTCGGTCGAGTCCAACAGGGTGCCGGGAGGCTCCTCCCCGAAGGCCTTGGTACGCATCGGTGTCGCCGTCCGCTCGGGGTTGATGCAGTTCACCCGAACCCCGCTGCCGGCCCATTCGTCGGCGAGGGCCTGGGTGAGATTGACCACCGCGGCCTTCGCCGAGGAGTAGAGCGAGTACCCCGACCGTCCCCGGGTGTAGGAGGAGGAGGTGAACAGCAGCAGCGAACCCCGGGACTCCGCCAGATACGGATAGAACTCCTGGGCGATGAAGATCGGTGCCAGGTAGTTGACCTCCGTCGCCTCGTAGATCGTCTCCTCGGACGTTTCGGCGAGTTCACCGCGGGGCAGCACGCCCGCTGTGTTCACCACACAGTCCACCCGGCCGCTCTCCGCAGCCACCATCCGGGCAGCCTCACTGACGTCGGCCCGGCGATCCACGTGGGTGCCGGTGGAGGAGCGGGAGAAGGTGTGCACGGTCGCCCCGTGACTGCGGGCCAACTCGGAGATGTCACTGCCGATCCCGTACGAGCCACCGAAGATGACCACGACCTTGCCGTCGAGCGCGGCCCGCAACTGGACATCGTCAAGATCGGCCGGCCGGTCGGCCGACGTCAGCTGGAACAGCTTGTCGGCCAGGTACACGTCGATCGGTTCGGTGATCTTCATGTTCCGTTCGTGGCCGTTGACCACGGCGATCGGGATGTCGGGCAGATAGCGCAATACGACCGTGCAGTCGTCGGTCGCGGCGAAGTCCGGATCCTGGGCGGCGAACTCGTAGGCCTTTTTGATCACCGAGAGACGGAACGATTGCGGCGTCTGGCCGCGGCGCAGCAACGCGCGCGGCAGCACATCGGCGATCACCGGCTGCGCGTCCCCGATCCGCCGACCGTGCGCGAGTTCGCCATCCACCTGCACGATGGTGTCCGCCGACGGGATCGCGGTGTCGACCGCCTGGAAGTCGCGCAGCGCGGTGATGTTGGCCTCGATGATCGTCTGCGACACCAGCGGTCGGACGGCGTCGTGCAGGATGACGTTGCATTCCTCGTCTCCGAGCGCGGCCAGGGCGAGTCGGGTGCTGTCGTTGCGGGTGCCTTCCGGTCCTGCGCCCTCGAGCACCCTGCTGACCTTGCGGTAACCGCCGGCCTTGACGATCGCATTGATCGGATCGAGATAGCCGGGGGTCATCATGATGATGATCTCGTCGATCAACGGCGACTGGCTCAGAGCGATGATGGTGTGCTCGATGATCGGTTTGCCGGCGATCTTGATCAACTGCTTGGGAATGTCCAAACCAACACGCGTACCGGTGCCGCCGGCCAGAATGACGGCGACGCTCCGCAGGGTGTCCACTGCTCGACTCTATCGGGTCGGGATGCTCGGCAAGGGCGCCGCGACGTGGCCTAACCTTGTGTCGTTCACCGGCCCAACACCTGTTCCATGGCCAGGCGCGGCCCATCGGACACAGGGATGAGGAGGAGCCTTGGCAGGGGACTCCGCAGCGTTGCCCGTACGGCTCGCGCGCGCTGGACGCAGTCGGCTGGTGAACCGCGCCCGTCGCTTCGCCCGCAGCGCCCGGTCGCGGGTTTCCCGCGTACGGATCGAAATGGACCGCGGCAACGGCTCCGCGCAGCAGCGGTCCGCAGAGCTGACCAGCCGACTGGGCCGGGTGTCCTGGCTGGAGGTTGACGGCGTGGCCCAGCTGCGCCTCGAAGGTTCGGCCTGGCGGCGTGGCGGCGAACAGTCGGGTTCCCAGATTTCCGCAGTGGAGTGGAAGATCGACGGGGAGTCGATTCCTTTCGCCGTACGCCCGGTGACCTCGGCGGCCCTCAACGATCAGTCCCTGGTTCCCACCGAGGACCGGAGCAGCGCCGGGTTCATCGCCACCCTGCCGGTCTCTCGGTTGCTCGCGCTGGCGCCGACGACCGATGTCTTCGAACTTCGCGGGCCGGTGATGATCACCGTCAGCGATCAGCAAGGTCTGCTCGAAGGGCCCTTCGGCAAGCGGGACGTCAGCGGGTCGGCCGGCCAGCCCACCGCACTGGGACTGGGCGACGACTGCCTCGGCCAGCTGTCCTGGCATTCGGAGCGAGGGCTGCTGCTGACCTTGACCCGTCGCGCCGCCGTCGCCCGCCGGATCCGGATCTCTGCGACGACGCTGCAGGCAGACGTCACGGTGGCGGGCGGGTTCGAGCCGGTCGGAGCAGTGCTGTCCGGGATCGGCACTGCGGTGACCCACCCGCTGACCTTCGGCCGGGCGGCGGAGCTGGTACGGATCTCCGGCGACCTGACCGGCCTGCCGGCGCCGGAACGACCGTCCGGCTTCCAGCTGGCGTTGGTCGACGCGGCCGGCAGACGGCGACGGGTGCACTGGACAGGGTCAGCCGATGCTCTGCGGCAGTCATCGGCCGGTGCCGAGGCTGGGCTGGCACTTCGCTACGGCCCTGGCGCGGTCATCCAGGTCGAGACCGCGCCGGTCCGGGCGGACGTCGACTCGGTCGACGTCGTCCGAGCCGACGATGCCACGCCACGCCTGGTGATCACCGGTGGGTGCCGAGGCGTCCCTGACGACCCGAAGAGCTGGCAGCTGCAGGGCGGGCGCCGCCGGGAGCCTGCCCGGGCCCTGCAGGTCGACGGGGACAGCTACCGCGCGGAGTTCGACCTGGTCGGGAATCCGGAATGGAGCGATCAGCTCCGACCGCTGCCGAGTGCGACCTATCGGCTGATGATCGACCTGACGCCAGGATCCGACGCTCCGGCCACCGCCGCGCCGCAGCAGCGGCTCATCGCCGAACTGCCCCGCGTGTTGACCACTCCGCAACAGCGGGTGACCGTCGGCCGCGGCGGATCGGGCGAACTGGAGATCGCGCTCGATCCACCGCTGCCCGACGGGGCACGCAGCCGGTTCAGCCGCTACCGACTCGGCGAGCTGTACAGCAACCGCCCGATGGAACTGGCCGACGCCGTGCTGTTCACCAGTTTCGACGGCACGGCGGCCAATGACAATCCGCGAGCGATCGAGCGGGAGATCCTCCGACGCGGATCAGCGCTGCGGCGGCTGTGGACCGTCGCCGATCTCTCCGTGGGAACCCCCGACGGCAGCGAGCCGGTGCTGTTGTGGTCCGAGGAATGGTGGCAGGCACTGGCGTCCTCGCGCTTCGTGGTCACCAACTGCTGGATGCCGACCCGATTTCGACGGCGCGAGGGGCAACAGGTGCTGCAGACCTGGCACGGCACCCCGCTCAAACTGCTCGGCTACGACCGGCTGGGCGTCAAACGCGGCGCGGAGTATCGCGACAAGACCGCTCGCGAAGTCGCGCAGTGGAGATTCCTGATCGCCCAGAACGACTTCAGCAGTACCGCGTTCCGATCGGCGTACGACTACCGCGGTGAGATCCTGCGGATCGGGTATCCCCGCAACGACGTGCTGACCACGGCGACCGACGACTATCGGGCGGGAGTGCGGCGACGGCTCGGGATCGACGACTCCGAATTCGTCGTCCTGTACACCCCGACCTGGCGGGACGGGCTGCGAACGATCTTCGCCGATCTCGACCTGCAGGCGACCCGGCGGGCGATCGGCGGCCGGGCCAGGATGCTGGTACGCGGCCACACCAACACCATCAGGCACAGCGGACTGCTGACCGGCCCGGGACTACTCGACGTGACGATGTATCCCGAGGTGTCCGATCTCTATCTGATCAGCGACCTGATGATCACCGACTACTCCTCGACGATGTTCGACTTCAGCGTCACCGGCAAGCCGATGATCTTCTACTCGCCCGACCTGGACGACTATGCCGGGCGGCGGCGGGGAACGTATTTCGATCTTGCCGCCGAGGCACCGGGACCGGTGGTCCGGACGACCGGAGAACTGCTCGACACGCTGGGCGACCGCGACGGCATCGCCGAGCGTCATGGCGACCGCTACGCCGCCTGGCAGCAGAAGTTCAACGCCTACGACGACGGCCACGCCGCCGAGCGAGCGGTGGACGCCCTGTTCGGACCGGCCGACCTGTCCGACGCCGACCACCCGGACTGATCCGACCGACCCGACGATCGGTCGGATCAGGTCGGTTCGTCGACAGCACGGAACACCGCATCGACCAGGCGTTGCGTCGCGTGGCCGTCGTCGAGGTCGAGGTAGTCCCTGCGGAAGGTGGCGTACGCCGCCGCGTACTCGTCCCTGATCCGATCAAGATCACGCAGCGCCGCGCCGACCTCGTCGGTGCTGGTCAGCAGCGGGCCGGGGGCGGTCGGTTCGTAGGCCCACAGCGAGCCGCGCGCCTCGGTCTGGTACTGGACGAGATCCGGCACCATGAAGATCATCGGTTTGCCGGTCAGACCGTAGTCGAAGCGCAGCGACGAGTAGTCGAGGATCGCCGCGTCGGACGCAAGGCACAGGTCGGCGACGTCGGGGTAGTCGGTGACGTCGATGATCGTTCTCCGGCTGCCGACCCGCGTGCCGAGGCGGGCGTTGAACGCGTGGCCGCGGACCATGATCACGAACTGTCGGCCGACGATGTCGGCGAGCCGGTCCACATCCAGGAAATCGACCATCGCCGCAGTGCTGTCGTCGACGCTCATCGTGTCGCGGAAGGTGGGTCCGTACAACACCGCGATCTGGTTCGATCGGATGCCCAACCGGCCGCGTACCTCCGCGGTGATCTTGTCGGCGACGGGGGAGAGCAGCACATCATTGCGCGGATAGCCGATCTCCAGCACCGTATTGGGGAAGCCGAACTCCCGGGCCAGCGCCGAGGAGCCGTAGCCGGCCGGTGAGACCAGGTAGTCCCAGTCGGCGGCCCGCTCGAGGTAGGAGCGTACGTGAGTGATGTCGCGGTTCTGCCTCGCCCAGTGCGACCGCCCCATCTGCTTGAACGGATAGCCGTGGAAGGTCTGGATCTGGACCTGGTGAGCCGGCTTCTTGTGGTAGATCGGCTGGTGCATGTTGTCCATCAGGAACTGGGCATCGTGCAGCAACCGGTACCACTCCGCGCTGTCGTGCAACACCCCGATCGCGCCCTCGGGCACCCGGACCGAATAGTCCTTGATCGCGAAGTAGTCGGTGTACGGCCCGCCCGGCAGTTGATGATCTTTTTGGTATTCGTGGAGATATCGGTGCAGGGCCGCCGGATTGCAGCCGCAGATCTCGCCGTAGTACGAGCGCAGCAGGATCGCGCCCGGCTGGTAGGTGGGATCGGACAGCCGGTCCCGCAGCGCGTCCTGCAGCCGCTGTTGCCTGCGGGCACCGCGCTCGGTGTCGGCCAGTGGCGGCTCCAGCCGGAGCCCGATCAGGTCTGGCTTGATCAACCGGATCCGGCCGAGCAGGCGTGGCGTGCGGAAGGTGATCGGCAACGTGCTGATCAAGGCGTCGGTGGCGCGGACCGGGACGGCGTCGTCGCCGAGCCGAGCGGTGACCTCGTACTCGCCGCTGGCCAGCGGCAGCTGACCGAATCCCCACGGGTCTGCCTCGAGCGGCAGCGTCGCGGTGAAACGGCGGGGTCCGGTCATCGCCGCTGCCGCCGAGGTCTGCAGCTTCGCGCTGTAGAGCCGCAGCACCAGATCGGAATGCTGATCGGGGCCGTTGTCGGAGCCCTCGTCCGCGCCGACGATCAGAGCGCCGGCCAGCACCAGGCCCTGCTCGGTGATCACTGCCGATTCGATCCGGACTCCTGCCGGCTCATCGACGATGCCGAGATTGCCGGACGCAGTACGGATCGGACGCGGATTGGCCGGTTGCAGCTCGGGGTGGCTCTCCTCGGGCGGCCAGACGGCCGGGCTCCGCGTCCCGTCGTTAGACACCACCGACACCGTCCAGGTCTCGGACCGGAGCCGTTCGCGGGACTCCCGGTCGGTTCCCGTAGGCGGAATCCGTACCCGCGCCCGCAGGCCACCGCCGGCCCGCTCGAGTGACGCCCGGAGCACCTGCATGCTCCGGGTGGCTGTCAACTCCACATGGCGGGGCGCGATGTCCTGGCTTCCGGTCACGGACAGGGTGAGCTCGCGCCCGGCCAGCCGAACACCGGCCACCACGCACGGCGGACGGCGGGCCGACAACCGCAACCCCGTCCTAGCCGCATGGGCGACCTCGACCAAGCGGCCGTCCGGCAGGAACTCCGACAGCAGGCGCCCTGGCGAACCGGCGGTGTCCGGGCCGATCAGCGGCCCGATCCGGCGGATGCCGGCGGCGCTGACCGTCACCCGCAGGCTCCAGTCGGACCGGTCCACGCCGACCCGGCCGTTTCGCCCCGGGGGCGTGCGCGGGCCGGCGTCGTCGCGCAGCCGAGCCAGGGCCGCGGGCACGTCGAAGACGGCATGGAACACCGACCGTTCGTAGTCGGCGTACCGATGCTTGCTGACCGCGGTCACCTCGACCGAGGGGGTCAGTTCCACCTCGAGCGGAACCTCGACGCCCGAGGTCTGTTCCACTGCCGTGATCAGGGTGTGCAGGGCGGCCGGATCGTCCGGATCGGTCGGGACCTGCGCCAGATCGAGATTGTCGATATAGGCCCAGCCCTGGACGTGCCAGCGGTGGTCGGCATCCCACCAGACCCGCCGGATCACCGAGACCAGCCCCAATTGATGCTCGGCAAGGGCGAGCAGCGGATCGGTGGCGGCCAGCCCGAGCACTTGCCGTACCGGAGGATCGAGATAGACGTTGCCGTCGCGGACCAGAGCCGGCATGTTCTTGGGGTTGTTGTGCCCGAGACCGACGAAGTCGACCGCCGCGGACCGATGCCCCTTGGTGACCAGCATGATCGCCAGGCGGTGCTGGGCCGACACCTTCGACCAGACCTCGTTGGTCGCCCGGGCGGTGAGCCGCCTCAGTCCGTCGATGAGCAGCTCCCAGAATTCGTCGTCGGCGTGCTGGGCGGTCTTGATCGACAGCCGGAAGTCGTTGCTCAGGTACTGCGCCAGCCGAGCGGCGTGGACGTGCTCCAACCCGGGGCGGTCCAGCTCCGCCAGGGAGCTCTCGGCGGCCCGCAGCCTGTCGCGAAGGTCGTTGCGCAGGGTGGCCTGCTGGGTGATCGAACTCCTGTCCTCGCGCACCCGCCAGCCGTAGGTGACCTTTGCCAGAATGTCGAAGGTCGACGCCTCGGCATACGCCCGCGCCGACAATGCCTGGTCCTCGTAGAGCACGCCCTCGGGGAAGGCGAAGCCGTGATGCTCCCAGAAGCTCCTGCGGTAGAACTTGCTCCACGCGACGGCGTTGACCACCGCATCGGGGGATTGGGCGAGCGTTGTGCCCAGCCGGGAGAACCGGTGCGCCGAGCGGATCCAGGAGGCCGCCGGCCAACGCCGGTTGGAGTCCATCCGGTCGTAACTGCCGACGACGAAGTCCGACCCGGTGCGCCGGATGGTCCGCACGTAGCTGAGTATCGCGTCCTCCCGCAACACGTCGTCGGCGTCGAGGAACATCAGGAAGCTGCCCCTGGCATGACGTGCACCGGCGTTCCGGGCGGCGCCGAGTCCGGCGTTGTCCTGGCGGATGACCTGGATCCGGCGGTCCTGTGCTGCGTACCGGCGGATGATCTCGATCGACCGGTCCGGCGATCCGTCGTCCACCAGGATCACCTGGAGGTGCCGATAGGACTGGGAGAGGACGCTGTCCAGACACTCCGGCAGATAGCGCTCGACGTTGTAGACCGGAAGGACGATGCTGACCAGCGGTGCGGCGATCCGGGAGTAGAAGACGCGTTTGGCGTAGGGCCGGAGCCGTTGCCAGCTCTTCCGCACACCGCGCCGGGCCACCGGCGGCAGCCGCCTGGCCGCCTGCGCAGCGAGCTGCCGGCCGGCTTGACGCGCCTGAGCCACCACCTGTTCGGTCACCTTCCGTCAGCAGCCGATCCGCAGTCCGTTCCGGCCCATCGCTCGGCCAGCGGCCCGGTCCCGGCGGTCGCAAGACTAACCGAGGCTGAGCCGACCGGGACCGTGCCGCGCGGCTTGCCACAACCTCACCGTTTCCAGAGGTGGCAACCCCTAGACTCGAGTGTCCGACGGCCCGGGGACCCTGCAGCGCCGGCCCGTCGGACCGCCCATCGGATTTCGGGAGACGCAACACATGTCCCTGGCTGTCGCGGACCGCCTGCCGGTTGTGTTGCGCCGGTTCACGACGGATCTCGGAGCCGGTCTGCTCACCGGCGCTGTGCTGATCGCCGCTGCGGCACTAACGGTGTCGGCGATCCCCGCCGACGGCCCGGTACTTCGCTTGGCCGGCCCGGCACTGATGACCGCCGGAGCGCTGCTGATCGTTCTGCGATTCCCGCGGACGGCGAACCCGAATGATCCGCGGGAGTCAATCTATTCTGCCGGGGCACTGGGCCGGGTCGTCGGGATCCGGAACGGATTCGGCGGACTCGGCCGGTTCGCCGGGCTGCGGATGTTGTTGGTGGCTGTGCTGCTGCCGGCGGCCGCCGGGCGCGGCCCGGCGATCGATGACCCGGCCGGCGTGTGGTGGGCGGCTCTGGCCGCGGCCGGGTTCGTGCTGACGACGGCCGCCGAGCCGTTCGTTGTCCGGCTGTTGCGGCTGCCGACGCCGTACGCGATCAGGTTGCCCGGCCTCCCGGTGCTGCCGGCGCGGATCCGGTACGGCTGGCTGCCCGGGCATACCGGCGTGCTGGCAGTCGTGCTGGCGACGTTGCTCGAGGTCTTCGGCGCTCCGGGTTGGATGTTGCCGGTGATGGCGATGCTCGGCGCAGTCCCGTTGGCGGCGGTGGTCCTTCGGGTGCGGACGCGACGCCGGATCGCCGGCCGGATCCGCGGCCTGCTTCCCGCAGCGGTCGCCCGCTACGCTCCGCAGTTCGTCCTCTACACCGCACGGCCGGACGATGCCTCCTATCAATTGACCATGTGGTTGCCCTATCTGGAGCGGGCCGGGCGTCCGTTCCTGATCGTCACTCGCGACGAACTGCCGGCGGAGGCCGTTGCTGCCCGGTGCGCTGTCCCGGTGGTCTGCTGTCGGGCCGCGGCCGATCTCGACCTGATCATGAACGAATCGCTGCGCGCCGCCTTCTACGTCAACGCCTCCTCCGGGAACGGCGCGCTGATCCGCTACCACCAACTCACCCACGTCTATCTGGGTCACGGGGACTCCGACAAGCCGCCGTCCTACAACCCGACCCACGCGATGTACGACCGGATCTTCACCGCCGGCCCGGCGGCCAACCGCCGGTACGGTGATCATGGAGTGCTGATCGATCCGGCGAAGTTCCGGGTGGTCGGCAGGCCGCAGGTGGAAGTGGTCCGGTCGATCGATCCGGCTCGGCGGGCCGAACGAATGGCTGGTGGACGTCCAGTGGCCCTCTACGCGCCCACCTGGAAGGGTCACGTCAGCGAGACGGCGCTGTCATCGCTGGATCGCGCGGAGGCGATCGTCACCGCCCTGCTGGAGCGGGACGCCGCCGTGGTCTTCCGGCCGCATCCGTTCAGCTATGACGATCCCCAGGACGCCGTGATCATCGAACGGGTCAAGACGATGCTGGCCGCAGACGAGCGCCGCAGCGATCGCCGGCACCGTTATGGCCCGGACGCCGAGAGCGAACTGGACGCTTTCGGTTGCATGAACGTCGCGGATCTGCTGATCTCCGACGTGTCCAGCGTGGTCTCGGACTTCCTGCAATCGGGCAAGCCGTACGCCATGATCGCCCCGCCGGGCATCGATGCCGCAGGTTTCGTCGCCGCCTATCCGGTGGCCAGGGCCGGCTATCTGGTTGATCATGATCTTGCCTCGCTGCCCGAGGTGCTTGACGAGCTGTTGGTGCCCGTCGGCGACCGGCTGGCACCGATCCGTGCCGATGTGCGTGCCGACTATCTCGGTGATTTCCCGGTCGACGGGTATGCCGATCACTTCGTCCGCGGGGTCCGGGATGCCTGTGACAGCTCGGCGCCGCGGGTCGCCGAGGTCGCCGAATCCGACGACGGGTCGACGACCGTCAGCAAGGACACCGTCCGCCGCAATCTGGAGAGTCTCGCCCGGACCATGATCAGCGGAGTGGCGGCAGTGGTCGCCCTGACTGCAGCGGTCGAAGGTTGGGACCTGGCCGGCCTCATCGCCGGCGCAATCGCGCTGGCAGGGGTGGCCATCACCCTCTGCGGGCAGGCCGCCACCGACCGCGTCCCGACGCTGGACGGCCCACGGATGATCATGGTGGTCGCCGGAGCCGCCGTCTCGGCTGGGGATGGGTTGTCGATCCTGCCGATCGGTGTGCTGGTGATGTCGGCCGGGATCGCGGCCGAACCGGTGATCCGCGGCGCGCTGCGCTACCCGGGTGTGATCGCCACCGGACTTCCGGAACTGACCGTTCCGCAGGCGCCGCGACGCTTCTGGCTGTTGGCGCTGGCACCGGCAGCGATCGCCTGGCTCTGTTGGCTGCCGGTGATCACCGGCAGCGAGCCGCTTCGCGTCGTGGTGTTGATCATGGTCGGCTGCTATCTGGTCGCGTTGATCATCACCGTGTTGCGTGCGCGGGCACGGCTGTCGGCCGCGGTGATCACCGATCGAAGGGTGCCGGCGGTGCTCGCCGAGTATGCCCCGGAGTTCTGCGTCTATTTCGCCTCGGGGATCGGCGCGCACTATCAGGTCGGCATGTGGTTGCCGTACTTCCGGCGGTTGGGGCGTCGCTTCGTGATCATCACCCGAGCGTTGCCGATGCACCGGGAGTTGGTCGAGCTGACCGCTGGTACGGGGATCCCGGTGCTGTACCGTCCCACGCTGCGCAGTCTCGAGGACATCGTGGTGCCGAGCATGCGGATCGCTTATTACGTCAACAATGCTGTCCGCAACACCCACCTGATCGAGCGGCGCGAGCTGACTCATGTCTGGCTCAACCACGGTGATTCGGAGAAGCCGGCGTGTTACAACCCGGTGCATGCGATCTACGACAGGATCTTCACCGCCGGGCAGGCCGGTATCGACCGCTATGCACGGCACAACGTGATCATTCCGGCGGCGAAGTTCACTATTGTCGGCCGGCCGCAGATCGAGCAGATCACCGAAGCGACCGGACCGATCGGCCGGATCACCCGGCCGACCGTACTGTACGCACCAACCTGGCAGGGGCCGTACGCCGACAGCAGGGTCTATTCGCTGCCGGCCGGCCGGCCGATCGTCGAGGCTCTGCTGGACCGCGGGGCGCGGGTGCTCTTCCGGGCGCACCCGTTCAACTACCGGTTCGCGCCCGACCGCAGGCTGATCGCCGAGATCGGTGCCCTGTTGGAGGCGGATCGGGAGCGTACCGGTACCGATCACCGGTGGGGTCCGGCCGCGGAGGACGAGCTGAGTGTTGAGGACTGCTTCAATGCTTCGGATGCGATGATCTGCGATGTGTCTGCGGTGATCTCGGACTACCTCGCGGCAGCCAAGCCGTTCGCCGTGGTCGCGGTCGGCAGGACCGAGCAGGAATTGATCACCGAGGCACCCGCAGCAGCCGCCGGTTACCCGATCGCCGACGACCTCAGCGACCTCTCAGCGGCCCTGGACAAGCTGTTGATCGGCGACCCGAAGGCCACGGATCGGGAGCGGATGCGCCGCTACTATCTCGGCGATCTGCCGAACCTGCAGGCAGCCGAGGGTTTTCTGCAGGCCAGCCGCGCATTGCTGGACGGCGTCGAACGCGGATCGGTGCCGGCATGACGCCGCGGTCGGTGCTCCGAGCCGTGCTCGGGCAGCTGCCGATGGCTGCGGCGATCGGTCTGGCGCTGGTGGTCATCGCTGTCCTGCGTGGACAGCACTGGCCCGGGGTCGTCGCCGCGATCGGGACGGCCGGGGCCGTTGCCGGGTTGCCGTTGATCGGTGCGGTGCACGGCCCCAACCCGCCGTCGGGATACCGACTGCCGGGCTACCGCAGGCCCGTCCCGGTGCCGACCGGTCGGTGGAGCCAGGGCATCTCAGCACTGATCGTGATGATCATGATCTTCATGATCCTGTTTCTGCCCGGATGGCTGGTCTTCCTCGGCATGCTGCTGGCCTGGCTCGGACTGTTGATCAATCTGGTGACTGCCTACCTGCGGCGACGCGGCAGACCGCGGCATCGGGAGGTGCTGCACCGGGCGGTGGCCGCCTACCGGCCGCGGTTCGTGATCTACACCGGTCGGCGGAACGATGCGTCGTACCAGTTGGCGATGTGGGTCCCGATCCTCGAACGGCTACAGCTGCCCTACCTGGTGGCGTTGAGTTTCCCCGAGGCGCTGGCATCGACCCGGGCGATCACCAAGGCGCCGATCGTCCTGCTGCCGACCGGCAGCGACCTCGACGCGATCATGGTCCCCGGCCTGCGGGCCGCGTTCTACGTCAACGGGATCGCGGAGAACTCGACCCTGGTCAATTATCGGAACCTGACCCACATCTATCTCGGACACGGTGACTCGGACAAGGAGTTGTCGGTGCACCCGATGCACGGCATGTTCGACCGGGTGTTCGTCGCGGGCCAGGCAGCCATCGACCGCTACGGGCAGGCCGGCGTGAAGATTCCGGCCAGCAAGTTCGTGATCGTCGGCCGGCCGCAGACCGCCGGCCTGCGCGGCGCCGGCCGGCCGATCGGTGAGGTGGATCCGCCGTCGGTGTTGTATGCACCGACCTGGCGGGGTTACAACGCGCACACCACGCTCAGCTCCCTTCCGGTCGGACCGGCCGTCGTCGACGCGCTGCTGCGTCGGGGAGTGGTGGTCAGTTTCCGGCCCCATCCGTTCAGCTGGCTGGGCGCCCGGGAACGGTCGGAGATCTCGGCGATCGACGATCTGCTGCGCAGGGACCGGGACGACTCCGGCCGGCCGCACCGGACGGCTGCCGAGCACCGGAACACGCCGGTGGCCGAGGAGATCGACTTCTCCGATGCGTTGGTCACCGACATCGGCAGTGTGCTGGTCGACTACTTCGCGACCGGGAAACCCTACGCCGTGGTGCTTCCGCCCGGTCAGTCGCCGACGACCGCACGAACCGATCTGCCCAGCACGGCTGCCGCCTACCTGATCAGCTACGACACCCTGATCGGGGGACCGGATCAGAGCGTCGAGCAGGTCCTCGACGAACTGCTGGTCAAGGATCCGCTCGCCGGCCGGCGCCCTGCGGTGGCCCGGCACTATCTCGGCGAACAGCCCGGCGACGACCGTCCCTTCCTGGACGCGGTCAGGCGCGTCATCGGCCATCCCGAACCCGCCCGCTGACCGGTCCCTCCCCGCATTCGGACCGGCGACGGCCGCAGGACGCCTCAGCCGAGGGCCGCCAGCACGCGATCACCACTGCCGCCGAGTCCGAGCGTCTCGGTCAACTCGGCGAAGCGTTGCGGATCGGCCGGAGCAGTCGGCAGTTCAAGATCATCGAGGCTGACCCCGAGATCAAGATCGTCGCGTACGCCGACGACCTCCGGTGCGACGGCGAGGTACTCGATGGCCGCGGTCAGTTTGGCGCGCACGCCCGGTGCGATCGACGAGTCCGGCGCGGCGACAGCCTGGATGATGCCGTCCAGGTTCCCGTACTTGGTGATCAGATTCGCGGCGGTCTTCTCGCCCACCCCGGCGACTCCGGGCAGCCCGTCGGAAGGATCGCCTTTCAGAGTGGCGAAATCCCGGTAGCCCGCAGCCGGCACGCCGAACCGCGCCTGCAGCCAGGCATCGTCCACGCGGTCGTGGTTGCCCACGCCGCGGGCCGTGTAGAGCACCCGGATCTGCCGGTCGTCGTCGACGAGTTGGAACAGGTCCCGGTCGCCGGTGACCACGTCGACCGGGATCCCGGCGGTCCGGGCCAGGGTGCCGATCACGTCGTCGGCCTCATAACCGTCCTTCCCGACGATCGCCAGGCCGAGTGCCGAGAGGCTGTCGATGATCATCGGCACCTGGGCCGCGAGATCGGCCGGCGAGTCCTCGAGCTGGGTCGCCTTCGAATGTGACATCTCGGCGATCCCGGTCTGGCTGCCGGTGGCCACCCGATGGGCCTTGTAGCCGGGGATCAGCTCCACCCGCCAGGCCGGACGCCAGTCATTGTCCCAACAACAGGCGAGGTGGGTCGGCCGGTACTCGGTCACCAGCCGGGCGATGAAGTCGAGCAGACCGCGTACGGCATTGACCGGGCGCCCGTCCGGGGTCCGCATGCTGTCCGGCACGCCGAAGAACGCGCGGAAGTACAGCGAAGCGGTGTCCAACAGCAGCAGCCGGGGTTCGTCGGGATTTTGGTGCGACACAGGAGGAAATTCTGGCACGCTTGGCTCCATGGAGAAGCTCGACCGACAAATCCTCTCGCTGCTCGCCCGCGACGGCAGGATGTCCTACACCGACATCGGCAAGACGACAGGGCTGTCCACCTCGGCCGCACAGCAGCGGGTGCGAAAGCTCGAGCAGCGTGGAGTGATCAGCGGCTACAAGGCGGTCATCGCCCCGGAACAGCTTGGGCTGATGCTCACCGCCTTCGTCGAGGTCAAGCCGTTCTTCGCCGAGCAGCCGGACGACACTCCGGAACTGCTCCGCGACATCGAGCAGATCGTCTCCTGTTACTCGGTCGCCGGTGAGGCCAACTACCTGCTCAAGGTGCAGGTCGGGAACGCCGCGGAGCTGGAGGACCTGCTGGCCGTCATTCGCAGCAAGGGCAAGGTCTCCACCCACACCACCGTCGTGCTGTCTGTGCCGTACGAAGATCGTCCGGCCGTCTGATCGCAGGTACCCTCGGGTGGTGCTCGAACGTGAGGTCCTGACCGCCCCCGTGGCCGGCGAAGCCCCAGCCCGGCGAGGTGGTGGCGGGCCGCGACACCCGCAGCGGTGTCGGCACCGGTCGGCAGAGCAGTGGCGGAACCGTCCGGATGCCGCTGCTGCTCAGACTTCTGGTTGCCGCCCTCTCCGGTCTGTGTGTGGCGTTCGCCTTCCAGCCGTACGCTATCTGGCCGCTGACCTTCGTCGGCGTCGCCGGACTGACCCTGGCCGCCCACGGCACCCGACCGCGACGGGCGTTCCTCACCGGCTATGTCTTCGGGCTGGCGATGTTGACGGTCGCCATCGGTTGGGTGCGGGTGATCGTGGGCGGTGGTGCGGTCGCGTACCTGGGAGTTTTCGGTCTGGTCGGATTCGAGGCGCTGGCGTTCGGACTGCTGGCCGTGGCGATCACCGTGATCGGCCGGCTCCCGTTCTGGCCGGTGATGGCGGCTGCCGCCTGGACCGGTGTCGAGTACCTCTATTCCCGCTACCCGTTCGGCGGCTTCGGCTGGACCCGGATCGCCTATACCGTGGTCGGCACGCCGCTGGACGGACTGCTGCCGATGATCGGCGTCGCCGGGCTGTCCTTCACGGTTGCTCTGCTGGCGCAGTCGGTGGCCTGGTTGGCGCTCGGCCTGATCACCGGCCGGCTGCGGCGGCTCGTGCGACCGCGCCTGGTCGTCGCCCCGCTGGCGCTCTGGGTCGGGCTCGTCGGTGCCGGATTCGGCCTGCAACACTGGAATCCGGATCCGAGCAACGGCATCGGCGAGATCGCGCATGTCGGAATCGTTCAGGGCAACGTTCCGGGCGAGGGCATCGACGCGATGGGCCGGATGCGTACGGTGACCGCAAACCACGTGGCGGAGACCGAGAAACTCATCGGGCAGGTCGACGAGGGCCGGTATCGGCGGCCCGACTTCATTCTGTGGCCGGAGAACTCGACCGATATCGATCCCACGGCCGACCCGATCACGGCCGACCAGGTGGAGACCGCCGCCGTGGCTGCCGGCAAGCCGATCTTCGTCGGCGCCGTGATGAACGGTCCGGGCCCGGACGAACGTCAGACCAGCGGCCTGTGGTGGGACCCCAAGCGCGGCATCATCGCCCGCTACGACAAGCGCAACCTCGTGCCGTTCGGCGAGTGGATCCCGTTCCGCAAGCAGTTGCTGCCGCACTTCCCGATCCTGCAACTGGTCGGCCCCCAGTCGGTGCCCGGCACCAAGCCCGGCGCGCTCAGGGTGCCGATCACCCTCGGCGGCGCGACCCAGCACGAGGTGGTCGTCGGCGACGCGATCTGTTTCGAACTCGCCTACGACGACACCATCTACGACGTGATCAACTCCGGCGCCGAGGTGTTCATGGTGCAGAGCAACAACGCCACCTACACCGGGACCGGCCAGGTCGCCCAGCAGTTCGCCATCACCCGGGCGCGGGCGATGGAGACCCGACGGGAGATCGCGGTGGCAACCACCAACGGCGTCTCCGGTTTCATCGGCAGGGACGGCCGGGTCGAGTGGCAGACCGCGGAGCGTACGGCGGCAGCAACGGTGGTCGACATGCCGTTGCGGACCGCGATCACGCCCGCGGTCCGGGTCGCTCCGTGGCTGGATCGCGGCCTCGCCGCAGCCGCGCTGGTCTGCTGCATCGCCGGTGTGGTCGTCGGGCGCCGGCAGCGGCGGGCCGGGAGCCCGGATTTGGCCGGATGAGAGACACTCGGGACATGGCGCGGCGACGGGTGGAACGGTGATCCGGCTCGGACGGCGGTGGCTGGCGGTCGTGGTCGGCCTGTTCGTCGTTCTGCCGATCATCGACATCTGGCTGCTGGTGATCATCGGGCACCGGATCGGTGCGCTGCCGGTGGTCCTGTTGCTGATCGCCGAGGCGGCGCTGGGCGGTTGGCTGATCCGCCGGCGCTGGCGATCCTTCTGGCGTACTCTTTCCGACTCAACCAGCGGGCCGATCGACGTACTCCGACCCGGCGAGTCGATCGGGCAGGCAATCGACACGATGCTGGTCGTCGTCGGTGGTGTTGCGCTCATCGTTCCCGGACTGATCACCGACCTGGTCGGGGTGATCTGCCTTGTCCCGTACACCCGGAGGTTCCCGGCAGCGCTGCTCCGCCGGGCTGTCGAGCGCAGGATGCCCGGGCTCGGTGACCTTGCCACCCCGGGGCCTCAACGGTCCGGCTACGGCGACGTGATCGAGGGTGAGGTTGTCGCCGAGGGACCGGCGAACGGGTCGGGCCGCGGCCCGCACGATCCCGATGAACCGGTGGTCATCCGCGGCGAGGTCAGTGAACGCTGACCCGCAGGGTCCATCATCGCTGACTCGCCGGGTCGATCGTCGCCGCACCAGTTCGTCGGCTTCGCACCAGTTCGTCGGCTTCGCACCAGCTGCAGCCGGTGCGCGGGCGAGTCGGGGGCGCGCGGGCGAGTAGGGGGTGCGCGGGCGAGTAGAGGGTGCGCGGACGAGTAAAGGGTGCGCGGACGAGTAAAGGGTGCGGCGCCGACCAGAGGATGCGGGACCGAAGGATGCGGGCACACAAGAAAGGGCGTCGACACCCGGATGGTTGTCGACGCCCCTTGTCAGGCCTTGATGAATCAGGCGCTCTTGCGGGACTTCCCGCTGCTTGCCGTTGCTGCGTAGTTCGGTCCCAGCTCGCCGCTGCGGAGCAGATCAAGCCGCTCGGCCAGCAATTCCTCGAGCTCGGGGATTGAGCGACGCTCGCGCAGCATGTCCCAGTGCGTCCGCGCCGGCTTCTCCTCCTTGACCTCGGGCCGCGTGCCGTCCAGGCGAAGCGATTCGGCACCGCACCGCGGGCACTCCCAAACCGCAGGAATCTCGGCTTCCACGGCGAAGGTCAACGAGAACTCGTGCTTGTTGCTGCAGATGTAGCCCACCTCTTGGCGAGCCGCGAACTCGACGCCGGTCTCATCCTCGAAGCTCTTTGAGCCGAGACCCGTGCCGCGCAGAGAACGATCAGCCATGGTTTACCTCCCGATGTGTTCGCCTAGCTCAACGTCCGGGTCGATTCAGATGTTCCCTTCCGAAAGGGCCCAGTACCCGCAATGTAGTCGAAGGCACACCGTAAGAATCGGCTTAGAAATCCGCTCTGGCCCGCGCAGCGGGAGATTTCACCGGCACCAGCGCCACAGCCCCGCCGAGAAGAACCAGGATGATGCCCACAATACCGATCCGGTCGCCGAAAAGCCCGGAGAACACGGCGAACAGCGCGGGGGCGATGAAGGACGCGGCGCGGCCCGTGGTGGCGTACAGCCCGAACAACTCGCCCTCGCGCTGGGGCGGGGCGATCTGGGCCAGGAAGGACCGCGAACTGGCTTGGGCCGGTCCGACCCACAGCACCATGATCAGTGCGAAGACCCAGAACAGCGTGGTGATGTTCGCCGGCTCGATGAGTGCAACCACGAGAAGTGTCGTGGCCATCACGAGCAGACCGGTCAGCGAGATCAGGATCACCCGCTTCGGCCCGATCCGGTCCTCGAACCGGCCCATCACCACTGCGCCGACGGCGGCGGATACGTTGGCGACGACGCCGAAGATCAGCACGGTGCTCGCGGCCATCCCGTACACGCTGACCGCGAGGATGGCACCGAAGGAGAAGACCGCTGCCAGGCCGTCCCGGTAGAGCGCGCTGGCCAGCAGGGAAATAGACCGCGTGGCGGTCGGCGTGGAACAGCTTGCGGATGTCTTTGACCAGTTGCCGGTAGGCGTCGACGATGCCGCCTCCGACTCGAACCTTGGCTGCGGCCCGGATCTCCGGCACCGCGATCAGCACGGGAATCGCGAAGATCGCGAACCACAGTGCCGACATCAGCGCGATCGACCGGTACCGCAGCCCGCCCTCGTCGCCCACGCCGAACCAGCCGGTTTCCGGGGCGATGAAGCCGACGTAGCAGATCAGCAGAAGGAAGATGCCGCCGAAGTAGCCCATCGCCCAGCCGAAGCCGGACACCCTGCCCATCGTCTCCTTGGTGGCCACCTGCGGCAGCATCGAGTTGTACGAGACCGCGGCGAACTCGGCGAACACATTGCCTGCGGCCATCAACGCCAGGCCGAGCCACAGATAGCTGACGTCGTTGCGCACCCAGAACAGGCCGATCATGGCCAGCAGTACCAGTGCCGACCAGATCGCGAGGTTGCGGCGACGGTGTCCACCGGCGTCGGCGCGCTTGCCGCTGATCGGCGCGATCAGACCGATGCAGACCCCGGCGACCGCGGTCGAGATGCCCATCCAGGTGTCGCCGGAGAGTCCGCCCGGCCTGGCGTCGCCGACCACGCCCTGCACGATGTACGGGCCGAACACGAACGTGGTCACGACGGCGTTCTGCGCCGCCGACGCCCAGTCCCAGAGCGCCCAGGCCAGTACCGTACGACGCTTCACCCGAGCCGGGCCGGCCTGTGCAGCAACAGGGTTTGACGAAGCCGGCCCCCGGGTTCGGGGGGGCCGGCTGGGCACCGGCGACGGCGTCCTGGCCAGCCGGGACGCCACTGTCTGCGGTCATGGTGCAGACCATAGGCCCCGATCGGACAGTACGTCCTTCAACGTGTCGATCCGGTCGGTGAAGATTCCATCAACGCCAAGATCGATCAGCCGGTTGATCTCGTCGCCGTCGTCGATGGTCCAGGCGTGCACCTGCCGCCCCGCGCGGTGGGCCGCCGCGACCAGGCTCGGCGTGATCACCGTGACCCGCCGCCCCAGGACTGAGGTGGTGACCGGCAGTTGCAGTGCGATGCCGGGGGAGTCGACCAGCTCCCTGATGGTCGGAATCGCGGAGAGGAACGGTGCGAAGCGCAGCTGCACAACCGCCCGCGAACTCACTGCCGTCGGCACGTCGGGGAGCAACAGCCGCAGTCGGCGCAACCGCTGGACACTGAAGGAACTCACGCAGACGCGGTCGGTGGCTCGGTGCTCGACGAGCTCCCGGGCCAGCAGTCCCACCGCGTTGTCGGCCTTGCAGTCGATGTTGAACCGGACCGCCGGGAATGCCTCCAACAGCTCCGCCAGCGTCGGGATCGTCCGGTCGCCGCCCACCCGGGCGGTGCGCACCTCGTCGAATGTGAGCTCGGCGATTGCTCCGACCTGGTCGGTGACCCGGTCCAGACGGTCGTCGTGGAAGGCGACCAGCCGGCCGTCGCGGGTGGCGTGGACGTCGGTCTCCAGGTAGCGATAGCCGAGATCGACGGCAGTCCGGAACGCCTGCAGCGTGTTCTCGTGCCCACGGTTCGGTCCATACGCCGCCCCGCCGCGGTGGGCGAAGGCCAGGAACGGCGCGTCGAAGAACGGGAACTCCTCAGCGCGACGCCGCACGGCGGCGGCTCGTCGAACGGCCACGGTCAGCTGACCCCGGGCAGCCGGCCGAGCCCGTCGGCAAGCGCCTGCGGCATCCACAGCGGGACGCCGAGGACCAGCAGGTCGGCATAACCGATCGCACCCAGACAGGCGAAGAAGATCAACCAGGCCGACAACTGCTTGGGCCGGCTCCAACTCCGGAAGCGGTGCAGCAGTCTCTTGAACCAGCTCATCAGCCGTTGGGCCCACTCGAATTCGCTGGCCCAGACGGCGAGACCGAGCAGCACCAGCGGTATGCCGCCGGGGCCGGGCAGCGGGCCGGTGGCGGCCCCAAGCAGGACGAGGAGTACGCCGAGCACCGCAATCAGCACTCGATAGATGCGCGCCTTCCTCGGGTCGGCGCGGATCTTCCGCCGCCAGGCCCACCGGTCGTCGGTCCCGTCCAACAGGATCGGGACGTCACCGGGCTGTCGGACCCGGTGGTGTCCCGGGGCACGCCGACCACCGGTGTCGCGCCGGGCGCCCGGATCATCGCCGGCTTCCCGGTTGCTGGTGAGCTCCAGGTCGACGTCGGCCCGACGGTCGTTCTGCACACGACGGCTGGGAGCATCCCGGGTCGCCATGGCCCCAACTCTAGGTGCGCGGGCCGCCGCGTCCGGAGGGAAGAAGGTCCCTCTGGGGAAACTTTCAGCCAACGGTTGATCCGGAACGGCGATCCCAGACCGTGCCGGCGAGTCGTTGGATCAACTCGTGGGCGCGTTCGTTCGGCCAGACCCCGCTGATCGCGACGCTGAAGACGAACTGCCCGTCCGGATCCGCTGCACCGCCCGGTCTGACCAACGCTGCGTCGAGCACGCCGTCGCTCACCCAGCCATTCTTGTGAGCCACCCAGGTACCGGGCGGTAGTCCGGGACGGATGTCGGTGTCCACCTGGTTGTCGGCCAGGATGCCGAGCACCTCGGCGCAGGTGGACGCCTCGGCGACGGTTCCGTCGGCCAGCGCCAGCAGGATGCGGTTCAGCCCGCTGACGGTGACCACATTGGAGATGCCCGCGCGCTGGGCGGCGTAGTCCTCGATGCCGCGGACGACCTCGACGCCGGTGGCGTTGCAGTCGGCGATCACCTCGGCGACGGCGTCGAACCCGACCGCGTCGGCAACGAGGTTGGTGGCCAGGTTCGATGACCGGATGATGCTGCGGCGACACAACCAGCGCAGCGGCACCTCGGTGCCGAGAGCGGCCCAGACCTCCTCGTCGGAGTCCTCATCCGGATCGATGCTGAACGGCCCACCGGTGCGGGAGGTGAAGCTGTTGTGGACGGTTACTGTCGAGTCGAGATCGAGGGTCCCGCGGTCGCGCAGGCGGTAGGCGGCAAGGACCAGGGGAAGTTTCATGGTGCTCGCCGCGTAGTGCTGACTGGTCGGGTCGAGCGCGGCGACCACGCGGTCGGAAGTGCCCAGTTCGTAGGAGATCCGCAGATGTGGCCCGTCGCGAACCTCGTCCGCGACCAGCGCGGTCAACACATCCTGCAGATCCTCGGTCCAGGGAAAGTCCGCCGGGGCGGACCGAAGAGATGTCTCTGGCTTCAACACGCAGCACAGTCTGGCGGATCCGGGTCGGTAATGCACCGTCCAGGTCCTCGTGTCCGTACGCCGGAACGCTTCACCCGCGGCGCTCACCGATGGCCTTCACCTGCGGCGCTGCCGCAAGAATGCCGTCCGTGATCGAAAACGCCGCCGGCGACCTCCCACGCGTCCTGTCCATCCAGTCCTCGGTGGCCTATGGCCACGTCGGCAACAGTGCAGCAACGTTCCCGCTGATGCGGCGCGGTATCGAGGTCTGGCCGGTCTACACCGTGCACTTCTCCAACAACACCAGCTACGAGTCCTGGCGCGGGCCGATGCTGACCGCCGACAACATCCGCGAGGTGGTCCAGGGGATCGAGGACCGCGGCGTGCTGGGCACCTGCAATGCCGTGCTGTCGGGTTATCAGGGTGGTGAGGACGTCGGTGCCGCGATCCTGGAGGCTGTCGACCGGGTGCGGTCGGTCAACCCGGCGGCGATCTACTGCTGCGATCCGGTGATGGGCGACACCGACCGCGGGGTCTACGTCCGGCCGGGGATCCCGGAGTTCATGCGGTCGAGGATCGTTCCGGCAGCCGATGTGATCACGCCCAACCAGTTCGAACTCGCCCTGCTCACCGGGTTGCCGACCCGATCCCACGATGAGGTGCTGCGGGCCGCCGAGGCCGCCCGTGATCTTGGTCCGGAGACCATCATGGTGACCAGCGTCGCCGGCCCGGATCAGCCCGACCGGTTGTCGATGCTGCTGGTCAACGGTTCCGGCGCGTGGCTGGTCACCACTCCGCTGATCTCCCAGACCTTCACCGGTGCCGGCGATCTGACCGCTGCGGTGTTCCTCGGCAGCCTGCTCGAGCACGGGCTCGGGTCGGGCGCGGTGGAGGCGTTGGCCGAGACAGCCGCGGTGTCGTACGGCGTGCTGAAGATCACCCGGGAACGCGGTGCGCGCGAACTGCAACTGGTCGCTGCCCAGGACGAGATCGCTCGACCCAGCCGGACCTTCGAGGTCGTACGTCTCCGATGAGCCGGACAACATCCCATGGTTGAAATTTGACTGGAATGCTTCCGATCTGGTCACAAGCCGGTGTTCCTGACCGGCTGATCCGTCGACGAGCGATAGCGTACGACGCGTCGTCCGCCACCTGACCGACCCGAATGTGGCGGCTCAAGGAGGAAAGCATGAAGGGCTTCAAGAACTTCTTGATGCGCGGTGACGTGATCGTGATCGCCGTCGGCCTGGTGGTTGCCACCGCGTTCAGCACCTTGATCAAGTCGTTCACCGATTCGGTGATCAACCCCATCGTGGCAAGGTTCGCCGGCGGAGAGGCGGCCAGCCTTGGCATCCCGTTGGGTGAGAAGGGCAATCACGCCACGACGATCGACGTTGGTGCGTTCATCTCGGCGATCATCTACTTCATCATCTTCATGGCGGTCGTCTACTTCTTGATCGTCGTTCCCTACAAGCATGTCCAGGCTCGGCGCGGCGTCACGGTGTTCGGTGACCCGGCACCGGCCAAGACCTGTCCGGCCTGCCTGTCGGATGATCTTCCGGTCGGCGCGACCAAGTGCAAGTACTGCACCTCTGATCTTCCGGTGGCCTGAGGGCGCCGGAGGGCCGGCGGCCCGCGGTGACAACGACGTCGCCGCGGGCTTTTTCGCACCCTTCGGGCTGGGTACCGCGCACAATGTGATCAGGGCCAGGTGAAACACGCCGGGCGGAAGGAGTACCGATGGCGCGCGCCATGTGGACCGGAGCCTTGTCCTTCGGACTGGTCAGCATCCCGATCTCGCTGTATTCCGCGACGCAGGAACACGAGGTCCGCTTCCATCAGTTCGAACAGGGCACGACGTCGCGGATCCGGTACAAGCGGGTCAACCAGGACACCGGCGAAGAGGTCGATTACTCCGACATCGCCAAGGGCACCGAACTGCCCAGCGGCGAGTATGTCGTGCTCAGCGACAAGGAGCTCGAGGAAGTCTCGCCCCAGCAGACCAAGGCGATCGAGATCAGCGACTTCGTCGAGTTGGAGTCGATCGACCCGGTCTATTACCAGAAGAGCTACTTCATGGGGCCGCGCGATGACAGCGCCGGGAAGCCGTACGCGCTGTTGGCGGCCGCGATCGCAGAGTCGGGTCGTGCGGCGGTCGCGTCGTTCGTGCTGCGCAACAAGGAACACCTTGCGGTGATCCGGCCCTACGACGGCGTGTTGATCTTGGAAACCATGTACTTCGCCGATGAAGTGAAGCAGGTGGACAAGGTGCTGGACAACCGGCCGGACCGCCGTTCCCTGCGGAAGCAGGATCTTGACATGGCAATGAATCTGATCGAGTCGATGAGCACCGACTGGGATCCCAAGCGCTACCACGACAGCTACACCGAACGCGTCAACGAGCTGGTGGAGGCCAAGAGTCGGGACGAGAAGTTCGAGGCGCCCGAGGAGGAGCCGAGCGCCGAGGTGATCGATCTGACCGCGGCATTGCAGGCCTCGATCGACCGGGTGCGGGGCGGCGGGTCGAACAAGAAGGGTGCCAACAAGAAGGACCCGACGAAGAGGGGCTCCGGTGGCACGAAGCAGGGCTCTGCCAAGGACGACCGGCAGGATGTGTCCGCGTTGTCCAAGGCCGAGCTCTACGAGCTGGCCCAGCAGCTGAAGATCAGCGGCCGCTCGTCGATGAGCCGCAAGCAGCTGGAGAAGGCCGTCGTCGAGGCGGGTGCGCAGCGGGCCTCCTGACGTTAGCGTGACCTCCATGCCGCGCTCATCAGGAGGACGACGCAGGGCCACGGTCGAGGATGTCCACCGGTTCGCCGAAGCCATGCCCTACGTGACGGTCGTGCACGGCGGAAGCGGCAACCCCGTCTACCAGGTCGGCGGTAAGTCATTCGTCTTTTTCCGGACCAAGCGACCGGACGCGTACGATCCGAAGACCGGTGAACGGTACGACGATGTGATCGTCTTCTGGGTCGAGGACGAGGTGGCCAAGACCGCGCTGATCGAGGACGCGTCGACGCCGTTCTTCAGCACACCGCATTTCGACGGCCACCCGTCGGTGCTGGTCCGCGGGTCCCGGATCGGCGAACTGACACGCGACGAACTCCGCGAGATCATCCAGGACGCCTGGCTCTCCCGGGCATCGGCGAGCCGGCGTCGTACCTGGTTGGCCGAACACGGCCTCAATTGACGCGTGGCGGAGGATTCTCGTCCAGCTGAGAGTCCGCCGTGCGTCGGGCGGAAACGACCGCTCTGCGACATAGCCTTGGCGATCTATGGCACGGTCAACAGCGTTCCCGGTGACGTTCCCCAGCAGGTTCCGCCCAGCTGCACGGCGAGTTCTGAGTGGCGTGCGGCACCGGGTCCGTGCAGCACTGTCGATCAGGGATGTTTCCAGCAGACACAGCGAATCCGGAGGGCGGAGGCCGGAGCAGAACGGCATCGACGGCCTCGTCAGTGCGGTGTTCGCCGATGAGCTCGCCGATGTCCCGGCACCCGTGGTGGTCCTGGTCAGTCCGTCGTCCGGTGATCACGACGATGATCAAGGCGCCCGGGTACTGGCGATCAGGCCGCAGGCCGTCGTCCACCGGCTCTCGACCGGTCAGGGCCACTCGCGGCTCCACGTCGCGCTGGCCGCCATCGGTCCGTGTGACCTGCTGATCGACGCGTCCTCGGGCGGCGGTCGGATCCGTCGACTGCGGCAGTACATCTTCGCGGTCCGGCCCGGTGGGGTGGTGATCATGCTCCGCCTGAGGCGGCCCGATGCCCCGGATAGGCAGCGCGAGGAGTTCGGTCGGTTGATGGCTGATCTTGCCGGACGGATCGCGCCCGGCAGCGAGCGGACCGATGGGGAACCAGCCGACTTGCTGCCGGTGGTCGAGCCGCCCGCGGGGGACCGCCGGCGGTTCGCCGAAGCCGTCCGGTCGGCGCGGCTGCACCGGAGCCATCTTGTGCTGGTCGGCGGACGCGAAGCCCAGGCGAAGATCCGGGAGGACCAGATCGGCGAACTGCTGCGCCTCCGGCCGGATCTCGGGACCCAGATCGCTCGCCGGCCCGCCGCCGAGCAGCGGTTCACCGGCCGGATCCGGATGAGCGAGTACGACCACCTGATCCCGATCACGACAGGCTGGCAGGGTCCGACGCTCACGCTCCGGACCTACGACGATGTGGTCTCGTCTCCGGGACAGGTGGTGACCGCCGGCTCGATCATCCTGCCCGAGACCTACCGGCACGGTGCCAGGTCGCGACTGCGTAACCGGTACGTGACCGAGCTGTCCCCGGACTTCGCGGATGCAACCCAGCCCGCCTGGTTCGTCGAACAGCCCGACGACGGGACCATCGAGACCCTGCCCGGTGCGTATTTCCATCTGGACAACGAGGTCCGGGGTCACTTCGGGCACATGCTGACCGAGGTGGTGTCCCGGCTGTGGGCCTGGGAGCAGGCCCGCGAGGCTGATCGGTCGACCAGAGCGATCATGCACTTCAACAAGCGCCGCGGTCTCGCAGGTTGGGAGATCGATCTCCTCGGCGCGGCCGGCATCCCGGCCGACGACATCGTCTTCACCCGACGCCCGGTTCGTGTCGAGCGACTGGTCTCGGCGACACCGATGTTGTCCAACCCCGACTACATCCACCCCGGGATCGCCGAGGTGTGGCGCCGGATCGGCGACAACCTGGCGTCCCGGTCGACAGCCGACGACACTCCGAAGCGGATCTTCATCGGCCGCCGGATCCGCAAGCGGGCGTGCCGGAACGCGACAGAGGTCGAGCGATACTTCGAATCCCTCGGGTTCACCGTGGTGTTCCCCGAAGATCATCCGCTGCCCGACCAGGTGCGCATGTTCCGTCAGGCGGAGTTGACCGCGGGGTTCATCGGCAGTGGGATGTTCACCCTGATGTTCACTCCCGAACCCAAGACAGCGATCCTCGTTGCCTCGGAGTCCTACACCGGCCGGAACGAGGTAATGATGGCCGGAGTGCTGGGGCACGACCTGGACATAGCCTGGTGCCGTTCGGAGGCGGAGTGGGTCGGCGACCGGTTCGCCGCGGGCGGCTATCAGGCCGGGTTCACCTTCGACTTCGACCGAGAGGGCAGGTCGGTCCGGGAGTGGGTTGCCGAGGCGGGACGATGACATCCGGATTCCCCGCGACGCTGACGTCGACACTGCGACTGCGGGTCGGACGCACCGTCAAGGAGCTCGATCGTAGAGCACCGACACCGGTCCGTCGATCAGCCCGCACGGTCGCGCGAGCCGTCGTCCGGCAGCGACTCGGCCGGGCGCTGGTCACCATCGTGCTGCCCGCATCGGACGACAGCCTGGACTACCTCGACGAGGCGCTGCGATCCGCGGCCGATCAGTCCCACCGCAGCCTGGAGATCCTGGTGGTGGCGTACGGCAGGGCGGGAGAGGTTGCCTGCCGCAGTCAAAGGCTGGGAGGAGGCCGATCATCGGATCCGGCTCGTCCGCGGCGACAATCCGTCGCTGGCGGCGGCCCGGGACCGTGGCGTGCGGCTGGCGCGAGGCCGGTATCTGTGCTTCCTGCGCGCCCATGACACCCTTCCGGGAAACGCGATCGCCGCGGGGTTCACCGCGCTGCACGGCAGCGGATCCGACTTCGCGGTCGGTCGGATCACCGCACCGCCATCGGTCCTCCCGTCGGCGCTGCCGCGACGCGACCCGGTACACGACATCGACCGCATGCGCACCACGCTGACGGAGTTCCCGGCGGCGCTCAGTGATCTGTCACTGGGCAATCGGCTGTTCTCCACCGACTTCTTGCGTGCCCTGGGCCGCCCGTTCGTCGCGGTCGAGGGGGAGAGCCGGCTGGTTCTGCAGTGCTTCGAGACAGCCAGGACGTTCGACGTGATCGCGGCCGCCACCTACACCGAACGCACCCGCGCGGGAGCGGCCCCGGTGGAGCAGCTGTACGACTCCACTGCGGATCTCCCGGCCTGGATCCAGGACGTCACAGCGGTCGGGGAGCATCTTCGTCGACTGCCCGACCCGAGCCTGTACGAGCACTGGCTGGTCGGCATCTGCGGGGGCCAGCTGCAGACCTTCCTGGCCGACGTCGAGCGGATGTCGGCCGCGATGTGGGTGGATCTGCGGAACACGATGGCGGGGCTGTGGCGGCAGGTGGACGACCGGGCGAAGGCCCGGATGCTGACCGAATCCCGGGTGAAACTCGCGCTGCTGTCGGCCGACCGCCGCGACAGGCTCGAGGAGTTCGTCGCAGCCCGCTGGTTCGAGCGCGACAACGTTGCCACAAGGACCGAAGCCGGGCGGGTGTACGCCGAACTTCCTGGCTTCGACGATCCCGGGGCGCCGGTCGCCCGCTCGGTCTTCGAGCTGAGCGAGGCCGAGACGCCGGCCCGGGTGCATCTGCGTGCGGTTCGCCCGGCAACCGGCGACAGGCTCCAACTCGACCTGCTGGTCCGCGTCGAGCTGGTCGATCTGGCCGGTCGCCGACCCGCGATCAGGGCACGACTGGTCCCCGACGACCAGCCCGAGGACCAGCCCGAGGACCAGCCCGAGGACCAGCCCGAGGACCGGATCGACCAGCAGCACGAGCCGATCCTGCTTCCGGTGACCGAACGGTGGGACGACCAGGCCAACCTCAGCGTCGGCCACCGGTACCAGGACTACCGCCCGGGCGGCTGCAGGGTCGAGATCGACCGGTCGAGGTTGCCGTTCGGCCGCTGGCGGCTGGAGGCAACGATCGTGGTCGACGGGATCCGGCGGAGCACCGATCAGGTCACCGTCGATCGCCGAGGATCAGCAGCCCTGATGGGCACCCGCTACGTCCCGGTGCACAACACCGCTGCGGGCACCGCGGTACGGCTGGTCCAACGGCAGCGGCGGTTGACCTTCGAGGTCAAGCCGCCCGAACCGGTGGCGCTGGCGGCGGTGTCGGTGACGGGCCGTACGGTCCGTCTCTCGGCGGCGTCGGCCACTGTCGACGTCTCAGCGATCAGGGCGCGATGCGGTCGCGCTGTTGCCGTGGCGCCCGTCGTCGACGGTACCGCCGAGTTGCGGGTACCCGAAGTTCCCGCCGGCTCAGCCTTGACGTGGACGCTGCGGGCCGAGGCAGGCGACGGGACGCAGTATCCGCTGAGCTGGTCGGCGGAGCGGGCCTGGCTGCGGTCCGGCGGCGGCGAGCTGGTGCCGGCCCGGACCGAGTGGGGCAACGTCATGCTGGCGGAGGCCGCCACTGCCGTCGTGCTGGAGCGTCTGGACCTGCAGCCGGGCTGCGTACGGGTGTCGGGCCGGCTGCTGGCCGCCGCCCCGGCGGAATCGGAGATGATCGTCGACGGCCCGCGGCAGCTGACCCGGCATCGACTTGCGCCGGACGTCGACGGACGGTTCGCGTTCGAGATGCCGCTCCACTGGGACCCGTGGGGTCGCGGGCCGGTCGGCATCCCACGTGGCGAGTACGCGCTCTGGCTGGCCGCCGACGGCGAGGTCCGGCCCCCGGGATCGGCCGGCGTCCGGCCATGGATGAGCCCAGAACTGATCGACTCGTTGGAGAAGTTCCAACGCACGGACGAAGCCCGGATGCGGCCGCTGTGCCGGCACAGCGGCGCGGTCGGCTTCAGCCTGAGCGCCCCGCTGCCGGTGGAGCAGTCGGGAGGCTATCCCCAACGGCAGCTCCAGAATGCGTGTCTGGAAGGCGTGGGCCCGATCGACCCGACGCTGGTCTACTTCGCCAGCTATGACGGGTCGCAGCCGACCGACAGTGGACTGGCGATCGATCAGGCGATGCGACGGATGTTCCCCGAGCTGCGATCGGTGTGGGGCGTTGCCGACCCCCGGACCCCGGTGCCAGAGGGCAGCACCGCTGTGTTGATCAACAGCCCGGAGTGGTATCGGGTGATCAGCACCGCCGGACACCTGGTGCAGAACGTCGACTTCCCGCGCTGGTGGCGCAAGCGGCCGGGGCAGCGGTTCCTGCAGACGTTCCACGGTTATCCGGCCAAGGCCATGGGACTGATGATGTGGCGGGCCAAGGAGTTCACGCCGCGGCGGCTGGCCGCAGAGCTCGGGCGAACGAGTGCCGGCTGGGACCTGATCCTGACCCCCGCGCCGGAGATGGATCAGTACTACCGGCGGGAGTACGCCTACCAGGGGCCGATCTGCAACCAGGGCTATCCCCGCGACGACGATCTTGTGCTGCCCTCGGCCGGACAACGCCGCGACCGGGTACGCGAGCTGTTGGACATCGCACCGGAACAGAAAGTGATCTTGTACGCCCCGACCTGGCGTGATCATCTGGCCAGCAGCTACCGCTCGGCTGAGCTGGTGGACAATCTCGATGTCGCCTCGGCCAGTGCCCGACTGGGCGACCAGTTCGTGCTGTTGCTCCGCGGACACCGCTTCACCTCGACGCTGCGCCGGACCAGGTCCGGAACAACCAAGATCATCGACGTCACCGATTATCCGGAGATCAACGACCTGATCCTCGCTGCCGACGCGGCAGTGCTGGACTACTCGAGCCTGCGGTTCGACTTCGCGCTTACGGGGCGACCCATGGTCTTCCTCGTCCCGGATCTCGCCGACTACACCGGCGGCATTCGCGGATTCCTGTTCGACTACATCGACACGGCGCCCGGACCGCTGGCGACCACCGCCGACGACGCGATCACCGCGTTGCAGGATCTCGACCAGCTCGCTGAGCGGTATCGGGACCAGATCGCGGCGTTCAACGCCCGTTACCAGTATCTCCAGAACGGACACGCGGCAGAACGGGTCGTCCGACAGTTCTTCGCCGACCCGCATCGACACGATCATCCGGCCTCATGACGTCGGCTGCGCGACGATCCCTGCCCGCGGCCACGAGGACTGTTCTCCTGCCGAGGGGGATCGCCGGCGTGAACACGTTCGCCACCTCCGGGTGGGCGGAACCGAGCAACCACGGTGGACAGCCGAACGGCCGGCAGTCGGAAAGCCAGGATCCGGACCGGATCGATCTTCGCGCGCCCGCGGACCCGCCGGACGGGAACGACTCCCGGCGGGCACGACCGTTGGTCGCGATGTTGACCAGGCCGCTGGTCGACTGGCTGCCGGATTTGATGGCGGGCGAACCGGACACCGAAGCATCCGCTCTGCTCGATCGATGGGCCGACGCGGTGCTGGCCTGGTCCGTGCCGGGACCGGTACGGATGATCATCACCCGGGCCGAACCGGCCACCGCCGCTGATCTGGCGGAGATCATCGCCGACCCGGCGCCGACGGCCGACCCGCTCCGGGCTGCTGCGCTCGGTGGTCATGAAGGCGGGGACCACGAGTCCGGAGATGATCAGACGGGTGAATCCCGGGCCGGGCTCGGCGGCTTTCGCAGCAGGATCGAGGAGCTGCTGCGGTCCCGGAAGGGAGGCGCCGATGATCTTGACCTGCTGCGCAGCAAGGCGGCGGTCGAGGCCGTCGCGTACGGCACGTCCTGCTTCCATCCCTGGTCCGGCCCGGCAGCCGGGACCGGACCGGGTGAACAGCTCCACCACGCCAGCCTCGCCGTCCGAGAACGCCTGGTGTCCGGCGGGATCGCCATCCGCGGCCCCCGGACAGCGCTGCTCTGGCCACAACAGGCCGGCGAGAAGCTGCCGCTCGACGTCGCCGCCGAAGCGGCGTTGGCGGCGCTGCTGTGCCGCACCGACCCGATCGCCGACGCCGGCGCCGGCGAGGATGGGACCGTGGTCGCCGAGCTGCGGCACGAACTGCGGGAAGCCACTCGTCGGCTCGCCGACCGTCGGCAGCACCCGGGCAACCTCAAGCGAGTGCGGCTGCGGACCTTGCTCCATCAACTGCTGCGAGCAACACGATGACGAGCGGCGGCGCACACGATCCGCCGATCATCCTGCACATCGGCCCGCACAAGACCGGCACCACCACTTTGCAGTCGGGCCTGGCCCAGAATCGGGCGCGACTGCTCGATCAGGGCGTCAGCTATCCCGGAACGCTGGACCACGAACTCAACGCGGCGATGTCGGTGTCGACCCGCCGGGCCGACCCGGGAAAGGACGTGTTGCATGGCACCGAACGCTGGTTCGGTCTGCTCGACACGATCAGATCGCCGGGCATCCGACTGGGCGTGCTGAGCAGTGAGTTCTACTCCGAGGCACCGAAGGATCGGATCGGCTGGCTGGTGGACCAGCTGGGTCCGCGGGCCCAGGTCGTCATCACGCTGCGACCGCTGACCAGGATCATGCCGTCCCAGTGGCAGCAGTACCTGCAGAACCAGATCTCCATCTCCTGGGAGGACTGGTTGCGGGCGATCCTTGCCGCTCCGGAACCCGGTACCGTCACCCCGACCTTCTGGCGACGCCATCGTCACGACCTGCTGGTCCGACGCTGGCTTGAGGTGACAGGGCCCGAACGGCTGACCGTGATCGCGGTCGACGACCTGCAGCCGGCATTCGTCCTGCGGACCTTCGAGGAACTGCTCGCGGTCGAACCCGGCACCCTGACCCCGACCCAGCTGCGGGCGAACCGTTCCCTGACCCTCCAAGAGGCCGAACTCATCCGGCGGTTCAACCAGCTCTACACCTCAGCGGGTCTACGGAAGATCGACTACACGACCATGATCAGGTACGGCGCCGCCCGGTTCCTGCAACGGCGCTCGCCGGCCGTCGATGAGCAACGGATCCTGTTGCCGGATTGGGCGAATCGGAGGGCCACCGAGTTGGCGCGCATGATGATCGACGACATCGCAGCATCGGGCGTACGGGTGATCGGCCCGCTGGACGATCTCGTCGAACCGCGTTCGACGCCCCGGCCGGCGCAGCCCACCGGGGTGACGGCGGTGGACCCGGAACTGGCCGCCCACCTGGCGGCCGGCGTGATCGACGCCATGGGGCGCTATCGCCCGGCAGAGGATCCCGATCCGGCGAGGGCACCGGTGCTGTCCACCGTGCTGCGAACCAATCGGGTGGTGCGGCGACCGGGCGACTTCGATGCGGTGGAACTGCGCGGCAGGATCGACCGTCTCCGGGCCCGGGCGGACCGGGAGTTGTTGATCACCGAGGCCGGGCGTGGTGACCTGCTGCGTGAGCTGCGCCGCCGGCTGACCCGTCGGCTGAAAGGACGGGTGCGCCGGCGGCGCGGCTGATCATCAGTCCCGGAAGACCTCGATGTTCGCGCCGATGGCGTTCAACCGGTTGGGCAGGTCCTCGTAGCCGCGGTTGATCATGTAGACATCGCGGAGCACCGACTCGCCGCGGGCCGCGAGCATGCCGAGCAGGATGCAGACGCTGGGCCGCAGGGCCTGCGGGCAGACGATCTCGTAACCACGCCACCGGGTCGGTCCGTTGACCCGCAGCCGGTGCGGATCCAGCAACTGGATGTCGGCGCCCAGCTTGTTCAGTTCGAGCAGGTGGATCGCACGGTTCTCGTACACCCAGTCGTGGATCAGGGTGCTGCCCTCGGCCGCGGCCGCGATCACCGCGAAGAACGGCAGGTTGTCCATGTTCAGGCCGGGGAACGGCATCGGGTGGATCTTGTCGATCGGTGCCCGCAGCCGGCTGGGCCGGACCGTGATGTCGACCAGCCGGGTGTGCCCGTTGGTGGCGCTGTACTCCTCGCTGAGGGAGAAGTCCAGGCCCATCTCCGCCAGGATCGACAACTCGATCTCCAGGAACTCGATCGGCGCCCGGCTGATGGTCAGCTCGGAGTTGGTCACGATGCCGGCGGTGATCAGGCTCATCGCCTCGATCGGGTCCTCGGACGGGTAGTACTCAACATCGGTGCTGATCTCGGATCGGCCGCGGATGGTCAGTGTGGTCGTACCGATGCCGTCGATCTGCACACCCAGCTTGGTCAGGAAGAAGCACAAATCCTGGACCATGTAGTTCGGGCTGGCATTGCGCAACACCGTGACACCGGGATTCATCGCGGCCGCGAGCAGCGCATTCTCGGTGCCCGTGTCGCTGCGTTCGGTGAGGGTGATCGGCCGCTTCGGCTCGACACTCGCGTCGACCACGCTCTGGTAGTAGCCGTTGGTGGCGGTGACCTCAAGGCCGAAATGACGCAATACCTGCAGATGCGGCTCGATGGTCCGTGCTCCGAGATCGCACCCTCCGGCGTACGGCAGCTGGAACTTGTCGTAGACGTGCATCAGCGGGCCGAAGAACATGATGATGCTGCGGGTGCGGCGCGCAGCCTCGACGTCCATCGCGTCGAGATCAAGCTCGTCGGGGCGGATGATCGTCAGGTCGGACTTGTCGGCGGACCAGATCGCCCGGACGCCGATCGAGGTGAGCACCTCGACGATCCGGTTCACCTCTTCGATCCGAGCGATGCCCTTGATCACCGTGCGGCCCCGGTTCAGCAGGCTCGCGCAGAGCACCGCGACCGCGGCGTTCTTGGACGAGCGGACCTGGATGCTCCCGTGCAACTGGTTGCCGCCCTGGACACGCAGGTGGGTCGGTCCGTTGCCGCCGACGGAGATGATCGGACTGTCGAGGGCTTCGGCGATCCGGGTCACCATATCGAGACTGAGGTTCTGATTGCCTGCCTCGATCCGGTGGACGGCACTCTGACTGGTCCCCAGCCTGGTCGCCAATTGCGTCTGGGTGAGCCCGCGATGCTTGCGCGCATCGCGAATCAGACTGCCGATGTGGTCGAGGGTCAATTCAGTCACCCGAGGACAATAACTCATGGGCGAGCTATTCCTTAGTTCCAGCTTCATCACGAAGTGCGTGTCGGGGGTGTCGAGCCGGTTCGGCATTCACCGATCGCCATGCCGCCATGCAGGCCACGCACCGGCCGACCCGAACGGCGAGGCGGCGCGAACGCCGCACTAGAGTTCGGAACATGACCGAACAATTCGACGTGGTTGTCCTCGGGGCCGGCCCCGGTGGATATGAGGCCGCCATCCGTGCCGCACAACTTGGCCAGTCGGTGGCGATCGTGGAGTCCAAGTACTGGGGTGGCGTGTGCCTGAACGTCGGGTGTATCCCGTCCAAGGCATTGCTGCGGAACGCGGAGCTGGCCCACGTGTTCAACCACGAGGCGTCGACGTTCGGCATCTCCGGCGAGGTGACCTTCGACTTCGGTGCGGCCTACAAACGCAGTCGGGCGGTCGCGGACCGGATGAGCAAGGGCGTGCACTTCCTGATGCGGAAGAACAAGATCAAGGAGTTCGAGGGGTGGGGTACGTTCACCGGCCCGAACTCGATGACCGTCGCCCAGGGTGGCGACGGCGGCGAGGTCGAGATCTCCTTCTCCCACGCGATCATCGCGACCGGCGCCAGCACCCGGCTGCTGCCGGGCACCAAGCTGAGTGAACGGGTCGTCACCTACGAGGAACAGATCCTCACCGACAACCTGCCGGAGTCGATCATCATCGCCGGCGCCGGGGCGATCGGCGTGGAGTTCGGGTACGTGATGGCCAACTACGGTGTCGACGTCACGATCGTCGAGTTCCTGGACCGGATGGTGCCGCTGGAGGACGCAGAGGTTTCCGCGGAGCTGGCCAAGGCGTACCGCAAGCTCGGCGTCAAGGTCCTCACCGGCACCAAGGTCGAGGCGATCGACGACTCAGGTGACAGGGTCAAGGTGACGGTCAGCCCCGCTGCCGGCGGTGACCAGCAGGTACTGGAGGCCGAAAAGGTGCTGCAGGCGATCGGCTTCGCGCCCCGCACCGAGGGCTACGGGCTGGAGGCGGCCGGCGTCGCGCTGACCGACCGCGGTGCGATCCAGATCGACGACTACTGCCGGACATCGGTGCCGCACATCTACGCCATCGGCGACGTCACCGCCAAGATCATGCTGGCTCACAACGCCTCGGCGATGGGCATGGTCGCCGCGGAGACGATCGCCGGCGCGGAGACGATGCCGATCGACTACGTGAACATCCCGCGAGCGACCTACTGCCAGCCGCAGATCGGTTCCTTCGGGCTGAGCGAGGAGCAGGCGAAGGCGGCCGGTCACGAGGTGAAGACCGCGAAGTTCCCGTTCACCGCCAACGGCAAGGCGCACGGGCTCGGCGAGGCGGTCGGTTTCGTCAAGATCGTCGCCGACGCCAAGTACGGCGAATTGCTCGGCGCACACATGATCGGCCCGGACGTGACCGAACTCCTGCCCGAACTCACCCTGGCTCAGAAGTGGGACCTGACCGCGACCGAGGTCGGCCGCAACGTCCATGCCCACCCGACTCTGTCCGAGGCGATCAAGGAAGCGATCCACGGCATCAACGGCCACATGATCAACCTGTGACTCGCACCGGCCTCGACGGGCCGGCGCCACACCTACCCTTCTCCAGACCCAAGGTCAAAGTTTGACGGTGCGGCTCCGAGGTTCGGCGTGTCGGCGCCGCACCGTCAAACTTTGACCTTGCGGATGGCCGTGCGGAAGGTGCCGGCGACGCCGCGCGGATGGACCGCAAGCTCAGTGGGTGACGTACGCCTCGAGTTCGTCGCGCTCGAAGGTGAGTTCGCCGATCCGGCTCTTCACCACGTCCCCGATGCTGACGATGCCGGCCAGCAGGCCCTTGTCGTCGACGACCGGGATGTGCCGGACGCGGAGGTCGGTCATCAGCTGAGCCAGGCTGTCGACGGTGGCGGCCATCGTGCAGGTCTGCATCTCCTCGACGGGTGTCATGATCTCGCGGATCGGCAGGTCGAGTACGGCAGCACCCTCGGTCAGTCGGCGTACGACGTCACGTTCGGACACGATGCCGTCCAGCACCCGCGCGCCCGAGGAGACGACTGCCGCTCCGAGATTGTGCGTCTTCAAGACGTCCAGCAGTTCGCGCACGCTGGCGTCCGGCGGCACCACAACCACCTGGGTGCCCTTGCTCCGCAGAATGTCCGAAATGTGCATCGGTGCCCCCTTGCTCCGCAGCACGATCGCCGGAAGTGTGACGGCGGTCACTTTTCTGTTCACTGTAGTCAGCGGACGACCGGAAACACAGGGGAGTGGGAAACCCAGGGGAGCGGGTCAGCCTTCGCCCCGTCGGCGCGCCATCACCAGCGCCCGCCCGCCGAGTCCGACGCCGAACATCACCAGCCCGGCGACGACCGCCGCCGGAGGCAATGTCGCGACCAGCACCAGGCAGCCGACCGCCCCGAACACATTGAGGCCCCGCGGCCACCGCCGGTCGTCCGACGGCTGGGTGAATGCCGAGGCGTTGGCGATGGCGTAGTAGATCAGCACGCCGAAGGACGAGAAGCCGATCACCCGTGCCAGGTCGAAGATCAGGACCAGGACGCAGACCACTGCGGCCACCGCGATCTCGGCACGGTGCGGGACGTGGAAGCGGGGATGGACACCGGCGAGCCAGGTCGGAAGATCGCGATTGCGTGCCATCGCCAGGCTGGTTCGACCGACACCGGCGATCAATGACAGCAGCGCGCCGAGCGAGGCCACGGCACCGCCGATCCGGACAGCGATCGCCAGGCCGGGCG
Organism: Microlunatus sp. Gsoil 973; assembly: GCF_009707365.1. GTDB lineage: Bacteria > Actinomycetota > Actinomycetes > Propionibacteriales > Propionibacteriaceae > Microlunatus. The sequence continues at coordinate 1,370,216 of NZ_CP046122.1, forward strand.
CGCCGGCCGCATGGACCGCGGCGTTCAGCGGTGCCGGCGAGGAGGCCAGCAGGTCCGGCCCTGCGGCGGCCAGCGCCGCGACAGCGACGATCAGATAGATGACCACGGTGATCGCCAGAGCGATCGGGATCGCCCGAGGAATGGTGCGTGCCGGATCCCGCACCTCCTCGCCCAGCGTGGCGATCCGGGCATAACCGGCGATGGCGAAGAACAGCAGGCCGGCCGACTGCAGGATGCCGTACGGTCCGGCCGAGAAGATGGCCGTCGTCTGGAGATGATGAAGTCCGGAACGGTTGCCGACGCCGATGCCGATCACCACAACGGCCAGCGCCGCCAGGCTGATCACCACCAGAATCCGGGTCAGCTGTGCCGTCCGGGTGATGCCGCGATAGTTCAGCGCAGCAAGGCCGATCACCGCAATGATCGCCAGCAGCCGCTGCGGCCAGACCGAACCCGGGACCGCGTACGAGGCGAAGGTCAGGGCCATGGCGGCACAGGATGCCGTCTTGCCGATCACGAATCCCCAACCCGCGGTGAAGCCGGCCCACGGGCCCAACAGCTCCCGGCCGTAGATGTACGTGCCTCCCGAGGTCGGGTAGACTGCCGCCAACTGGGCGGAGGCGACCGCATTGCAGTACGCGATCAACGCAGCCAGCGCCAGTCCGATCAGCAGCCCGGACCCGGCGGCCCGGGCAGCAGGACCGAAGACGGCGAAGATGCCGGCGCCGATCATGGATCCGAGCCCGATGACCACCGCGTCGAAGGTGCCGAGTCTGCGGGCCAGCGGACCCGTGGGGCTTGCCATGGCGGCATCCTTGCAGACCCGACGCGACCGGTAGGTCGGGCTGCAGCGCGGTGACCGACCCGATGGCGAAAGTCTGCCGACCGGTCCAGAATGGCGGCATGAGCGCACCCGAGCTGCATCTGACCGGCAATGACGACGCCGACCGCCTGTTGTCGGAGAACCCCAGCGCCCTGTTGATCGGCATGACGCTGGACCAACAGGTGCCCATGGAGAAGGCGTTCAGTGGCCCCGCGGTGATCGCCGAGCGGATGGGCGGTGCCTTCGACGTGGCGAAGATCGCCGCCATGGACGTCGACGACTTCGTCGCGATCTGCTCCGAGCGTCCTGCGATCCACCGGTTCCCCGGGGCGATGGGCAAGCGGGTTCACGCCGTCTGCCGGGCCCTGGTTGAGGAGTACGACGGCGACGCAGCCAATCTGTGGGCCGACGTCACCGACGGCGCCGAGCTCAAGAAGCGGGTGGCCGCCCTGCCGGGTTTCGGGGATCAGAAGGCGTCGATCTTCGTTGCCCTGCTGGGAAAGCAGCGAGGCGTGACACCGATGGGCTGGCGGGAGGCCGCCGGCCGGTACGGAGACGACGGCGTGTTCCGCTCGGTCGCCGACATCGTCGATCCGTCCTCGCTGAGCAAGGTACGGCAGACCAAGAAGGAGGAGAAGGCGAAGGCCCGCGGCTGACCGCGGACTAGATGATCAGTTCCGCCGGCGCGCGCCGGCCGCTGTCTGTGGGACTTGACTTGCTTTCCTGCCAGGTCACTGCCAATCGGCGTATGGCCTCGGTCAACACCGCCGGTTCGGCGACGTACGGCACCCGCAGATGCCGTCGTCCGCCCCCGCGCGGATAGAACCGGGGCCCCGGAGTCAGGACGAGATCACGTTTGCGCGCCAGCGCGGTGATCAGATTCGAGGATTCGGTCGGCAGCCGGAACCACAGCGACAGCCCGCCACGCGGGACCGCGAACTCCCACTCCGGCAACACGGCGCGGGTCTGCTCGACCAGATGATCACGTTGCGTGCGCATCCGGCGGCGTTGGTGTTCCAGGATCTGGTCGGCGTCGGCCATCAGCTCGGTGACCACCAGCTGTTCGTACGGCGCCGCGCCGTTGTCCATCGTCGCCTGGGTTTCGATCAACCGGCGGACGTACGCCTTCGGTGCCCGGATCCAGCCGATCCGCAGGCCTCCCCAGAAGGATTTGCTGGCCGATCCGATGGTGATCGCGTTGTCCAGCAGGCTGCCCATCGGGGTGCGTTCGGGATCGCCGTCCAATCGCAACTCCAGCAGCGTCTCGTCGATCACGGTGATCACCTGCTGACGGTTCAGGACGCGGGCGGCAGCACGGCGTTGATCTTCGTCGAGCCAGGTGCCGGTCGGATTCTGGAACTCCGGGATCAGGAAGGCGATCCGGGCCTGGGATCGCAACAACAAGGTCTGCAGTCGCTCGGGGTCCCAGCTGTCCGGAGTGATCGGGAACGGGACGAGCCGGGCGCCGAGCCGGCGGCAGGCCTCGATCGCGTTGTAGTAGGTCGGCGATTCCAGCAGCACCGGGTCTCCCGGGTCCACCAGCGCCTGCAAGATCACGTTCCAGGCCGACAGCGATCCGACGGTGATGATCAACTGGTCGGGCGAGGTCGACAGCCCGCGCCGGGTGAACCAATCCGCCAGCGAAGCACGCAGCGGTTGCACTCCGTCGGGGAAGTAGCCGGTGCCGCTCAACAGCGATGGCAGGCGTTCGGCGGCCGCCTGATAGGCCCGGCTCAGGCCCGGCGGGGCGGTTGAGGACGCCGTGTTGAGCGCGACCAGGGCGTTGTCCTCGTCGGCGGCCAGGGTCACCGGGAGCAGGCTGCTGGCCATTCCGCCCTCGGGTTGATGGACGAAGTTGCCGGCACCGCGGCGCGCTGCCAGGACGCCCAGATCGCGGAGCATCGCGTAGCTGTTGGTCACTGTCGTACGGCTCAGACCCAAGGCTGCCGACAGCTCACGTTCACTGGGCAGGCGGACGCCGTCCGGCAGCTGTCCGTCCATCACCAGCAACCGCAACCGCTCGGCAAGATCGCGGTAGACCGGTGGCTGCCAGCCCTGGTCGCCGAGCAGCTCCACCAGCTGGCCCGCCGTCACCCAGTGCGTGCCCGTCACGTACTGCCCTCCACGATCGGCTCCCACGGCTGGTATCCGCGACCCAGAAATTGGATATTGGCATCCAGTCCAATTTCGACCATTCTGTCACAATGTCTGGCATGCCGCGACCTCGTTCCAGCACCGGACTGCTGCCACTCGGTCCCGTCGAGCAACTTCGCGCCGGTCGACTGGCTCGACGCGGCACGCAGTTGATGCTCGGACTGCTGCTCTACGGCTTCGCCCTGGCCATGATGATCCGCGGCGTCCTCGGTGTCTCCCCTTGGGATGTGTTCCATCAAGGCGTCGCGCGGCATCTCTCGGTCAGTTATGGCCTGGTGGTGATCGCCACGAGTGCGCTCGTGCTTGGGCTGTGGATCCCGCTGAGGCAACGGCCGGGTGTCGGCACGATCGCCAACGCGATCGTCGTCGGGCTGTCCATCGACCTCGGTCTTGCCGTTCTGCCGGCGCCGCAGCTGATGGCCGAACGGATCGCCCTCCTGGTGGCGGGCATCCTGCTGAACGGCGTCGCGGGCGCGGCCTACATCGGGGCCCAACTCGGACCCGGCGCCCGCGACGGACTGATGACCGGGCTGGTCGCGCGCACCGGACTGCCGATCTGGGTCGTCAGGACAGGGATCGAGGCGCTGGTGGTCCTCGGCGGCTTCCTGCTCGGCGGTGACTTGTGGATCGGCACGGTGGCGTACGCGGTCTGCATCGGCCCGCTGACCCAGTTCTTCCTGCCGCTGATGGTCGTCCGGCTTCCGCGTCACGAGCCGATCGACCGCGCGCCGGCGTCCATTGAGAACGACGCTGCCGGTTCAACCTCCTCCCATCCACTGGAGGATGTCAATCCTTGTTGACATCCGTTCTGTGTCAACCTAAGCTGACACGCGTGAGTGGAGGAGCCGAGCAATCGGCAACGGAACCGGCACAACAGGAGAGCATCGAGCCGCGATCGGACGCTGCGCTCGGGGACGCCCTCCAGTCTGACGATCCCGCCGCAGGGCTCGGGGGAGTCGTGGCACTGCGGGTTCTGGCCGACCAACTCGAGTTCCTGCATGTGCAACGAGCCAGGGAGCGTGGCTGGTCCTGGCAGGAGATCGCGCAGGCATTGGGAGTCTCGCGCCAGGCCGTACACAAGAAGTACGGCCGACGGCTCTGATGATCTCCCGGCGACAAAGGGGAGCAACAATGTTCGAACGATTCACCGGAAGCGCCCGCGACGCGGTGACCCAGGCCAGGACTGAGGCAGCCGATCTGGGGGACGTCGAGGTCGGAACGCAGCATGTCCTGCTCGGCGTGCTGTGGAACGCGGAGGGCGCCGGCAAGCAACTCCTCGACGAGATCGGTCTGGATTACCGGACCACCCGTCAGCGCATCGCCGACGGCGTCGGGCAGACGTTCCCCGATGCCGAGGCGCTGCGCGGGATCGGAATCGATCTGGATGAGGTTCGCCGGCGGGCGGAGCAAGCCTTCGGCAAGGGCGCCCTGAACCGTCGCGGCGGCGGTCGAGAGGACGGCCGGCCCAGGTTCGCCCAGGAATCCAAGAAGACGCTCGAGCTCGCGCTGCGCGAAGCGATAGCGCTGAGGCAGAACTACCTGGGCACCGAACACATCCTGTTGGGACTCACCCGGCTGCCGGCGTCATCGGCGGGCCGGCTGATCGCTGCGTCCGGGGTCACTCCGGATGAGCTGGGCGCGAGGCTGCGACAGCGGCTGCGCAAGGCCGCGTGATCGCCCGGTCGGCGCGGAAACCGGGCCGCGGGGCAGGATGGGCAGGTGACCTCCGAACAGCTGACCGACCCGTTGGCCCCGCTGCGGATCCGGTACGCCTACTGGATGAACCTCGCTGCCGAGGAGGTGGTCGACGATCGCGAGGAGGATCCCGACCAGATCCGCGCCATGCAATTGATCCTGCGGATGGAGCGGCACCGGGTCCCGTCGTGGCATGCCGCCATTCGGTTGGCGGCGAGCGGCGCAGCCCGGATCTGTCTGGATCCCCGGGTCTCCACCGATCCGCAGTGGGCCGAGGCGGTCATCGCCTATGCGGCCGGGCACATCCGCAAGGTCACCCGGCGCGGGCGTGGCGCGCCATGGGAGGCGACCGCGGAACTGCCCGGGATCAGCCTGCAGGATGCAGACACCGAGGTTCGTGTGCTGTTGCCCGGACTGGTCAGCGAGCTTGACAAACGGGTCGCCAAACTTCAGGTCGGTGGCACCGACGCCCCTGTCGATGAGCCGCCGGCCGACGAGCCGCCGCCCGGGGCGCTGCAGGTCTGGCTGCCGGGCCAGCCGGTGATGACGCTGGGCAAGGCGATGGCCCAGACCGGACACGCGGGCATGATCGCCGCCGCGCTGATGGCCGCCGACGAACCCACCGCCCTGCGAACCTGGTACATGGCGGGCTGCCCGGTCGACGCTCGCCGTGCCGATGCCGCGACCTGGGAACGACTCCGGACGGAGTTGGCCGATCCGGCCGAGGCGTGGCGGAAGCATCGACTGCTGGCCGTCCGGGACGCCGGCTTCACCGAGATCGCACCCGGCACCGTGACCGTGATCGCCGCCGCCCCGCGCTGAGGCTGGTGGCGATCGGCGCGGCGGGTGATCAGCCGGCCCGGCTCGCGTACCAGTGGGACTCGGCCAAGGGCTGCAGTCGCGCGGTTCGTCGCGGTGCGGTCTGATCGATGCGGATCGCCGCGCCGTCGATCAGATTGGCAGGATCTGCGGCGGCGCCCAGCAGCGTGCCACGTGGGTTGATCAAAGCGCCCTCGACGACCTCGCCGAGGATGCAGGTGACGTTGTCCCTGCCGCCGGCCGCCAGGGCCAGATCAATCAGATGATCAACGCCGGAGTCAAGATCATGGCTGCTGATCGCCGAACACAGCAGATCATCACAGACGAGATCGGTCAGCCCGTCGCTGGCCAGCAGCAGCCGGTCGCCGGCCTCGAGGTCGAGGAGACACAGGTCGGGCTCGGGCGGATCTGAGTGCGTCACCGACCGCGCGATGACCGACCGGTACGGGAACGTCTCGGCATCCTCGGCACGCAACTGGCCCGAATCGATCATCATCTGGACGAGCGTGTGGTCCTTGGTGATCCGGTGCAGTGCGCCGGCGCGCCACAGATAGGCACGTGAGTCGCCGACGTGTGCCAATGCAAAACGTTCGCCATCACCGAGGATCGCGGTGAAGGTGGTCGACATGCCGTCCCGCAGCGGATCGGCCCGAACACCATCGCGAAGATGCTGGTGGGCGAAGTCGATGGCCTGGGCAAGCACGGCCATCGGATCGTCCTGGGTGATCATCGAGACCGTACTGGCGACATAGGCCGTGCTGGCCGACGCGATCTCACCGGCCGCCGCCCCGCCGACGCCATCGGCGACCAGCAGCAGGTAGGCACCCGCGTATCCGGCGTCCTCGTTGTTGGAACGCACCAGACCGGGGTGACTCCGTGCGGAATAGCGAAACCTGAGCACCACCAAACCCCACCTTCTGCGCCGCCCCGGGGGTAAGCGCCTTCCCTGGCAGGCCGACTATCCGAACATTAGACCTACTCTGTCGTTGCCGACGCACGAAGTCGGAAAAATCCTGCGTGAATCCTTCGCTCGGAGCGCGGGAAAAACGCGCTGGTGGGCGTTTACCCAAGGCGGAGCGGGATAAAGCGCTTGACGCTCCCAAGCCGGTGGCCGACAATCTCTGGCTAGATCCCGCCGGTCGACAGGGGCGGGTGAATGGCAGCTGCGGCAAGGAGACGGCAATGCGTGCAACGGGTTGGTCCACCCCATCTCCCGTGATGTCTCTTCGTAAGGACCAGCAGGCCGTTGCGCACGCTCAATCTCGGAATTCTTGCCCATGTTGACGCCGGTAAGACCAGCCTGACCGAACGGCTGCTCTACGCGGCCCGAGTCATCGACCGCGTCGGCCGGGTCGATGACGGCAACACCCACACCGACACGTTGGCGCTGGAGCGCCAGCGGGGGATCACGATCAAGTCGGCGGTCACCTCGTTTGTGATCGGCTCGGGCGACCGATCCCGAGTGATCAATCTGATCGACACACCAGGTCACCCTGATTTCATCGCGGAGGTCGAACGCGTTCTCGACGTCCTCGACGGCGTGGTCCTGGTGATCTCCGCCGTCGAAGGCGTCCAGGCGCAGACGCGGGTGCTCACCCGGGCACTCCGCCGACTCGGCGTACCGATGCTCATCTTCGTCAACAAGATCGATCGTGCGGGCGCCCGGACGACCGACCTGCTGCAGGAGATCGGCTCGCGACTCGGGATCACGGTCGTCCCGTTGGGAGAGGTCGAGTCTGTGGGCACCCGGGAGGCACGATTCGTTCCGTATCGGACCGACGATCCGGCCTTCACCGACCTGCTGGTGGAGACGCTGACCAGGAACGATGATCAGCTGTTGACCGATTACCTCGCCGACGGGAGGCTGCCGGCGGACCGTCTCCAGGCGGCGCTCAGGGACCAGACGGCGTGCTCGCTGGTCCACCCCGTGGTGTTCGGATCGGCGATGACCGGCGCCGGTGTCGAGGAGATCATGGCCGGCATCGGCACCCTGCTCCCGGCTGCCAACGTGGCACCGGACGGCGAACCGTCCGGCGTCGTCTTCAAGATCGACCGCGGCGCACGCGGGGAGAAGATCGCCTACCTGCGCGCCGACAGCGGCCGGATCACCGAACGCGATGTGCTTCCGGTGACCGGCGTCGACGGCCGACGGTGGGAAGCCAAGATCACCAAGATCTCGGTCTTCGAGCAGGGCAAGGATCGGCCTGGCGGCCCACTGGGTGCCGGGCGGATCGGCAAGGTCTGGGGGCTGGCCGACGCCAGGATCGGTGATCAGATCGGTTCGACGTCCGAGCGGAGACTTGCTCACTACTTCACCGCTCCCAGCCTGGAGACGGTCGTCGATCCGGTGCATGAAGCCGATCGGGGCCGACTGCGAGTGGCGCTGGACCAGCTTGCCGAACAGGATCCGTTGATCAACGTACGGCAGGACGATGTCCGCGGCGAACTGTCGGTGTCGCTGTACGGCGAGGTGCAGAAGGAGGTGATCCAGGCGACGCTGCTGGCAGACTTCGGCATTGCGGTCACCTTCTCGGAGAGTTCGACGATCTGCGTCGAGCGCCCTGTCGGCGTCGGCGAGGCGGTGGAACTGATGGGCGCCGAGGCCAACCCGTTCCTCGCTACGGTCGGTCTGCGGGTCGAACCCGGTCCGACCGGCAGCGGGATCACGTACGGGATGGAGAAGATCGTGCACGGCACCATGCCGCCCGCCTTCTACAAGGCCGTCGAGGACACGGTGTTCGAAACCTGTCGGCAGGCACTGCACGGTTGGCAGTTGATCGACGCCAGGATCACGCTCACCCACACCGGTTATGCGCCACGGCAGAGCCACGCCCACCAGGGATTCAGCAAGGCGATGTCCAGTACCGGCGGCGACTTCCGTGATGTCACTCCGCTCGTCGTCATGGCTGCGCTGCAGGCTGCCGGAACCGAGGTGCTGGAACCGATTCATCACTTCCGGTTGGAGTTCCCCCGTGACCTGCTGGACCGGATGTACCCGGTGCTGGCAGCACATCGGGCGGTCCCGCAACCCCCGGAGATCGGCGAAGCGGTGACCATCATGGAAGGCGACATACCGGCCGCAGAGGTGCACCGACTGGAACAGGAACTGCCGGCACTGACCCGCGGCGAGGGCGTTCTGGAGTGTCCATTCGACCGCTACGAGCCGGTCACCGGAGCCCGACCGGAACGTCCGCCGACCGATCGCAATCCGTTGGACCGCGCTGAGTACCTGTTGCGTTCCACCCGTGGGAAGGGGGCAATGGTCTGATGGCGGATCCACAGCGCCGTGGCGAGATCTCGGCGGACGGAAGCTGCTTCTACGACGGTGAGGACTGGGGCTGGCAGCCGCTCTGGCTGACGGCTCACCAGGTGCAGGCCTTGGTCCTCACCGAGTTCGGTGTCCGCGCGTTGTCCGTTGAGCTGCTGGCTGACGGCCTGCTGAACCAGACCTGGCGGTTGCACTGTGCCGACCGGGATCGCGTATTGCGGGTCGGCCGATCGGAACGAACACGTGATCAGGTTCGCTACGAGGATCGGGTGGTTTCCTCCTGGTCGCGGATTCCGCAGATCGTCGGTCCGGTGAGCAACCACCATCCGGTCGTGGACGGGCACGTGCTGACGCTGTATCCGTACCGCGAGGGTCGGCCCGGGACCGAGGTTGATCCGGTGGTGCGGGCACGACAGGTGGCGCCGGTGATGGCACGCATGCACAGGAGCTCGGTCGGTCTTGACCTGCCGCAGCGCCCAGGTGCGCGATCGATCGATGAGGTCCCGGCGGCCGATCGGTGGTTGCCGGTGCGCGCTGCGGTGATCGACCGGTTCGGCACCGGAGAGGAGATCATGGCGGCAGCGCGGGTCGTCGACGACGCGGTCGCCGAGCTCGACGAGATCCTCCAGCGTTGGCGCGGAGGTGACGGCGTCGTACGCCGCGCAGTGGTGCACGCCGATCTCAACGCCCGCAACCAGCTGTATGAGAATGATCGACTGGTCGGCATCATCGACACCGACGACTGCCGGATCGAACCACTGGTTGCTGAGGTCGCCGGGCTCGCCTACTCCGATCTCGCGGTGTCACCGTCGACGGTCTGGCGTGACTATCTGGCAGCCGGCGGGCCACTCGAACCATCCGACGAAGAGATGCTGCTGCCGTTCGCGCGACTCGGCGCGTTGGGCGAGTTGGAATGGTTCACCGATGACAACGGCGTGGCAACACATCTGGCAGACCGGCACCTGCAGGTGCTGGCATCCGATCTGGGTGGATCACCGGTCCGCGGTTGATCTCAGCGTCTGCCTTCAGTTCTGCAGACCCGTCCCGGACCCACCAACACCCGAACGCCTGATTGTGCCTTATACACAAGGGAGTCCGGGCACTCAACAGCTGCACGCTCTATCCCAGTGCACACTCACCCACGAGGCACCGACAGTCCGGTGACAGCCGGGTAAGCCTCGCACTCGGGCCCGGTCGCTACAGTCACGGATGTGCCACGACTGATCCTGGTGACCGGTCTACCCGGAACCGGCAAGACGACCCTCGCCAGCGCGCTGGTCCGACGACTCAATGCGACCTACCTCAGAATCGATGCGGTCGAGACCGCGATCCAGGTCGCTCGCGGAGATCATCAACAGGTGGGTGCCGAAGGGTACGTCGTGGCACACTTCCTGGCCGGTTCGAATCTCCGCCTCGGGCAGGACGTCGTCGTCGACGCGGTCTGTCCGGTTCCGGAGTCACGGACCGGCTGGGCCGAGACCGCGGCGGCCAACGGGGGCCAGTTGATCATGTTCCAGACCTGCCTGCCGGATGTGGCCGAACATCGTCGTCGCGTCGAACTCCGCGAACCGGACATGCCTGGCCAACAGGTCCCTGACTGGCAGTGGGTGCAAAGCCTTGACTGGTCGCCCTGGGACGAACAGCGGGACGGCCCGTGCACGGTTGTGGACACCACCAGCAGCGCCGACGCGCTTGCAGCCGCCCTGGCCGAGCTCGGCTCCCGGCCGGCCCACGCGTCGGCGCCACCGAAGTGATCACACTCAGCGATCTACACCGCGGCGGTCACACCGATGTCGGGAATCTTTCCCAAACCCGATGTTCCGGCAGCACGCCGAGCACCGTCTCGAACGTCCGTTCCGCCGAGGCGCCGGTGATGATTCCGGTGCCGGTCTGGTAACCGGCCTTCGTCAGAGCCTCGTTACCGGCGGCCCAGGACCCGATCGGTTTGGCCTGCCGGAAGCATTCCTCGATCAACAGCACCACCCGGGGATCAAGATCATCCACGTCGGCAGCGCCGGCCTTGCCGTCTCGAGACGCCAACGCGTCAGGTGCCGGTGACGGGCAGCCGCCGAGCAGGACGGCGTCGAACTCGACCGAGCGTGCTGTGGCGAACGTCCGTTGCACGGGAACGTCACCGATCATGCCGCCGTGTGCCGCGATGATGAGCGGCACCAAACCCGCCCCGTCGATCGTAGTGCGCAAGGCGGCGAGTTCGGACGCGTCGGCGTCCTGATCGACGACGATGCCGATCATCCGACCGTCGACCGGCCATTTCTTCCCGACCTGTGACAAGGCAGGGCTCGGCTCGACATCGAGGAGTTCGATCGTCGGATCGGGAGCGGGCAGACCGAGTCCCGCAGCGACCTCCGAGCACAGCACCGGGTCGATATTGGCCAACGCAAGCAGTTGCCGTTCCTTGATCGACTGCTCGTAGACCTTGCCCAGTTCGAAGGTGTAGGCACGGATGATGTGTTCCTTCTCGACCGGACTCATGCTCAGCCAGAACAGCCGGACCTGGCTGAAATGATCATCGTAGGATGCAGCCTGCCCGCGTACCTTGGTTGCTCCGGTAGCTATCCCCACCGGAGCATCGATGAATGCATGGTCATCGGCTCCGGCGAAGAACGGACAGCTGCCGTCAAGCGAGTTGGGCTTGTACGGAGCCGCACCACCGTGCACAGCATCCTGGTGGAAGCCGTCACGCAACATGTCGTTGACCGGAGCGTGCGGCCGGTTGATCGGAATCTGCCCGAAGTTCGGCCCGCCCAGCCTGGTGATCTGGGTGTCGATGTAGGAGAACAATCGTGCCTGCAACAGAGGATCGTCGGTGACATCGATACCGGGTGGCAGGTGTCCGGGATGGAAGGCCACCTGCTCGGTCTCGGCGAAGAAGTTCGTCGGATTGCGATTCAGTGTCAACAAGCCGATCGCCTGCACCGGCGCGAGCTCCTCCGGAACGATCTTGGTCGGATCAAGCAGGTCGATCCCCTGGAACATCTGGTCCGGCGTGTCGGGAAACACCTGTACGCCCAGTTCCCATTGCGGGAACGCGCCGGCCTCGATCGCGTCCGCAAGATCGCGACGATGGAAGTCCGGGTCCAGACCGCCGATCAGCTGGGCCTCCTCCCAGGTCAGCGAATGCACTCCGAGCTTGGGCTTCCAGTGGAACTTGACCAGCGTCGCCGCGCCGGTGGAGTTGATCATCCGGAAGGTGTGGACCCCGAAGCCCTCCATCATCCGGTAGGAGCGCGGTATCCCTCGATCCGACATGTTCCACATGGTGTGGTGCTGGCCCTCGGTGTGCAGGGACACGAAGTCCCAGAACGTGTCGTGGGCGCTCTGTGCCTGGGGAATCTCCCGATCGGGATGGGGCTTGCCGGCGTGGATGGCGTCCGGGAACTTGATCCCGTCCTGGATGAAGAACACCGGGATGTTGTTGCCGACGAGATCGAAGGTGCCCTCATCGGTGTAGAACTTGGTCGCGAAACCGCGGGTGTCGCGTACTGTGTCGGCCGATCCCCGGGAACCGAGCACGGTGGAGAACCGAGTGAAGACCGGCGTCTGCTTGCCTTTCGCCAGGAAGCCCGCAACGGTGATGTGGTCGGCGGTCCCATAGCCCTCGAACACGCCGTGAGCTGCCGCGCCACGGGCGTGCACCACCCGTTCAGGGATGCGTTCATGATCGAAATGGGTGATCTTCTCGCGGAGATGGTGGTCCTGCAGCAGGGTCGGTCCGCGGACTCCGGCTTTCAGCGAGTGTTCGCTATCCCGAAGCCGGGCCCCCTGCGAGGTGGTCAGGAAGGCACCCTGCTGGCTGTTCGCCTCCGTCGGAGCGCCGGTATCCGTTCCCGTCGGTGTCCTGACGTCGGGGGCCGACTGGTCAGGCTTGGGCGGCAACGGCTTCCGCGGATCGGTGGGTTCGGCAACCGGGGGAGTTGCACTGCTGGGTGCGCCGGGAGTTGGTCGCATGGAGGTCCTCCACTGGGTCAGATCCGGTCAGAGATCAGATCCGTACCCAATGGACGGCCCTGTCACCCGGCCCGCGGCTGTGGCTTCCGCGCAGTGGGCACTGCGCGAGCCCTAGCCTGGCTGGTCGTAATCCTCGTCGTCGACCGGTACGGCGATGGCCTGCTCGAGCTGGTCGGCCTCGTCCGCGTTCAGAGGATCGATCTCGAGATCGTCGTCGATCGCGGAACCCGCCTGGTCATCGTCGTCAGGGTCGACACCGAACCCCGGGCCGGCGTCCCGCTCCTGTTCGGCGCGGTCCGCCTCGGGGATGTCGTCTCGCGGGTCGTCGGCAGCCATCTGGGTCGTCTCCTTCCACCACGGAACGTCAGTCCAGGGCTTCTGTCGGTGTTCTTCGAGCCTATCCGGAGGAGGACTTATCCAGTCCGCGGTCGATCAATCCGACAAGAGGGCTCCACCAGGAAACATACCCAGGGTCCAGTTCCGTCCGCCAGGTCGCGTACACCTCGACAGCCCGTTCGACGATGTTCGGCCGCGGCGAGACGGTCAACGGCACGGCGGCCAGACTCATCACCAGCTCCGCGTAGCGGTCCCGGGCGCCGCCCGTGCGATGCACCGTCGTGCCGAGATCCCGATCCCGCAACTGCATCGCGACGACCAGGCACGCGCGTAGCAACTCCAGTGTGAGATGGCCACCGATCAACCGATCGCCCCGGCCGAGCTTGGCGGCCGCCATCGCGGCCAAGAAGCGGACGTCATTGTCCGGCGCCGCCGACAGTCCCTGGATCCGGCCCGCGCCGGTGATCGAAACGTCGATCCGACGCCCGTCAGTCAGCACCGTCCGACACACCTCGGCGGTGTCAGCGCGTACATCTTCGTACGCCCACGGCGCGTCACCGAACAGCGCGACGGCCGGGATCGGCTCATCGGTGGTCAATCGCAGATCAAGATCACTCCAGCCGTCGAGTCGGTCCTGCTGTCCGAAGGAGCCGTGCGGATCGGCGTCCACCCCAGGTAGGGCAGCAGCGATCCGCTGGAACTCCGCGTGCTGCCACTCGGTATTGGTGCCCATGGCCATCGATCATCGCAGGGACTGGACCTTGATCGGCGGCGGTGACAAGCTCGGTGTGTGGCCGAGTTCACCGACGATGACCTGGCCGGGGCCGAGTTCACCGACGTCCGTCTGACCGATGCACGGTTCCGCTCGGTGGATCTGAGCGGGTCGCGCTTCCGGCTGGTTGATCTGAGCGGCGTGACGATGCGTGCCGTCGATCTGCACAACGTCACCATCGACGGCTGGGCAGAGAACCTCGTCATCAACGGAGTGGACGTCGGGCCGCTGATCGAGGCCGAATTGGATCGTCGCCACCCGGAGCGGTTGAAGCTGCGGCCGACCGATCCCCGAGGCTTCGGTGAGGCGTGGGAACTGATCTCCGGTCTGTGGGCGTCGACGGTGGACCGGGCGCGCCGGCTGCCGCCGGAACTGCTCAACGAGTCGGTCGACGAGGAGTGGAGTTTCATCCAGACCCTGCGACATCTGGTGTTCGCCACCGACGCCTGGATACTGCGTACCGTCCTGGGCGACCCGTCGCCCTGGGACGCACTGGATCTGCCGCACGACCAGATGCCGAACACGCCTGGTGTGCCGCGGAATCTCCTGGTTCGCCCGGCCCTGGACGAGATCCTCGAACTGCGCGTCGATCGCCAGTCCGTCGTCCGGCGGGTGATCGATGAGTTGACCGAGGAGAAGCTGTCCGCCATGACCACACCGGTCGAAGCGCCGGGCTATCCGGAGTCGCAGAGCTATTCCGTACGCGGGTGCCTGCTCGGCGTCATCGACGAGGAGTGGTCGCATCGGCAATACGCCGAACGTGATCTTGCCGTGCTCGAGTCGCGGTGATCACCGTCTGTGTTGCTGATCGGTGCCGATACAGCCAGGACACGACCAACGTGTGGCACCATCGGTGATGTGACCAGCAGGGTTGAGGATGCCGAGCGACTGCGCGATCTGGCGCGGCTGCGTCGGGTGCGGGATCGGATCGATCGCGACTACGCGCAGCCCTTGAATGTCGAAGCATTGGCCCGGGACGCCCACATGTCGGCGGGCCACCTCAGCCGCCAGTTCAAGCAGGCCTACGGGGAGTCGCCGTACTCCTATCTGATGACCCGCAGGATCGAGCGGGCGATGGCCCTGTTGCGGCGTGGCGAGCTCAGCGTCACCGAGGTCTGTTTCGCGGTGGGATGCTCCTCCCTCGGCACCTTCAGCACCCGGTTCGCCGAGCTGGTCGGCATGTCGCCGAGCGCCTACCGGCAACAGACCAGCGGCATCACCGAAGGCCTTCCGGCCTGTGTCGCGAAACAGGTCACCAGACCGGTCAGGAATCAAGAAGCGCCGGTGGTGACCACCCAACTAGCGTGATCGCCATGGACCTCACCATTCACTCAAGTTTCCTGCCGCTCGATGACCCGGAGGCGTCGCTGGCCTTCTACCGGGACGTGCTCGGCTTCGAAGTACGGCTTGACGTCGGCCAGGGCGCGTACCGGTGGATCACCGTCGGCCCGCCCGACCAGCCTGACACCGCGGTCGTGCTCTGGCCACCGAACGCCAATCCCGGCGCCACCGACGAAGAGAAGAAGACCATCGCCGAGATGATGGCCAAGGGAACGTTCGGAACCCTGCTGTTGGCCAGCAAGGACGTCGACGCGTCGTTCGCCGAGATCGCGGGCAAGGACGCCGAGGTCGTCCAGGAGCCGACCGACCAGCCGTATGGCGTTCGTGACTGCGCCTTTCGCGACCCTGCCGGCAACATGATCCGGATCCAGCAGCGCAGCTGACGCGCCGCGTCGACACACGCGACGATCCATGGAGGACCCAGCACCCGAGACGCCGCCGAGCCTGTCGTACGGGCAGGCGTTGGCGGACCGTCGGGTGTTCGGTCTGATCCTGGGGGACCTGCTGGCGACCGTCGGTACCGGCATGCTGATCGTTGCCATGCCGGTACAGACACTCGCCATCCACGGCAGGGTCGCCAAGCCGATAGCCATCGGACTGGTCGAGACCGCGCCGTACGCCCTGGCGGCGGTGCTCGCCCTGGCGATCGGTGTTGGCCGACTGCGAATACTGCCGAGGACGGTACTGATCGCCGACTCGGTCTCCCGCTCGGTCGTCCTCGGCGTCCTGGGTCTACTGGCCGTCACCCACCGGCTCAGCCTGGTTGTGCTGATCATCGGCCTGCTGCTCGGCTCGGTCTTCCGGATCGCCGGATCGAGCAGCCGACGGCTGCTCGCCACGGCTATCGCCGGCGATCGCGGACGGTACGCGGTCAACGGCCTGCTCGGCCTGAACGTGACGATCGCGCTCTACATCCTCGGCCCGGTCATCGGCGGGGTCATCGTCGCCGTCACAAGTCCAGGCGTCGCGTTGTTCTGCGATGCCGCCGGTGCCCTGTTGCTCCTGGCTGCCGTCCTGGCCACCACCCGACGCGCGGTTGTGGCAGAGCCGCGGTCCCGGGCCGGCCGCGAATCCGGCTTGCGGATCCTGCGCCGCCGTCCGGTTGCCGCCCGCCTGCTGGTGGTCGAGTTCTTCTTCAACTTCTTCTACATGCCGGTCGAGATCGCACTACCGTTGCTCGTCCGCGGTCGGCTGCACGCCGACGCCTCCGCACTCGGCGCAATGTGGGGAGCGCTGGGTGTCGGGGCGTTCCTCGGCGCGGCGCTCGTCGACCGGCTGCGCCGGCTGCCGCAGCGCCATTTGCTGATCGCGATCATCGGGCTCTGGGCTGCGTGCCCGATCGCGCTGGCCCTCGTCACCACGCTGCCCGCTGCAATGATCGTTTTCGCCCTGGGTGGACTGGTGTACGCGCCGTTCACCCCGGTGGCCTACAGCTTCCTGCAATCCGGCCTCAGGGACGACGAACAACAACAGGTGGTCACGCTCTGGACGACAGGTTCCACCGTGGCGGCGCCGTTGGGACTGCTCGTCGGAGGCCCGCTCATCCTCTTCGCCGGTACGTCCGGGGGACTCGTGCTGTCCGGTGTGCTGACCGCGTTGCTGGTGCCGATCGCCGCCTACGCAGTGCTGCGGCGACGCGAACCCGCAGTGGTTGATCCGGCTGATCACCAAGTGATCAGGAATCGAGAAGCAGGCACGCCGGGGCGCCCATAGCGTGGTGGACATGGACACAACAACGACCACCACACCGGCGATCACCTCGATCTCGCTCGAGGTCGACGACGTCAACGAGGCCGCGGCCTTCTACGCAGCACTCGATCTGGAAGCTCAGCTGAAAGATCAACTGCGACTGCGCCCGGCCGCCGCGCCATCGTCAGGGTTCCGCGGATTCACCCTTTCACTGATTGCCGACCAGCCATCGGCCGTGGACCAGGTCACCCGTTCTGCGATCACCGCCGGAGCGACCATGATCAAGCCCGTCACCAAGTCGTTCTGGGGTTACGGCGGTGTCTTCCGGTCACCTGACGGAACCTTGTGGAAGGTGGCGACCTCCACCAAGAAGGACGCACCGGGCAAGCCGGGGCGCATCGACGAACTGGTGATCCTGCTCGGTGTCTGCGACATGGCGGCCACCAGGGATCTGTACCTGTCCCGCGGCCTGGCCGTGGCAAAGAGCTTCGGCCGCAAATATGTCGAATTCGCGAGCCGGCCGGGCACCGTCAAGCTGGCCCTCTACGGCCGCCGCGCGCTGGCCAAGGACGCCGGCGTCCCACCCGAGGGCGAAGGCTCGCACCGCCTGATCATCAACAGCACGGCCGATCCGTTCACCGATCCGGACGGCTTTGCCTGGGGCCGTCCGGCCGAGCCCCGCTGAGATCGCCGATGTGCTACCCGGGTCTCATCGAAACACTGGCCGCCGCGCCGACCACGAGCGTCGTAGCCAATGACGAGTATCTGCTGCTGCGCAGGGTTCGCGACCGCATCGCTCGGGAGCCCGGCACGGCGCTGGACATCGAGAGAATCGCTCACAGTGTCGGCCTCGCGCCGCGGACGCTGAGTCGACGCTTCGAAATCGCGTACGGTAGATCGCCGTACCACTATCTCGTCGCTCTGCGCGGCGATCCGTACCACTCGCCGTACACCGCAGGTCTCACCGGAGGGGGAGCTTGACCATGGCCAGCAAGGGTGCCACCAGAACCGCGAACACCACGATGACGAAACGGCACCCGGCGGACAGCCACGATCAGATCCGGGTCGTCGGTGCCCGGGAGAACAACCTCAAGGACATCACCATCGATCTGCCCAAGCGCAGGCTGACCGTGTTCACCGGGGTCTCCGGATCGGGCAAGAGTTCTCTGGTCTTCGGCACCATCGCCGCGGAGTCCCAGCGGATGATCAACGAGACCTACAGCGCCTTCATCCAGGGCTTCATGCCGACATTGAACCGGCCGGACGTCGACGTCCTGGACGGTCTCACGACGGCGATCATCGTCGACCAGGAACGTATGGGTTCCGATCCGCGATCGACCGTCGGAACGGCGACCGACACCGGTGCGATGTTGCGCATCCTGTTCAGCCGGCTCGGCGAGCCGCACATCGGTGCTCCACAGGCCTTCTCCTTCAACGTCGCCTCGATCAGTGGCGCCGGCGCGGTCAACATCACCAAGGGCGGCCAGACGCTGCGGGAGCGGCGCAGCTTCAGCATCCTCGGCGGGATGTGCCCACGCTGC
The DNA here is from genome assembly GCF_009707365.1 of Microlunatus sp. Gsoil 973. Lineage (GTDB taxonomy): Bacteria > Actinomycetota > Actinomycetes > Propionibacteriales > Propionibacteriaceae > Microlunatus. Next base: position 1,388,623 of record NZ_CP046122.1, read on the forward strand.
GAGGGGCGCGGAGCGGTGACCGACTTCGACCTGCAGGCACTCTATGACGATTCGAAGTCGTTGAACGAAGGCGCCCTCACGGTCCCCGGCTACAGCATGGACGGCTGGTACGGCCGGATCTTCAGTGGCTCAGGGTTCTTCGCCATGGACAAGCCGATCCGCAAGTTCACCAAGCGTGAGCTGAACGACCTGCTCTACAAGGAACCGACCAAGATCAAGGTCGAGGGCATCAACCTGACCTACGAGGGACTGATTCCCAAGATCAAGAAGTCGATGTTGTCCAAGGACCGGGAGGCGATGCAGCCGCACGTCCGCGCCTTCGTCGACCGCGTGATCACCTTCTCCGTCTGCCCCGAGTGCGACGGCACCCGGCTCAGCACGGAGGCCCGCTCCTCCAAGATCAACGGGATCAGCATCGCCGATGCCTGCGCTATGCAGATCACCGATCTGTCCGAGTGGGTGAAGACGTTGGATGAACCGTCGGTCGCACCGCTACTGAAGGCGCTCGGCGAGACCCTCGACGCATTCACCGAGATCGGCCTGGGCTACCTGTCGCTGGACCGGCCGGCGGGCACGTTGTCCGGTGGCGAGGCACAGCGCACCAAGATGATCAAGCACCTCGGATCGTCGCTGACCGATGTCACCTACGTCTTCGACGAGCCCTCCATCGGCCTGCATCCGCACGACATCCAGCGGATGAACAGGCTGCTGCGTCAGTTGCGGGACAAGGGCAACACCGTGCTGGTCGTCGAGCACAAACCGGAGATCATCACCATCGCCGACCATGCCGTCGATCTCGGTCCGGGCGCCGGCAGCAACGGGGGCCAGGTGATGTACCAGGGGAGTGTCGACGGGCTGCGCGCCAGTACGACGATCACCGGTCAGCATCTGGATGATCGGGCCAGGTTGAAGGATGCGACCCGGACGCCGTCGGGCGCACTTGAGGTCCGTGGCGCGGACACCAACAACCTGCAGAAGGTGGACGTCGACATCCCGCTGGGTGTGCTTGCGGTGATCACCGGGGTCGCCGGTTCTGGAAAGAGCTCGTTGATCAACGGTTCGGTGGCCGGCCGGGACGGCGTTGTGGTCGTCGACCAGACCTCGATCCGTGGCTCCCGACGGAGCAACCCGGCGACCTACACCGGGCTGCTGGACCCGATCCGCAAGGTGTTCGCCAAGACCAACGGGGTCAAGCCGGCCCTGTTCAGCGCGAACTCCGAAGGCGCCTGCCCCAACTGCAACGGTGCCGGCGTCGTCTACACCGACCTCGGCATCATGGCAAGTGTGTCGACGACCTGTGAGGTCTGCGAGGGCCGGCGATTCTCCGCGGATGTGCTCGAGTACCGGCTCGCCGGCAAGGACATCAGTGAGGTGCTTGCCATGGCGGTCGACGACGCGGTGGCGTTCTTCGCCGACGGGGACGCCAAGACACCGGCGGCGCACAAGATCCTGCTTCGGCTGGCCGATGTCGGCCTCGGGTACCTGACGCTCGGCCAGCCACTGACCACGCTGTCGGGCGGTGAACGGCAGCGGCTGAAGCTGGCAACGCAGATGGGGGAGCCGGGGGACATCTACGTCCTGGATGAGCCGACCGTCGGTCTGCACCTGGCCGACGTGCAGCAGCTGCTCGGCCTGCTCGACCGCTTGGTCGACTCCGGCAAGTCGGTGATCGTCATCGAGCACCATCAGGCCGTGATGGCTCACGCCGACTGGATCATCGACCTCGGCCCGGGCGCGGGTCACGACGGTGGCCGGATCGTGTTCGAAGGCGTTCCCGCCGATCTGGTGGCCGGGCGCAAGACGCTGACCGGTCAGCACCTGGCCGACTACGTGAGCGGCTGATCAATCAGGTGCCGCGGGCTCGTGGATGCTAGAGGGCACTGCCTTCGGCGTAGGTCTTGAAGTCCACGTTCCAGTCGGTCAGGCCGTTGCCGGTCTCCAGCGGACGGTCTGTGCCGGTGACCGTCACCGGGCTGCCCGGGAGCGCCCGCTCGAACAGCCAGCGCGAGTCCTCCACGCTCATCCCGACGCAACCGTGGCTTGCGTTCACCCGACCGAAGTAGGGCGTGTTCCACGGAGCGGAGTGGAGGAACTGACCCGAGGTGGTGATCCGCATCGCGTACGCCGCGAGCAGCCGGTACGACTCGGGTCCGGACTTCGGCAGACCGATCATCTCCGAGGTCATCACGTAGTCAGTCAGTTTCTGGGTGATCAGGCTGGTCCCACTGCTCGTCGGCGTCGACGGCTTTCCGCCGCTGACGAAGATCTTGCGCGCCTTGTGGCCGTTGACGTACACCTTCGCGACATCAGTCTTCAGGTTGACCTTGGTGATCACCGAATCACCGACCGTGAAACTCGTCGAGGTGCTGCGCTGGCCGTACTCGCCGCTGCCGGCCGGGACGCTGTTGAGCTCTGCGGTCGCGGTCACCCTCGTGCCGGGCTTCCAGTAGTGGGCAGGACGCCAGTGCACCTCGGTGTCGCTGTACCAGTGCCAGCTGCCCTTCTGATGCGACGTGCTGGTGACCCGCAGATGCCGTTCGAACTCGGCCCGGTCCTTGACCGGCCGGTCGAAGCGCAGCACCACCGGAGCGCCGACGCCGACCTTCTTGCCCAGGCTGACGAAGGCCGGGTAGATCTGTTGGTCGAGAGTCAGGGCCTGGGACTCGAACTTCGTGGTGGTCGTCCTGCTCTGACCATCGGCGTTCACCCCCGTCGCGGTGACCGTGTATCTTCCGTTGGGCTCGAGCAGCTCCGACGCCTTCCACGTGGTCCTGCTCTCGTCGAGGGTGCCGTCGATGGTCGTCTCCTTGGTGACCCCGTGGTCGACGTACTTCCCCTTGACTGCGATCTTGCTGAGGGTGCCGTTGGTCGCGGTCACCTTGATCACCTTGTTGACCTTGACCTGGTCCGCATGCTTCGGGACGTTCACCCGGACCGAGACGGGGCTCGCGCCGGACGGGGACGAGGTCGGTGGCTGTGTACCTCCCGCTGAGGGAGCGCTCGCCGGCGCAGTCGGGGAGCTGGGGGAGTGCGACGATTCTCCGGTTGGGCTCGCAGCCCGGCCGCAGCCTGCCAGGACGAGGCCGGCCGTTATGACCGCCGCGATCCCGATCGCACCCCGATGTCCCCCGAATCGCGTCATGAATCCTCACTCGTCACACGTGTTCGATGATTTTGTGTAGCTGCCAATCTGCCTTGCGAACAGACCAGTTGGGACTACATTCTCAAGAATTTGTGAAGATGTGACACAGATGTGCTGATTATGAGACTTCGCGCCCGGCGACCGTGCCGGCCGTGTCGGATTGGGGGAGAACCGTTCGTTGCAGTGATGACAACCACCACGGACGACCTGAAAGGGATGATCTTCCATGCAGTACTTCGTTTCGGTGATCCACGACGGGACGGATCTGGCGACAGACGACGAGATGTCTGCCATCGACGCCTTCAACGACCGGGTTCGGGCCGGCGGCCACTGGGTGTTCGCGGCGGGTCTCGCAGCACCGAGCACGGCCACCGTGATCGACAATCGCGGTGACGAACCGGTGATCAGCGACGGGCCGTTCGTGGAGACCAAGGAATTCCTGGCCGGCTTCTGGATCTTCGAGGCCGACGACCTTGACGTTGCGTTGCGTCTGGCGGCTGCGGGCTCGAGGGCCTGCAACCGAAGGGTCGAGGTCAGACCGTTCGCGGTTCTGTGAAGTGATCGACTTCCGACACGCGATCGACGGGGCGCACCGGGACGAATGGGCGCGGATCGTCGCCGCGCTGGCCCGACGGTTCGGCGATCTGGACATCGCAGAGGAGGCAGCGGCCGAGGCGTTCGCAACCGCGGTCGAACGATGGCCGATCGACGGCGTGCCTCCCAACCCGGGGGCCTGGCTCACCACAACCGCTCAGCGCAAGGCCATCGACCGGATCAGGCGGGAGAGCAGGCGTGAGGACAAGCAGCGGCAGGCCCAGCTGATGTATGACGACGACCCGCCCCAACCGGTGGGTGCCATCGACGACGACCGGCTCCGGTTGATCTTCACCTGTTGTCATCCGGCGCTGGCGATGGAGGCTCGGGTGGCACTCACCCTTCGGATGGTGGGCGGCCTGACGGTGCCCGAGATCGCGCGCGCGTTCCTCGTGCAGGAGCCGGCCATGGGCCGCCGGATCACCCGCGCAAAGACCAAGATCAAGGCCGCCCGGATCCCGTACCGGGTGCCCGCCACCGGTGATCTTCCTGGCCGGGTGGGCGGGGTGTTGTCGGTACTGTTCCTGATCTTCAACGAGGGCTATCTGGCCACCGGTGCCGACTCGGACCCGGTACGCCATGAACTCACCTCAGAAGCCATCCGGCTCACCCGCCTGCTGCGCGGCATGTTGCCGCGGGACGGCGAGGTCGCCGGGCTGCTGGCCCTGATGCTGCTGATCGAGGCCCGTCGCACGGCACGGGTGTCGGCAACCGGGGAACTGGTCACACTCGACGAGCAGGATCGAGGATCCTGGGACGGTTCGCTGATCGCCGAGGGTCACCGGCTGGTGATGGAGCGGCTGGCCAGCGGTGCCGCCCCCGGCCGTTATCAGATCCTGGCAGCGATCAACGCCGTACACACGTCCGCGCGGGACATGCGGGACACCGATTGGTCCCAGATCGTGGCTCTCTACGACCAGCTGATCGTCCTGGATCCATCGCCGATCGTCGCGTTGAACCGGGCGGTCGCCGTCGCCGAGCTCGACGGCCCGGAGGTCGCGCTGGCGATCATCGACCGTCTCGGCGACACGTTGGCCCGATATCACGCCTACCACGCCGCCCGCGCCGACCTGTTGCGCCGGCTTGGCCGCAGCGAGGAATCCCGCGTGGCGTACGACCGGGCGATCGAACTGGCCGGGAACTCCGCCGAGACGGCCTACCTGACTCGCCGGCGGGACCAACTCGCCTAGGAACGGTTGCTGGGAAGTTGGTGCTGGGTAGTCACAGCACGATCTTCCCAGTTGATGTCGGGACCCGTTCGGTGATTCGCCACCAGGCCGATTCACCGCCCGGGATTCCGGCCAGAAGCGTCGGGTCGTCCACGACGTCATCGCGACGCAGGCCACGGAGGACGATGTAGCGGATGGACCGTGGGGGACTCACCAATGCGAGGACCCACCACAGCCGGCGGGCATACGACTCGGCCAGTTCCGTACCGTCCCACTGGTAGACGCCCCGGTAGCGGCCGTTCTCGTCGTTGGCGAGCCACAACTTGGACCGGAAGCCGGAGAAGCCGGCGAACAATGGCGTGTTCAACAGACTTTCGACACGAAACGCCGTGTGGCCGGCCCCGCGAATCCAGCGCAGCCGAAAACAGACCAGCAGTACGGCCGGGTCGGCCGATTGCGCGCCGGTGATCACCGTGTCGCGGTAGATCCGGCCGTGGGATCCGTCGGCGAACCGCAGCACGTCGCCGACCCGGTCGCGCGGCATCGCGATCTTGTGGCGTATCACCATCGCCGCTGTCCGGCCGACGGAGACTGTCACTGCGGCAAAGGCACTGAGTACGGACGCCGGCGGTTGATCGGCGAGCAGTTCTGGCGACGCGGCGTCCACGGCACAACAATGCTTGCTGGGCGACATGGAGCGCAGGGGACGTCGGTAACCGATCAGCCCGGCCCTTGGTCCCGAACTGCACGTGCCTGCAACGCTCCGTCAATTGTCCGATAAGCTACATTATGTCAAGTTGACGGTACTCCCGCCGTTCTCGTGGCCCGAGTCAGACGGCTGTTTCGGTCTGCATGCTGTTGGGCTCCCCCGCGATCGCTGCCAGGCATAGTTCCGGTTGAGTCAGCGGAAGGTGGTGGTCCCCGTCGGGAATGATCCGCAGTGTGACGTGCGGATGCTGACCGGACAGCTCACGAAGGAAATCGAGGTCCAGCATCCTGTCGTCGGTTCCGGCGACCAACTCGACGTCGCAGGTTGCCGAGGCAAGCCATTGTGCGGCTTCGGCGGCGACGATGACTCGTTTGATCGTCTCCGAGTACGACGTCCATGAATGCCGGGTCGCGTCCTCCAGGATCGGTTCCGGCAGGTCGGGCCGGATAACGCCGTAGAGTCTGGCCGCGAGCTTGGGACGCTTCTGGCAAAGGTGCCGGCAGAAGATCTTCGCTGCCCAGTCCTGGAAGGCGAAGAGCTGCTCCAGCCGGCCGAGTTGACGGATCTGTCGCCGAGCGTGTTCGGGGTCCCGGAAAAGTGGCGGAGCGATGGCGACCACGCGCCTGACCTTGTCGGGATACCTGCTTGCGAGCCATAGGGAGAGTAGTGCTCCCGTGGAGTGCCCGACGACCAGGAGGTCTGAACCCACCCCCAGTTCAGCCACCGAGCGGACCAGCGCGTCGCCGTGGTCGTCGGGGCCGTATCCCCGGTCCGGCCCTCGCGAGAAACCGAAGCCCAGCAGATCAGGCGCCAGCAGCAGGCCATCATCGGCCAATCGGTCGTAGGCAGCGCCCCAATAGCGGTTCGACCCCATGAATCCGTGGAGCAGGAGGGTGGGACGGCCCTCCCCTGCCACCCGGACTGCAAGCGAACCGATCCGCAGCTCGCCCTTCGGGTCGGCCCAGATGTCGAGGCGCGGTTGGCCCGCGTCGGATGAGTCCAGCGCGGCTCGGCGCATAGTTCGGCGCCGGCGCTTCATCAGCATCATTCGGATCGGCATCATCGGCTGCCCTCCTCACCTGTATGAGCAGCTGCTCATATAGTATGAGCGTACGCTCAAACTTGGCAATGCGGCAGGGAGGAGGCAAGAGCCGGATGCCCCGAGGTGTGGCCATACCCGAGGTGAGAGAGCGCCTCTTCCAAGCGGCGGAGCGGGTCCTCCTCGGTCGTGGCGCAGATGGGTTCAGCAGTCGCGCCGTCGCGCAGGAGGCGGGCGTGGCTCGTGGACTGCTGTTCAACCACTTCACCGATCTTGACCAGTTCCTCGCCGAACTCGTCGTTGACCGGGCCGATGCGGCCGGCCGGGAAGCGGCGCAACTCATCTCCTACGCCGGCTCAGGTGACGTTGCAGCCAACCTCGCCGGCGTGGCGACGGCACTTCTGCGGTCGCCGCTGTTCGCCATCATCGGAATCGTGCACTCCCGGCCATCTACCCTGGCGCGCCTGCATGAGCTGGGATCCGTCAGCTCCGTTCACGTCCTCGGCGATGTTGAGAAGGCATTCGTGGACTACCTGGAAGCAGAGAAGGCTGGCGGGCGAATCGCCGCTGACACGAACACCGGCGCGGTCGCCCTCGCACTCGTAGGCAGCCTCCACTACGGCTTTGTCACGGGCCGCATCGATCAGGCCAACGCAACAGAGTATGTTCCGATGATCATCGGCACCTGCCTCAGATCCGAGCCCGCGGACGAGTCGGGCCGGTAGCGTGCGCGGCCTCCAGCGATCGGATCTGAACCGGTTTCGGGACGTCGATTCCAGCCGTCAGCGGCATCCGTCAGGATCGGCTCACCAAGGCTTGATCTGGAGGACTCGTGCTGAGGCCGTACCGGACGTTGTTGGGACTCGACGGAGCGCGCGGGCTGGTGGTCGCCGGCCTGATCGGCCGCGTTCCGTTGTCGATGCTCGGCCTCGGGACTGTGCTGCTTGTTCGAGCCCAGAGTGATTCGTACGCGCTTCCGGGCTTGGTGAGCGGCACGCTGGCCGTCGCCACGGCGCTGACCGGCCCGCTGACTGGGGCCTTGGCCGATGGGTGGGGTCAGCGGCGACTACTGCGGCCGCTGCTGGTCGTGTTCGCGGTCTCCACCAGCGCGCTGGTGTTCGCGGCGACCAGCCCATGGGCTGGGTGGCTGCTGTTTCCGGCTGCGGTCGTGGCTGGCGCGGCCGTCCCCCAGATCGGATCGATGGCTCGGCGCCGGTGGAAACACATGGTCGGAGACCATGGCACCTTCAACACGGCTCTCTCCTTGGAATCGGTCATCGACGCCGGCGTGTTCGTTGTTGGGCCCGTGCTCGCTGCGTTCCTGGCTGCCAGTGTTTGGCCCGGTGCTGGTGTCTTGACGTCAACCGGTCTGGCCGTGATCGGTGGCGGTCTCCTGATGATGCAGCGCACCACGGAACCACCACCTCGTGCTCGCCGCGGGGACACCGGCGTGAAGACTCTCAGCCCGCCCACCTATCGGGTTGCCGGTGCTTGGGTCCTGGTAGCGGCCCACCTGATGCTGGGAATGTGTTTCGGATCCAGCGATCTCAGTGTGATCGCATTCGCACAGGTGTCCGGACACAACGCGTTGTCCGGCGCCCTGCTCGCCGCCTTCGCCATTGGCAGCGTCATCGCGGGGGCGGCGTACGGGGCGATCAATTGGCAACGGACGCTACCCACCCGATTTGCGGTCGCCCTGCTGTCCATGGCGTTGCTGTCGATCTCGCTCGTGCTGTCTCCGACGATCGTCGTCATGGCCGTTTGCGCCTTGATCTACGGGATGACCGTCTCACCCGCGCTGATCGCTGGGACCGGCCTGATGGCCAACCTCGTCGCAGCGGACCGTCTCACCGAGGGATTCGCCTGGCTCACCGCGGCGACCGGCCTCGGGATCGCCGCGGGGTCTTCGCTGGCAGGCCAGTTGATCGACGCCTATGGGGCCAACCATGCGTTCCTCCTGACCACGGCAGCCGCCACCACGGGCACCCTCATCGCATTTGCCGGGAGGCGGTGGCTGTCACCCTCCAGAAAAGACTGATGACGGGGACGGCCTTGTCGCCGGGGTGGTGGACCAGGCGTACCGGTTACCCCGTCGAACTGTTCAGGCGGTCGGGGAGAACTGCAGGTGGATGTCGGTCTCGGACTCACCGTTGTGTCGGAGCCCCAGGCGCTCGTACAACTGCCGGGCTCGGGTGTTGGTGCGTTCCACGTCGAGCTGCAGGGGCTTCCCGGCGGCACGGCACTCCTTGATCAGTGCCGCGATCAGATGTGTGCCGACGCCTCTGTTCTGAAAGTCGGGATGGATCTGGATGCCGCCGAGGAAGATCCGGTCTTCGAAGCGGACGACGCGGAGCCTGCCGACGGGTTCGCCGTCGAGCTCGACTATCGACAGCAGACTTTCCGGCTCGTCCTTACCGAAGTACTCGGGGATGGATTCGATCATGCTCTGCCGAGCCTTCTCAACGTCGATTGACGGATCGGTCTGCGCCTGGACGGCGGCGAGGACGTTGGCCAAGGTTGGGATGTCGTCATGTGTCGCTGTGCGGAGGCTGATCATGTCAGCAACCGTCTCAGCGTCGTCGAACGGTCACAACCGGATTCCCGGATCGCTTCCCCCTTGGCTGGTTTGCGACGCAGGCACTCGCCGGTTGCTGCCCGTACGACTTAGCGCACCGGTCGATCGCTTGACAGCGGGAAGCCCCGGATTGCAGGATGCTGGTGCTGCTGAATGAGGGCGCGCCGGCACTCGCCGAAGGGGCTATGCCCACCTCGCCACTATTAGAGGTGTGCCCATGACGAATCTGGAGAATCTGCGGAAGCAGGCCAGGCAGCTACTCCGCTGGCACCGCGAGCGTAACTATGCCGTCGCTGCGAGGATCCGTGCCGGGTTGCCGCGGTACCACGGGTTGAGCGACGAACAGATCCTCGCGCAGCGCTTCGTGCTTGCTGACGCGCAGCTTCTGCTGGCTCGCGAAGCCGGATACGAAACATGGGCTACGTTCAAGGCGCAACTGGCGCAGAAGCCCCAGGCGGCCGCAGCGTCCGACCCCGGCGACTCACCGCCGGCGGTTCTCACCCGGGCCGAACCACAGCTCTTCGTATCCGACGTCAACGCAGCCTGCGAGTTCTTCGAACGCGAATTGGGATTCCAGGTGGTCTTCACCCACGGCGATCCGCCGTACTACGGTCAAGTACGCCGCGACAACGTCAGCCTCAATCTTCGTTACGTTTGTGAACCTGTGTACAACGGCACCGTTCGAGATGATGATCAACTGCTCTCGGCCGTGATCCTCGTCGACAATGTCAAGGCCCTCTACACCGAGTACGTCGCGGCTGATGTCGAGTTCCAGCAAACGCTGCAGCGTCAGCCGTGGGGCGCACATCAGTTCGTGGTTCGAGACCCCGAGGGCAATCTGATCCTGTTCAGCGGAGAGTAGCCGCGGACCGGCGTCCGCCAGCGTCCATGATCACCGCGGGTCCAGGGCGGCGCCTTGTGCTACTCGGCGTCGCCGAAGAACCCGGTGAGCAACGCGTTCACGCGCTCGGGCTCGTCGAGTTGCACCCAATGTGACGCCTCCGATAGCCGCTCGACGCGCACGTGCGGGACCAGCTCCCGTGAGGGCTCAGCCATCGAGGCGATCAAGAACCGATCCTGCTCGCCCCAGATCACCAGCGCCTCGGCAGGGATCGGCCGGTACAACCTCCGCATGCGCTGGATCGGCGTGCGAAGCGCCGCGCGATACCAGTTGATCGGCCCCCGGAATCCGTCGGCGCCGTTCAGTGCGGCCACGTACCGGTCGAGGTCGTCGTCGGTGAACGTGCCCGGCCGCGCGTCCCGAAAGGCCTGTGCGAGCGCGCGCCGCCCGGTCCAGCCCAGCAGGTGCTCGGGCAGCCAGGGGATCTGGAAGAAGAACATGTACCAGCTGTTCAGCAACTGCTTGCGGCTGCTCCGCAGCGTCCGCTGCATCGTGTCCGGGTGCGGCACGTTGAGGATCGCGAGCTTCTCGACAACTTCCGGGTGCAGTGTCGCCACCATCCATGCGACGGCCGCGCCCCAGTCGTGGCCGACGACGAACGCGCGCTCCTCCCCCAGCTCGACGCGGACCAGCGCAGCGACGTCCGCCGCCAGGGTCTCGACCCGGTACGCGCGCCAGTCGTGCGGCTTCTCACTCTCCGCGTAGCCGCGCTGATCGGGCGCCACGACCCGATACCCTGCTTCGACGAGCGCCGGAACCTGCAGTCGCCAGGACCACCAGAAATCCGGGAAGCCGTGCAACAGCACGACCAGCGGGCCGGAGCCGGCCTCGACGTAGTGCAGGCGTACGCCGTTGACGACGGCCTGGCGGTGCTGAAGCTCCATGCCCTGGCACAGTACGTCAAAGCCCGCCGTCCAGACGCGCAGGCACGAAGTCGTCGGTCAGCAGAAGCACCGCCTGCCAACAACGAGTCGGACCGGCATAATCCGTGTCATCTCTACAGGCGGACCGGATTTGGGGCGGCGTGGACTCTGGTGATGTTCGCAGAGTGCCCGACGACGAAAGGCTGCCGATGCGCCACGTGCTCGATTGGGTCGTCGCCGTCATGCGGGCGCTCGGGGCCCCGGGCGTCGGCGTCGCTACCGCAGTCGAGAGTGTCTTCCCGCCGGTCCCCAGCGAGGTGGTACTTCCTCTCGCCGGATACACCGCCAGTCAAGGACACTACGGAATGATTCCTGCGATCGTCGCTGCCACTGCAGGATCGCTCGCCGGTGCGTACGTCCTTTACTACCTGGGTGCAGCGTGGGGCAGGGACCGGATCTGCGCCGCTGCCGACCGTGTTCCGCTGCTCCACGCGCGCGACGTCGAGCGGGCGATCGGGTGGTTCCGACGTCACGGGCCCGCCGCTGTCCTCCTGGGCCGTATGGTGCCCGGGATCCGGAGTCTGATCTCCATCCCTGCCGGCATCGACCGGATGCCGATCTGGTCATTCTCGATCTACACGGTCGCGGGAAGTTCGGTCTGGAACTCTGCTCTGATCGTCGCCGGCTATGAGCTCGGCGCGCAGTGGCACCACGTTGAGGGATATGTGGGCACCGTGAGCAATGTCATCTACATCGGCCTCGGGCTTCTTGTGATCGGCTTTGTGCTCCGGCGGCTGCGACGACGCGCGCAGGGCTCGTCCGGGGAGTAGCAGCCGCGTAGGCCGAACGGCTGCAGCTGCAATCGGAATGGGGCCGTCCTGCCCTTCTCACCGGCGTTAGACGCCGACAAAACAATTGCGCATTCAATTGGGTCTCCGACTCGATCCGATCAATGGGGCTCTCATCGAAGGACTAAAGTCCCGAATCAGATATAGCGCCATTGACACACTTGCGTCATAGCGGGACACTTTTTTTCGGGCGATGTCGCTCAACCCCTACTTAGCCAAACAAGACGGTCTGGTAACGCTGTAGGTCTTGTTGTCATTGGGTCAGTAGCGGATGAGACTCGACGCCCGCCGACTGTAGGACATTTGCCCAGCTAAAGTCCGTCGTGGCTGCGGGCCACGTTCGGATTGCCTTTATCGCCGTGAGGTGAGGAAGGGGTAATGGTCTGTGATCGCACCCGTCTGCGAACCCGCTCGAGTCAGATCTTCCTGGGTGACATCTGCGCACATGCTCCGGCGGCACCAGACCTGCGCAGTCGCGCAAGCCGGGTGCCGCCGTACGCCGTCGGCAACCATTCACATCCACCGTTAAGGGGTGATCGCATGGCTGAAGTCTCTGTGGAGACAGTAATGATCCGGTACCTGCAGGGGTTGGCCGTCCTGCTCTCGTGTTTTCCGAAAGGAGGAAAGGTCCACGAGTTCTTCCAACTGGCCCTTGACGCGGAGGGTCCTGCAGTGTTGGCGCGAGCCAACGTAGACGCTGCGCTCGATGACGACGCCGAGTTGAAGGCTTGGCTCGAAAAACTTTGGGCGCCCGAAGGCCTTCACGCCAGCGAACAGGGGTTGGTCGAGTGGCAGAACAACTCCGACAACATGACGGCGGCTCTTGATGAGTTGCGAGCGGTGGTCGGGAACTTCGGTTCACTCTGAACGACCGATCCCGGTCAGTCTCATCGAATCATTTATCCCCCTAAATCAAAATGAACACATTCAAGAAAGGGATCACTCATGACCGAAACGGTTAGCGATCGCACATTCACTGACGCCGACGAGGCACTCCTTTCGGCTGTCGTCGACCAGGAATTCCGCGCCCACATGACCGACAGTGGTGACTTCACCGATGCAGCGCTCCCGGCCGCGGTGGAGCCTCAGGAGCAGGCTCCGTTGGATCTCGCAGCCGGAAGTGCCTTCACAGCACAATGCAGGTCGACCTGCAGCTCAGGCCCGCTGACGTTCGTGTGCGACGGAACGACCAAGTAGTCCGAATCGACCGAACGACGACGTGATCAAGGCACATGACAGCGCCACGGGACGTGACAGTGTGACACAGCCCGGAGCCGACGTCTTTGGTCGCGACGATCTTCGAACCGTCGGCGGTCTGCCCGCCTACGAGGCAGCCCTTCAGGTCGCAGTGCGGGCATCGAACCTCGCCGAGCAGACCGCCGTCGTCGCAGCTCTCGCCGACGTTGTTGTCGACGAGAGTGATCAGCCCCTTCGACCGGCCGAGGACTGGCAGATCGGCCGGTTGGCCGACCGCTTGGCCGACCAGAGGACCGACGTCGACACCATCACCCGCGTGGTACGGCGCTACCGTACGTGGCGCCGGCGCGCGGACAGTATGGATCAGACGGCCCGTGCCACGGTGGCCGACATTCACCGCCGATGGATCGGCGTCTACGCCGAGGCGTTGGCCGACTTCGCGCCCGCCCCTGACTCGGTTGAAGCGCCCACCTCATCCAGACATCGCATCGGACTGGCCTGCGCACCATTCACACAGCATCTGCGCCGTCGCCTTGCGGAGCGACGAGCTGTCGCGAATCGGGCGGCCGGGCGCGAATTGATCAGCCGCGAGGTCGTCGACGCATTCGAGGCGCATCTCCTGGACCGGTTCGAGCTCGCCGCTGCCTGGGCCATCGAGGCACATGAGAACTTGACGTTCGCGCGCTGGGGGGCGAGTCGTGAGACGGCCAGGGATGCCGACCACGACGAATACTTCCGGTTGACCTTCGCCGACGCCGCGCACTGCCATGAGTTCTTCCTCCGATTCTCGGTACTGGCCAGGTGGTTGGCCGCCGTCACCGGCCAGTTGGTTGAGAACGGCACTCAGCTGATCAACAGGCTCGCCGCCGATGTCGATCTGATCGGCGAAGCGATCATCGGGCAACCGGTCCGATGCTTCACCTCGGTCGAGCTGGGCAAGGGCGACTATCACCGGGGTGGCAACAGTGTGGCCATGATCGGTGTCGATCTTGGCTCGACGCGTGCGGCGCTCGTGTACAAGCCGAGACCGTTGGCTGTCGAGGTCGCCATGCAGCGGCTCCTGGGACGGCTCTCCGACGACGGCGTGATCAACTTCGCACGACGCAGGGTCGTCGCGCTGCAGGATTACGGCTATGAGGAGCGGATCCCCCACGGACGCAACGAGGTCGAATCTCCCGACGAGGCTGCGCGGATCTTCGAGGAGCTCGGTGGATTCCTGGCGGTGTTCTATGTCCTCGGTGGCAGCGACCTCCATCACGAGAACGTCATCGTCGCCGACGGACATGCCCACATCTGTGACTGCGAAACCGTGCTCGGTGTGGAGCCTCCGGGGCATGAACTCGGTTGGCACACAGTCGCCGACTCGGTGTTTCGTACCGGGCTGTTGGAATGGCCGTTGCCACCGACGACCGAGGTCGTCACTCGGCTCAGCGGCTATTCCGGCGGCGGTGTGTATGAGGTCCCCTTCCCGGTTCCCCGGCTGCAGGACGGAGCTGTTCCGACCGTTCGCCACGAGACGGGCGTCCGCATCGAGGGGAACGCAGCGAACCGTGTCCGACTGGCCGGCACCCTGCTCGAGGCGAAGGACTTCGAGGATTCGATCGTGCGAGGTTTCACCGCCGTGCACGATTGGTTCCGCACCCAACCGGGCGCGCCGGCCTACATCGCCGAGTTCTTTGCCGCGACGGACATCCGTTACGTTGCGCGCAACACCCAGACCTACGTTCAGCTGCTGATCGCAGCCCGGCATCCGCGCTGCCTGGTCGAACCGCTCGAGGTCGACGTCGTGTTCAGACGTCTTGCCGAGGCGCCGCTGCGCTGGGACTCCGACGGTCGCGCCACTGCAGCTGAGCTGCGCTCGCTCTGGCAGCTCGATGTACCGACCTTTGGTGTCGCAGCGCAGCAGCATGAGTTGCTCAACGACAACGTCTACCCCACTGGCGTCACCGCGGCTCGTTCGCCGCTCCAGGCGGCTCTCGAGCGCATCAGGTCCCTGCCGGCCGACGATCGGCTTCGGCAGGTCAGCTACATCAGCGCCAGCCTGTCGACGGCAAAGGTACGCGATGACAGTTTCGTCATCACCGCGCTCGAGTGGGCACAACTGGTCGGTCAGGAGCTCAGCGGGTTGCTGGCTGAGCCGGGCCCCGGACCCCGCTGGAGCTACGCCGCGGCCGATGCGGATGTGAGCGACATCGAGGGCACGCTCTACTACGGGAGCGCGGGAGTGGCTTTGTTCCTCGGGTATCTCGACGCGATCATCCCCTCGCCCAGCGTGAACCGCGCGGCGCGCGATGCGTTGGCGCACTCCTTGAGCCATCCACCCCGCGGAATCGGCGGGTTCGACGGCCTGGCCGGACAGGCGTACGTGCTCGCCCACCTCTCCGCCCTGTGGGGCGATCAGAAGTTGTGGGACCTTGCCGTCAACCGAGTCGCGCAGATCGATCCGTTGATCGATGACGATCGGGACCTTGACGTACTGAGCGGCAGCGCCGGGGTGATCGCGGTGCTGCTGGCGATGTCCGACATGTCCGACATGACAGACATCGGCCTGGCGACCGCGCACCGATGCGCCCAACACCTCCTGGATCATGGCGTGTCCGGAGAGCATGGCCTCAGTTGGCCATCGAGCACACCGGAGGTCGGCATCGCTGACCTCACCGGGTTTGCCCATGGAGCGGCGGGAATCGGATGGGCGCTGACCAGGCTCGGCGCGGCGACCGGACACGCGGGCTACATCGACGCGGGGCTGGCAGCCTTCGAGTACGAACGGCACCACTTCGACGACGAACATCAAGACTGGTACGACCTGCGCACGAGCATGCAGGACCCGGTTCATGGTCGGCGTCATTTCGGCAACGCGTGGTGCAACGGCGCGCCGGGCATCGGGCTCAGCCGACTGGAATCGTGGTCGGCCCTTGGGCGTGGCGAGGTGTTGCTTCTCGATGAGGCGTACACGGCCCTTGCCGCAACCTTGCGTGGGCTGTCATCGGTCGGCAACGAGACGCTGTGTCACGGAGTCTCCGGGAACTCCGAGATGCTGCTGCGGATCGCGGCCCGCCAGCAAGAACCCGCGTTCCAACTCGAAGCGAATGTTCAAGCCCAGGCGATGTGGCGTCGCCTGGCAGCCGCATCCAACTGGCCGCGTGAGGAAGCCGGCCGCCAACCGCTCTCGGGACTGATGGTCGGCATCGCCGGTGTCGGCATGCACTTTCTCCGGGTCGCCGAACCGGACCGTGTGCCGTCACCGTTACTGCTCGACCCTCCGAATCCAACGCTATGGAAGGTAGGTACGTGAATGACCACGACGTCTGCATGCCACGAGTTCCTCGACCTCGCCGATCACGATCTCGAGATCGCCCGGATGATGAGAGCAATCACCGACCCGGCCGAGCTTCCGCTGCTGGGACAGAGGCTGGGCTTCGCGTTCGACGGCGAGTCGATCATGGCCGCTGTGATGGAACGCAATGCCGACCAGGAACCGGGCGAAGAACCCGTTCAGCCCAGTTCGCCGGTGGAACAGGCGATGGCTTCGGCGCTGCACTACGAGTTCGAGGTCGGCGACGTCGCGGAGTTGGCTCCGATCATCGATGACCTGCCGAAGCTTCGGCTTCGGCCGGCAACCGCCGACCTCGATCGGTTCCGCAGTGAGTTCCGGGCCGAGGACTATCAGTGGGCCGATGAGTCGCCTGCCTCCCCTGGATTCCAAGCGCGCTACGACGAGATCATGGCCCCGCACTGGACCGGCAGCACGGACTCCCCCTGTGCGACGTGACTTCCATCTGATCAACCTCGACCAGGCCCCGAGTCTGCCGGAGTACCAGCCGTATTTCGACGCCAAGGTACGGACGCTGGAGCATCTTGAAAAGGTGTTCGGCCCGGGGATTCGCTTCTCCGGGAGCATGTGGTACCCGCCCTACGCGTATCGGCTCTGGCACACCAACCAGACCCAGCCGGGCTGGCGGATGTACTTGATCGACTTCGACGAGGACATCCCGGCCGGCGACACCCGGACCTTCATGCGCTATATGAACCCGTACACCAAGGAACTGGTCACGCTCGCGGACCGACCGCAGCTGATCCGTTTCTTCCGGATCCGCGAAGACCCGGTCCTCTGGCACTGCATCGTGAACCGAGCCGAGCGGGACAGGTGGAGCTTCGGTTTCGTCGTGCCCGATGACTGGATGCAGCGGCTGTCCCAGGCAACACCGTCATCCGAGAGAGACAAGAGAGTCCAATGACCAGGACCGATCAGGACCGCAATCCGAACCGGCTGTATTTCAACCTCGACTACCACGCCGCACTGACCAGGGCAGCGTGTCCCGACGATCCAAAGATCAAGGATGAACTCGAGGTCATCGTGGCCGCGAATCTGGCGACCGACGCCAACCAGTTCAACAGTGCGTGGCACTTCGACAACTGTGCGTTCGGACCGGGCACCGAGCGCATCGACGATCTCTGGGAGCTGATCCGATCGACAACCATCGAGACCAACACATTTGTCGACTTCGGCACGATGATCCACACCGTGGAAGACTTCTATGCGCACTCCAACTGGATCGAGCTGCATACCGACGTCGATCCGATCCCTACCTGGGACCTCCAGGTCGGCTCGCTGCCGGCCGACATCGTGAGCGGGACGTTCCTGCTCGACTGGCCCAAACTGTGCGGTCCGAATGCACCGACGCACGCCGAACTGAACAAGGACTCCCCCACGTCGACTGAGGGGGCCAAGATCGTTCAGAGCGGACCCAATGCCGGCAAGTCCCTCTTCGACCTCGCCTACGCGACGGCGCTTCAGGCGACGCGGGATCAGTTCGCTGACCTGTCCAAGGTCGTCAATGGGTAATCATCCGCAGACATCGCGGTCCAAACTGTGACGGCGTGTCCCGGTACGCCGCCGGCCGGCGTCGCGCGCGGCCCGGACGCCCGGGCCGCGGACCTGATCACCAGGCGAGTGCCAGGTAATCGTCGGGCCGCTCCCGGACGAACCACAGCGCGGTACGCGCTTCGCCCCGGTCGTCGCCGAGGCCAAGCTGCCACCGAGCATTGAAAGCGATGATCCACGCAGCGGCGGCCGCCGCCACCCGTTGTTCCGGACCCGTGAACGGCTGTCCGCGGGAGGATTCGTAGCCCTGAAGGAATGTAGCCACCTCCTCCGGACTCGACAACCCACCGCCGCTGGTTGAGCTAGCTGTTCTGTCCACGGAGGTTAGGTACGAGGTCGGCTGGTGACTTGCCGTCGAGTGCGGTGTGTCCGCGGTGGTGATTGTAGGTGTGGAGCCAGTCGGTGAAGCAGGCGGCGCGTTCTGCTTCGGATGAATAGGGTTGGGCGTAGGCCCATTCCTGCAGCATGGTGCGGTTGAATCTCTCCACTTTTCCGTTGGTCTGGGGCCGGTAGGGCCGGGTGCGTTTGTGTTTGATGTCTTCGCCCAGGGCTGCGGCGAACAGCTTGGAGCGGTAGCAGGAGCCGTTATCGGTCAGCACGCGTTTGACCACGATGCCTGCTGAGGCGAA
This sequence comes from Microlunatus sp. Gsoil 973, assembly GCF_009707365.1. GTDB lineage: Bacteria > Actinomycetota > Actinomycetes > Propionibacteriales > Propionibacteriaceae > Microlunatus. The sequence goes on from NZ_CP046122.1 coordinate 1,407,174, forward strand.
GTAACTGTTGGCCCGCTGCCAGAACGCGGCCGCGGTCTCCTTCTTCTCATCGGTCAGCAGCTCGCTGTAGCCGAGCCGGGTGTGATCATCGACAGCGTTATGGATGTACCAGTAGCCGATCTTTCCCCTACGGGTGTTCTTCTGACCCTGAACCCGACCCACGACGCGCCAGCCGCCGCCGTCGGGGATCCGGCCCAGTTTCTTGATATCGACATGGATGAGGTCTCCCGGCGCCTGGTGGACATAGGAGTTGATCTTGGTGCGGCCGGTCTTGATCCGGGTCCCGGTCGCCGGGTCGGTGAACGTCAACAGTGGACAGCCGTAGCGACGCAAGATCTTGTGCACGGTGGAGACCACCAGCCCCAGCCGGTAGGCGATCCGGGCCGGCCCCCACCGGCGCGAGACCCGCAAGCCGACCACCCGGCGCTCGATCCTGGTCGGCGTCCGCCCCGGCGACACCCGCGGGCGGGACGATCGATCCCGCAATCCCGCGGCCCCCGCGGCCCGATCGGAACGGTACCGGTCAGCCCACCGTTTTGCCGTTGTCACCGATACCCCGAACCGCTCCGCGGCCCGGCGCAACGGCCAACCCTGATCGACAATCAGCCGGGCCAGCCGCAGACGACCAGTCGGGGTCAGAACAGCGTTAACGTGGGACACGAGGACCTCCGGTGTCTGAGATGTGTTTGCTTGGTCGCTTCACACCTCACCCGGAGGTCCTCGTCATCGTCCAGCCGGCACGCCGTAACTAACGTCCGTGATCAGTACAGCTAGCTCCATAACAGGCCGCGGTGAACCCGGCGATCACTGCTTCGGTGTCGGCAACCAATTCCCAGTCGTACGTTGCCACCAGCTTCCCGTCGGCAACTGCGACGTTCCCGACGTACCAGTCGGCATGCCCGACCACCACATCGCCGGCGTCGCGGTGGGTGAGGATCTGGTCGGCGGCCTGCTCTGCGAACCGGTCCAGCCAGCGATAGCCCAGGGGTGTGGCAGTGAAATCAACGATCGGATCATGCGGCACAGGCCACGGTCCGGCCTGGTATTGGCACCACGATGGCCCGGAACCGGCCTGATCGATGAGATCGGAGCGATGTCGCAGGACATCGATATGCCCCGCAAGCCCGTCGGCCAACAGCCGTCGGATGACCGGATCACGCCCGTCCGCGACCTGCCCGTCGGGCAGCAACGTTTCGACCCGGAGGACCTGGCCGGCCATCTCGTCGGGGCCGGACAGCGGCTCTGCACACGGAAAGCCAACTGCACTCAAGGTTTGCTGGGCCTGCGTTGCAGCCGTGACGGCTCCAAGATCGACAGGCCGCCGGTGGGCCTTGACCGCCACCTTTCGGCCATCGGTCAGCTCAACTCCCCAAACGACGTCGATGCGACCGGATCGAAATCGCACCCGCGCTATAGAAGATCCGAGTGTTTCCTGGGTATAGCCGCTGAACAGCCGCAAGATCTCGGCCGGCAAGGAGACCTGGAGAACCGCTCGTTCGGTTTCGGTCACTTCGGTCTCCACGTCGGCCACGCCGACGCCATCGGGTCTACCGGCTGAAGACACCATGACCACAGTCTCCCTGTCTGTCGTCCGCCGCCGTCTCAACCATCGTGGTCACGATGCCCGGAACCTAGGTGATCGCCGGTGTGCCGGACGCGCCGAACGCCTCCCGTGCCGCGGAGTCGAGTTGCGCCCGTTGCCAGGTCGCGTTGTCGATCACCAATTGGGTGTCCGGCTCGAACCGACACCCACTGAACTCGACCGTGGACAGGTCGACCTGGGTGAACTCGATTCTGCCTTTGAACAGGCAGGAGCGGAAGCGCGTGTCGCTGAGGTTCGCACCAACGAACTGCGTGGAGCCGAGCCTGCAATCGGCGAACGTGACCCCGGTGAGGATCGCCGCCGTCAGCTGCGTCCCTCCGAGCGCGCATCCCTTGAGCTCGGCGCCCGACAGATCAGACCCACCCAAATTCGCGCCGTTGAGGTTCACGTTCAGGAGCTGGGATCCTTGACCCTGCAGTCCAGGGGCTGACGCCGCGACCAACTTGGAGTTCTCAAAGCGCGAGCCGTCGACCCGGGCGTTGGCGAGATTCGCGTTGCTGGCGTCCAGACCCTTCACGACGACATTGCGAGCGGCCAGGTGGTGGGCGGTGGCCCGCATCAGGCGGCTCCGCTCGAGGGTTGCTCCGCCCAGGTTCGCGCCCGCCAGTGACGCAGCAACCAGGGTCGCGCCCTTGATGGACGCGCCCTGGAGGCGGACAGCGTCCATCATGGATCCGGACAGGTCTGCTTGGTCGAGGGTCGCCCCGGACAAGTCGGCCCTGACCGCCTGGATCGACCCTCGCGCACCGGTCAGATCCGCCGACATCAGCTGGGCGCGGGTGAGGATCGTGCCGGCCAGGGTGGCGCCGCGCAGGTTGGCCCGCTGAAGCTTGGCCCGGCCCAGGAGTGCGCGGTCCAGACGGACCTTGCGGAACCGCACTCCGGTCAGGCGAGCCCCGGACAGATTCACTTCTGAGAGGTCTACGCCGGCGAGGTCGACCTCGCGGCGTTGGTCCTCATCGAGCTGCATCAGTAGGTGCACGAGGATTGCGCGGGTGCTGTCCCGCATCCTCGATGCTGCGTCGTAGTCGGGCCCCTGAACAACTGTTTTGTCATCAGGAGTGTGTGACTGACCGATCGTGCAGATCTGCGCGGCTATGCGGTGGTACTTCACCACTTTCGCCAGCACGTCCGGTCCGAGAGAGATCACCGCCATCTTGATCGCCGAGGCATCCTCGACGCTTGCCTCACCCAGCGCGGTCAGCAGCAGGTCGAGCGACTCATCCGGATAGAGGGAGAGTGCGCTCATCGTCCAGCGCCGGGACCGCGGGTCTGTCGCGTCCCCGACCGCCTTGATGAGCTCGGCGGCACGCTGCTGCCTGGCCTCTCGGGCTTCGTCCTTGCGCTGCTCCAGCTCGGTCTCGGCGAGCTTCTTCTGCTGCTCGCGGGCTGATCGACGTTCGTCGAGGTACTTCTTGATGCCCCACACGCCGGTGGCCACTGCGGTGATGATCGCGACGTACGCGGTGACCAGATCGGCGTTCCCAAAGAAGTCGCCCCAGGACACGAGCGGCGAAGTGACGGCTTCCACGGCGGTCCCCCTCGTCACGAAGTCGGTACCAGCAGGTTCCTCCGCGCGACGGCGCATGGCAATGGTCGAGCGGCCCGACTTTCCGAGGTGGATCGGAGCCGCTGCGCGAACCCGGCCGGGACACCTCAGTAGGGGCAGGGCAGGTTCCGTGCCTCTTCCGGATCCATCGTGAGTAGCCGCTGCAGAAAGGTTCCGAAATGCCTGGTCGGCGCATAGCCGGTCTCCACCCGGCCACCGTCGGGGACGAGTTGTGGCCGGCGGGCAATGTCGAGGTCGTATCGTTCGACCGCTGCTGCCGCGCCGGGAAAGATTCGCTCCAGGTGTCCGACCGGATCTTCTTCCCATCCCTCCAATTGGTCGGCTGTGAACACATTGGGTCGTGTCGCGTCCAGCACGACCTCGGCATCATCCGCCCTCATCACATGATCGATCGCAGGCGACACCGCATCGAGGACGTCGTCCCGGTCGACGCCGCCATGCAACAGACGGACGCCGTAGCGCTGCGGCCAATCGTCCGACCAGGGCGTCAGATCATGGGGTCGGACTGCGACGTAGGACAGCCCGTGCTGGGCATGGTGGTAGGCCAACAACTCCTCCCCCACCCGCTTGGTGAAGCCGTACTTCTCGTAATGACCGTGCCAGGACTGCGAGGACAAGAAGACACAGCGCCGCACCTGGTTGGCGCGCGCCGCCTGTAACGCCCAAAACGTCCCGTCGACATTGAGGCGCCAGAAGTCAGCCTCTGTCCGGGTCGAGCTGTGGATGCCATGTCACGCCGGTAGGTGCACGAGTGCATCGCAATCGCGGGCCGCGGTCTCCAGTCCTGCCCCGATCTGCACGTCGAGTTGGTGAAACTCGACTCGTTCGTCCAGACCGTTCGGGCGGACCACGTCACTCAGGACGAGCTGGTGTTGACCTTCAGCCAGCAAGCGTTCGGTCAGCCCACGCCCGATGTTGCCCCCGGCTCCAGTGATGAGAATCCGCACGGCGATCACTCTAGAGCGCCGAGCAGGCGGTGTTGCCGGCAGCCTGGCCACACCACGCGTCATGCGATCAGAAGGCAGAGACGGACGATCCGGAACGCCTTTCGTGCCGGCTCAGGGCGCGAAGCACAGCATCCTGTCCACGACGTTTCGCGGCCAGCGCGGCCAAAAGGGCGAGAACGGGCTCAAGAACCTCCGAGCTGAACGCTACAGGCGCCGTACCGACGCTGGAGGTCACATCGTCGGCGTGCACCACAATCTCCATCAACCGCACAACAAGAAAATCGTCGGTCGGCAATGCGCACTCCTGCCACGGCACGTAGGTCGTGGGGCCGGCGCCGGCCATGGCCGCGCCCAACTTCCTCCGAGAGCGCGCAAGCACTTCGACCGACTCAGTGGGCCCGGCCGAGCTCATCTGGTTGAAGTCGTCACGGATCGACGTGTTCTCGATTGCGTCGGTCGGTGCCAGTAACCAGTCCACCCGCTCGTAGTGCCCGACGAGGGTCAGCACGGGGGCGTCCGGCGGGCCAGGTGCTGTGAGGAACTCGACGGCACACTCGGGTTGGCTGACCAAGTGGCGTACCAATCCGCCGACGGTCATGCCTGGCAGTTCCGACTCTCGATCCCATGCATCGGCCACCTCCGTGGACCCGACCAGATCGACGAGCTGATCGACGGCGGTGATCACGGCGGTGTGGTCGAGGGATCCGGCGAAGGTGAGCGGCATGCCCGCAACACTGGCACGCGTTCCGGACGCTTCTCGTCCTGATCAGCACAGCTGACCTGCGATTCGTCATTCGGAGGCCGCTCCCGACCACATCGTTGATGATCACGGCGCTCACCACGCCGCTATCGATGGTCATGGGTTTACGGCTTTGTTCCAAGCAGCTTCGTGCAGATCGAAGTACCGGATGTCGCCGGACTCGGCTCGGGGGTCGCTTTCCGGCAAAGCACGGATTGTGCCTTGTTTCGCCAATTCGGCCATGGCAGAGACCGTCTGTGTCTGTCGTTCCCGGATGGTGTCGATCAAGTCATGGCGAATCTCTGCCGACATACGGTAAGCATCGGCGAACGCGGCGAGCCGTGCGGACCGATCAAGGTCCGGCCATCCCAGCGGTGATGCGTACTCGGGCCGATGCAGCGGCACCAGGCGCCAGGCGGCGTAGGCCAGGTCCCAGACGCGTCGTCCGGGTGCCGCGCCGTCCCAGTCGATGATGGCGGCGATCGATCGTCCACGGTAGATCAGGTTGAAGGGGGCCAGGTCGTTGTGGCAGATCACCTCCGCCGGCCCGAGCGGGTCGGCAGCGTTCGTGCTCCAGCCATGTGCGCTGAAACCGACCGTCGCGTCATGAAAGTCGCGGATCGCGGTGGCGGCGGCACGGAGGGCGTCGTCGGAGGCGATCTCGGGAGTGATCGGCGGGTGTCCGGCGCGACCGTCGATGAAGGAGAGAATCTCGCGGCCGTTCTCGTCGACTCCCATCGGTTCGGGAACCTGGGTGAAGCCAGTCCGGCGAAGGTGCGTCAGCAATGCATGAACCGCCGGCCACGAGGGTGACGCAGATCGTCGGACCGTTTGACCAACCTTGGTCGCCGCCGACATGACACCACCCGCAAGCGGAGCGGGCGTCCCCTGACGAATCCTTCCGTCGACCGATTCTTCACTCATCGAGTCCTCGATTCTGCGGTCCGAATCCAATCATCGTCGTCAGTGATCGGTCCCGGCACTGTTGATGTCGTCCCCGAGTGGCCATGGTTAGGGCCCCTTCGAGAGTCAGACCGCTTGGCCGGCCGCGAGAGCCGCGGCGGAGCAATCGCGTCCACTCGCCGGCCGGGAGCAGGCAAAGGCAACTCCGATCATGATCATCCAGACAATCGGCGGGTAGAGCGCAAGCCGCTCGCTCAGCCCACCGCCCTGGCCGAATAGTCTGATCAGCACGGGTCCGCTCAGCATCCCTAGGACGCCGATGACGGACAACACCAACGCGAGTCTCCCTTGCCAGGGGTTGACGCGACGGTTGGCCAACCCGAGCAGCAGCAGGCCCACATTGCCGCACGGGATGTTCAACGCTCCGAGCAGGTGGAGTGGCACATTGACGTTTTCCGGGCTCAACCCGACGAGAACGGTGCCGACGCCGGTCACGCCGAGGAAGACCGCGCCCCAGGTTGTCAGTCTTCGCTTTGGCCACGCGCGGCGTGTGAGAAGCAGTCCAAGCAGTATGAGGATGCCGGTGACAACCAAGCCGATGTTCATCACGGTATGCAATGGCGAGCAGATAGCGGCGCCGCCGAACCCGCGTCCGCACGCGGTGTTGCCCAGGTCACTGACGCGGTTGTCGATCAGGCTGTACGGGGTCGTCAACGCTGCCTGAGCAATCGCCTGGGCAATGAAGTAGATAGCCAGCAGCGCCCAGATCGCGCCGCCAATGCGGATCTGCCGATCGGATCCTCTTTCGGACGATGCCCGGGCTATGGAGCTGGTAGATACGTGTCGCATACGACGTACAATATATGACACGTCGTGTACGACGCAATGCTCACGACACGTCGTGTGCGATATATTCTTGGGTCATGACCGCGGACTCGAGAGTTGGCCAGGACCAGTCTTCGATTGACGACGCACGCGAAATCGTTGGCTTGTTTCGCGGCCTGCGTAGGCACCTGGTGCAGAGGAGTCGCGCCGAACTCGCCCGCAGTGGTCTCACCGCTGCTCAGGTCAGTGTGGTCTCGCTGCTGGGAAATCGGGATGCGATGACCCTGACCGAGCTCAGCCGCGAACTCGAACTCAGCCACAGCACGGTGTCGGGAATAGTGGATCGGCTCCACGCAAAGGGGGTCATACAACGCAGGCCACACCCCGAGGACCGCCGATACACCCAGATATCACTTGTCGAACGCGTCAAGCGTAACGGCACCTTCACTACGCGGGAGGGGGCCGTTGGTCCCCTCGAATCAGCCCTGGCCGCCGCCACACCGGACCAGCGGCGAGCGATGAAGGAAGGACTCACGCTGTTTCGTGAGTTCATCGAGCAATCCGCGCCAGCCACGGTTCAAGGACGCGGCGATTCCGATTGATCACCGCCCAACTGGGCAAGCTGCCTCCGGTGATCCGGCACGCACCGTTGATCTTGCGGCGACGAAGATCAAGCCCGTCGCCCGAAGGCGAACTGATACACGGGTCATGGGCCGATCCTCGACCAACAGGTCTGCCCAAGATGCCCGTATGCGGCGCGGCCTGTCACCGCCAGTCAGCAGTCGCCAGTCAATGTCGGATGCGGAAGTGCAGGTGGGTGACGCCGGCGGCTTCGAGCACACGGATCCGTTCGTGTTCGCGTTGCTGAACACCGATGTCGTCGAACAGTCGGGCTGTGGATGGCGGCTCAGGATGAAGATCGGATCACCGTTGTGGCGGTCCGCGCCCGACCTCCGGCTGGTTCGGAGGTCCCCCGCCCGGCAATGGCCGCTCCCGTTGCTTCCGACTCGGCGCGGACCTGATCGTTGACCTTGTCTCCCGGCCCGCCCAGCCCAGCACCCAGTCGTGCAGCCGACAGCCGCCGTCTCCGAACGGGTTGCCGGAGTCTCGTCCGGACCGGCGATGTAGTCGTCCAAAGACAATGGACATGTAGAGCACGGTTGAGGACAATCGGCCTACCTCTCCTTCACGCTCCAACAAAGATCGGTTCATCACAACGAACCGTCTCACGCCCACCGTCCCTCCCCCGGTCCATCCGACTTCGTAACCGCTGTGACGGTGTCCGGCATCCAGGGCTGGCTGTCGATACCAACACCATCGAACCACTGAGCCCGCAAGTCGGTTCTTGGGCCTGATTCACCAACTGCGCGTCGACGGATCGCAGCCGACATCGCCGGGCAGGCAATACCGGCGATCGTTCATAGGCGGTGACCGCATCGGACGTGCCCACGCGAACTGCCATGGGGATTTGGCTGTCCCCAGGGAGCGATATCCGGCCGACCGAATCATTGGGGGCACGACCTCGACCAACTGCTGGCGAAACCATTTCGTCAAACCGGGTATGTCAATCAGCTTCGATGCGGACAGCAAAGATCATGATCAGCGATCGTCAGAACAGGAACAGGGTGGCGAGGAATGCGATCGTCAGAGTAGGAACACGGTGGCGAGGAATGCGACGACGGAGAGGACGCCGGCATACGGGAGCGCCATCCAGAGCATCCGGACGTAGCCGAGCCGAATCAAAGGCGCGAGCGCAGAGGTCAACAGGAACAAGAACGCGGCCTGTCCGTTCGGGGTGGCGATGCTGGGAATGTTGGTTCCGGTGTTGACGGCCACGGCGAGCAGCTCGAACTGATCACGGCTGATGTTGCCGGCCTGGAATGCGTCGGCGATCTCACTGATGTAAACGGTGGCGACGAAGACGTTGTCGCTGATCGCGGACAACGCGCCGGATGCCAGGAAGATGAGCGACAGTTGCCCGCGTCCTTCATGGGCAAGCACTTCGTCGATGATCGGTGTGAACAGGTGCTGCTCATGGATGACAGCCACGATCGCCAGGAACGTGACCAACAGTGCGGTGAACGGCAGCGCCTCCTGGAACGCCTTGCCGATGGCGTGTTCCTCCGTGACTCCGGTGAATGCGGTCGCCACGACGATGACCGCGAGCCCGACCAGGCCGACCTCGGCGACGTGCAACCCCAGTCCGATGACCAGACCGACCGCGGTCAGCGCCTGAATCAGCAACCGGGCGCGGATGCGCGGGTTGCGATCTCGGCTCTGGTCTTCGTCCCAACGCTCCATCACCCCGCGAACTGATTCAGGCAGGCGCGCCCCGTAGCCGAACCAGCGCAGCCGCTCCAGGAGCGCGCACAGCAGCAGACCCACGACGATGACCGGGATCGACACCGGAGCCATGTGCACAAAGAACTGTCCGAAGTCCCATCCGACGGTATGGCCGATGAGGAGGTTCTGCGGCTCACCGACGAGGGTCGCGGTGCCACCGAGCGCGGTGCCGATCATCGCGTGCATCATCAGGCTCCGCAGGAACGCCCGAAAGGCATCGAGTTCCTCGACATGCTGCTGGCGTACAAGATCGTCGTCGGCGTGGTCATGGTCCTCACCGACGCCCTGTCCGGAGGCGAAGCGGTGATAGACGGCGTACAGACCTGCAGCGACGGCAATCACAACCGCGGCGACGGTAAGCGCGTCAAGGAACGCCGACAGCAGCGCCGCCGCGGCACTGAAGGCAACTGACAGCAGGATCTTCGAGCGGACCGAGACCAGCAGCTTCGTGAACAGCAGCAGGAGCAGGTCGCGCATGAAGTAGATGCCGGCGACCATGAACATCAGCAGAAGGATGACGGGCAAGTTCGACCGGGCTTCCTGAAACACCGCCTCGGGTGAGGCCATACCGATCGCGACGGCCTGGATCGCGATCAAGCCACCCGGCTGCAGCGGGTAACAGGCCAATGCCATTGCGAGAGTGAAGATGAACTCAGCAAGGATCAGCCATCCGCCGACGAACGGGTCGATTGCCAAGCACACGATCGGATTCACAACCAGGAACAGGATGATCGTGATCTTGTACCAGCGCGGGGACGCGCCGAGGAAGTTGCGGGCAAGGGACAAAGGCAGGGCTGCCAGCATGACGCTCCAATCTGATCGCGGCACAATGTGCCGGCCGACCAGACTTCCCGGCGCTCCGCGGCCAGCTTACGGGTCCGCAAACCTGGAACGCGAATCTCCAAGTGCATCCCGCGATCGACGACCCAGCGGATCTTGATCTTGCCTTGTTCAGCCCTGATGGTTCGGCGTGGGGCGCGCATGTCGCGGTCGTGATCGGCGGACGCCTGCTCCATCTGAGTGCGGAGGTCGGCGGACCGGCTGTCTGGAGCTGGACTGACTTCGCTGGTCGTAACCGATATCACGCACTCGTCGGTCCGGTGTGCTGCCGGGATTGAGGCCTTGTGCCGGCGGCGCTCCCGCGATGCTGGGTCGGTGGCCCGGGTCGGCTATTGTCAGAGGCACAACTCGTCACGTTCCTGCTGCGGGTTGTGCGTGCGTCGTAGCGGTCCTGTCTGCTCCGTGCGTAGCCTGGCCGGGCCATCCGCGCGCGGGTTTCAGTGGGATGCCACTCATAGATTGAGTCTCAGTTTGACCTCGTTCACTCAGTTGGGCGTGCCCGCGCGCCTGGCCACCGTTCTCACCGACCTCGGATTCCAATCGGCTACCGCCATCCAAGAGGCCGCACTTCCCGACGCCCTGGCAGGGAGGGACGTTCTCGGCCGAGGCCGTACTGGCTCGGGCAAGACACTGGCCTTCCTGTTACCCCTGGTCGCTCGTCTGGCTGGTAAGCCTGGTGCCCGTCGCGGTGCTCCTCGGGCCCTGATCCTGGCGCCGACCCGTGAACTCGTCGCACAAATCGACACCGCGCTGCAGCCACTAGCGCGAGCAGCCAAGCTCACCTCGCAGACCGTGTTCGGCGGCGTCGGTCAAACCAGCCAGGTAGCAGCGATCCGTCGCGGCACCGACATCATCGTGGCCTGCCCTGGCCGCCTGGAGGACCTGATCGATCAGGGCCACTGCTCCCTGACTGCGATCGAGATCACCGTGCTCGACGAAGCCGATCACATGGCCGATCTCGGATTCCTTCCGGCCGTCCAGCGGCTGCTCACCCAGACTCCGGCCAGCAGCCAGCGGATGCTGTTCTCGGCGACTCTCGACCAGGCCGTCGATCGCCTGGTCCGGCGATTCCTCACCAACCCGCAGATCCACCAGGCCGACTCCGCGCAGTCCCCCGTGAACACGATGGCCCACCACGTCTTGCATCTGGCACGAGAGAACCGGCTGCCGGTGCTGATCAACCTGACCAGCGCGCCCGGGCGGACGGTGGTCTTCACCCGCACGAAGTACGGAGCCAAGGCGCTCGCCCGGCAGCTCAATCGGGGCGGCGTTCCTGCGGCGGAACTTCACGGCAATCTCAGCCAGAATGCTCGGATCCGCAACCTGGACGCGTTCCACTCCGGACAGGCCATGACGTTGGTGGCCACCGACATCGCTGCCCGTGGCATCCACGTCGATGACGTCGCGCTGGTCATCCATGCCGATCCACCGGTCGAGCACAAGGCCTACCTGCACCGATCCGGCCGCACCGCCCGCGCAGGCAAATCGGGCACCGTCGTCACGCTGGCCACTCCAGACCAGATGCAACAGGTCAACCAGCTGACCCGAGCCGCCGGTATCAAACCGACGACAACCAAGATCACGTCCACCGACGACGCAATACTCACCGACCTCGCCCCAGGCATTCGGACTCTCACCGGGCACAGCCAGGAGCCGCGAGACAACCGGACCGCGCCGACCCAAAGTCAGCGACCCGGCGCGGAACGTCGGACCCGTGGCGCCGATGGCAACCGGCGCGGACCGCGTCGGCGCCGCGGTTCCGGCAGCAACAAGAGCGGGTCCGGAACGGGTAGCACGACACGCACCGAAGGACGGAAGGCCAGCAGACCGGCTGGTTCGTCCCGGCGACAGGGTCCAGCACCGTCGCCGACCTCCTCATCGAGATCGCATAGCGCCGCCGCCTTCAGCGCGAAACACCGCTGACCCGCTCACGACGCGTGTCTGGATGGGGAACCCGTGAGGCAACGCTTATCCGGCGCGGCCGCGACAAGTCATGATCGTCCGGTGAACCTACTCGAACTGGCTGACTGGAGACGGCGTGTCGCCGAGTTGTATTCCCGCGCCCGGGCCGAGGCCGACCCGGCCCAGGGCCACGCAGTGTGGCGCGCGGGCCGTGACGAGCTGTTCCGGCACCATCCGCAGTCGCCGCTGCCGGCAGACCACCCGCTGCGCGGCACCGGTCTGCCGTACCTGCCGTACGACCCGGCGCTGCGTTTCGAGCTGCCCGTGCTGCCTGCCGAGCCCCAGCGCCTCGGGCTCGGCACCGGAGCCGATGGAACGACGACGCTGGATCGCGTGGGACGCGTCGAGGTCCCCGGAATCGGGTCGCTGGACGTATGGTGGCTCGCACAGTACGGCGGCGGCTTGTTCGTGCCGCTGAGGGATGGAACCTCCGGCACGCAAACGTACGGCGGCGGTCGCTACCTTCTGGACACCGCCAAGGGAGCAGACCTCGGTGGAACCGCCGAAGTGCTTGTGATTGACCTCAACTTCGCCTACCACCCGTCCTGCCGGTATGACCCAACATGGGTATGCCCGCTCGCCCCGCCGGGAAACCAGGTCGCCGCCGGCGTACCCGCGGGTGAGGTGCTCACCGCCGACCCTCGTTGACGTCGTTGCCGATGACCGACGAAGCCCCCGGATCAGGCCGCAGGTCCGCCGGCCGGTCACCGAGGAGGGGCGGCACGCCGCCGGTCGTCCGCAGGCGTGGATATCGTCACCGCCGTGCCAAGGCTTGTGGTGAAGCTACTTCTTGAGAAGCCTACGAAGAGACGGGCCTGTCTCGGCTTCCGCCGAGTCGGCATGTCTGGCGACGCGATCACATCTACCAATTCAACGGTCGAATCATCCCGGTGCACGAAGAGTGGCTGCTACACAGGATCCGGAACTTTCAGCCAGCACCAACCGAACTCACCGACGAGGAAGCCGTCGTCGGCGCAGGCCGGCACAGTGGTTGCTACTCGCGGGTAACATAGCGTTTTCAGGCGTGACGGGAGGACATATGGACACTGTTCCAGCGCAGGGCACCGGCGTCGAGGATGTGCTGAGCGACGCCGAGACCGTGGCCCACGCCGTCGTCGGTCAGGTCAAACCCAGATTCCGGGGATGGCTTCACGCGGGCATCACCCCGTTCGCGCTCGCGGCCGGGATAGTGCTGATCTTGCGGGCTCCGACCGCTCCGGGGCGGCTGGGCGGAGCCGCGTTCCTGGCGGCGTCACTGATGCTGTTCGGCACCAGTGGGCTGTAGCACCGGTTCTCCTGGGGTGAGCGAGCGGAAGCAGTCCTGCGCCGGATGGATCACGCGAACATCTATCTGTTCATCGCTGCGACCTACACACCGATCGCCCTGCTGCTGCTTGATGGCGCGAACCGGATCGTGCTGCTGGCCATAGTCTGGGGCGCTGCTGTGGTTGGTGTGCTGTTCCGACTGTTGTGGCTCGGTGCCCCTCGGGTGCTGTACACCGTGCTCTACGTTGTGGTCGGCTAGGCGGCGGTCGGCTGGCTCGGCCCCCTGGCGCGTACCGGCGGGGCCGCGGTGCTGGTGCTGATCCTCGCCGGTGGTGTGGCGTACACCATCGGTGCGGTCGTGTACGCGGCCAAGCGACCGGATCCCTCCCCTCGCTGGTTCGGTTTCCACGAGATCTTCCATGCCGGGACGGTCGTCGGCTTCGTCTGCCACTACGTCGCGATCTCGCTGGCCACCTACGCCGCCAACTGAGCTCATGGACCGCACGCCGCTGAGGCACCGTTCGGACGACTCGGGCCAGGCGCTCGAACGGGCGCGCCGCTCTCAGCAGGTAGGCCGTCACAGCCCCTGGGTCCCAGCCGCCGGTCGCGAAACGCGCCAGTCGAACAGGGCACTTGCCAGACACACGGAGGAGACAGCGACGCCATCACGGTGCACCGCATACGCGGTCAGCCGGGCTGGGACCGGTTCGGACGCGGCGTTGTCGCCGTACACCGAGAACAACAGCGTCGCGACGTCGATGGCTGCCGGTCCCCTTCCGATCGGAAGCTAGCCGAGCATCAGTTGAGAGCAATCCATCGATACGGTCGCCTCAATCGATGGTGAACTCAACGGAGCAATTCGCGGCATCATCGTCTTGTCCGTACCAATGAGTGAAGCAGTCCTTCGCCTGAAAGTGCCCGTCTGGTTGTTGACGCGCGATGAATTCGCCCACGCCGTGCAGCGTGGCCAGTCCGTTCGCGCCGGACCCGGGAATAACCCGCCAGAAGCCGTGCACGACGCCGTCAGTGGCGGTGGTTCCGTGACAAGTCAGAGAGAACGAGCCCAGGCGGCCGTCGATTACGGCGGTTACGCGCTCAATGCCGACGAAGGTGTTGCTGCCGTCCGGGCGCAAATGGCGGATATGTTCGGCACGACCGTCGCCGTCGATGCCACCGGTGAAGCGTTCGGTGAGTGTGTCCCGAACGAGGGTGATGCCGCTGGCGTCGGCGTCGGCGATGATGTGCCGGTCGAAGCTGAGCACATCGACCGTGCTCCAATCCGTCGTCGTGTAGCGCCCGTCAACCACGGAGGTGGCGCGTTCGATGAGATTGCTCCACGTAAATGTCATGGGTCCCCTCGTCCGAAGATCCGTTGCGGTCGACCACTCACCGGGTCGGCGTTGTACACACGGTGGCGACAATCAGGACGGACTCGTCCCGACAACGGGACATGGGCAAACGTCTTTCTGTAGACGCGTGGTAACCCGTTGCTGTGACATCTGCAGCATCCGAGGGTTGCCGGCGACGGGATGGCACCAGTGCCGCAGAGTTCCGATCATCCCGTGATCGACATAGTTCCGCTGCAGGCTCGCCGAAGGCTCGGCGCCTCCGCTGACCCGTCAAGTCCTGCTCCTCGGCGGAAGGACGGAGACAGTCCGGCAGGGCTACGCTCGATCAAACCTGCTCAACCAGCCCCCACGGTCACGGAGGTACAGATCATCCACTCGGGCCAGGACCTCACCGACCCCGACTCGCACGGCGGGCCAGAAAGTCGGCCGTACTGTTCTCATGCGGAAATGGCCGGTCCGGCACCGGAACGCCAAGAGCAGTGCAGATGGGCTTCCAGCCATCACCAGGCTGCCACTCGATCAGGCGCTCAGGCTCGATCTCGGCGCGTACCTCCGCCAGCCGTCGTTCGTACCCTGCCATCACCTCACCCGGATCGTCAGGATCGTTGAACACATCGGTGAACATCACCCGGAACAGCGGCACCATCGGCTCAGCGGCCTCATCCATCGCCAACATCTCACGGGTGCGGACCAGGACGGTCGCATCCATGCTGCGGTGCCAGACCTCCGCCCGGCCGCGGTGTGACAGCAACACCGGAGCATCCGGGTAGGCGGCGGCGAGGTCGCGCCAGCAACATGAGAACGGGGTGTCGACCCCAGCGGCGTAGCCGGCCAGGAAGTCCTCCCACTCCGGAGGATCACCCTTGATCGCGGCCACCCACGTTGGGACGTGCTCAGGATGGGCGAAGGCCTCGCTCATGTGATAGGTCGGGGCCCCGAGCAAGTACCGCAAGGCCTCACGCAGGGAGCTAGTCCCGGTTCGCGGCAGGCCAGCCCCAATCAGTCGGAGGGTCACCGTCACACTTTAGGCCGCCGGGACGGTGCTCGGCCCGCCGTGAGTGCCGTCGAGGGCGAGGACGATCACCAATAGCCGTCGTCCATCGGGACGACGACTTGCGTCACCGCCCAGCGGCCGATGATGGTCAGCGGTGCTGCTGTTAGGGCTGTGCGGACGAACTGGTCGGCCATCGGACCTCCGATCGCCATGCCGGCGGCGAAGATGAGACGAGCATGCCCGCTGGCCAGTGGACGCTGCGATGTGTGCTGAGATCGCGGGCATCATGCGGGTGACCCTTCCGACCACAACGATATGCGCGTCAGGGAAGCGCGCGGGCGGCGATGCTTGCGGCACTGTCGAGTTCTCGTCGGGGAGCGCCGTCACGGGCGCGCTGAACGAGTCCGCTGAGCACCGACATCACGTAACCGGCCAGGCCTGTCGCGTCGGTGTCGTCCGGGAGGAGTCCCTTCGTGATGTCGGCTTCGATCCTGCGCCTGAGACGGTCCATCTTCTCTTTTCGGATGCGTGATGTCGCGGCGCGCACCTCCGGGTCGTCGGTGCCTGCGTCGCCGCTGGTGACCAGGCAGCCGCGCGGCAGCCCGCGCCGTGTGTACCTCGCCGCCGCCTCGGCGAGGATGCGGCGCATCGCGAGTGCGGCAGTGGGTTCTTCGGTCAGCGCGGTGCTGATGAACTCGCCGTAGGTGTGTTCGTAGACGTCCAGGGCCTCGTCGAAGAGGGCGCGCTTGCCGCCGAACGCGTTGTAGAGGCTGGGCTGACCGATCCCAAGTTCCTCGCCGAGGTCGCGCACGCTGGTCGCCTCGTACCCCTTGCGCCAGAACAGCCGGATCGCCCGGTCCAGGGCGACGTCACGGTCGAAGCCGCGGGGCCGTCCCCGTGTCGTCCCGAGGGTCGTCATGTCAACCACGCGCCCATATTAGATCGTTCGCTACACAATCTGCTAACGTCGACATACCTAGCAGTCGCTACATAATGAAGGGCGAGATGTCAAGACTCGATGGGAAGACTGCGCTGGTCACGGGGGCAGGGCGCGGGATCGGCCGCGCGATCGCGTTGCGCCTGGCGGCCGACGGCGCGCGGGTGGCGGTGCACTACGGGTCCAGTGCCGCCGCCGCGCGCGACGTGGTTGAGGCGATCGGGGCGCGGGGCGGTTCCGCGTTCGCGCTGCATGCGGACCTCGGTGGACCGCGCGGCGCCGACGGGCTGTGGTCGGCGTACGAGCAGCACGCCGACCGGGTCGACATCGTGGTGAACAACGCAGGCACCCTCGGGACGCGCGAAGCCTTCGAGGACGTCAGCGTGGAGGGCTTCGACGGCGTGTTCGCACTGAACGCCAGAGCCCCGTTCTTCATCGTCCAGCACGGCCTCGCCCGGCTCCGCGACGGCGGTCGGATCGTCAACGTGTCGACTTCGTTCACTCACGGTTCCCGCAACCCCGACCTGCTGGCCTACTCGATGTCGAAGGCCGCACTCGACGCCTTCACTGGCGCGCTGGCGAAGCACCTCGGCCCGCGCGGAATCACCGTGAACGCCGTCGGCCCCGGCGCGACGGCCACGGATATGAATGCAGCCAGGCTCGCCACGTCTGAGGGGCGCGATGCGATCGCCGCTCGCTCGCCACTTGGCCGGGTGGCTCAGCCCGAGGACATCGCCGACATCGTGGCCTTCCTCGCCTCTGATGATGCCCGCTGGATCACCGGGCAATGGATCGACGCCACGGGTGGTGCGCTGCTCTGATGCTGCTAGCGATCCGGAGCATCAGGCGCAGCCTGCGCGGAGGTTTCCCTCAACTGACCTGTGGCTTCAGAACACCAATGCGTCCTTCCCGCCGAGACCTCCCTCGGTGAAGCGCCAGGTGGCGGTCTCGACGTCCGCGATCGAGAGGACGGGTGACCCGTGGGCTCATGACGCCGCGAGGTTTGCTGTCCGAACCTATCCAGGACCTGCTGGACCGCGAACTGGACCTGAAGCCGGTACTGGGATGCGTCGCCGGGTCGTGGAACGGGTACGACGATTACGCACACGGGTGGCATCGGACAGCTGTCTCTCCTGGCAAGCGGCCGCCCGGGCGGGGAGGGTGACTGAGATGTCTGATGAAACTGCGGCTCGCAGGGGCGAGCACAAGGGTGAAGAGGTCCGCGGCAAGGCCAAGGAGGGCTTGGGAAAGGTTACCGGCGATGACCGTCTGGAGAACCAAGGCCAGACCGATCAGGCTTCGGCACGGGCGAAGCAAGCTGGCGACGACCTGAAGGATGCAGCTGCGAAGATGAAGGACCGGCTCTCCGGCGACGACGACGAAAAGGATCAGTAGGCCTGTCGCGCAACCCAGTCGGCCGACGATTGGCCCGGCAAGCTTCGGCGCGTCGAGATTGAATACGGGTGGGCGTTGCGTGCTTGAGACGTACCCGGGTCAGGGGTGAGACGCCTGGGATCACACCGGTTACTGTCTGTGAGACATCTTGTCGCCGTGGCGTGCTGGCGGGTCCATTGACCGCTTCTTGGCGATCGGCTTTGGGCACGATACTCGTCTTGATCCGGGTGCCGGGGGGTATTGCGAGGTCGCCTGCCCTTGGACGTCCCGTCCACGACCTGACGAACAACCGTTGGTCATCGGGCTGCTGTCAGCAAGTAGGTCGCCGGGAGATGCATTGCGCTCGTTCCGAGGCCCGGATAGTTCTGCTCGTCGGGGAACTCGCGCAGCGACCGCAGCGCCAGACCCGCACCCAATACAGCAGTCACGACACGGCCGAGATTCCAGATATAGCTGCGCGGCGTGGTTGCCGGAATGCCGATCTCGCAGATCACCTGGGGAGCCTTGTCTGGATCGGGATAGCCATCCCGCGCGGCGGTGAAGTAGTCACCGCCAACCCTCAGCGTCCCGTCGGCGCGGCTGGTCAGCACCTCCCATACCGGGTGGTGTTCGCTGATCATCAGCATCCCGCCGGGGGTGAGCCGATGTGCCAAGGATCGCGCCCAGCTGTCGATGTCAGGCACCCAGCAGATGCCGCCCCAGGAAATGTAGATGATGTCGAAGCCAGTCAAGGACGCGTCCAGGGACATCATGTCCTGTTCGAGGAACTCGACCCGGACGCCGACTTCGGTTGCCATCGCCTGTGCGGTCGTCAGGTGGCTGGGCGCGATGTCGACAGCGGTGACGTCGGCACCGAGCTGCGCGAACGTGATCGCCTCATCACCGGTCGAGCAGGCCAGCTGGAGCACCCGGCGGCCGGCCACGTCGCCTACCGCGGCCCGTTCCTCGTCGGTGAGGGTGCTACCACCCTGGCGGAAGAAGGCGATCGGCTCCCCGAGCCGGTACGGCGCCAGCGTCTCCCAGTACTCCGTATTCTGAGCGGTGATCTTGACCCATGGGTTAGCCGTCATAGCCAACGAACGTAGGCCCTGGGCTCGTCGTCACGACACTCTTTTCCAGGTCACACGGAATCAGATCGGTCGGACACGAGGTGGCGGCCGACACTCAGACCTGGACGACCAACGGCCATGCCAACCGACCGGACCCGATCCGCGAGGGCGCAACCCGCTGCTGCTCCACGGTGACCGGCCGATTGCGGATCCTCCGGCTGGGGGCTTGACTCTCACGTAACGTCAGGGCCGAGCGTGGAGGCGACAAATGTTGAAGATCGGGGAATTCGCATCGATCGGACGGGTGACAGTTCGGCTGCTCCGCTACTACGACGAGATCGGCCTACTTACCCCGACGCACGTGGATCCCGGATCGGGCTATCGCTCGTACGAACTGGATCAAGTGGCCACGCTGAGCCGAATCCTCCAGCTCCGCGACTTCGGGATGAAGCTCGATGTGATCGCCAGGATCATCCACGGGGACGTCGGCGTGGAACAGGAACGGGAACTGGTGCGGCGGTGCCGGGACGAGTTGACCCAGCAGATCGCCGACAACAGCCGCCGCGTCGACCGGCTCGATGCGTATCTCCGCGGAACCGAAGGAGCCATCATGAAACCCGACATCGACGCCACGCTGAAGACGATCCCTCCCCGACGCGTCGCCTATCTCACCGATCACGCTGCCGGCTGGGGCGGAGCCAACATCGGCCCGGTGATCGGACCACTGTTCGGCAAACTCGCCGACCTCCTCGATTCCGCCGGCATCGGCGATTTCGGTCCGGCCATTGCAATCTACGAGGCAGACCAGGCAGGCGACGAGACGACTGTCACGGTGACCGGAGCGTTCGTCGTGGGCGACGGGGTCGACGCCGGCCCGAACTACCAGGTGACGACGCTGCCGGAGATCGAGACGGCCGCAGTCACCAACCACCACGGTGCTCCGGACACCATCGACCAGAGCTGGCACACGCTGATGGACTGGACCCGGGCCGAGGGCTATGAGCTCTCCGGTGTCTGCCGCGAGGTCTATCTATCGCCGCCCGACGTGCCACCGCAGGACTGGGACACCGAGTTGCAGCAGCCGGTCCGCAGGCTCCGCTTGCCGCACTAGGGATCTTCACCCCACAGAGCTTGTGATTACAGCTGCTGAAAGCAGCAATCAGCCGCCCTCGATTCGCCCGCAAGCTGTGCGGCATCGGGGCCCCGATCATCCCCTATCGGATGCCCGACGGGCTCCCCGGACGACTCCACCGAGCATCAGATCATCGCCTCCAGGCGATTGCCGGCGGTTGCTGGGTCGCCCCAGGATTCGCCGCCGGGCGCCAACTCGAGCAATGGCCAGAGGCTGTAGAACGTCTGAGCCGCGGCACTCATACCAGGGTCCGCGGTCTCCATCGCCCGACAGATCTCAGCCACAACGGACGGGCCAAGCTCGCCGTGCAGGAAGGCCAGGTCAACCGCCGGATCATCAACCCCGATCTCTCCAAGATCAAGAAGTCCGACCAGCTCGCCGTCGTCGTCAACGATCAGGTGCTCGACGCGGAAGTCTCGATGACACAGAACGCGGACTGTTCGGCGACTCTCCAGTATCGCGACCGCGGCTTCGGCCCGTCGCCTCAGGCCGGCGTCCAGATCCGCCGCGGCCAATGCCTGCCGAAACTCCGCAGTCGGATCATCCTGCGGCACACCACGGGCGATGGCGTCGTCAACATCAAACGCGTGTAGGCGGTCGAGAACCGCCGCGATCTGTTTCACCAGTTGTGGATTGCGCTGGACCATTTGGGGGCTCAGCGGTTTCCCGAAGACCCGGCGCTCGAGGATTGCCGCCGGCAGCCCGTTCGCCTCGTCAATCACCATTGCGCCGTGCGGAACCGGGACGCCACGACCTTGCAGTTCGGCCAGCAACGCCACCTCATGCCGGCGACCGCCGCGCCATGTCCACGGTTCGGGATAGCGTCGCGACACCCGGAGCACCCACTCACCGTCGGGTGAGGTCAGCCCGTATGTCAGGGTGCTGATGCCCTCACCGATCAGCATCGGTGGTGCCTCGTTCATCTCCGGTATCCGCTGGCGGACAATCGAGACCAGTCTGTCCACCGCCGCAGGCGTCACGGTGGTGGTCCACCTGGTCACAGGATCATTCCCGCGCGCTCGTTCGCGCCCGCGCACAATGTCTCGGGCATGATCATCGGCATCGACCTCACAGCCGCGCTGCCGCTGCGGCGACGAATTCGTCCAGCGTCGGATCCGGTCTGTCGTCGTCGCCGTTCCAGGAGAGGACGTCGCTCAGATCCCAGTACGGGTGGTACTCGGATGTCCCAGAGACCGTCATCCACATGGTCAGGAACCGATCGGCCACCTGCTGGCCGAAATGGCCGACCAGGTTGGCCCGGCAATGGGCGACATCGGCTGCGGCCCCACCGACGCACGAGCTCGTCCAGTCGACGATCCCGCTGATCCGTCCCTGCGACCACAACACGTTTCCGGGGTGAAAATCGCGATGGATGAACACCTGCGGCACTTCCGGCTGGACCCCCTCGAACAGCTCGATCGCCCGCTCCCACGCCGCCGGGTACTTGCTCCATCCAGGCGGCAAGGGCCGCTCCGGTGGATACGGCGCGAACCGACGCAACCCAGCACCGGCTACCGGGACCGCGTGCACCTCCGGTAACGCCTCGGCAAGCCGGCGCAACCAGCCGTCCAGATCGTTCGGTCGCCACTCGACCCGACCGGGCAGCTCTGACATAACGATCGTCGGCGTACCGGTGGCACTGCCCTCCGGGTCAGCGGCCAGCAGCCGTGGCGCTGCAATCGGAGTGCCGGTCAGCAACCGCAACACCTCGGCCTCGTTCCCGGGGGTCCACGGCTCGTCGGCAACCCAATCCATAACGTACCGGCGGAGGATCACCGGCTGCGTCGAGCCGTCGCGACTGCGGAGCAGGACGCGATGGACGGCCGAGGAGGTACCGCCGGGCAACGCCCTCACGCCTGCGACGTGGGAGGCGCCGACCTGTTCACATACCCATGCCAACGCGTCAGCCGGTGGGTCTCCGCGCAGCATGCGATGCAGATCCGGTTCGAGTGCGTAGCCATGCGGGACCGGTGGGATCGATGAATCGGATGACATGCTTCTCTGACTCCTGGAAGATGCGCAGCACCTACGATCACTCCGTTTCGAAACGGGTGGATGCTGCATTTGACGACAACGGACTGTGCACGTTGACTCCAGGAGGTCCACGTGCCGGCAGCAGACTTACCGTCTGCGCCAAGCGCTGTCGTCGCCCGAGCCGTCGAACTCGGGCCGGTCAAATGATCAGCATCATGCCCTGCATTGTTACAGATTCCCGCCACCCCAACGGACTGACCCCTCGGACCGTGTCGCGAGGGATACCTCGGTTGACTCCTAGCCGAGCCGCATATCGCCGCACTCTCGGTGGATGGTGGCCGAGAACGGGCCACGTTGACCGCGCCGCTGAGGTACCGATACACGCCCGGAGGCCAGGCATGGATCCTGACCGAGGCCGCGTCCAAGAAGGCCAGGCCGCACCAGAAGATGCGACCGCAGTCACGATCCGAAGACTGATCCAATTTCGCGCACGCATGCCGAGCCAGGGACAACGGCTCCGATCTATTGGTGAAGACGAGCGGATGAGCCGCCCGGGCATGGGAACGGAGTCGGAGATGACCAAGTCGTGCTGAGCATGTCGGTGTCACTGGATGGCGTTGCGGGCCCGAACGAGGCAGACGCCGATGGCATGACCATGTTCAATGTGGTCCTCGGCTGGGTCTACCCGCTGCATAGCTGGCGCCACGAGCAGGGTTTGGAAGGTGGCGACGACTCGGTCGACTCAAAGGTGTGGGCGGAGAACTTCGCGCAGTTCGGCGCACAGATCATCGGCCGGAGAATGTTCGACTGCGGCTATCCGAACTGGGGCGACAATCCGCCGTTCCACGCGCCGGTGTTCGTCCTCACCCACCGAGGCGGAGACCGGATCGAGAAGGACGGCGGGACGAGCTACACATTCGTCATCGACGGTATCGACCGTGCGGTCGCGCGGGCGCGCGCCGTGGCGAACGGCAAGGATGTCCTGCTCGCAGGAGGTGTCAGCCTCGCCCAGCAGGCACTCGCGGCCGGCCTCGTCGACGAAGTGGTCCTGCACGTCACGCCCGTCGAGCTCGGCCGCAGGATACGACTGTTCAGCACTGATCAATTCAATCTGAGGTGTGTCGAGACGACGCAGGGTGAAAATGCCGTCCATCTGCGCTACGAGGTCATACCGGATCCAGCCGAAACATCAGCTCTGTAGAGCAGATGTTGATCATCACAACCTGGTTCCGAACATCGCCCTCTCCCTCACCGAGGCTCCGGATGTCGTCCCATCTGCAGGTCCGCGTACGACACGAATGCCGGCAGATGATCTTGAACCCGGCAGGAACGGCCCGCGCGACATGGGTCAGATGGAATGGTGAACCGAGCGCCGGTCATCGTGATCGCAGCGTGGTAACGGCGTGGTCGATCGTATTGATCATGATTGTCGGCGGTTCTTCTGGGTCGCTGTCGATGAGGTGGGTCAGTCCGCGCAGGACGACCCGGACGGCGAATGTTGCGGGGCTTATGCGGTGCCGGTACAGGTAGCGCTCGACGAGTCCCGTCTGGCTGCCCAGCATCCATCCGCTGTCATCGGCCCAGAAGAGAAACTTGGGAAAGCCGATCAGGGGATCTTCGAAGCAGGCGTGCTCGAAGTCGACCCAACCGATCGCCCCCGGTCATCGGCCAACACATTCAGCGGGTTATAGTCACCGTTGGAGAAGACGAGCGGTAGCTGACGTCTGGGCAGCTGTTGTTCGAGGACCTGCACAGCGTCCTGGAACAGCCGCGTACCGGCCCAGGGGGTTGTCCGCGCGAGGACCTCTGCCAGTTCCTGGTCCAGCGTCTGCCGTGGGATTCGATCCGCAACCTCATCGCGGACGAGTTGTTCGGTGAGTGCGTGTAGACCATCGACCGCGTCGAACAGCAACCGACAGCTTCGATCACCGACTGCTACGTCGCTGACGCGGATCCACGGCAGAGGTTCACCCGACAACCGGGTCATGACCAGGACATCGAACCTGCCGGAATCAGTCGGTACTGTCTTCGGCCCGGCCAGGACCGTTGGGGCCCGACAGCCGACCCGACCCAGCGCATCAAGGACCGCCGCCTCCACGCCCAAGGGGCTGTCGGCCTCGGGCAGGGACTTGACGACGCAGGTCATCGGCCCTGCGGGAGTCGCCAGCAGCAGCTCGGCCGGAAAAGGACGCGGCAACGTGCGGAACGGACGTACCCGATCCACGTGGCTCCCCGGCGCAACCAGCCTCGCCGCGGCCGCATGGATCTGATCCACGACACCCATCACGGACGACGCTACCCGCGGTTCGGCATGATGCTGAACAGCGACACTGGGCCACCGACGGATCGGATCGAGGCGATAGCGATGATCAACCGCGGGGCCGTCATGATGATCGCCAGTGTCTCACTCGCTGTCAGCGTCGGGCTGGCAATCGCTACGACGCTGGCACTCGTCCCGGCCTCGCGCACCCTGTCCGCCACCGCCTCTGTCGCGATGAGCGTCCTGTCCATCGGTGTGCCCTTCATCGCCGCTGTGCAAGCGGTTCGCCACGCTCAGCATGAGCCCAGCGGGTTCAGCCGAATGTACGCACGCACGTTCGCAACAGCCCTCGGTCTGGGATTGGTCGTCGCCGTCGCATGTTTGATCATCGGTTTCGCCTGCGGCGCCCGACTTCACAACGCTCCTGCGATAGTCGGTGGATCACTGATCGCCCAGGCGGTGGCACACCTCGTCGGAACCGGTTTGGGTCTGCTGCTTGCACGACCAGTCATCGCCAGCGCGCTCACTGTCATACTTCCGATCGGTCTGTGGCTATTGCTCGGAGTGCTTCTCCCACCCGCCCGCGACTGGCTGACACCACTGCCGTCGGCGAACCGCTGGTGGTCAGGAACCCTGACCGGCGAGTACCTGCCGCGGTTCGCGATCATGGTCCTGCTCTGGGCAGTGTTGCCCAATGCGGCCGGGGTGATCCTTACTGGTGCCCGCTGGAAACGGCAACCGTCCCAGTGAGCGCTGCCACCAAAGGCGGATCCCTTGCGGTTGCAGCTGCCTTCGGCGAAACGCATGGCTGGCCGGGGCACGTCTGTTCCCGGTAGAGCGTCGGAATTTGCGGTGATCCGGTAGCCAGTCCTTCCCGCGTCACACGGGCTGCGCGATGAGTTGCACAACCAGACCTGAGGACGGCTCGACCCGGTACACCAGATGGTGCGGCTGTCGGGTGGTAAGGACATCAGCGGGTCGGCTGCCCAACAGGTTCCGCAGCAGCATTCGACCGATCATCTCGTGGGAGACGATCAGCGGTCGGCGTGCTCCTGTGAGCGCGATCCGATCGAGGGCAACGGCGGCTCGATCATCGGCGTCGGCGTAGCTTTCGCCACCTGGGAACCGCCAGAGGTAGTTGTCCATCGCCCGTTGATCCAGCGCGCCCGGGAATCGACGGTTCGCCTCCGCGGTGGTCAGCCCAGCCATCTCGCCGTGGTGAACCTCCGCCAACTCCTGGACAACCTCGACCTCCAAACCAAGAGACTCGGCCGATATCCGCGCCGTGGCCAATGCCCTTCCGATCGGGCTGGTCGCGACCAGATCGACGCCCAGGGCGTATGCAAGGCGCGCCAGGCCAACTGCATGCCGATGGCCATCCGCGGTCAGGGGCGAATCGAGTTGACCTTGCTTGCGACCCTCCTGATTCCACAGGGTCTGCCCGTGCCTGGCCAGATGCACGACATCAAACGTCACCGGCGCATCCAACCGCGTCCGTTGCGTGCCGAGCAATCGGGTATCGGCCGGCCGCAAAGCGACGCGCTTCAGAAGAGCACTCGGGTAGCCAGCAGGCCAGTTCCTTCTTGCCGCCCGGAGAGGATTCGGGCGAACTCCACGGCGTCGAGAGTGAGGTGTTGGCCGCCGTCACCCTGCCGGTACCTGCCACCGGCCGGCCCCGTCAGATCGAGCTCGAAGGGGCTGGCGTGACGTCGGGCCCATTCGGCGGCGACGTCCTCGAGGAGACGCGCGTTGCACGGACGGCTGAGATCTGGCCGCCGCCGGGTCGCGCGGGCGATGTCGACGGTGTGCAGCCACACGTCGCGGGTGTAGACGACGTCGTAAAGGTGGCCACCGTTCTCCCGTGTCGGCATGCCGGGCGCGGTCGACCCGCTCTGGTCGACGGGTGCGTTGACCATACGGAGGAACGGCGACCAACGCATCCGGCCCGCAACCGCCTTCGGCGCGATCGTTTGCAGCGCGGTGATCTGTTCAGCCGGGGTCGCGCCGCCATGCTCACGTACCTGCAGGGCGTTGTAGGCGTCCAACGCATTGCCGCCGGCTGCGCGCGGTGGCGGATTCCGTAGAGCTGCTGGCGCGCGAACTCCCGCAGGGAGGCATTGGAGCGGCCGGCGCCGATGAGGTGTCCGACGACGGCGGCGACGTCCCACCCGGGGCATTCGGTCGGCGCCGACCAGTCCGCGGGAGCGAGCGTGCGCAGCAGCACCAGTAGCTGGTCGTACGCCGCGGTGGCAACCTCGGCGGCGTCGATGCGCCGCCGGATCGGGGTGATCGAGCTGACGTCCCGTGCGGTCCCCGAAATCATGGTCTCTCCTGACGTTGTTAAGAATTATGCCGACGGTTACCAGCAGATGTTGGCCAGAGGCGTGATTGGGCGGGCCAGGATCTCCGCGCGCACATCCTGGGGAGCCGGTCACCCACGCAGAGCGGTAAGTAGGATGGGCGCGCTTCGGAGGTTGACTTTCGAGGCACTCCCATCTTCCACGAGAGAAGAAGGCCGCCGCAGAATGAAGATCACGCACGTCGAGCAGTTCGCTCCGAAACACCGCACCCGGCTGATCCGCATCGGCACCGACGCGGGAATCGACGGCTGGGCGGAGAGCACGCTGGAGGGCAAGCCCAAGTCGGCCCCGGCGGTCATCGACGAATATGCGCAGTACCTGATCGGCAAGGACCCACTTCGGATCGAGCATCATTGGCAGCAGATCTACAGATCGGCCTTCTTCAGGGGCGGCGCACACAACATGAGCGCATTGGCAGCAGTCGATGCAGCGTTGTGGGACATCGCAGGCAAGCACTACGGGGTGCCCAGCTACAACCTGATGGGCGGTGCCGTGCGGGACAGGATCAGGGTGTACGCACACTGGGGAATCCGCGACCTGTCCGAAGCGGGACTTGAAGCCTCGCGCCAGCGACTCGACATGCTGCAGAAGAAGGGCTACACGGCGTACAAGGCCGGTCCAGCCGGCCCCTGGCGCGCCCACGAGCCGCCGTCGAGGATCGACCAGTTCGTCGAGGCGGCCTACAAGATGCGGGAGTGGGTCGGCCCGGATGTGGAGCTGTGCTTCGACTTCCACGCCAAGATGACGCCGGCGCTGGCGATCGAAGTGTGCAACGAGATCAAGGGCATGCGGCCGATGTTCGTCGAGGAGCCCGTGCCACAGGAAAACACCGACGCGTTGAAGCTGGTCGCCGATCACGTCCCGTTCCCGATCGCCACCGGCGAAAGGCTCCTGAGCCGGTGGGAGTTCCGGCAGGTCATCGAGAAGCAATGCGCGGCGCTGCTTCAACCCGATGTGGCGCACTGCGGCGGACCGAGCGAATTGAAGAAGATCGCCAACTACGCAGAGGTGTACTACCAGCACATCATGCCGCACTGCGCGATCGGCCCGCTCGCGCTGGCCGCGTGCATGCTCGTTGACGCCGTCGTCCCCAACTTCCTGATCCAGGAGCAGGTCGACGCCGGGCTCGGCAACGGCCTGCTGAAGAAGGACTGGGAGGTGATCGACGGACACATCCAATTGTGGGAGACCCCCGGCCTGGGCGTCGAGGTCGACGAGGCAGAGGCCACGAAGGAGTTCACCGGCGAGTCGTACGGGTACCACGCCGAGCTCGGCGGAGAGACCTACCACCAGAACGACGGCTCGGTGGCGGACTGGTAGACGCGATTGCCCGCGGTGCTCGGAGCGACCGCTCCGGGTGCGCGCTCCCGAACGTGATAGCCGGGAGCGGTGGTTGCCTGGTTCGCCCGCCTCGACGCCATGATCAGCTCACCGCACGACGATATCGCTGCGGACCTCGTTGATCATCAACGCTGTTCCACGACCGAAGTTCAGACGGCGGGGCAGGTGGTCAGACGGTGATCTCCCGAAGCTGGGTGACGCCGGGCCCGCTGAGCAGAGGCAGCAGCGCAGTGCGACCGGTGAACAGGAGCAGCAGCGCGCTGACCGGTCCCTCGATTTCGACGCCGTTCCCGGCACTCCAGTCGGTGTCGGTAGCCACGAACCGAAACGAGCGGAGACGTCGTCGCGCCCAGAACGGCCAACTCATGGTCCAGACCCGCTGCGCACCGGCCCGGGCGGCGTCGACCGGCATCGTGCGGTCCAGCCCCAGCGGCACGGCGATGTCCTGAGTGTGGACCAATACGTCGAACAGGATGTTGCGGTAATTCGTCACTGGCGGCAGCCGCCGGGATGCAGCGTGCTCACGCAACTCCGCAACCAGGTTGCCGTCGAGGCGGTCGGCGTGTCGAACTGCCGTGTCGTGGTTCAGGATGTGGAACCGGCCCCGGGCGCGCGCGCCCTCGATGAGCATCCCGGCGATCGATGGCGGCTGCGGAGCCAGAGCCACGTGCGCCGCAACGTCACGCACCCGCCAACCCGTGCACAACGAAGGGGTGTCCCATTGTTCGTCAATAAGGGCATCCAGCAGATCGGCAAGGCTGCGCCGCTGGTGCTCGATCACCTGCCAGCTCCGCTCTGCGTCCACTCCGCCCATCCTTCTTGGTAAGATACTCTGACGATTTAATCAGTGAGCCTTACTACCGTCAAGGGAGATGTTGTGGCAGGACGCGCACTGGACCGGCTCAATACCGGATTGCTGCTGTTCGTCTCCTACCGAGCCCTGGAGAACCGCGTCTTCGCCGCGCTAGCCGAGGCCGGTTATCACGACTTCACCGTCGCGCAGGCCAGAGTGGCCCAACGCATCGGCCCAGAGGGAACGCGGCTCACAGAACTGGCCGAGGCGGCCCAGGTGACCAAGCAGACCGCCGGATTCCTGGTCGACCAGCTGGAACGAGCCGGCTACGTGGAACGAGTCCCCGACCCTCGAGATGCGCGCGCCAAGCTCATCCGCCTCGCCGCGCGTGGCGCGCAGACTGTTGCCGTCGCCACCGAGGCCGTCGCCCGGGTCGAAGCGGAGTGGGCCGAACATCTGGGCGCACGACGCTACGCACAGCTGCGCGGCATCCTCACCCAGCTCCGCGAGATCACCGACCCGTACGCCGAGCATCAGTAATTGATCACGGGCACGGTCGATGATTCGGCTATCCGTGTCACGCGGTGATCAAGATCGAACCTCGCCGTGATCACGTTGTCGACTGCAACGCGTTGTTGGGCACGACTGTTGAGTCGGTCTGGCAACATGTCCTGGTGCCCCGACGCTTGCTGTTCTGGTTGGTGGCGGCGCTGACCGTCGTTGGCGCCGTACTGATCGTCTGGCGGCCCTGGGACGCCTGCGATGCCCCGGGCGAACTGTGTTCTGCCGTCGAGGAGATCAAGAAGTCGCCAGATGTCGTTGACGCCGGAGTCAGCTACGAGATCACCCGAACCGATCCCAAGGACGGCGATGCAGCCCGGGCCGGCTGGACCGTCCGACTCTCATCCGACCTGACGCCTGACCGGGCGGGTGCAGCCGCGACACGGGCCGAGGGCGTCATTCATGGACGGCAGGTTCATGGCGTCGACATCCATCACTTCATCGACATCGTCGCGGGAGAACCGCGAGGCAGGAAGATCCCGGTCTATCCGTTGGATGTCACCTTGAGTGACGATCCCGCTGTCCAAGTGTCCCGCGGATTCGAGCTGTTGCAGCATGGAGCATCCCGGGTGTCCGCCGGGGCAGCCGAGGCTACCGACACCGACGGGCTGCTGGCTCTTGCCGGCTTCGCCGCCTCGCGCGGATACCCGACGTCGCTGGCCACCGCCGACGGATCGGTGCGCTATGAGACCACCGAGACCGTCGCGCCGGACAAGGTACGTCTTGTGGTTGATGTCGCCGAACTGAACAGCGTCGGCACGGTGGTGCTCTCCGTCGACGGCAGGCTCGAAGTTCACACGACGCGCGCCGACCGGTCGCCCGAGGCGGTCATTCGCTGGCTCGAGAAGCGTCACCCGCCGGGCGGCGATCCGATGGCGTACACGCTGACCGGACCGGGGTACGCGGCTGTCCGGGGTGGCTGGGTCGGCGCGGTGACTCCGCCGGCGCCGAAACCCCATCCGGCCGCCCTACCGCCCGGCGTTGAGCCGTGGCCGGCGGACACGGCTGCGCCGGACTGTGCCGGCAAGGATCTGAAGGTGACCCTGAGCAGTCCGGACGCCGCGGCGGGGCGCCGGTTCATGGCGGTCCTCGCCCGCAATGTCTCCCAGCGGCCGTGTGCGGTCAGCGGCGCGCCAGGCATTCAGTTTCTCCAAGCCGACGGGACACAGCAGGTCGGCGTGTCGACTGCGCCGTCGAGTCCCGGCGTGATCGGCTCACGGGTGGTCGTGCCGGTCGGGGAACGGCTGATCGCGACGCTGGAGTGGGGCGCGTCGTCCAGCGGCGTGGACTCGACCACCTCGGTGCAGATCACCGCCGTACCCGGTGCGGTTCCGATACGGCTCATACCGCGGTTCGACGGTGCACCGACCACGCTGGACGTGCTCGATGACGCCGAGGTGAAGCTCGGCCCATGGGCCCAGGCGGTCGACGGCTGGTCAAAGCGCTGACGCGCTGCTCGCTCTGTGTGACAACGCTCGGCATGGCATAGGTCACACACCTGATCTGTCACACCGATGACGTCGGCGCCATCTGATGGTCATATGCCGCGCTCGTCAGACACGGCGCACGTTATCGAAGGGAATCCACAAATCATGAGCAAGACCTGGTTCGTCACCGGTTCGTCCCGCGGCCTCGGACGCAAGTTTGTCGAGGCTGCGCTGGCGCGCGGTGACCGAGTCGCGGCGTCGGCCCGTCGCACCGCACATCTTGAGGATCTGGTTGAGTCCTACGGCGACGCCATACTGCCCGTCGAGCTGGACGTCACCGACAGACGCTCGGTCTTCCAGGGTGTGGAGCGGGCAGTGGAGCACTTCGGGCGACTCGACGTCATCGTGAACAACGCGGGCTACGCGTTGATCGGCGCAGTCGAGGAGTTGTCGGAGGAGCAGCTGCGCGACCAGCTCGAAACCAACCTGTTCGGTGCGGTGTGGGTGATCCAGGCGGTGCTGCCGCATCTGCGGAAGCAACGCAGCGGACACATCGTCCAAATCACTTCTGCGGCGGGGCTGTTCTCGATGCCGCTTGGCGCCGGATACCACGCATCCAAATGGGCGCTGGAAGGCTTGAACGATGCCCTTGCGCAGGAGGTTGCCGACTTCGGGGTCAAGGTGACGATCATCGAGCCTGGCGGTTTCGCCACCAGATCGGGCAAGAACCCGGACCCCCTCAACAACGGCCACCTGGCCGAGACGAACGCCGCCTACGACACTCTGCGCGAACGCCTCGCTACGACGTTGGGAACGCAACCGGCCGGTGACCCGGGCGCCGCCGCCCAGGCGCTGCTCAAGCTCGTGGATTCGGATAGCCCGCCGTTGAGGGTGCTCTTCGGCACCGGCTTCTATCCGATGCTGAAGAAGGTCTACGCGGACCGGCTGCAGACCTGGGCACAATGGCACGACCTGGCCGCCGAGGCCCAAGGCAATCTCGATCCGGAGGAACAATTGTCCTCCTGACGCACCGGTCGGGCGAACATGATCAGGTTCGGGCGGTTTCCTGTGGGATCGGCGAACCGGCGCCCGGCGGTGCAGCGATCTGATACCTACCTGTTCGGCGGGTTGTTGCTGTCGCCGCTACGCAGCGCCTGTGCTGTGCGGTGGACGATCCCGAGTATGTCGAGCAGTCGCCGCCCATCAGACGAGCCGAGTCCGGACGTGAGCGAGTCTTCAAGCATGGCGCGCTCGCGTTCGACCGGCTCCCTGAAGACTCCACTCTATTTCCGTCAGCCACAATCGGACGGGGCGACCGTCCCTTTCATCGCGAGCGCGGTTGACCAAGCCCGCTTCAGACATCCGAGTGGCCATCTTGGCCACTGCCGGTGTGCTGACCGACCGTCGCGTTCCCACAGCGCCGCCAGCAGGTGATCCTGTCCGAGGTACAGCCCGTGGCGCTGCGCAGCGGCATCGGCCAGGGCGCGGTACCGATTGCAACCCGATCGTTAACCGGTTATTATAATGTCGTTAACCAGTTCACGATTGGATGATCATGTTACTCATCACCGGCGCGACCGGGCACATCGGACGACCATTGGTCGACCAGCTTGCGCAACACGGAGTACCGGTCCGGGTGCTCGTCCGAAGCCTCGACCGTGCAGCAGATCTGCCCGACACGGTAGAACGCGTCCAGGGTGACCTTGACGATCTGTCGACCCTGACCGCGGCCTTCCGCAACGTCAGGCGCCTGTTCCTACTGACACCCGGGATCGGCACCTCCATGGCCGACAACGCACTCCAGGTGGCGGCCCGCTCCGGGCTGGAGCAGGTCGTGTTGCTGTCCTCCACGAACGTGATCGGCGATCCGGTGCCGGCGATGGGCCGGTGGCACCATAGCCGCGAGATTCTGGTGCGCGCATCGGGAATCCGCTGGACGATTCTGAGGCCGAACGGCTTCATGTCGAACATCTTCGAATGGCTCCCCACCCTCGCCAAGCACGGGTATGTGCTGGACGCAACGGGACCCGGGCGTCACGCCGTCATCGACCCAAGCGACGTCGCCGCGGCAGCCGCAGCAGCGCTCACACAACCGGGCCACGACGGAGCCGAATACACACTGACCGGCCCGGAATCACTGACCACCGCCGACCAAGCACAAATCCTCGGCGAGGTGCTTTGTCGCGAAATACCTCTACGCGAGGTGACCACAGCAGAAGAAGCCGTCCGCTCCCGGTTCCCCAACGGCGCGCCGAAATCGTTGGCCGATGCGGTGACACAGGCCTGGACGCTGATGCGTGCCGACACGCTCGGAGCCCGCACGGACACTGTCCAA
This sequence comes from Microlunatus sp. Gsoil 973, assembly GCF_009707365.1. GTDB lineage: Bacteria > Actinomycetota > Actinomycetes > Propionibacteriales > Propionibacteriaceae > Microlunatus. The sequence goes on from NZ_CP046122.1 coordinate 1,440,079, forward strand.
CGGCTGACCGGACGACCACCCAGGACATTCCGCAGATGGTGCGAGGAAAACGTCGAAGCCTTCCGGAACGCACTCGACGGTGTGTAGGCGGGATGCAAGCCGGCGCGCCGGGGCTCGTACCGCGAGCCCTAGAGTCGGTTCTCGTGTCCCGCTTCCTTGAGGTCTGCCATGATCGAGCAGCCGAAATGATCCGCGAACAGTACCCTCAGTGGGCAGGGCTGCCTCTCACGCGAATGCGCGCCCTGGCGGTTCTGACCACATCATCTACCGTCTGGGTGATGAAATGACTGTGCGGTCCCGCGCCACGCGGGAGCGGTTGACCAGGCCAACCATGAGGCCCACTGGCTACCGAGGCTCGCACGGCATCTTCCGCTCGCGATCCCAAGCCCGATCTCTATCGGGAAACCTCGCCACGACTATCCATGGCACTGGGCGATCCACAGCTGGCTGGAGGGGCGTGCGGTAACTGCAGAGGAGTTCGGAGAGTCCAACGAGGCCGTACGCACGCTGGCGGATTTCCTCATCGCACTGCGCAGCTTTCCCGTCGACGGCGGGCCACCGCCGCGGGCTCTTCCACTCCAGGAGCGGGACACCCCCACCCGACGCAACATCGAGTCGGCCGCTTCGGATTTCGATCCGACCGAGCTGACCCGGATCTGGGAAGCCGGCTTGAATGCCCCACCGTGGGAAGGTCGGCCGATGTGGTGCCACGGTGACTTCCACACCGGGAACCTGCTCGCCACAGACCGCAAGATCACTGCTGTCATCGACTTCGGCGGCCTGAGCATCGGCGACCCAGCCAACGACTTGATGATGGCGTTCACGTTGTTCTCACCAGGACCGCGGCGGACGTTCAGGAACACTCTCCAGGTCGATGACCCGACCTGGCTTCGGGCCCGAGCTTGGGCACTGACGACTGGACTGACGGCATACACCGCCTACGCAGCAACCGACCCAGCAATACGGAAGTCGACAACCCGGCAGATCTCGCCGCTATTGAAGAGTGACCAACCAACCCGGACGAGTTCGCACACGTTTCACGTCCGCAAGAGGTTCAGCGGTTGACTCAAGCTTCCGCCGGCCAACCGCGGCCGAGGCGGGACCAACCATCGGGCACTTAGTTCGGAGTAGTGCCCTGGTGGTGGCCTGGCTAACGCAGACCTAGTAGGTGATCCGGCGCCCGGAATCACAGTTGGGCCGAAGTCTTGGCTTCAGAGTTGATGAGGGTGCTACAGATCGTCACCATCGAGGCGTAGATCTCGGTCCAGACGTTCCGACATGGCATCTAGCGTGGCCTCGGCCGCGGACGAAACCTTGACGTCCACATCATTCACGGCCTGTCGGATCACGCGAGCATGCTCGGCTTCCCCGAGTCCAGCCAAGGCCCGGACCGCGGCCTGCCTGACTCGAGGGACCTCATCGGCGACGAGGCTGTCAAGATCGTCCCCTGCCTCCCCCAGTCCGCGCGATCGGCAGACCTTGGCGCACATCTCGCGCACCCGCCAGTGCTCATCGGCCAATCCGGCAACGACGGCTGCCACCGCCATGTCGTCCCAGACGTACAGCAAGCCGCGGGCGGCCCAGACTCGAATCCAGTAGTCCGGCGATCCACCATCAAGAATCCGTTGAAGATGACCACCGCTGCCCAACGCATTGAAGGCTGGATTCTCGGGGTCCTCGATCGTGACCGCACCTGTCAGCAGGTCCGTGCACCACCCGACCGTTCGTGCCACGCCGTACTGATCCGCCACGTCGGCCCAATGCTCACGAGGGGTCGTCACATCAACCTCCTCGGCAGGTCCAGATCCCTGGAACAATTGCGGGCCACTACGAGTGTGCCAGACACTCGACTCCGCTGATCAGAGGCAACTTCTTGTCCGATCTGGGCCAGGCAGCAACGAGGCGGCTGCTCGATAATGGTTCGTGTGTCGACACCCAGATCACGATGGTGCGTTGTCAGTGTGAAGGATCGATGACCGACAGTATGTGGTTGCGGATCACCAACTGGGGGATGAGAGTTCTGCTGTGACGGACGCGCTCGAGGCGGCTGGCAGGGACGAAGCGACCAACCGCCGGATCAGACCGGTCGCCATCGACGGCGATCGTGTCTCGCGGCCATCAACACCGGCCTCGGCGACGATTCAAACGTTCCTCCGGTTTCTTCGCAGCCAGGACATGGACTGTGTCCCTCAGCCGCTCGGCCTTGACCTGGGCAGCGAGACATTGCAGTACATCCCCGGGGCCAGTGGCGGTGACGGCTGGTACCACCAACACACCGTTGAAGGCCTGGCGTCGGCGGCACGTCTGCTGCGCAGAATCCACGATGCCGGCCAAACCTGGGATCCTCCGGCGGACGCCGTGTGGGGCGCACCGGTGGTTCAGGCCGACGAGGTTGTCTACTGCCACGGCGATCCAGGGCCGTGGAACTTCGTTTGGAATGACAACAGGGCCGTCGGTCTCATCGACTGGGACTATCTCCACCCGGGGCCACGCCTCGACGACATCGCCTACGCCCTGCGATGGTTCGTCCCGATGCGCTCCGACCAGCTTGCCCTGGACTGGCATCACTTCCCCATGGTCCCCGACCGGAGGCATCGCATCGAAGTCTTTCTCCAGGCCTACGGCGATCTGCCACGGTTCGATGTCGTGGAGGCCGTCGCCAGTCGAATGATGGCAACGCGCGACTTGGTTCACCAACGCGCCGAGGCAGGACAAGAACCGCAACAGACCTGGGTCCGGAACGGTGCGCTCGACCGCGAGGACGAAGAGATCGCCTGGGTCCTCCATCACCGCGAATCACTCACACTCAATCAAATAGGCGGCCACGCCGAGGCCTGATTCGATGATCAACCGGGCTCACGAGCGCGCCACCAACCTTGCCCAGGCCAAATAGAGGGCCCAGTCGCAACAAGAATCCGCTGGGTCGGCGCTCACGAGGTCGGGATACCGAGCGCGTCCATCATTCCCTTGACGTACCCGATCGACCAGCTCCAGGCGTTGTGCGCATCGCCGTTCATCTGTGGAACATGATCAACAATGAGGATGCCGTCGAACCCGACCTCCGCCAATGTCTGGAGATAGCACTTCATGTCGCCGTACCCGGAGTCGATGAACGTCTCGACGAAGTTCGGCATCGGTGAGCTGACGTTGCGGAAGTGGATCTTCCACAACTTGTCCTGTGCCGCGAATCCTCGGATCGCCTCGGCAGGCGTACGGCCCATCGTGTCGCCGCCCTCCAACCAGCTGCCCAGGCACAGGCACGCGCCGAAGTTGGGACTGTCGGCGATCTCGAATGCGCGCTGGTAACCGTCCCAGGAGCTCGCGACGCACCGCGGGATGCCGCCCAGCGTGACGCCCGGCGGATCGTCGGGATGCAGGCCGATCCTGATGCCCAGCTCCTCGGCGACCGGGACCACACGGCGGGCGAAGTAGGCGAAGTTGTCCCAGATCTCGTCCTCGGTGTACTCGCGTCCGTGGGTGACACCGGTCGCGGAATATGAGGTACCGGCCCACAGTCCCGTTGCCGAGCCGTGGTCGTACGCCCTGGCCAGCGCACCACCTCGGGTCGGCTTGCGATCTCGTCCCCAGATGCCGTTGGCCATATGCGCGTACGTCGTGTAGGTCATGCCGATGTCTGCCATCGCGTGTAGGTGCTCGATGTAGGCGTCGATCTTCTGATCGCGATCTGCCAATCCGAGAGTCACCGACGGCATGTTGTGGACATCGGTGTTGCCGACGTTGGTCAAGTTCAAGCCGGCGGAATCCACCCGATCCTTCACCGCGCGGAAGAAATCCCGACCGCCGCCCGTCGAGCCGACCGTGACATGCTGCACACCCATCTGAGCCGCATAGTCAAGGTCCTCCTCGGTGAAGTCCTGCGGCAACTGCAAAGTCAACTTCATCCAGACACTCCATTCACACGTAAAGGCTCGGCCGTCAGGTCGCCCAGCAAAGTCCCGGCTGACGCAGCGGGGCGTTCCGCAGCTGGAGGAGCTAGTTGTACCCGGCCACGAGATTGGTTACAGCCGGCTGATCGGTGGGAGCCCGCCGAGTGCGGTGTGTCGGCGTCGAGTGTTGTAGAGGTTGAGCCAGGGCGCAAGGGCCGCTGCGCGTTCGGCGTTGCTGGTGAAGACTTGGTGGTAGGCCCACTCGATGGCCAGGGTGCGGTTGAAGCGTTCGACTTTGCCGTTCTGCCACGGGCAGTGCGGCTTGATGAACTTGTGTTTGGCGCCGATCGTCGTGATCACAGCAGCGAGGTCGGCTGATCGGCGATAGGACCAGTGATTGTCGGTGATCACGCGTTCGATCCGGTCGATGCCGTGATCGGCGAAGTATTGCGCGGCGCGCGCCAGGAAGCTGGCGCAGGTAGGTCCTTTCTCGTCGTCCAGGATCTCGGAGTAGGCCAGCCGGGAGTGGTCATCGACAAGCGAGTGGACGTAGTCGTAGCCGATCCGGGCCTTCTTCGCTGCGGCGGTTGAGCCCATCTGCCGGCCGTGGGCCTTCCAGCCGCCACCATCGGGGATTTTGCCTATTTTCTTGACATCCATGTGCACCAGATCGCCCGGACGATCGCGCTCATAGCGGGTTGTGGTGGTCTTGGAGGCTCTGATCACCTCACCGGTCAACGGATCACAGTCGGCCAGGTAAGGAATCTGGCGACGGCGCAGGACCCGGCACACGGTGCGGGCCGGGACACCGAGCTCGGGACCAATCCAGTCCTGGCCCCGCCGTTGGCTCCGGCGCAGCTCGATGATCTTGTTCTCCACCGCTACCGGAGTCCGGTTCGGGCAGTGATGCGGACGTGAGGACCGGTCTTCCAGACCGGCCTCGCCCTCAGCTCGATACCGTCCAACCCAGCGACTGGCACATTGACGGGACACCCCTTGAGCCTTCGCGGCATGGGCGACCTTCCAGCCCTGGTCACAGACACGTTCGACCAACAGCTTGCGGCCACGAACATTCAAACGCGCGTTACGGTGGGACACGAGGACCTCCTGGAACGGTGAAGACGGCTATCTCCACCGCACCCGGAGGTCCTCCTCAGGTCAACAACCGACGCGGAGTGTCATCAACGTCCCGGCCGAGTACAGCTAGTCGCGGGCGAGAGCTCTTATGCCGTCCCATTCCCGCCACAGGTCGGTCATGACGTCGAGCGATATATCGCTGTGGCCTTCGCGGGTCAGTCGGAAGTAGATGGCGTAGCGGATGTTCCCGGATACGTTCGATGCGATCCCGTGCCCGATCTGGTAATGCGATATGACTGCGTCGCCGGCGTTTGGGGTGAGCTGTTGCGGCTCGGGTAGCTGAACCGGCGGCATGCCTTGAAGGAGGGCCGTTGGGCCGGCCGCGGCGAAGTAGTCGGCGTACGTTCGGTGCGTGCCTGGCCATACGGTGAAATTGCCGGCGTCGGGGGTTGGCGTGTCAGAGAGGTATACCCCGACCAGCGCGGTGAAGTTCGCGATCGTCCCCTTCTTGACCCCGTTGTCCGGGGTGTACATGCCGTCGATGTGGGGATGGATTTCGGCGGCGGGTCCATTCGTGGGAAACCGCAATGCGATCTGCCCATGAGTCACCGGCAGCAGGGTGCCCTCGCCGATGACTGACTCGGCCATCGACCACAACGGCGTGTCGACGAGCAGGCTCAAGATGGCGTCCGATCCGGTGATCTCCGGGCAGTAGGACTGCGCACGGAAGGTGGTCAGTTGCTGTGGGTCGATACCGCGCTCCCCGAGGGACGCGTTGATCGCGCGCAACGCCGCCTTGACCCTCTCCGGCGGCACTGCCCCTCGGATCAGTGTGAAGCCGTCGTCGTAGATCTGTTGTCGCTGCTGGTCATCCAGATACTCCACTGTGTACTCCCGATGCGTTTATGGTGTGGCCCCGACAGGGGCGAGCGGTTTCGATGCCGGCGTGCGCCACAAGTAGCCTTCGACAACTTACTTCTTGCACTTCTCGATGGCCTGTGAGAACTCGGCACGCATCTTCTCGCCACCGCGAGACTTCCACTGCGAGCGCCACTCGTCCAGATCACTCATCTTCTTGCGACCAGTGACGATGCCGTTGTAGTAGTCGGTGCCGAGCTGGTCCAGAGCCGCACCCTTGGACACCTGGGTCGGCGAGTAGAGACCCATCGTCGGGTCTGCCTCAGCCACCTTCATGGCAGCTGCCTCGGTGTCCTGCGCGATCTTCGCCAGGCCCGGGTCGGTCGGATAGAAGAAGTTGATCTCGCCGGTCTCGCACATGTAATTGAGGGTCATCTCATTGGCGACCTTCGGATCATCCAAGGAGGTCGGGATACCCTTGTCGTCGAACTTGAAATGTCGCCCTTCCATGCCATATTGCATGAAGGTGTATTCCTCGCTCCCGTACGGCGCGGCGTAGTAGTTCAGAATGCCGAGGAGTTCCTTGATCCTTGCCTCGTCCTTGATGCTGCTGGGGATTGCGCAGAAGCCGTAGATTCCGCTTCCCATCGGCAGTACTGGGTCGCCGCCGTCATGACCCGGAAGAGCGAAGGGGGCCAATTTCGCCTGGGGGTCGGCCTTATGCAGGTCGCTCTGCTTGCCCATCATCCCCATCAGCGGGTTGAAGCCCTGAGCGAAGAATGCCACCCGGCCGGAGTTGAACAGGTCGAGCGACTGCTGGAAGGTGACTGTCGCCGATTCCGGGTACATCGCACCGGCCTTCCACAACCTGGCGGCGAAGTCAACGGCGCTCGCGTACTCCTCGGTTTCGACCTGGTGAACGAGCTTTCCGCTGTCGTCGAGGCGCCAAGCGTTGGGCACGCCGTACATGGCCGCCCAAAGACCGCCGCCGAATCCGCTGATTGCCCAGCTGTTCTTGCTGTTCTTCGCCCCCTTGGTGATGTTGGTAACCAGCTTGAACACCTCCTCGGCATTCGTCGGATTGTCGACGCCTGCCGCTTCTGCCCAGTCCTGCCGGTAGAGGTTGGTGCTGCCGTTCACCGGTTGAACGGGGCGTGGGACTCCGAACAGCTTGCCTTCGAAGGCTGTCCCCTTCCACGCCCAGTCGGGGAACAGATTCAGGTTCGGGAACTCCTCGATCCCCTTCCCCGTCAGGTACTTGGTGAGGTCGTGAAACGCGCCCTGCGAGACTGTCTTCTCGAAGGCGTTTGCCCCTGCCCCACCGGTGAAGTTGATGTAGACGATGTCCGGGAACTTCCCGCTCGCGGCGAGCGTGTTCAGCTTCGCCGGATACGAGTCCGATGGAGCCAAGTTCGGCTGGATCGTCACGCCGAGGCGCTTGTTCAGCTCCTGCCACCACGGGTTCTTGTCGTACGCGGTCGGTGGCGGTGAGAACAGGATCTGGAAGGTGGTGACCGTACCGCCGCGTCCCGGCGGCTCGGTGACCGTCTTGTACGGCTTCGGATACGCCGTCCATCCCAAGGGCACGCCCTCTTGGTCGGAGACGATCGCCCCAGGGATGTCCGGCGCGGCTTTGACATTGATATCCAGCGCATTGACGCAGGACGCCGCCGCCACCTTCTTGCTGTTCGACGTCCCTGCACATCCGAGCAGAGCGCCTCCGGCGGCGGCCGCCGTCCCGGCAAGCACCAAGCGCCGAGTGTAAGAGTGGTTGGCAATAGAATTGGGTAGCGACATTGCTAATACCTTTCGCTGTTTCGCTTGAACGTCAGCCTTTGATGGCGCCGGTCAGTACGCCGCGAGTGAAGTAACGCTGCAAGAACGGGTACACCAGCAGGATCGGGATCGTTGCCAACACAACGACGGCCATCTGGATCGCCTCGGATGGCGGCATCGGTCGGCTCGCTACTGCCTGAACGCCGTTCGTCACCGGCTCGCCCTGAATCACATAGAGTCGCAGCACTAATTGGATCGGCCATTTCGACGAGTCGTTGAGGTAGAGGAGGGCAGTGAAGTAGTCGCCCCAGTAGCCGACGCCGTAGAACAGGGCGATAACCGCCAGAACCGGCTTCGAGAGCGGTAACACGATGTGCCAGAAGACTTGGGCGGCATTAGCGCCGTCCAGGTACGCGCTGTCAGTCAGTTCTTCTGGGATGTTCATGAAGAATTGCCGAATGACAATCAGGTTGAATGCGTTGACCAGTGCTGGGAGTACAAGTGCCGCGTAGTTGTCGAGTAACCCGAGGTACCGAATCAACAGATAGTTGGGGATGATGCCCGGGCTGAACAACACATACAGCGGAAGAAACCGCGAAGGACTCGCCGACACCTCGTGCCGCCAGTCCAATGGCACATACGGCACCGGGTCACCGTTCAGCGTCCAGTGCGACGTCTCACGCTGCCCGTTCTCGTAGCCGGCCCACACCACATCAGATGGCGCAAAGGCAATGACCCCGGCGACAGCGGGTGACAGTGCACCGCATAGCAACGCGGCTTCCGATCCGAACGACGACCCGATCACGTACACCCGATCGCAGGACTGCCGCAGCACCTCGATACGTCGAAGGAATGTCTCCAATGGGATCTCCCACGGGCCGTCGTGCTGACCCGGGCCACCGAACCACCGGATCGATTCGGCGACACACCCATACCCGGCAAATATCCGAACCCGATCCTCATCGATCCGGCCACTGGAGCCGGCCAGGACCAAGACCCCGTCCCCAGCAGGCCGGTCAGGAAGCCACCGCACACCTTCCGGATCGGCAAGATCGACACGAATCACTGAACCATCCTGCCGCAGCACCCACTCCTCGACCGATCATGCCGGGCGACCAGGAAGCCCTTCATGATCCCTGGCCAAAAAAACACATTCCAACATCAGTTCCGCGAACGAGCGCTCACCGAACCCGCTGCTGGGACGCGGCGGGTCGAAATCGTCAGCGCGAGGCACTGGCCTGAATCCTGCTAAGCACCCGAGCTGAATTCAGATAGCCAGCACTGGCAACAGTGAGCAGCGCCGCCCCCAGGAACCTGAACCAATCAGCATTCGACCAATCAAAGATGATCACAAGCCAGTTCGCGACTGCGAGCACGCCCCAGATCGTGCCTAGTGCGAGAGAGCCGCGCCAGGTCTGCGTGGCTGCCCACTTCGACCAACGAGCATCCATGTCCTGAACCTAGCCGAGCGACGCGCCGTGAGCGCTTCGATCGCGGCGGGCGATCGTCGGCAAGGCGTTCCTCGACTCGTCCACCGCTCGTCTGTGTTTGAGGTCCGGTCTTCGGCCGACGCCACACGCGGCTGGTACTCACCTTGACAGGAATTCGCCGACGGGCGACTCGACCAGTTGCGGCGTCGTTGATGATGTTGATGGTGTTCGCTACCACCAGAACCTCGACGGCCCCGTCCGAGCCTCTCGTGGCCTTGGGTACTGCTCGCGTGAAATGCTGTGAACGTGCGAGCAGAAGATCCGGGTGATCGCTTCGCGGGAATTGCCCGCGACTTGCAGAGCCAGCCGTCGGAAGAGGCGACGTTGGACAGGGTCGGTGTGTTGGCCCTGGAAACGATTGATGGCTGTGACCACGCCGGGATCACCATCCTGGACCGGCGTGAGCGGATCACCACAGTCGCCGCGACCGACGACGTCGTTCCCACCGCCGATGAGCGCCAGCACGAGTTGGGTGAAGGGCCCTTGCTCCAGGTGCTGGCCGAACAGGACGCGGTGAGTTGTGCGGATCTGGCCCGTGACGACCGTTGGCCACGCTGGGGCAGCTGGGTAACGGACAATCTCGGCGTGAACAGCATGCTCTGCTTCCAGTTGTTCACCACCGAACGGTCCTACGGCGCGCTGAACATGTACAGCGACTCCCGGGCCGGCTTCGACGTCCACGACCGAACCATCGGGCTGGCCTTGGCCGCCCACGCGGCGGTGGCTGTTGCTGCCAGCCATGAATCCGAACACCTGAACATTGCCGTGGTGAATCGGACGATCGTCGGTCAGGCGGAGGGGATCTTGATGGAACGCTACGACCTGACAGCCGAGCAGGCCTTCGCCATGCTGGTCCGGGTGTCCCAGGCGGAGAACCGACGCGTCAATGTCCTCGCCCAGGAACTGATCGCCACTCGCCGCACACCTGGGATCCAACCTCAGTAAGGCCGCCGCCGGCGGCTCGGGCGGTCTCGCCGGCCTGGTGCTCGACCGGCGGGTCTTCGGCGCCCCGGATCCTTGGTACTCCCCAGCGACCCGCGGGCGAGCAGCCCACGGGACGCGGTGCCTCACCACGGCCGGGTACGGCATGACCGGGTCGCCGCGAAGCGTCAAGAGATGCCACACTGGGGAACTACGGCGTTAGTGGCGGCCGGCCGCCCGTAACTCCGAGGGTCGGGCGTCGAGAAGCTGGCGCCCGACCTGCCCTTCAAGCCGCGCCGGCGGCGTTGGACCCCGGGGAGCGCAGCGACCTGGCCGGAGCATCTCCCATCGACTCCGACTGATCCGACAGGGTTTTGCCTGCGGCGGGCTGCTGGCCCGGACGGATCAGAAGCGTGAGCGCCGTGGCCAGCAACCAGAGCATGAACACAACCGCAGAGATTGGTCCGGTGACGCCCTCGACAGTTCCGGTCGCCAGCACCTGAGCCGGCACCCCGAGCAGATGGATGACCGCGCAGCCGACGCCCACCCAGGCGACCGGACGCGGCAGGGTGCGGGTGCGCGCAGCCAGACCGCTCACCGCGAGCAGCGCGATTCCGAACCAGACCCCATCGGTGAAGGTCATCTCCTGAGCCAGCGCGAACAGCGACAGGACGCCGGCGTCTGGCGCACCCATCTGACCAGCCTTGGCCAGCGCATAGTAGACGCCGCTCCACACCATGTCGACGGCGAGATTGGCGGCGAGGAAGCCGTACACGATCGAGGTCACGACACCGGCCCGACGAGTCCGCCACAGCAGCGTCCCGATGAAGCCGGCGACCATGACCATCATCAGCCAGGTCCTCAATCCCTCGGCGTACAGCGCAGTCGGATGCTGATGCACCCAGGCGATGATCTCGGTGTTCTTCGCGTTGCTGAAGAATGGGCCACTGTCCATTCCGAAGAACGCCAGCAGTACCAGCACCAGGCCGCCGACTCCGGCAATCCGGGACACCAGCCGGTACGACGTGTGATTCGGGACTTCCATCTTGGCTCCTCTCATCGGGTTGATGGAGCCAAACGCTAGGAAGCGGGGTCGCGGTTGTCGTCCTCCCGCACGCCCGATCTCGTCATCCCGACGGGTCCTCCTGCAGAAGGACTCCGGACGCCCGCGTGTGGTGCTAACTTCCGCCCATGAGGGCCCTGAGGTCACGACCGGCTCCGGCCGACCTGATGGTCGCGGCGGTGTTTGTGGTGGCCACGGCGACAGAATCGGTGTGGCGTGCCTGGGGCCGACCGGCCTGGCTGGTCCTGGGCCTGACCGGGCTGGTGCCCATGCTGGTGCTGGCCTATCGCCGTCGCTTTCCGCTGGCGGCGCTGACCGTGTACGTCGCCGCCGCCGCGGGTGCAACTGTCGTGCAGTCGCAGCTGCCTGACCCGACCGCGCGCACCACGTCAGCGTTCGTACCGATCATCGCGCTGCTCGTGCTCTGCTACTCCGTCGCAGCACACGGGGACAGACGGGCGGTGTTGCTCGGCGCGCCGCAGCCGATACTCCTGGTTGTCCTTATCGACCTGCTCCAACCCGACGCCGGATCACTGGCGGTCGGCCTGCCCTTCATCGCGTTGATCATCGTCGGGCTCCCGATGCTGGCAGGCTGGCTGGTGCGGTCCCGGGCCGCTCTCCTGACCGAGCTCGATCAGACCGACCGAGCCCTCGCCGAGGAGCATCAGCAGCGTCTGCGCACCGTCCGGGCCCGCGAATCGCTGGCGCTCGCGCAGCGGCTCGCCACCGAACTGGAGAGCGGGCTGTCCAGTCTGCACGAACTCTCCAGACGGCATCAGGCCACACCCGGGGCCGGGATCGCTGAGCTCGAGGCGCAGGCCCGTTCGCTGCTTGCCCATACTCGCCACACGGTCGTCACCCTCACCGAGGATGACGGCAACAATGATTCCGAGCCCGCAGGTCGCTCTCCCGAACGTATCGCGGGGATCGGTCGGGAGGACGGCGCGGCCGGCTGGACGGTCCTGGTCGCGGCGGCAACCGGCATTGCGATAGTGCTCGAGTCGCACGGCCAATGGAGCAACACACCTCTGGCGCTGGTCCTTTGCGGCACGGTCGTTGCCGCGCTTGCGTGCCTGTCGTGGCGGCCACTGGAATGCATAATCCTGGCGTGGGCGGGCACCGCGCTCTTCGTCCACCTTGTCGCGCCGCTCGATCGCGGCGGAAGTCTGGTCGTCAGCGGTCTCGTAGTGACTGGCGCATTCCTGGTGGCATCGCTCGCCGAGCGTCTCCGGGCGCTTGCCGGGCTGCTGGTCAGTGTTCTCGGCAGCGCCCTGGTCCTATCGACAGCCGATCTGCCCGGAGCCGTTGTGCTGGGCTGTCTGGCCTGGCTCGGCGGCCGGGTGTTGCGTGGTCGGCTCCGCCTGCTCCGGCAGGTACGCGCAGCGCACGCAGCGCTCGACCAGCTACGGGCTGAGGAACTTCGTGCATCGAAGCTGGAAGAGCGGGCGGCACTTTCCCGAGACGTGCACGACGCCATCGGACACGGCCTGACTGTCGTCGCCCTGCAGGCGGGCGCCGCGCTGCGCCTGGTCGACCAGGACCCGGCGGCCTGCGCAGCAGCATTGGCCACCATCGAACGGGTTACCGGCCAGGCGCTCGACGACCTGCACCGTGGCTTCGGCTCCACCGGTGACCTCGAGGCGCTGGTCAGTGACGCACGCGCCTCAGGCGTCTGCGTCACGGTGACAGGCACCGTCGAGCCACGCGGCGAACAACAACGGGTGCTGCACCGCGTCCTGCAGGAGGCCCTCACCAACGCGATCCGCCACGCACCGGGAGCCGCCGTGACCGTGTGCTGCGACGAGGACGACTCCGGGACCACGGTGACGGTGAGCAACGGCCCGGCCAGCCGGACGCCCGAGCCGCCGGGTGGCGGCCGCGGGCTCGCCGGAATGCGTGACCGACTGGCCACCGCGGGCGGCACGCTGGACTGGCGGCAGTCGCACGACGGCGGGTTCGTCCTGCACGCCTGGCTGCCGCGGCCCACGCGAAACCCGACGCCGAAACCGCAGCGGGAGGCGACCGCATGACGAACACCCGCGTGGTGATCGTCGATGATCAAGACCTGGTCCGGAACGGCCTCCGACTGATCCTCGCCGCCGAGCCGGACCTGGACGTCGTCGGCGAAGCATCGGATGGACAAAGCGGGCGGAAACTGGTCGGCATGCTGGATCCCGACGTCGTCCTGATGGATGTCCGCATGCCCGGCGAAGACGGGATCACCGCGATCCGGCAGCTCGCGGCATCCGGGTGCCGCGCCCAGCTCCTGATGCTGACCACCTTCGACCTGGACGAGTACGTCTACGACGCACTCACCGCAGGCGCCGCAGGCTTCCTGCTCAAGGACATGTCCGCGACCGAGATCGTCGACGCCGTACGGCAAGCGGCCCGCGGTAGCGACGCACTGCTCGCGCCGGCGCTCACCCGCCGACTGGTCGAGCGGTTCGCACGCAATCGTCCGCGCCTTGCCACCAGCGAGATTCGAGCCCTTGCGTCACTCACCGGGCGAGAACTGGATGTGCTCCGGCTGGTAGCCCGTGGGCTGGCCAACCACGAAATCGCCGCGGAACTCTACATCGGCGAGACCACCGTCAAGACGCACGTGTCACGGGTGTTCGCCAAGCTCGGGCTCCGCGACCGCGTCCAGGCGGTGATCTTTGCATACGAGAGTGGGGTGCTCACCTCGCCCTGAGCTTGCCTCCGACGGACGCTCCGGCCGCTCCGGAGGTTGCGATCCCTGCTGCGGTGCCGGCGATCAGCTCCATGAACCACCGACTCTACGGGCTCCTCGACAGCGTCCGGAGAGGATCTGCACTGTGCACTGGCGGATTCGAACGCCGTCCGACGCGGCCATACTCAGAAGATGAGCAACGTCATCGTCATCACGGGCGCGTCCAGTGGGTTCGGAGCGCTGTCGGCGAGGGCTCTGGCCGATGCCGGTCACACCGTCTACGCAGGGATGCGGGCCACCGCCGGGCACAACGCGCCCGAGGTCAAGGCCGCCGCCGACTACGCCGCCGAGCACGACGTTGATTTGCGATCGATCGAACTCGACGTGAGTTCGCAGGAGTCGGTCGACACCGCGATCACACAGATCGAGGCTGATCACGAACGCATCGACGTCCTGATCCACAACGCCGGGCATATGGTGGTCGGTCCGGCCGAAGCGTTCACGCCCGAGCAACTCGCCGGGTTGTACGACGTGAACGTACTGTCCACGCAGCGGGTCAATCGCGCTGTGCTGCCGGGCATGCGTCGCCGTGGCCACGGGCTGGTCATCTGGGTGTCCAGTTCCAGCGTGAAAGGTGGCACGCCGCGGTATCTGGCGCCGTACTTCGCCGCCAAGGCCGGAATGGACTCGCTGGCGGTGAGTTATGCCGCTGAGCTTTCGCGCTGGGGGGTGGAGACCACGATCGTGGTGCCGGGATCGTTCACCAGCGGCACCAACCATTTCGCCCATGCCGGTCGTCCGGCCGACACCGAGGTCGAGGCCGAGTACGAGTCGAGGTACGCAGGTCTGATGGATCAGGTCTCGGGAAAGCTCGCTGCTCTGTTCCCGGCTGGTGCCGATGTTTCGATGGTCTCCGACGAGATCACCCGGATCGTCGCGCTCCCGGCTGGCCAGCGTCCGTACCGGGTCCACATCGACCCGGTGAACGACGGGTCCGAGGAGGTCTCAAACGTCGCGGACCGGGTCCGCCGCGAGTTCTACGCCAGGATCGGACTCCTTGATCTGCTGGCAGTTTCGAACTAATCAACCACAGAGAACTCATGCGAAAGGAAGCATCATGCGCACTGCTGTCGCAACCGGGGTGGGTCAGCCCCTGTCGATCGAGGAACGGAAGGTGCCGACGCCTGGCCCGGGCGAGGTTCTTGTCAGGCTGGTTGCGTGCGGCGTGTGCTATACCGATCTGGGCCTGCTCCAAGGTCACTACTCCTTCGCCCGATTTCCGGTGGTGCCGGGACATGAGGTGAGCGGTGTGGTCGAGCGGGTCGGCGACGGCGTGGCGTTTCCAGCCGTCGGCACCCGGGTCGGAGCACAGTTCCTGTACGACTCTTGCGGGCACTGTGACTACTGCGTACGCGGGGAGCAAATCCTCTGCCCCGCAAAGGTTCTCACCGGCATCGTGACCGACGGCGGGTATTCCGAGTATGCGATCTTCAAGGCCGCGTTCGTCACCCCGCTGCCTGAGGGACTTGATCCGATAGCAGCCGCGCCGCTGATGTGCGCGGGAATCACTGCGTACAACGGTCTGCGGCAGGCCGGCATAACGCCGGAGTCCAGAGTCGCGATCATTGGCGCGGGCGGTATCGGCGCATTGGCCATTCAGTACGCCGCCGCAATGGGCGCTCGGGTTGCGGTCATCGGACACTCGCGCCGGTCGGAAAAGGAGGCGCTGTCGCTGGGGGCCGAGCTGTACATCGCCAGCGGTGAAGAGGATCCGGCGGCAGCACTGAAGGCATGGGATGGCGGAGCGAATATCGTCCTGAACGCGGCCCCGACCACCGCGGCAGCCGCAGCGACTCTCGGCGGACTGGCCCCGGACGGCACGCTGGTGCTGTGCGGATATGACGCCGAGAACCTATCGCTGCCATCCCAGCCCATGGTTCTCAACCGGCTGCATGCCATGGCGAATCCGTCCGGTTCACCTCACAACCTGCGCGACACGCTTCGTTTCTCGACCAATCACAACATCCTGCCCGAGATCACTCCGATCTCGCTGGACCAGGTACAAGCCACACTTGATGGTATGGCTGCAGGAACCGTACATGGTCGTCGAGTGATTGTTTTCTGATCATCCCTACCTGCCGCCTTCCAATTCGGACGCCACCGGCGAACCTGCGCCGGTGGGCGTTCTCAGCCAGGAACAGAGCAGTTGCGTCCCAGCGGGGATCGGCTGGCACAGACCCTTCCACAGCCGACCTGGACTTCACATCTGCGGCTGCCCCATTCATGTCGCCTGCGTCGGGTCAGTCACCGCGCGGAGCGTCAGAGGGAAACCCGGTCCAGTTGGGTCCGCGAGTTGATCGCGAGCTTGGTGAACACCTTGTGGAGATGGTACTGAACCGTGCGGGCGCTGATGAACAACCGACTCGCGATATCGGGATTGCTCAACCCGTCCCGGGCCAGACGAGCGATCATGGTTTCTTGGGCGGTCAACGTGTTTCCGGTCGAAGCGGTTCGCTTGCGGGCGGTCTCGCCGGTCGCTTGGAGTTCGCGTCGGGCCCGCTCGGCGAATGCCTCCATACCCATAGCATCGAACATCCGGTACGCCGTGCGCAGCTGGTTGCGGGCGTCGGCGCGGCGCCGTTCACGACGTAACCACTCGCCGTAGAGCAGCCGTGTCCGCGCCAGTTCGGCATCGACGGAGGTCTGTTGCAGGCTGGCCAGCGCGTCACGGAACTGTGTCTCTGCCTCCGCTCCTTCGGCCACTAACGCCTTCGACCGGGCGCCGACTCCGCGCGCCCAGTTCGTTCCGCTGGCAGCGGTCATCTCGGCGATCCAATCGGCAGCTTCGATCGCGACCCCGGTCTCGCCCCTCCGGGCTGCCGCTTCGACCAACTCCGCTGCTGCCCAATTCGCGATGCCGGGATAGTGACGATCCGGATACTCCTGCAGATCAAGGGCCCGCTGGGCGGCGGCCATGGCATGGGCGTACTCACCGAGTCCGTTGTGCAGGATTGCCCGCGTCCACTCCGCGACAGCGGCGCTGATGCCCTCACCCCTCGACGTCCCGCGCTCGGCAGCGGAACCGATCAGCGAGTAGGACTCGTCCCGTCGGCCACGCATCGCGGCCAGGCACATGCCGCTGTACGGCGCCAACTGGCTGGCCGTCGCGTCGGTCACGGCGGCCTGCTCCTCAGCCAGCACCGCCAGGCCGACGAGATCCCCGGTGAACGACAGCATCATCGCGCGCGTACTCAGCGCCAGCGGCAGCTCACTCAGCGCTCCGGAGGTGCGGGCCAGCTCGACGTATCGCCTGGAAAGAGTCGACCATTGATCGTCATCCCAAAGGTGAAGGGCCGCCAAGGTCATCAGCCACATCCAACGCAACTCCCGGTCCGCCGGCATGACGCCGGATCGGACCTCGTCGAACGCTACCAGCGCGTGCTGGAGGTTCCCGACGCCGGCTGCGTAGCCGTCGGTGAAGTTCGCAGCCAGGCCGGCCAGCAGGAAGTCCGTCGGCTCACGATCGGCCGGAACCGGCATTGAGAGTGCGGCCCGGGCTACGTCCAGCACTCCGCCTCCCGGGCTCGCGGCGCGACCGGCGAAGGCGGAGGCCGCGAGTGCGTCCAGGTACGTGTCCCGGGCCGTAGCGGGATCGATGGTCCGGAATCGCTCCGCGGCGCGGAATAGCAGCAACGGTGCCTCACCCCCACGGCTCAGGGCGAAGGCCAGGTGCGCCCTGGCCAGTGCCACAGTCGCCGCCTGGAGGTCGGTCAGCGGGCCGGACTCTGCCAGCTCCAGCAATTCCCCGGCCGCGTTGAACTCACCTGCCGTAAGTTTTGCCATGGCCGCTGTCAACGCCCGTTGGGCCCGTCGGACCGGATCCAGCGTCAGGATCGCCGCCCGCTCGAGGAACGCGGCTGCCGCGACCAACCCGCCGCGCGCCCGCGCCCGGCCCGCCGAGCGTTCCAGCTCCACGGCAACCGCCTCGTCCGGACCACCGGCCGCCTGAGCCAGGTGCCAGCTGTATCGATCCGGATCACGTTCCCGGTTGGTCTCCGCCGCCAGAGCGCCGTGTACCTGCTGTCGATCGCTGGGCCGAGCCGACCAGTAGCTGACGGATCGGGCCAGCGGATGCCGGAACCGAACCCGTGCCCCGAACTCCGCCAGCCCGGCGTCGACGATCGGAGCTTCGGCATCGGCCTCGATACCGAGCCGGTGAGCGGCCCGCCGGACCAGGGCGGGGTCGCCGGTCGGGTCAGCTGCCGCGATCCTGATCAGCTGACGGCTCTGCGCGGGTAGCAACCCGATCCGGTAGCGGAAGCCCTCCTCGACGTCGCCCCACAGCGCTGTGCCACCAGGGATCGCGAATCCGCCGGCCAGCTCGGCGGGTGTGTTGCCACGCACCAGCTCCATCATTGCCAGTGGATTGCCCCGAGTCTCGGCAACGATCTGGTCCCGAACCCGCTGGTCCAGCGACGCCGTCAACACGGAGTCCAGCAGTGTCCTGGAGTCCGCCTGCGACAGTTCGGCGATTTTCAGGGTCGGCAACCCGGTGAGTTCGCGGCCGGGTACCCGGGTGCCGAAGACAAGCCCCACTGACTCGGCGCCAAGCCGTCGGGCGACGAATGCCAGGACCTGGATCGAGGCGTGATCCAGCCATTGTTGATCATCAACAAGACACAACAGCGGTTTGTCCCTGGCCACCTCCGACAACAGGCCAAGCACCGACAACCCGGTCATGAACATGTCGGGTGGCGCCCCGTCCGCGACGCCGAACACCATGGCCAGAGCCTGCCGCTGTGGGGGCGGCAACCGGTCGATCCGGGAGACGTGCGGCGCACACAACTGGTGCAGCCCCGCGAACGGCAACTCCATCTCCGACTGCACGCCCCCGGCGCGGGCGATCTGGCATCCCTTCGAGTGGCCGTCGATGTAATCCAGTAGTGCGGTTTTGCCGACGCCCGGGACACCGTGGATCACCAAGGGACCGCTACCGCCGGCGCGAACAACCTCGATTAATTGATCGATCCTGGCACATTCCTGCTGCCGGCCGATCAGGACGTTGCTGCGTCTCCCCGTTGGCGGACTGACTTGTCCAGACACTGTCTCACGCTATACCGCCAGGTCGCCCCGGCGCACCGGTCGCTTGCCTGGCCAGTGGCTGATGCGAAGCCACCTCACGCTTGCCGACTTCCTGATCAAGCTGGACTTGTTGGCCGACGAGGACGCCACTGACGACGATGTCCGTGGCAGCACCACCGCGATGATCATCGATTCGGAGGTGGTCACATCCCGATCCTTCCGAACGTCGCGGCGCCTCGCGGCCGATCGCTCCCCCACCCTCGTGCGCGCCGCACCACTTGCGCGGCCGCGCACCACTTGCGCGGCCGCGCACCACTTGCTCGGCGCCGCGCCACTTGCTCGGCGCCGCGCCACTTGCTCGGCGCCGCACCACTTGCTCGACCCCGCACCAGTTCCCCGGCCGCGCACCGGCTGCAGTTGGTGCGCCGCCGAGTACGTACAGCGGGAACGAGTACGTGGTGCGGGACCGGCCAACTGGTGCAGGCCGACCAACTGGTGCGCGAATGACCGGCACCGGCCGCCGCAGGTCGCACCACCTAATCGATGCCGCACCACTTGCTCGACGCAGCACCAGTTCCCCGGCCGCGCACCCGCTGCAGTTGGTGCGCCGCCGAGTACGTACAGCGGGAACGAGTACGTGGTGCGGGACCGACCAACTGGTGCAGGACCGACCAACTGATGCGCGAATGACCGGCACTGACCGCCGCACGTCGCTGACCGCCGCCGACGAGTACGGCGGTCCGGTCCGGGCGGAGACATCGAAAGAGCCGCGATCACAGTTAGCGCCCCTCTTACACTGCTCTACCTCACCGGACGCACCGACCCTCAAGGCGAGCAGACGGCACTCGCGGCGATCGACACACTCCGGGCGTTCTACAACCACCCCGAACAGCTCGCCCGCCAACACGTTGAACTGCGATGCTGGGACGCCCGATAGCCGTTCCGTTCGTCGGTCGCCAAAGGATGTCGGTCTCCACATCGCGATGCTGATGACCGGTCCTCGGTCTTGACGGCCACCTGAGCACTGCGCGGCTCATTGGCCACTCCGGCCAGACTCTGGTTACGCCTCCTACTAGTTCCGGGCGCAGGCCATGAGGAGGTTTCCGTCCGGGTCCCGGAACTGGAGGAACGAGACGCTGCCGATGTCTTGGACGTCGCCCACCGTATCGACCTGCAGGCCCTCAAGATGTGCTCGTACCGATTCGAGGTCATCGACCCACCAGAAGAACCGCGGTGGTCCGTCGGCGGTGAAATCCGGCTGGTTGGCATCCAGCGCCAACCCGACTTCGCCGAGGGCAGGAAGATCATAGATTGTGCCCTCGTGGGTTGCTTTCCGCGCGGGCAGCCCGAGCAGTCGGGTGTACCACCCGATCGCCGTCGGCATGTCCCGGACTGGGATGAAGACCTGGCCGATAAGGTTCGGGATCGGTACGGATTCGGGCGCCACACGCGGATGATACTCATTCCCGCAGATCTTGCCGAGCGGCAACTCGGTCAATTGTGGCATTGTTGATCTTGGTCGGTGCTCGCTAGCCAGCACAGCCACCCCAGACAAGATCACCTCGACCTCGTCGTACGCATATCACCGAGCGCGGCCTCGCCACTGGAGTCGGTGTCTTGACGGGCGGTCCCGGCGGACGCGTGGCGGTTGGCAGTCCCAGGGAGGGGCAAGATCGAACAGTCCCTGATCACCACCGTCGATCTCTCCTTGTGGGTCCGATCGCGGGCGACGGCGGGATCACACAGCTTGTCAACGGTCCCACCCGCCAGCATGATCGGTGAGCCAGATCGCGGTGGCCCGCCAACTAACTGATCACTGATCAACATGATCTCGGTCGCAGGTACGGTTTCGGTCATTGATCGGTCGGAACTTGCGCTGCGTGCGAGCGGTGGTCCTGCAATCACAGACCACGAGCCAGACCATGGCGCCGGCCTGGTTGGGGCCCCCGGGTCATTCTCGGCTCCGACCGGGCTGAAGGTATCCGGTCTCGTAGGCCAGCACGACGACCTGCACCCGGTCGTGCAGGTCCAACTTGGTCAGTATGCGAGCGACATGGGTCTTCACCGTCGCTTCGCCGAGAAACAGCGTCGCGGCGATCTCCGCGTTCGACTTTCCCGCTGCGACGAGTGCAAACACCTCGAGCTCTCGGCCGGTGAGTGCAGCCAGCGCTGTCGGGATCCCGGTCCTGGGGGGTGGGGCAGCCACGAACCGCTCGACGAGCCGACGGGTCAACGTGGGAGACAGTACTGCGTCGCCGCGGGCGGCCATCCGGATGGCACCGACCAGTTGGTCGCGCGGTACGTCCTTGAGCAGGAATCCACTGGCTCCCGCGGCCATCGCGAAGTAGACCAGTTCATCCAAATCGAACGTGGTCAACATCAGCACGTGGCTGGCCGATCCTGCGGCGACGAGTTTGCGGGTCGCCTCGACCCCGTCCATGACCGGCATGCGGATGTCCATCAGTACAACGTGTGGCGCGTGACTTGCCACTTGGCGGAGGCACTCACCGCCGTCAGCGGCTTCAGCGACCACCTCGATGTCATCTTCGAGGTCCAGGATGAGCCGGAACCCGGCGCGGACGAGTTCCTGGTCATCACAGATGAGTACCCGGATCGCTGGCGAACTGCTCATCGGATCGGGTTGATCGGGAGCCGCGCCATCAACCTGAAGCCGCCTCGCGCCGTGGGGCCGGCTTCCAAAGTCCCGCCTGCCGCATGAGCCCGCTCCCGGGCGCCGATGAGCCCGTGGCGAGTCGACAGTCTGCTGCTGTGCCCAGGAGCTGATGTCGGTGGTTCGTTGTCGACCTGAATCACGAGTTCGCCTCCGCTCCGCGCAACGAGCAGCTGGGTAGGCACATTTCCGGCGTGCTTCTGGACATTGGTCAGGCCCTCCTGGGCAATCCGGAATGCGGCCAGGTCCAAACCTGACGGTAGGACACCGTCGACCCGCACGTCGGCGCACACCGGAAGCCCCGACTGCCGCAATCCGGCGACGAGCTGTGGCAGGTCACCCAGACCGCGGACTGGCGCCAGGTCCTCGGATCGGTTGTCGTCATCCTCGACGCGCAGCAGGTGCAGCAGTTGGCGCATGTCGGTCAGGGCATCCCGCGCACTGTCGCGGATCGCGCGCATCGGCGGGCGGGCGCGCTGCGGCTCCTTGTCCAGCGCCGCGTCGGCGGCGTCAGCCTGGACGGCGATGACGCTGAGGCTATGGGCAACCATGTCGTGGAGGTCGCGGGCAATCCGGGTTCGTTCCTCGGCGACAGCTATCCGAGCGAGGTCGCGTTGGTGTTGCTCGGCATAGGTGGCCCGGTTCCGCCACGAACGAGTACCACGTCCGAACAACCACACGCCCCCGAAGATCAACGTGTCGAAGGCGTAATCGGATCCCTGGTCGAACCACTCGCAGCAGAACTGGCTGCCCAACACCATGCCGATACCAACCAATGCCCAGCCCTCATCACGCTCGGCAGCGACCGTATAAGAGACGACCAGAAACGCCACCAGGGCCCACAGCGTGTTCGAACTGCTACCGGTCAAGATCGACTGCGCCACCGCCAGAACAGCGATGACACCCGTGACCGTCACTGGAAACCTCGTCCGGACCGCGATCACCAGGGTGCTGATCAAGGCGATCGGTACGGTGACGACCAAAGGCCGCTCCTGGACCTGCCCGGTCAGCAGTCCACCGACCGCCAGGACACAGAGCGCCGCTGCCAGCGCTGCATCAACGACCGGGACCCGACCCAGCACCTTGGGCAACAGAAGGCGTCCCATGTCGCCGATGCTAGGACGTCAGCGCTCCGGCTGCGGTCAACATTCCGGATGAGCCACCTCCATCCCAAGGATGATCACGATCATCAGCCCATCCGATGCGCCGCGCGGCCCGCCTCATAGAGGTTCGAACCATGACAACCACACATCATCGCCGTGTCGCCGCCGGCGGTCTGGTCCTTGGCCCACTGCTCTTCACCCTCGCCGACCTGCTCCGACGGCTCATCGAACCTACGGGCATCAACTCCGCGACGACAATCACCCGCGCCGTCGACCAACACCGCGGCGCGTGGCTCGCCGCCGGTCTTCTCAGTGTTGCCTCCGCCTACTGTTTCGTTGCGGGCGTAGCAGGCCTGATCACCACGGCCAGCGGACGCGGGGCCCGGTTCACCACGGTCGGCGCAGTCCTGACAGGCATCGGCGCGGTGGCCTCGGTCGGCCACGCGGTCGCGTTCTACTCCCCGTACGCGCTGTACGACACGGCCCGCATCACCGCGTCGGACATCGAGGCACTCGACCGCGCCTCCGAAACCTCTCCCCTGCTGATCGCCATCGTGGTCCTCTTCATGATCGGGATGATGGTCGGACCCGTCATCCTGCTGTTCGGCATGCTTCGAGGCCGCCGGACGCCCGTCTGGTCGTTCGTGGCAGCCATAGTCTTCGTCGCCTGCGGCTCCACCAGCGGCGCCGCCGCCGGAGTGCTCGCCATCGCCGCCGCCCTGGCCGCCTTCATCCCGGCCGCCCGCAGCCTGACCGCCCCGTCTCCGATCCGGCTGCAGCATCCCGCTGTCCAAGGCAGCATCCAACCCCGATGACCGACCCGAAGGCGACTCGCGCCGCCGCTCCGGCCGGACGGCTTAGGTGTTCGTCCATAAGGAGACGAATGCGGCTGCGGCCAACCCAAGCCGTGCGACGCCGGCCGTGGGTGACCCGAACAAGGTTGCGGCGCCCAGATGCCGCCTCCCTGCAGTCCGACGAGGCCCACTGGCCGGACGTCCCGTCGACGGGGACCGGACAGCTGACCACAATGATTGTGTGAACAACGACGAGACAGCTCCGGCCGGCACCGTCTGGCCGGATGCCGTACCCCCGAAAGACGATCAAGCAGAGTTGGCGCGCGTCGAGGAGGTGATCGCTGCCGGGCCGTTCTCGGCGACCTGGGAATCGCTCGCCGGCTATCAGGTCCCGAATTGGTTCCGTGATGCCAAGTTCGGCGTCTTTCTGCACTGGGGTGCCTACACCGTGCCGGCCTTCGGCAACGAGTGGTACCCGCGGAACATGTATCTCGAGGGCTCGCCGGAGTTCGGCCATCACCGCGACACCTACGGCCCGCACACCGACTTCGGGTACAAGGATTTCCTGCCTCACTTCACCGCCGAGCATTGGGATCCACAGGCGTGGGCGAGCTTGTTCAAGCGGTCCGGCGCTCAGTTCGTCGTCCCGGTCGCCGAACACCATGACGGCTTCGCGATGTATGAGACGGAACGGTCCCGCTGGAACACCACCACGATCGGTCCGCACCGCGACATCGTCGGGGATCTCGGCAAGGCCGTACGTGATCAGTGGCTGGTCCTGGGCGTCTCGTCACACCGGGCTGAGCACTGGTTCTTCCTGAACGGCGGCACCAGGTTCGACTCCGACGTCACCGATCCCGAGTTCGCCGACTTCTACGGTCCGGCCCAGCGTGAGGAACTGTCCCCCAACGACGCCTATCTGATCGACTGGTTCCTGCGGACCGTGGAGTTGATCGACCGGTACCAGCCGCAGGTCCTCTGGTTCGACTGGTGGATCGAACAGCCGGCCTTCGAGCCGTGGCTGCGCAAGCTGGCCGCCTACTACTACAACGTCGCCGCCGGCTGGGGCCGGGGCGTGGTGATCCAGTACAAGTGGAACGCGTTCGCGCCAGGGACCGCCGTGCTCGATCTTGAGCGCGGGGCCATGGGCTCGGTCCACCCCGACGTCTGGCAGAACGACACGTCGGTCGGCCGGACGTCGTGGAGCTGGATCCCCGACCACCAGTACAAGACCTTGGCTGAGTTGATCGCCGAGCTGGTCGACGTGGTCGCAAAGAACGGCGTACTGCTGCTCAACATCGGCCCCAAATCCGACGGCACGATCGCCAAGGAGGAACAGGAGCTGCTGACCGGTATCGGCGACTGGCTACGCGTCAACGGCCAGGCCATCTACGGCTCTCGCCCGTGGGTGATCGCGGCCGAGGGCCCGACCGGCCAGGCGGAAGGTTCCTTCATCGACAGCGCCGAACGGCGTTTCACCAGCGCCGACATTCGCTTCACCGTCCAGGAAAGGTACGGCAATCGGCGACTGTACGCGACCCTGCTCGACTGGCCCGCCGACGGTATCGCTCGGATCGAGGCGCTCGGCACAGCGGCCGGGCGGTTGGAAGAAGCAATCGGATCAGTGCAGCTGCTCGGTGTCGACGGTGATCTTGAATGGACCAGGACCGACGACGCCTTGATCGTGAGGCTGCCTGATCATCGTCCGAGCACGGTCGGAGCCGTGCTTCGGGTGACCCCTGAGCCGGCCGACCCACAAGCGCGGATACCGTTCGGCCACCAGCTCTGAGATTGACCGAGCCGTGTATGACGACCGAGGTCACGCCAGGCCGGCAGGTCACATGATCGCAATCCCGATGCCGGCTACAAGGACAGCGACGAAGACTGCCCAGACGCGAGTCGCCCGGTGAATCCAGTTGCGGCGCAGGCATGGTCGGCCGGTCGTTCAGGCCTCGGCAGTGGTCTGCGACCAGCGCCGACCGATGACGGCGACCGGGATGAGCAGCAGCGCGCCAATACCCTGCATCGCCCCGTACCAGATCGGGGCGACGCCCGGGATGAAGTCGATGACGATCACCGCTATGGGCAGGACTACCGCGATCAGAGTGAGCCGACGGGTGATCGACGCGTCACCCCGCCCGGCCCGGCGTGCCATCCACAGCAGGACTGGGGACACTGCGACCAGGATGGCCGCTCGGACCCACATGAATGTGCTCGGTCTCCCGCCCGCCAGCGCCGTCGTGATCACCGTGGCTAGCGCGATCGCGTTGCACACGGCGAAGATCCAGATGCATTTGTACGCCGTCCCGAACGCCTCGGATCGCCCTGATCGTTGCCCTTCCGTCTGCCCTCGTCCCATCACGTCATCTCCCTCGGTCGCGCCGATGGCTCACGCTTACCGCGCCGGATCCGCCGCAGGCACGGGTCCGAAGGCGCTGTTCAGGTAGGCCTCGCGACGGTGGCCGCTTAGACTCCGACACCCAGGCGTGGCGCTCGGCAGTGTTCGGCAGGATGTTGGCTGGATGTTGGCTGGTGATGGTGCGGTGAGATTCTCTCTGTCCTCGATTGCTGTCCGGCGCGATGCTTGCGACAGCTGCGGAGGAAATACTCCATACTGCGTGACTCTTAGTAGAATCCTGCCTCTTGCCGGAAAGATATCCCTGTTATGGATTGGCCACCACCGACCTCAACAGTGATCCTGCTCACATAAGCCACTGGGGCGCCGCCCGTCAGCCCGGCAACCGCTGCAGCTCTCGGCTCGGCGGAGATGCGCCGACGAGGAACGAGACCGCGCTGTGCCGATCGTGAACCGGCGTTGTTCTCAATGGCTACGCTGTGTTACTCGTCCGTGCCAACGAGGAGGAGCCCATCATGGCCTTGACTGACATGATCCGCCGTTTCCTGAGCTCACCCCAAGGCAAGCAAGCGGTTGAACGTGGCCGACAGGAATTGAACAAGCCGGAGAACCGGCGCCGGCTCAACCAACTCCTACGCCGCGCGTCGCGCCGCAACAACCACCAATAACGCTTCGGCGCCCTCATCAGATTTGGTGACCGTCTCCTCGCCGGGGTTGCCGCGGACCGACTTGCGGCGATGACGTATGGGTTGAGCTTCCCGAGCGGGGACCCCAGGTGCGCCGCGGTGCAGCGGGCCCACGACGCCGCCGGCTGAGACTGAACCGGCCACGGATTGTGCCAGCGTCGAAGAGGTACTCCACTGGAAGAGCCCGTTGGATTCCCGATGTTCTGGCTGCCAGACCGGCTCGAGGAGGTTTCTACGTGAGTGACTCAGCATTCTTCGCCCCGGCGGTAACCGTACTGGCCGGGTTGGAAGGCCTGCGGTCAAAGCAGGAAGAGTTCTACCGGCAGCTGCACCAACAACCCGAGCTATCGCATCGAGAACACGACACCGCGGCAGCCGTCGCCGACCGTCTGGACAAGCTTGGTTTCGAAGTACATAAGCGCATCGGTGGCACCGGGGTCGTCGGAATCCTGCGCAACGGCGATGGTCCGACAGTTCTGTTGCGGGCCGACATGGACGCCTTGCCGGTCGGTGAGCAGACCGGGCTGCCCTACGCCAGCACCAAGACAGCCAAGGACGCCCACGGCGAGACGGTCCCGGTGATGCATGCCTGCGGCCACGACGTACACGTCGCCTGTCTGCTGGGCGCCGCGACGCTGCTTGCCCAGCAACAAGATCCTTGGAACGGAACCCTGATCACACTCTTCCAGCCCGCCGAAGAGACCGGCGACGGAGCCCGCGGGATGGTGAACGACCGACTCGAACAAATTGTCGGACCGATCGACGTCGCGCTGGCCCAACATGTCCTGCCATTGCCCGCCGGAACCGTAGGGACACGGCCCGGGTCGACGCTATCGGCCTCGGACAGTATGCGCGTAACCCTGTACGGCCGCGGTGCCCACGGATCGATGCCACAAGCGGCGATCGATCCGATCGTGCTGGCGGCCATGATCGTAATCCGGCTGCAAACCGTCGTGGCGCGTGAGATCAGCCCGACCGATCCTGCAGTGCTGACCGTGGGAAGCCTCCATGCTGGGACCAAGAGCAACGTGATCGGCGATCAGGCCGTCATCGAACTCAATGTACGCAGCTACAACGACGCCACACGATCGGACATCTTGGCGGCAATCCGCCGCATCGTGACAGCTGAATGCCAAGCCTCCCGCACGCCGAAGGAACCAGAGTTCGAACTCTTCGACCGGTTTCCCCCACAATGAACGACCCCGATGTGACCGCGCGCGTACGGTCTGCCTTCGACCAGTTCTTCGGCGATCGATCACAGGATCTTCCGTTGCAAACCGCAAGCGAAGACTTCAGCGACATCCCTCATGCGCTCTCGGCTCCCTACTGCTATTGGGGGATCGGCGGGATCGACCAAGAGACCTTCCAGCAGGCCGAGCACGCCGGACGCGTCTTTGAGGACATCCCCGTCAACCACTCCCCGTTCTTCGCCCCCGTGATGCAGCCAACCCTGGACACCGGCACCCAGGCCTTGGTCGTAGCGGCCCTGTCCTGGCTCACCTGAGCGCCCGTCCGGCAAGCTTGCCTGATATTCCGCGCTGCCGGGCTGCATTCTGTCATCCAAATGGGAGTGATCGTGTACAACCCGCGACGATCCCGGTTGACACCCCCACCCCTACGACGGGCAATCGGCAGTCACGGACCGAGGCCAGGCGATCAGCGACGTAGCCGCGGGCCTGCGGCCAGGGCGCGCGGCAGATCGCGCACCGTCCAAGCCAGCGCAAGCATCGACGGTCAGCCGGGAACTACGTCGCACCGGCGACCGCAATGGTGGCTGGAGCGGGCACCAAGCCGGGCGACCCGCGGTCCCGTTCCCACCAAGGGCCAGCCGGCCCCAACCCGCCAACCTATCCAGGCTGACCGGCACCCGCGGCGGCGTGGCAGCCTGGAACAGGACCTGGAGAAGGAGCGGATCGCCGGTCCGCTCCGAGCCTACTTTCCCGCGATCTGGAATTCCGCCGTCTCGCCGCCCAGCGGAAGAACCGGATCCCGAACATGACTTGATCTTGTCGGCCAGCGCGGCTTGGGCCTGATCCCTGAGGCTGCTGTGACGATCGTCATGTGCGTTGGGCACGCCGCTTTGCCCATGTCATTTTGAACAGGTAGATGGGCGTGGGTGGGAGCCAGCCGAGTTGCTTTGCCGTGCCGTTGTCATCACGGTTGGCCCAGTGTTCGATGATCTTGCCATCTTCGATTCGGAACCAGTGCGATTGCGTCATCGCAAACGTCTTGTTGGTCGGTGGGAAGACGGTGTCCACCGCACCGTGCTCGGTGTAGATGGCCCATGCGGCGGAGTGGCGCCCGTTCATCGTGGAGTTCACTGCGACGACGTCGCCATCGGTGACGGTGTGGTGGATGTCGTAATGCAAGCCGGCGAACGCGGCGCGCAGCCACAGGGCGGTCGCGTAGAAGCCGGCGGGCCCCACGACTCGTGAGGCCGGTGGCTGGATCCGGTTCTCGCGGTCGACGGCGCGCGGGTGGTACAAGGGGTCGAAGTCGGCCCGGTCCCCTTCGGCCATGGCGTGGATACTGCGCACGGCAATGGAGATGGGGTCGGCGGACACGAAGGATGAGCTGGCAGTCATGATTCCCCCATTTAGGTACAGTTCGACTGTATCTAAAGTTTGGAGCTACCGGTGACGGAAGTCAAGAGGTCCTACGACGCGTCCGGGCGGCGCGAACAGGCACGCGCCCGGCGGCTGGCGGTGGTGTCGGCGGCGCGGTACCTGTTCGAGCGGGACGGATTCCGGCAGACAACCATTGCCGCGATCGCCGCAGAGGCCGGCGTCTCGGCGGAGAGTATCTACAAGGGCTTCGGCAGCAAAGCAGCACTTGCCAAGGCGGTGTTTGATCTTGTGATCGCCGGGGACGACGAGCCGATCTCGGTCGCTCAACGACCAGCCATGCTGGCCATCCGCGACGAGCCCGATGTACGACGCAAGATTGCCATGTTCACCGACGGCCTGGCGCAACGGCAGGCACGCTCCGCCAAGGTTCAAATCCTCATCCGCGACGGCCGGCACGTCGACGACTCACTGGCCCCGATATGGTCCAAGCTGTCCGACGAAGGCCTGACGGGGATGACGATGCTGGGAAGCCACCTGCTCGAAACCGGCGAACTCCGGGCAGGGATCAGCCTCGACGAGGTCCGCGACGTGCTGTGGAACTACCTTGCCATCGACAACTACGAACGGCTCGTCCTCACTCAACGCTGGCCGCTCGACCGGTATGCGCGCTGGCTCGCCAACGCCATGATCAGCGCGATCTGTCCGTAAACGGTCATAGTTCCTCACCGGACACCAAGATCACGGTCCCGCATCCTGTCCGAAGAGGGTCAGTGATCGGGGACTCACCACACACTGATCAGAATGGATGCAACCCGACCGACCGAGGCTGCTCTGAAGCTCGACAGTCTTGGTATCTGATGACCAGCCTCCTCTTGTCACTGGACTGAGAATGCAAGAGACACGGCGGACATCTCTCCCCCGCGACCCGCCAGCGGCATCGTCGTCGGCGGGTCCGCTTCGGTACGCGTTTCGTCGTCCGGCAAGCAAGATCACCGATCTGCGGTCGTCGGGAAGGGATCCTTGATTGACACGCTGTTAGAGGTAGTCGATCGTGTGGTCGGTGGGCGCCACCAGCTGGGATGAGATTCGGGCGTTTGCGCTTCAATACCCCAGGGCAATCGAAGACCGGCCCTGGGACATACCGGTGATCAAGGTTGACCACCCTCCGGGCCGGATGACCCGCCCCGGAGTTTCCGGAGACCGGATTTTGTGGTTCAGCCGGTTTGGCTGAGCCGGGCTTGGTGGGTGTAGTGGAACTGTTCGGCTTGGACCGGGGTGAAGTCATCGATCGACTCGTGGGTGCGTTCGGTGTTGAACCAGTGCACCCAGTCCAGGGTCTGGATCTCGACATGATCACGGCCCCGCCAAGGCCCGCCCGGCCAGATCAGTTCGCTCTTGTAGAGGCCGATCTGGGACTCGGCCAGGGCGTTATCGTAGGCGTCCCCGACGGTGCCGACGGAGGCATCGACGCCGGCATCGACCAGCCGCTGGGTGAAGGCGATCGAGGTGTACTGACTGCCGGCATCGGTGTGGTGCACCAGCCCGGACAGGTCGGTGATCCCGTCCTTGCGGCGGATCCAGATCGCCATCTCCAGGGTGTCCAGCACCAGGTCGGTGGTCATCGAGGTGGCCGCCCGCCAGCCGAGGATCCGGCGGGAGAACACATCGAAGACGAACGCCACATAGACCATTCCTTCCCAGGTCGGGACGTAGGTGAAGTCGGCACACCACAGCTGGTTGGGCCGACTGGCCACGAAGGCCCGGTCGACCAGGTCGGTCGGCCGCTCGGCCTTCTGGTCTGGGACCGTGGTCCGCGGCGCCTTGGCCCGGGTGATGCCGCTGATGCCGAGCTGGCGGAACAGCCGCTCCACCGTGCAGCGGGCGACATCGTGACCCTTGCCGCGTAGCCGCAGCCACATCTTGCGGGCACCGAGCAGCCGGGCGAACTTGCCGTTCCGCTCGGCCTGGATCAAGTTGATCAACTCCTGATCTCGTAGGTTTCTCTTACTGGGTTGACGATTGCGAGCGTCGTAATAGGTGGACGGGGCGATCGGGCAGCCGTGCTCGGTCAGCACGGCACAGATCGGCTCGACCCCGAACCGGTCCCTGTACTCGGCGATGAAATCGACTAGGACCGGTGTGGGCGGTCGAGCTCCGCCGCGAAGAAAGCCGACGCGGCCTTCAAGATCTCATTCGCCCGGCGCAGCTCGGCGTTCTCCTTCTTCAACGCCTTGAGCTGGGCCGACTCCTCGCTAGTCACCCCGGGCCGCTGACCGGCATCGATCTCGGCCCGACGGACCCACTTGCGCAGGGTCTCGGCCGAACCAATACCAAGCTTGGCCGCGATCGACTTGATCGCCTCAAACTCTGACGGGTAGTCGCCCTTGGTATCAGCGACCATCCGGACCGCGCGCTCCCGCAGCTCCTTGGGGTATGACGAGGGACGTGACATAAGGCTTCATCCTTCCAACGAATGAAGTCTCCAGACATCCCGGGGCGGGTCAGGATGATCCACGGCTTTGTCTACGGGCCAATGTTTCTATGGCTGGGTCACGCGGATGTGCCAGATCCGGCCGTCGCGGTCAAACTCACCTCCGCCTACGACGAGGCAGTCGCGACAGCTCAGGCCTCACCAATGAAGTACAGCGGACTCGGTCACTGGGGTTGGTTGACGATCGCTCTCGCATCGGTTGACGGTGATCTTCTCCACGACTGGATTGACGAGAGCTACCGGAACGTCGCGCCGAGGGCTCTGATCGAGCAAATCGGCTTGCCCTGACAGGATCCCTCACTGGACACACCCGGAGGGTGTGAACGCGCGTTACGCCCGTGCAGTCATCATCCGCGAGATGGTCTGAATTCAGCGGCAGCTTCGTGGATCTGCGACGTGAAGTGATCCCAAAATTCCGGATCGTTGCCCAGCTGATCTTCTGTATTGCCAACCCGTCCATCAATCAGCTCGCGGACTATGTCTGCATGGCCAGCGTGCTGCGCAGTTTCAGCGAGCATCCTCACCAGCAGCACACCCAAGGTCGTCGCTGGTTCAGACCACCACGGAACCTCAGCCGGAGTGTCGAGTTCCAGCTCATCGACCGTTGCGTCCGCATGAGCGCAAGCCCGCCGATAGAGATCAACGATGTAGGCCTTGGACTCTGTGGGCTTAGCCCACATGTCAGCGCCCTCGCCGACCGAACCGTCGTCCATCCACGCCAACCTCTCCTGAGGCGAACGCCCGACGCAATCGCCCAGATAGCCGTACTCCAGGCCGGCGAGGTGCTTGACCAGTCCGAGCAGATTCGTCCCGGTCGGCGTGGCCGGACGACGCAAGTCGTACTCACCGAGGTCGTCGAGATTGGCCAGCAAGTTTGCCCTGCCTACCTTCAACTTCCGGTGCAACTCGTCCTTAATATCCACCGTCATGGCTCGACGGTAGCGGGTCAGACCTGCCGGGCAAGCTTCACCGCCGCCAGCACCTGCCCCGGACAGTGCCCCGGAAGGCTCCCTGCCCGGCGAGCGTTCTCCCGCGGATACCAAGATCAGAATCAGCCATCGTCACCTAGACGATCCCTGACCGGACAGACTTGGCCGGGCACCCGACTGAGCGGGGATTCAGTCTGTCAGACGGGATTCGGTGGAACCTCGCACGCGGCGATTTCGGCGCACACCGAATCCATGCGAAGCGACTTTCGAAGCCGGTTAGATCGCGTAAGCACACAAAGTGTGTCGAACCCGTAGCCGCCTTCCCCCGAACGACAGGAACAACGCATGTCAAGCTCATCGACGATCACCAAGGTTGTACAGGCCCTCGCGGTTGCCATCATGGCACTCGGCATCTCACTGGTCGGCGGCATCTCAGCCGCCAGCGCCGAACCCACATCGACCGCCGGCACCCGCGTTGTGGCAAAGGCGGGCATCGCAGACCGGTCCGCTGAAACGCAGACGGCTGTGGCGAGCTCCGGCTCCTATTGCCACGGGGGTCCCCGACCGGTCTACTCATGTGGCCCCTACGCCAATTACTACGTCTGCGAGGCCATGGCCGACATCTTCAGAATGTTCGGCGACTACCCGGCGACGTGCTGGTACTTCCCCCATGGAAACCTGGGAGGCGGCCCGGGCTTCTACTTCTGATGCCCCCGCGATCACGCAGAACACCGCGACACTGCCGCCATCGGCCGGACCGGCACCGGGACCACGGCGTGTACCTAACGCAGCAACGCCAGGTAGGCGAGGCTGCGCGGCACCTGGTCGGCGGTCGAGGGGCTCTCGTCCTCGATGTAGTAGTGCTCGATCGACGACTCACGGGCCGCGCGGAGGATGTCGGGCAGATTGAGCTGCCCGTCCCCGAGAGCAACGTCGTTCTCCCGTGCAGTCGATCCGCTCAAGTCGCCCACGACGCCGCGTCGGAGGTCTTTGAGGTGCATCAGGTGGAATCGGTCCGGATAGCGACGCAGCAGCTGCGCAGGATCCTGGCCAGGGAAGAAGGTCCACAGGATATCCAGTTCGAAGCCCACCTCGGCGGGATCGGTGTTCTGGATGATCAGATCGAACAGCGTGCCGCCGCCGTGAGGCACGAACTCGTACCCGTGATTGTGATAGCACAACGTCAGGTTGTGCTCGGAACGCAGCCGGCTTCCGACGCGGTTGAAGGCAGCCGCCGCGTCAAGGGCCTGCCGGTGGTCGAAGGGTGGCTCGTGAGGGACCCAGGCGACTCGCACGAACCGGGCCCCTAGGGTCTTCGCCGCCGCCGCGACCGCATCGGTGGAGTCCTGGAGATCGGCGTACCCGACGCCGTAGGAAGAGCAGTGCATGCCTCGTTCGTCAAGCAGGGTACGGATGTCGGCCGCGGTGCGACCGAACAGGTTGGAGAGTTCGATGTCGGTCATACCGAGCGATCGGATGTGGTCGAGGGTGCCGGCGACGTCTCGTTCGAACTCTCGGCGGTAGGTGAAGGACACCACCCCCGGCGTCTGGGGAAACAGCTGGTCGTCGGTCGCCTGAGCAGCAGTGGCCATTGGGTGCCTCGTCCGGGTCGGTCGGTCAGGACGAGAACGACGCGTTCATGTCGGCCACGCCACCGGACGTCGCGGCGCCCGCGTCGAAGGTCGAGGACTCCCGCTTCGCCGCCAACCATTGCTCGAAGGTAGCCGGGTCGAGTGGCAGTTCCACCGTGCGATCCAGTTCAGAGGACAAGATGATCGCGTTGGCCAACGAGACCGACGCACGACCCTCGGCAGCCTCAGCGATCAGCGAACCGTTGCCGAGGATGGTCCCAACGAAGGCATTGATCACCTCAGTGTGCCGCCCGCCCTTGCCGTCGACCTCGATCGTCTCCCAGGAGGTCTCCGGGCCGCCGAAGGACTTCTCAGTCGTGGCGTTCCACTCCGAGGTCGGCACGGCGGTCCGGGTGAACTCGAGCCGGTCGGGATAGACCACGACGCGGCCGTTGTCGCCGATGATCTCGCGGCGGTCGGTCCCGGGTGCCTCGCCGGTGGTCGCCACCAGGACCGCGGTGCTGCCGTCGGCGAACTCCAACAGGGCGTTGACCTCGTCCTCGACTTCGATCGGGTGGTACTTGCCGATCGGGCAGAACGCACGGACCCGCTGCGGCAACCCGAACAGCCACTGGAAGAGGTCCAGGTCGTGCGGGAGCTGGTTGACCAGCATGCCGCCGCCCTCGCCGCCCCAGGTCGCGCGCCAGTTACTGGACGCGTAGTAGGCGTTGGACCGGAACCAGGAGGTGAGGATCCAGTTGATCCGGCGGATCCGGCCGAGCTGCCCGGACTGGATCAGCTCCCGCAGCTGCCGGTAACGGGGTTCGGTACGAGTGTCGAACATGACAGCGAACACCTGGTCGGGATCGGTGTGGGCGGCGATCATCCGGTCGCAGTCGGCCTGGTGCACTGCCAGCGGCTTCTCCACCAGCACATGCAGACCGTGGCTGAGGGCGTCGATGCTGATCGGGGTGTGCGCGTAGTGCGGTGTCGCGACGATGACGGCATCGACTTCGCCCGAGGCGATCATCGCGGCGCTGTCGCTCCAACCTTTCAGGTGCGGGTGACGGGCCAGCGCTGCAGGATCCGAATCGCAGATCCCGACCAACCGTGCGTGCGCGATGTCTCCGCGCTCGAATCGGGCCACGTGAGTCGTGCCGATGTTCCCGATGCCGATGATGCCGAAGCGGACGTCTGTCATGGGTGTCGATCATTCCAGACCACCGAGAGCGGCAATCCAATGGCACGCCATGGAGTACGTGACCACGACAGCGACGCCGCGGCCGGTCGGCTTGCGACACACAGGGCTTGGGGCGATCACGCTGACACAATGACCGCATGTTGTCCCTGCCCGTTCCGGACACTTTGACGACGGATCGCCTTGTCCTTCGGCGTCGGAGAGTTGACGAGGCCGCCACCTATCGTCGGCTTTGGACCGAGCGAGATCCGCGGGTGCCGGCGCATCGGAGGCTTGATCATGCCGGCCGACCGACTGTGGAGGATATCGCCGCGCATCTCACCGCGGAGCGCGAACTGGGGATTCTGGCGGTAACGCGGAAGGACACGACCGAGGTCATCGGGTATTGCGGGCTGATCTTCGACGGGAATGGTGCGCCGGACGAACCTGAGTTGGTCTACGAGTTGCTGCGGGCCCACCACGGTCACGGTTATGCAACAGAGGCCGGACAGGCCTTGGTCTCTTGGGTTCGCGGAGCCGGCTACCGACGGTTGTGGGCAGGCGTCCGAGACTGGAACGTCGCGTCACGGCGGGTACTGGAGAAGCTTGGATTTCGCGAAACAGACCAGGTGGAGCACGACGCGGTCCATGGCGACAGCCTGCTTGCGGTACGCGAGTTCTGAACACTTCCCTGTGATCAATCCTCCAGCGCGCAGCGACCGAAATGCTGTTGCCGCCAGGTTTGGCACCTCCGACGATGTTCTGCGCACCGTATTATCTTGATATCAAGATTTCTAGGATAGGGGTCCGGTGATCACGGGGATTGACCACGTGCAGATCGCGATTCCGCGCGGCCAGGAGCAACTTGCCAGGGAGTTCTACGGCGATCTGCTGGGGATGACTGAGATTCCCAAGCCAGTCCAGCTACGCCAACGTGGTGGCTGCTGGTTCAAATCAGGCACAGCCGTTCTCCACCTTGGGGTCGAGGAGCCGTACGTCGCCGCGCGAAAGGCCCATCCGGCATTCCTGGTCGAGGATCTGGGTGAGCTGCAGGAGCGCCTGACGATCGCCGGCTACGACTGCCTCCGCTCCGATGGCGAGATCAGTGGCGTGCGCCGATTCCACACGCGTGACGCGTTCGGCAATCGGATCGAATTCCAGCAGCTCTGACTCGGCGCCGTCCGGGTAACGATCGGTGACCGGGCTTTTGGCGATCGCCGGCAACTACGCTGAGGCGACGTCCTGGCAGCCCGCGTGAAGTGGAGATCCCGTGC
This sequence comes from Microlunatus sp. Gsoil 973, assembly GCF_009707365.1. GTDB lineage: Bacteria > Actinomycetota > Actinomycetes > Propionibacteriales > Propionibacteriaceae > Microlunatus. The sequence goes on from NZ_CP046122.1 coordinate 1,476,523, forward strand.
GACCCCTGATTCTCAGCGGCGGTCCCGCCGTTGGAAAGACATCCAGCGGCCGAGCTCTCGCACTCGAATGCGACCGCGGTGCCTACATCGATGCCGACGACGTACGCCAGTTCGTGGTCTCCGGTGCAAGGACCTTGTGGAGCGGGCCCGAAGGGCAAGCCCAACTCCTGCTCGGAGCGCGCAACGTCTCAGCAGTGGCTCGCAACTTCATCGAAGCCGCGTTTGACGTCACCATCGCCGACTTCGTCACCGACTCCTCGCTCAGTGTCTATCGTCAAGCCCTACCCGATTGCTTCGTCGCCCACCTGCAGATCTCGCTGTCTGGCGCGCAGGAGCGCGCCAGGACTCGCCGGGTCTACCTGACTGACGATGAGTTCGCTCTTCTCCACCACATGATCGCGACCCCTCCCGACGCTGATGTCGTGATCGACGTCGAGGGAATGACACCAGCGCAGCAAATCCAGCAGATCCGGAACGCCTGGGCCCCGGCCTGAGGATGCCCGCAAGCTGCTCCTCCACCGAGACAATCTGATCATGGTCGTCGTGATCAAGGTACTCGTACCAAGGCATTTCGGGCGGGCACCCGATCAACCAAACAGCAACCAGTTGTGATCCCCAGGTGTCTGAACCCGCCGCGAGTACGTCGGGCGGCCGCTGGCCAAAAGACAGCTGTCCAATGCCGCCCGCATGCGTAACGTCGTACCCGTCCCACGACCCTGCGACGCAACCCAGTCGCCGGTTTGACGACAAAAACCGCACAACCGGCGGAAACCGATATCGCTGCACCCGCGTTCCGCCACGGTATTGATCACCGGTTTGCCGTGGCCGACGACCGTCCGCGCACCATTCGGAGCTCGACCATGTTCGCGGGCCGGTGTACTCGACACCGTCGGAGACGAATCCACTCCGCCTGTAGAACGAGGTAGCCCGGGCGTTGTCCGAAGCACCCACAGCTGAGCAGGTTTCATCACCGACAACGAAGTCCAGCAGTGCTTGGCCTGCGCCCGTGACGTGGGCTGACGCAAGCAGATAGAAGGAGAACAGGTGCAGCGCGCGTGCGGGAGCGAATCCGTGCTCGGCATCGGGGCCGACGGCATTGCCGGCGTTGGCGATCGCCGAGCACCCCGAAGTAGGTCTCGCACCGGCTGTTTATTGGGTACGAGCGACACCCTCGGCATCTGACGCCGACGCTTCCCGAACAATCACCCTTGCTGGTGTGGCTCATGGGACGACGCCCCAGCTGGATCACCTAGGACAACGTCTGCCCGTGATCTTTGCGGCCGCCCACCCATCAACTACACCCGAACGTCAGGGCAGGCGTCAGCCGAGACGGACGAACGCTCGGAGCTGATTCGGGCGGTGGTCGTGTGCCTCGACGAGCTGGCGTGACTCATAGAAGGCTCGCTGCGCGGGGTCGGCATCTGTCAGGAGGACCAGCTGCCGAATGTCACGCGACCGGTCCAGAACCTCGTCGAGCAACGCGCCACCGATGCCTTCGCACTGATGTTCGGCAGAAACGAGGAGATCTTGGAGATAGACGATCGTATTGCCGTCCGACACCGTTCGTGCGAGGCCGAGCAACGTGCCGTCACTGTCTCTCGCGCAGAGCACCAGGTGGGAGCCGTCGATGGCTGCTTTGAGCCGTGCCGGGTCGACGGTGTAAGCCGACCAGCCAACCGACTGGTACAGCGTCGTCAGCTCCGGAAGTGTCGGACGTTGGGCGCGAATCGTGAATCCCATGGTCGCATCTTCGCAGGGGGCCACCTTTGAAGGTTGATCCGGCAGAGGCCGGTCCAGGCGTCGCAGCGGCTCGTGAACTCGCCGAGGAATCCGGCTGCAGCTCCGACCGCGCCGACCTCGAAGGGACCGCCAATCGGTTCACCGACCGGCATACCCGGCGACCGGCCGGCTGCGGTCCATCACGGCATGATCATCGGACACCCTTCGTCCGCCGCCCAAGACCGCTGGGCGTCAGATCACAGGTCGGCGCCGAAGATCACGACCGGTCGCCGGTGCATGGTGATCCGACGTTCCTCGACAAGTCCGATCTTGCGCGCAACGCCCTGAGAACGGAGGTTGTCAGGGTGGATGATCGCGATCAAGTGCCGGACGCCTGAGGCCCGAGCGAACTCCCGACAGGCGGTCGCCGCCTCGGTTGCAAGCCCCTGAAGCTGGAACTTGCTCCGTACGTGGTAGACGACCTCGATCTCGGGTTCGCCGTCGGGACGTTGGACGGTGAGGCCGCAGTCGCCAACGAATTCGCGATCATGAGTCTCGATGATCCACAATCCGTGGCCATACGTCGCGTAGTTGTTGATGTTCCAATCGATCCAGCTCAGCGACTCTTCCCTGGTCTTGGGTGCTGGGTAGTAGGTCATGATCTTTGGGTCGCCCAACAAAGCGGCCATGTCATCGAGGTCGTGATGAGTCATTTCGCGGAAACGCAGCCGCGGCGTCGCGTCAGGGAGCACCGCGCGAAGTTAGTGCGGCGAGCCTCCAGCCGTCAACAGGATTCGGCAACGCTCTCCTGTCCGCCCGCTGATCACGTGGTGAGGCGCCCAACTGCGCAACCCGCGGCAATCCGGATCCCGGCGGGTCCGTAGTTGCCCCCATGCCCGGTACCGTGGTGCCCGCTGTCATGCGGGTCGAGACAACCATGCGGGCGTCGAAGCATGCCCGCCGTCTCGTGACCGTCTGTCGCATGGCGAGTCCGCGGGTAACGCAACAGCTGTCTTCCAGTGAGGGGCCATCGTGTATCTGGTCAGCGGAGCGACCGGAAATGTCGGACGTGAGGTGACTCGCGAGCTACTGGCCGCCGGCCACCGAGTGCGAGGGTTGGTCCGTAACACCGCCGCGCAGCTACCCGGTGGTGCCGAGGCGGTAACGGGTGATCTCGACAATCCCGATTCGCTGACCGCGGGTCTCGAGGGCGTCACGGGGCTGTTTCTGCTTCCGGGATACGCGGACATGGCTGGCGTGCTCGACCGGGCGGCGCGGTCGGGCGTGCAACGGGTCGTTCAGCTGTCGGGCATGTCTGCCGGCAGCGGCGACCGCACGAACGCGATCACTGCGTACATGATCGCCAGCGAGGACGCCGTCCGGAACTCCGGTCTGACCTGGACCATCGTGCGCCCCAGCGCATTCGCGTCAAACGCGATGCGATGGCGTGATCAACTACGCCGAGGCGACGTGGTGACCGAACCATTCGCCAATGTCCGTACCGCGGTGATCCACCCCGGCGACATCGGCGCCGTCGCAACGGCGGCCCTGACCACGCAGGGACATGGCGGTGCGGTCTATGAGATCTCGGGTCCTCAGGCGATGACGCCGGCGGACCGGCTGTCGGTGCTTGCCGACGTACTTGATCGACCACTGCGACTGCAGCCGCAGTCCGACGACGAGGCGCGCGCAGCCATGGCTGCGACGATGCCGCCGGCCTATGTCTCCGCGTTCTTTGATTTCTACGCCGACGGCAACCTGGACGAGTCACGGGTGTTGCCCACCGTCGAGACCATCACCGGCCGACCACCACGTACCTTCAGGGAATGGGCCGAAGCGCACGCGGAGGAGTTCGCGGCAGCCCAGTAGCACGGCGTCATCGACGCTGATCATGTATGCGATGAGCAGCGGGAAGGCACCGGCGTACTGGTCACTCTCGCGCGCCGCCCCGATCGCAGAGTCCAGCCCGAGCTCTGAATCCGGGCTAAGCTCTGATCGGTAGTGCAGGTTCGGCACAGCGGAGGCCCAGGCCATGGCCCCGACCCGGCAGTGGCGTCGAAAGCGGAGGAACGCCGAGCGAGAAGCTGGCCGAACATCTGGACGAGCGTGCTCGTCGTATCCACCGGGTCGCACTGCATTGGGATCAGTTGAACGCCATGACTGCCGTCGCCGTCGCGGCCTGGACAAACACGATCGCCACCCGCGGGCTGGAGGCGCTCTTCAACGAACTCCACCCGTCTCTGACCTGGCAGCAGCCGACATTGTCAGTGGACGTGACCGGCCCCGAAGTCTGCCATCCGCGGTGTTTCGCGCCTCACATGACCGACCACGAGGACGCATTGATCGAGCGGGTGCCGGTCAGCGGGCGGGGCCTGACCATTCTGCCGACGGTGTTCAAGCCGGGTTGCGGCATCTGGGGTGACTTCGGCAGCGTTTGGGGCTATTCCATTTACTGCCTGACGGTTCCGGTGCCGGTGGCCTGGAACTGGTTCGAGACCAGCGCATCGACCGATGGAAGTGATGCGCTCGGAGAGCTGCTCGGTCCTACCCGGTCCTGGGTGCTTCAGGCCTGCGTCGACGCTGCTCCGAGCACGAGCAAGCTGGCCCAGACCGTCGGCATCTCGGTTTCCTCGGCCAGCGAACATGCCGCGGTGCTCCGTGCCGCCGGCCTGCTGCAGTCAGAGCGACGAGGTAACAGCGTGCTGCATAGAACCACTCAGGTAGGCCAAGCTCTGATCCAGAGCACACGTACCCGAACCGAAGCAACCGCCGGCTGACCTTTGAACGAGTTTCAGCATGGTGTCCCGCCCAAGCGTCAGTGGTTCGGCAGGCCGTGCTGGAGCCTCGGAATCCAATAGGCGTGCATTGAGGACCCAGGGCATTGGAACACGCGCACATAGCTCGCAGCAAGGCGAACATTTCCTTCCGGGAGGGGCGGCTCAGCGGTGGTCTCCAGTAGCGGCGACTGACAAGCCGACTCCGATGGTCGAAACGCCGCCGATGCCGATTGCCCTCCCAGGCTCTCTTTGACCTTGCCGCGGAGCAAACCTCGCGACTCGTCGAAGCTCGCGAACGGTCGAAAACCGCAATTACTTAGCCGGCTTTTTCGGCCGGTTTCCGGAGCTCGACGGCTTGTCCCGGCGGCCTGTCCCGGCCGGCATCGACCCACCAGCGGTCAAGCGGTACGCCTCCGCAAGGTCGCGAAGGAGCGCCGCCTTGTCGGCCGCGGTCATCGCGGCCTTCATGTTGGACTCCGCTTGGCTTTGGATCGCGGCGTACAGGGCTTCCTGAGCTTGACGCTTCACCTCGTCGGCCATCCGGGCCTCCCTTCCTGCCTCGGCGTCGTGCCGACGCGACCGGTGGGTACCCCTGGGCCCCGCGATCCAATCGTTTCCCGGCAAGGGTCGGGTGATCAACTCCACGGAATCGTGCCTTGCGGGCGGTTGCTTCGATCAGCCTGTCGTCGCTTGTGTGCCTACACGCAGGGTCAGCCGGCATTTGGCCGGATCTTCACAAGTCCGGGGTGTTGGGACGTGGCTCCCCACCCACCCGCCCGCGACCCTGCAGAATGACTACTCGTGAGGGGCACGCTCTCCACTTTCCGAAAGGGGTAGCTCATGAACAAGACCGATCTCCGGGACGCAGTGGCAAAGGCGTCCGGTCTTAGCGGTGCCGAAGCCGACAAGGCTCTCAACGCCGTACTCGACTCCATCACCGCCGCATTGGCCTCCGGTGAAAGCGTGACTATCCCGGGGTTCGGTACCTTCGAGACTCGAGAGCGCGCCGCTCGCTCGGGCCGCAACCCACAGACCGGCGAGGAAATCGAAATTGCCGCCTCCACGACACCAGCCTTCAAGCCCGGGGCGCACCTGAAGCAGGCGGTCAAGAACGGCTAAAACCCTGGAAGTCTCGAAGACTGCACGGTTACTGGCCCCACTTGATCCGCCTGAGAATCTGACCTGTGACGGCTACGGCGACTGGACACGTCGTTCCCGGCAATATCCGCTCATCGCTAAGAGTGTCTGCAGGACACCCGGAGAGCCGATACATTCAAGCGGGGCTGATACGGCCGCAACGGGATTGAACACGTGGTTCGACGTTGTCGCCGACATCTGCTTTGGCACGGGCTCGGACCGAGAAAGGCTCTCCACGATGGCTCGTTCTCCGCAAGAAGTGTTCTCCGATCATCTTGATGCCCTGGCTCGGCGGGATGTGGCCGAGATCGTCAAGGACTACGCCGCCGACGCCGTGTTGATCACGTCGCAGGGAGTGCTCGAAGGGCAGGCAGGCATCGAGTACTTCTACACCGAGTCGCTGAAAGGACTTCCGGATATCCAGTTCCACGTGAAGGCGACGGTGTATGCCGAAAATGCACTGTTGGTGTGGTGGACGGCGTCTGCATCGGCCGGCCACATCGACGACGGGGTCGATACTCTGACGTTCGCCGACGGCTTGATCACCCTCCACGCCTCGTCATATGTCATCGAGCCAAACACGCCAACGAACGCCGCGTCGTGATCTTGTGTAGGCGGCAGCATCCGGTACTCGGCCGTGATCACGATCGGTTGCAGAGGCCGACCCCTGGAGGCAAGGGGCAATAAGCCACGGAACTGTGCACCGCGCCCGGAAACCAAAGGGATCCTCCACCGGGGTTCTACAAGTTTTGGACCCATTGTTGGAGTGTGCTTCTCGTCTCCGTCAGATCGAGGAATTCCTGTGCGCTGTAGCTGTCCATCGGATTCCCAACCTCGCGGCCGGCCGAGAGCCAGTTGCCAAGGACATGAAAGCCTTGGGCGGCCGCATGGGCCGCAAGCAGGTCTGGCAACAGCGCGCGTTCACTTCGAGTCAGGTCAAGCACCGAGGCATACGCGCCGACCAGCGCGACGATCCGGTCGATGTCGACTCTTCGGTGTTGATCTTTACCGAAGGTGCTGACAATCGACCCGAGGTCATAAGCCAGGAACGTCTGGGCGCTGTCGTCGAAGTCCAGGAGCGCGACGATCTCACCATCAGTACCCACGAGCAGGTTGGCAGGCGTGATGTCGTTGTGGATCAGCCCCATCGGCAGGCCGGTGGCGGGCCGCGATAGATCTCAGCCAGCCGGCTATGAAGGTCCCGCAGCGGCGAGATCAGCGGGGCGAACAGATCGCTGCCCACCAATGGGCCGGACAGGAAGGCACCGATCTGCCGCCATGGATCCCGTGCTCCGAAACCAGCATGGCCAAACTCAGCCCACCTAGCGATACTGGACCCGTCGCCGCAATCGAAAGCGGACTAGGCATCGAGAATCAACCCTCGAAAGCCCACCACTCAGCGGGACTCAATCGGTGAAGGGGATTCGCTCCGTGCTCGTTGCCGGCGACTAGCCAAGTGCTGCCCTCCGCAGAGTTACGGTGCGGTGGCTGATCTTCCAGCCGTCGTGGCCGAGTGTGGTGATGTCGTCGTAGGCGACACTTCGAGTCGTCCCGTCGGCCCTGACTCCGAGACCCTTCGACCGCACCCGAGCCGTACGTTCATCGATGTGGGTGATCACGATGTTGGTGACGTGATGACCGATCGGGTTTCCTTGGCCCAGCCCGAGCAGATAGTCATGTACTGCTGCGGTCCCGTGCATCGTCCCGAACCCGAAGTCGCGCACGTCGTAGACGACGTCTGGAGTGAATAGCTTGTCGGCGCCGTCCAGATCCCCGGAATCGAGCAGGTGCCCATGGAGGTTGATCAGATCGGCGATGAGATCTCGCTGTTCGTGCGTCAGTGGCATCGGGCTTCCTCGCATCTCTTCTGGCTATATATGTGTTAATATATACCATGTGGTAGATGATGTGGTGTTCAGCGGCGTTGATCTCGCGATGCTGTTACGTCGTGCGCAGCTGCGTAAGCAGACAATCTGTGAAACCGCGCTCGCGCCGCTGGGAGTGACCTTGCCGCAGTGGGGCATCCTGTACGCCGTCGCGGCTCAGCCCGACTGCTCGACCCACGCACTCGCGACGTTCACCGGACAGTCCGACCAGGCCGCGGGAGCGGTCGTCGCCCGACTCGAACGGCGGGGTCTGCTCGAACGCAGGCCCGGGGTCGGTAAAGTGATCTTGCACCGGCTCACGCCCGATGGTCACGACCTTGGCCAACGGTGCGAGACCATCATCGAGGACGTGATGACTGGACTCCTGTCCGGTCTCGACGCGCAGGCCGTTCGAACACTCCGGTCCTCGTTGCAGGTCATTGGCGATGCCGCTCTCTCGGCAAGAGCCACGTAGGAGTAAGTGAGCCGATCGTCCTCATCTGCTTTCGGCACCGATGACAGCAGAACAACGTTTCCATCGTTGACCATGACTGCGACCGGACGTCATCGTCGGCGGCATCCGCCCGAGAAATCCGGAGCTGCTCAACTCGCGCCACCTCCACTCGACTACCGACAGGACTGGATCCCGAAGCCCGGTGGCACGAACTGACGACGCTGGCCGACCGACAGGCCATGAGCATCCTGCTCATCACCCACTACCTGGAGTGGGCCGACCCGCCCGGCCCGCTGGACGCCACCACACCGTGGCCGTTGATCGACGTGGTTGCGGTGATGGCGGTGCCGACCGTAGCTTGCCGCGCTGACCTGGTGTTCCGGGTACTCGCCAGCGCGATTGTCTTTTGGGAGAGCGCTCAAGTTGGCGACTCACCGGCTTATCTCAGACTTCCGTCCAGATAGCCGGCAGCCGACACTGAGGTGCCGCTCGGGGATCCGTGACCGGGCGGGCTGTCGAGCGGTACCTAGCCGAGCTGCGCGGTGAGCTTCTTCGGCGCGAGCGCTCGATAACTCTCGGTCAGGAGCTCACGAACCTCCACCCAGTCAGTTTCGTCGGTAAGCACGACCCCGAGGCGATCCGGGCCACCCAGCGGCGCGAAGAACGGGTACCCAATGGACAGTAATGCCTCGCGCTCAATTGGCTCGGCGCGCAGCACGATCACGCTGGCGGACGTGCCGGTCGAGTCCTCGGTGTGCACCAGCATGCAGAATCCCCTTCGGCGGATGTCGAACGTCCAAACCGACGACCGGGTCGGGTCGCGACACTCATTGACCCGCCCCGGGATGTCTGGAGACTTCATTCGTTGGAAGGATGAAGCCTTATGTCACGTCCCTCGTCATACCCCAAGGAGCTGCGGGAGCGCGCGGTCCGGATGGTCGCTGATACCAAGGGCGACTACCCGTCAGAGTTTGAGGCGATCAAGTCGATCGCGGCCAAGCTTGGTATTGGTTCGGCCGAGACCCTGCGCAAGTGGGTCCGTCGGGCCGAGATCGATGCCGGTCAGCGGCCCGGGGTGACTAGCGAGGAGTCGGCCCAGCTCAAGGCGTTGAAGAAGGAGAACGCCGAGCTGCGCCGGGCGAATGAGATCTTGAAGGCCGCGTCGGCTTTCTTCGCGGCGGAGCTCGACCGCCCACACCGGTCCTAGTCGATTTCATCGCCGAGTACAGGGACCGGTTCGGGGTCGAGCCGATCTGTGCCGTGCTGACCGAGCACGGCTGCCCGATCGCCCCGTCCACCTATTACGACGCTCGCAATCGTCAACCCAGTAAGAGAAACCTACGAGATCAGGAGTTGATCAACTTGATCCAGGCCGAGCGGAACGGCAAGTTCGCCCGGCTGCTCGGTGCCCGCAAGATGTGGCTGCGGCTACGCGGCAAGGGTCACGATGTCGCCCGCTGCACGGTGGAGCGGCTGTTCCGCCAGCTCGGCATCAGCGGCATCACCCGGGCCAAGGCGCCGCGGACCACGGTCCCAGACCAGAAGGCCGAGCGGCCGACCGACCTGGTCGACCGGGCCTTCGTGGCCAGTCGGCCCAACCAGCTGTGGTGTGCCGACTTCACCTACGTCCCGACCTGGGAAGGAATGGTCTATGTGGCGTTCGTCTTCGATGTGTTCTCCCGCCGGATCCTCGGCTGGCGGGCGGCCACCTCGATGACCACCGACCTGGTGCTGGACACCCTGGAGATGGCGATCTGGATCCGCCGCAAGGACGGGATCACCGACCTGTCCGGGCTGGTGCACCACACCGATGCCGGCAGTCAGTACACCTCGATCGCCTTCACCCAGCGGCTGGTCGATGCCGGCGTCGATGCCTCCGTCGGCACCGTCGGGGACGCCTACGATAACGCCCTGGCCGAGTCCCAGATCGGCCTCTACAAGAGCGAACTGATCTGGCCGGGCGGGCCTTGGCGGGGCCGTGATCATGTCGAGATCCAGACCCTGGACTGGGTGCACTGGTTCAACACCGAACGCACCCACGAGTCGATCGATGACTTCACCCCGGTCCAAGCCGAACAGTTCCACTACACCCACCAAGCCCGGCTCAGCCAAACCGGCTGAACCACAAAATCCGGTCTCCGGAAACTCCGGGGCGGGTCAACCTCCCTGGACATCACAGTTAGTCCGCGACCTCCCCACGGTACGCGAAGGGCACTCCCCAACCGCCTGCAGCGACGCGACCGCCATCGAGGACGCGGATGTCGTGCGCGGCGACGTACTGGTGGATACGGTGCATGTACTGCGACGTGATCGATCATGGAAGATAAATTCCGGCCAGGCTCCCTGGAGATCGCGGCCGCCTCCAATTCCAGATCAAGACGTTCCTGGGCCATCACGTACTCGAAGTCCATCGACCGAGCGTGGCAGCTGAGGCGGCGCATCACCACTGGTTACCTCTGGGCGGTTCCATCGTCGCCCCCTTGATCAACTTTGAGCGTTCGTCCGGTGACACCAGCAGGTGGTTGCACGGGTTCGCTGCCCGGCTCCGGTCTGACCAAACCCCTATCCTGAGTTGATGGCCGGTTTCGGAAGACTCGCCTCCTGGGCGTACGCGACATTCAACCGCAATCCGTCGACCGCACGCGCCGTGGTTGAGCTGTGTGGGCTGAGGGCTGATGATCATGTACTGGAGGTCGGCTGCGGCGCCGGGGGCGGAGTCGACTTGGTCGCGCGGCGGATCGGTGCGAATCGGATCGCCGCGGTTGACCCCTCGCCGACGTTCGTGACGATGGTCCGCAGCCGTACTCCCGGTGCCGACGTTCGCGTCTCCGGTGCGGAGGACCTGCCGTTCGACGACGGTTCGTTCACGGTGATCTACTCAATCGCCTCGATGCATCACTGGGACGACCGCAGCAAGGGGCTTGCAACCATCGCCGCCAAGCTTGCCCCGGAGGTCGACTGCTGATCGCGGAGCGTGCACTCAGGTCGCCCGGCCACGGCATTACGCCGGACCAGGCCCAGCTTGTCCTGGCCGAACTCCGACGGCTTGGCCTTGCCGGCGTCGGCGCCGAGGACCACACCGCCGGGCGTCGTCGCATGACGGTGATCACCGCAGGCCGTCCTGTCGGATGAGCCGATCGCCGGTTCTGCTGATCAGTGGCGCCCGGGCTGTGGCCAGAGTGGGTGCTGCAGGACCAGAATGAATCATCGCGTCCCATCGAGTTTGGAGGCAGCCATGGCAGACCATGTGTACCGCGTGACAGAGATCGTCGGAACCTCACCGGACAGCATCGACGCGGCCATCAAGACCGGACTCTCCCGGGCGGCGCAAACCGTCCGGAATCTCGACTGGTTCGAGGTGACCGAGATCCGTGGCTACCTGGAGGAAGGCGCAGTCAGCTACTTCCAGGTCGGGCTCAAGGTCGGCTTCCGGCTGGAGGATGGGTAGAAGGGCCGGTACGCCCGATCTTGCCCGCAGATCCGGACGGCAACCGTCCGGAACCCGGTCTAGATTCCGTGCCATGGCAATCGCACGCTTTCCTCAGGTCGTCATCGACTGCCCCGATCCGACCGCACTCGCGACGTTCTACGGAGCGATCTTGGACTGGCCCGTCAAGACTGACGGCGATTGGGCTGAGATCCGGGCCGACTACGGGGATTCGATCGGATTCCAGAAGGTCGACGGATTCGTTCCACCCGACTGGCCTTCACAGACCGCGCCCCAACAGATGCATATCGACGTCTCCGTCGACGATCTGGACGACGCCGAACGGGCCGTGATCAATCTCGGTGCGGTCAAACATCCGCACCAGCCAGGGACGACATTCCGCGTCTTCCTGGATCCGGCCGGTCATCCCTTCTGCCTGTGCGTGGACTGACCAGGCGCTCCGCGGGCTAATCCACAACGCGCATGGTGTTGCCGTTGATCACGATTGCCTGGCCGTCGCGCAAGGCGATGAACGGGATGTGATGCTCGATGTAGTAATCGGTGACCCTCGTCGCGCCGGCTGAACCGGCCCGGGTGCCGTAGTGCGGGGAGATCGTGAACGGCACGATGCCCAGACCCGAGGTGAGCAACTCATCGGGATAGCCCGGCAACTGGACGAAGAGCTCATCCAGGAGCGGGTATTCGGGTCCGAGCAGGCATCCTCCGGCGCTGTAACCGGCGTAGACGAGTGAGTCCTCGGAGAGCCGGTCGCGAATGATCTCATCCGCGCCGCTTTCACGGAACGCGGTGCGCAACACCAGAACGTTGCCGCCCAACACCCAGAGGCCGTCGAAACCTTCCAGGTCGGATCGGAGCCGGGACTGCTGACCGAAGTAGTCCTGCAGATCGAGCTCGGCCGGTTCCAACCCGATCTCCCGCAACTCTGCCAGTTCACTCTCCACCCGTTCGCGATGCTTGGCGGGGTCATCCAGATATGCGCCGTTGGCGATCACAGCGATGCGATTGCCAGCGGTGAAGAGCTTGATCAACTCCTCTGGCGCATTGCCCACGCGTTGTGATGACAGGTAGAGGCGCATCGTCGACCCTTCGATTCCCGGCGTGGTCCCCACGCAATCTGCGTGTTTGGAGCTGTCGAAATCCTCATGCGCTGTTCGACGTGGTGACAATAGCGGGACGATCCCGCGTCGCGGCGACCGGGAGGTGGCCTCCCTGCCGCGATCAAGAAAGCGACCTTCCAGAAGGGTTTCATCATGACGGTGGTCTTCAGTCACCTGTCCGCATCTGTCGACGGGTACGTCTCCGGCCGCGGTGCCCGGGCCGGCCTCGGTCTCGGCGACGGGTTCCGCATATTCGACTGGCTCTCCGACAGTGACGCACCGAACCGGGCGGTGGCCGAGTACGACGCCATCCGGACCGGTGCCGTGGTGTCGGGCCGCAACACCTACGAACATGCCGACCGCTGGGGCGGTGGCAGCATGAAACCCGGGGCGTCGCTGTTCGTCGTCAGCCGCGACCCGATCCCCGACGCCGCCCCCGGTCAGACCATCGTGACCGACGGACTGGGATCGGCGATCGAGCAAGCTACCGTCGTTGCCTCCCGATCCGGCAAGGACGTCAAGCTCGCCGCGGGCTCGACGACAACCGAGGCACTGAAGCTTGGTCTGGTGGACGAGATCCTGATCAGTCAGGTACCGGTGCTGCTTGGCGGCGGAATCCCGTTCTTCCGGGAGCTGCCCGCAGCGGTGGAACTCCAGTGCACTTCGGTTGCCGTGAACCAGGGCGTGACCCACCTGACCTATCGGGTCATCAAGTGACCGGACGGGCTCGGGGTACCGGCGCCGGATGGTGACTTTCCCATCCGGGCCAGGTGAGGTCACTGGTCGAGTCTGCTGGTCAGAACAGCGGGAGCGCGTTTTGCAGCCGACTGCCCGCGATGTTGGTCAGACGGAACGACACCATGATCAGCAAGACCGGCCGGCCAGCCGTCCGAACACCACTGGCCATGATCAACTCTCGGCAGCGGCGCCGCAGCTCGTCCGGATCACGGGTTGCCGCCGGCAGGCCGAGATCGATGCTCCAATGATTACGGTCGGCGTAGGTGATCTGCAGGTTGATGTGATGGGTGAGAGCCTGTCCATCGTGGGCTGCGGCGAGGCGCTGCACCGCGAGGTCGATCACGCCGTCGGCGTGCGCCTGGATGTCCGGCCAGCGATTCGACGGCCGCATAGCGGTTCGGGACGCCGATACGGTACGCCGCGGGCCGATTTGGCGAACCGTCGCGTCGTCGGTCGCGTCCCGGATGGACAGCAATCGGCGCGCCATCGTCGTCCCGACGACTGTCCGTAGCCGAGCCTCGTCGAAGTCGGCCAGTTCCGAGACTCGGGTGACGCCCGCATCGGCGAGCCGCGATGCGGTCGTCGGACCGACACCCCACAGCTCGTCGATGGTCAATCCTGCCCGGAGATGAACCTCCTCCGCCTCGGTGATCACCAACAGACCGTCGGGTTTCGCCCGGCGCGAGGCGAGCTTGGCCAGCAGCTTGGTCCGTGCCACACCCACCGTGACGGGTAGGCCGAGTTCATCCCGGGCAGCGCGGCGGATGGCCGTCGCTGACGCAACGGGGTCGGTGTCACCGACGTCGATGAAGGCCTCTTCCATCGAACCCGGTTCGACCTGGGCGGCGTACCGCCAGAAAAGTGCCATCAACGCCTCACCCGCCGACTGGTAGTCCGCCCGAGGTGGGAGCACCACCAGCTCCGGACACAGTCTCAGAGCCTGCCGCAGTGGCATCGCGCCGTGCACTCCGCGACCCCGCGCCGGGTAGGTGGCCGACATGACGATGTGGGTTGCCACAGCGACCGGGCGCCCCACCAAGTCGGGCCGGTGCCGCAGTTCGACCGACGCGAAGAAGCAGTCCGCATCGGCGTGCAGGAGGCTCATGCCCCAAGCGTGCCGAGGACCTCAGACAACAGCTCATCGGCACTTGACCTTCCCGGGACTGGACGGTGGGAGGTAGCTCTATCCCCAGCCGTCATCGGACCCGATCGACCACAACGGAGTCGTTAAGTTGCAGTACCGCTCGGCAGAAGCCGGCCTACCGGATGCCGCGGTGACGACCCGGGCGCCGATACTTGCTGGGTGCGCACAGAGCTCAGCTATGACGACGTCGCGGCATTCCTGGCCGACCGACACGAGAACCCCAGTGACCTGGAGCCGCTGACGGGCGGATTCTGGTCCTCGGCGTGGGCCTACCGGGCGGACGGGGACGAGCTGGTCATCCGCTTCGGTCAGGAAAGGACCTGGTACGAGGCCGACCAGATGGCGATGGAATTCACCCAACCCGACCTGCCGGTGCCGGAGGTCAAGGAGATCGGCACCACACCGCCGGGACTCGCCTACGCCATCTCCACACGCCGGCACGGCAGCTTCCTCGAAGACGCTCCGGTGGAGAACGCCGATGCCACCGCCGACACACTGACGCGGCTGCTCGTCGCACTCTTCCGCACGCCGGCGCCCGACGATGCCCCGGTGATGTGGCACCCCGCAGGCGAGCCCATCGGCAGCTGGCGGGAGTTCGTCCTGGCCGGCCTGGTCGACCAGCCCGGCACACCGGCGCACGGATGGAGTTCGGCGCTGGCAGCCGATCGAAGGTTGGCCGCCCTCTCCGCAGCCGTCACCGAACGCATCCACACCCTCGTCGACGCGTGCCCCGAACGCCGCGACCTGATCCACGGCGATCTGCTCCACGGCAACGTGCTGATCAGCGAAGACAGCCGGCGTGTCGAAGCCGTGCTGTCCTGGAAGTGTTCCGTACGCGGCGACTTCCTGTTCGATGCGGCCTGGTGCCACTTCTGGGCACCGTTCCACCCAGGAATCGCCGCCGCTCTCCCCAAGCTCCGGTTGCTCAAGGAGCACTCTGTTCGAGCCGACCCGGGCGCCACCGTCGACGCCGCCGCTCGCCAACACTGCTATGAGCTCCAGATCGGCTTCACCCATCTCGGCTGGAACATCTGGACCGGAAACCAGGACGCCCTGACCGCGACTGCGGACCGCTTGGCGGAGGTTCTCGATCGCGGCCCTGCCGAAGCCTGACCACTGAAGATCCGAGCGGAGCAGCTAGCGCGGATCTGCCGGCTCGTCGGCGCTCATTGTGGCCCACGCGTCACGGGTCAACCGATACTGCCTAAAGGACGACCCGCCGTAGATCACCTCGCCGTCGGGAACAAACCCGAATCGAGCGACGGCGCGGGTCGGGCTTCTGGTGAACGGCAAGGCGATGATCACCTCATCAAGACCGAGCTCCTCGAAACCCGTGCGCAGCGCTGCCCGCGTGATGTCGGCGCCACGGCCCCAATGCTCCGGCAGAAGCACGAGGGCGAAGTCGGCACCGTTCGCCTCGTGCTGGAAGCCGCCCCAGCCGGCGAACTCGCCGTCCACCAGGATGCCCCAAGGGCCGTAGCCGTGAAGTTCCCACTGCCCGTCCTTCTCCTGCACCCACTTTGCGGCCGACGTCTCAGTGGCCGTTGCTGCCAAGGGCATATGCCGTGCATTCCGTGGCTCGTTGAGCAGCGTCAGTACGGCCGACAACGGCACCTCAGTCAGCCGGACGAACTCGACTCGTGGCGGCGGCAAGATCACTTCCGATCGGCGTGAGGTGTACGCGATGCTGCGGTCGATGCTATCGACGAAGCCCGGTCTCCGGATCAAGATAGAGGCGGTGCCCGGTGCGATGGTCGAAGTTGAAGAGGTTGTTCAGCGAGCCCGCCTTTTCGTCGAAGGATGCGTTCCCGATGCGGCCCGCGCCGCAGTTGTCTTCGATGAACCGCAGTATCGAAGTCTGATCCGTGACGCTGTGATCAACGAAGTTGGACTTCGCATACGGCGAGACAACAAGCAGTGGCAGCCGAGGGCCGTACCCACAGCGATCCTGGTAGCCTCCCGAGACTCTGGCCGGCGTGTGGCCGCACGAGTTGTCGGCGGTCAAGCCGTCCTCCTTCGGATCCATCGACTGGTTGACGATCGGTCCCATCTGGTGGTCGTACCAGCCGTCGCTGTCGTCGTAGGCGATGATCACCGCCATGTGCTTCCAGTACTTCGTGCTCTGCAGCCGGTTGATCGTCTCGACCACGAAGTGCTGCTCATCGAGCGGGGTGGAATAACCGGCGTGCCCGTCCTGATAGGCGGGTGCTTTCAGGAAGCTCACCGCAGGCATCGAACGAGCGTCGACCGCGGCCCAGAAGTCCGTCAGGTCGTACTGGTGATTGGCCTGCCCGTCGTGCCCGATCTCCCTCGTGCTCGCCGGAGGCGTGTGGGCGAGATTGGCGGTGCTGGTGTAGTACTGGAACGGCTCGTGGTGGGGGATGTAGTCCTTGCTGGTGATCCCGCCGACGTTGGTGTGGGTCACAGTACAGTCGGCAAACCCGCCCTCGAACCATCCCCAACTGACACCCTTCGCGTTGAGCAGATCTCCGATATTGCGGTTGGCCGGATCATTGGATGCGCTCGTGTCCCGGGTGTCGCAGATGTCTCCGGTAGGTTGCGGGTCGCCGACCATGGTCGCATTCGGCGTCACCACTGGACTCGTCATGGTGAAGCCGTGGGTCTGGCCCGTGACCAGGTTGATGGCGCCCGGGGTCGACGGTCCGAACGTCGAGCCGTAGAAGTTGTCACTCATCGCGAACCGCTGGGCGTAGTTCCACATCGCGGTTACCGTGTTGCCGTCGTAGTAACCCATGACGAGCCCCTTGCCCTTGTTGTAGCTGGGGCAGTCCTGGGGCGCCCGGCCAACAGACTCGACGAACTTGTCCATCAGCCCGGAGTCGAACGCCATCTGCTCGCGCTGGTAGTTGTGGTCCTGGTCGCAGGTTTCCGCCTGGTCGCGACCCAACCGGAACGGCTGCACCGAATTGGGGTTGTTGGGATCCAACAGGCTGGTGTCGAGCCCGTTCACCGTCGGCGTGTCGCCGGCGGCGATGAAGGCGGGCTCGCCATCAGGATTGGCCGCGACGGGATACGTCGCGAAGTAGTGATCGAACGAGACGTTCTCCTGGAAGATGATCACCACGTTCTTGATGGGCGTGGTCGTCTTGGATTCGTCGAAGGCCGATGCCGGCGCGCTGATCCCCGCCAATGCCAGAGCAGCAATTCCTGCCGCCGCCAATACTGCCTTGCCGATGCGTCTGCCGCCCATGAGGTCCCCCTTTTCGACTGACCGCAGGGGGTTCGGATTTGTGTACGCCGTCCCCCGATTGTCGGTCTCGTTGATTTCGGCGACGGGTCGGGGAATCGGTCGTGACGCCGCGATGGATTGGCCGGCGCGTCGAATTCAATAACCGTATTCTGGTGGACCTGCAATTGGAAGACTCCGGGGTTCACCTCTGTCGGATTCCCGTGGCGCGTTGGGCGAGCCGGGCGCTGGATCTACGCCTACCCGCCCGCCGTCATGCTTCCCCGCGCCGGCACGCCCTCAGCCACGGCGTATCGGGCCAGGACCGCGCCGGCTGGGAACGACTGCGGAGGCTCCAGCAGGCGCAGATTTGTCGGGGTGGTGCCATCACCGAAGAGCTTCTGTCCCTGTCCGAGCAGGACTGGATAGAACCACAGGTTGAACCGGTCGACCAGTCGCAGCCGGAGCAGCTCCTGGATCAGCACCGAACTCCCCCAGGTGTGCACAGCGCGATGCTTCTCCCGTACGGCGGACACCTCGCCGACGTCGCGCAGATGGGTGGTGCCGATCCAGGACATTTCGGGTTCGCCGCGGGAGACGACGTACTTGGGGACGCTGTTGAACACCTCGCCGATTTCGTCGGTCGCCGAGGGCCAGGCCTTGCGGAAGATGTCGTAGGTCCTTCTACCAAGCAGCAGCGCGTCGGATTCCTTGACGTCGGCCTTGACCTGCCGCTCCGACTGCTCATCCCAGAACGCCGCCTGCCAGCCGCCGTACTCGAATTGGCCGGTGCCGTCCTCGTCCGGTCCGCCGTTCGCCTCGATGACGCCATCCACGTGCAGTACATGTTGACGTGAATTTCGCCCACGATTCCTCCTCTGGTTCGACTTGATGTTGACAGTGCGTCGGGTGGCAGCCGCTGTCTTCGACACCGCGCGACCAGAAATGCGTGGCATCGGGCGGAAGTGCCGGGGCGGTCACTTCTGCCAGACTGAGATGTGGCTGCGGCTTTCGCCGGTGAAAGGCGTCGTGTTCCAGTCGGCGTACCTGTTGCGCATGGTCAATCCGGCGAGTTCGGCCATCAGGTCGAGTTCGGATGGCCACACGTACCGATGCGGTGAGGCGAACGATCGCAGTTGCCCGTCGATCGTCCAGTAATGGTGCGATACGGCGATCTGAGCGCCGACGTCGTACACCTCGTAACCAAGATGGTCCGGGGTCGCAGTGAACACAGTCGTCGTTTCACCGGGTGGGAGCCGGCGCAACTGTGGCACATAGTTCTCCACGACGAAGTGGCCGCCTGCGCCGAGGTGGGCGGCGGCGTTACCGAAGGCCGCCACCTGCTCCGGCTGTGTCGTCAGGTTGGTGATGGTGTTGCGGGCAAGAACGACCAGACCGAACTCGCCGTCGAGCCGGGCAGTCGCGAAGTCCCCGATCACCACCTCGATGTCGCGGCCCGCGGCACGTTCGCCGATACGCGCGGCCATCGCCGGTGACAGTTCGATGCCGGCCACCTGGAGCCCGCGTTCGGCCAGCGGCACCGCCAAACGGCCGGTGCCGACACCGAACTCGAGCACCGGGGAGGTACCGGCCAGGTCGGCCAGGAAGTTTACGGCCGGGTTGAGAACAAGCGGATCGAACAGTTCGGGCCACAACAACTCGTACCGCTCGGCAACCCAGTCATCGAAGCGTGTGTCCGCCATGAGCAGCACCATGCTGCCCCAGTGGCCGTCGATCAAGGGGTTTCTGTTACTCAACGTGGTGTCTCGGGGCCGCGCGTAAGGAAGCCGCGGCAATGCGGCACCGGCAGGATGGTGGGAGGCTCTACTCGTGACAGAACCGTTCTTCGCGGCTTCTGGCGTTGCCGGTGCCGTACTGGCTGTGAGCGTTGCACTTTTCGCGATCGGGGAGCTCCAGCAGGCCGTACGGACCCGTGGCGGTGCCTCCCGCTCGAGGTTCGGCGACGAGGCAGCTTTCCGAGCGATCTTCTTCGCCGGAATCCTGGTCCTTCCCTCCTGCCTACGATTCCTCCCGCAAGCAGACATCGGTGGTGCCGCGATCTTCGTCATCGGCGCTGTGGTCGGTTGGCTGGGGCTGCTGCTGAGGTGGTGGGCGTTCGTCGCCCTGGGTCGCTACTTCACAACGGTGGTACAGGTCTCCGCTGATCAGCCGATCATCGATCGGGGCCCGTACCGGTTCGTCAGGCACCCCGGATACAGCGGGCTCATCGTCGCCTTCTTGGGATGTGGTCTGATGCTCGGCAATTGGGCCGCGGCCGTGATCTCGGCTGCCTTGATCGCGGCCGGGCTCATCGTTCGGCTGCTGCGTGAGGAGCGCGCACTCGTCGCAATGCGCGGTTCGGCCTATCGTGACTACGCCAAGGGCCGCGCACGACTGCTGCCATTCATCTGGTAAGAGACGACGCCTTCACCCGCAGCGGCACTAGGCAGAACGCACACGCGACTCGAGGTCCGCGATGCCGGTCATCGAGTCAGTTCGTGCATGAAGTCCTCGAAGGCGACCCGGTCGTCCGTGGTGTCGCCATGCGGTCCGGCGAACCAAGCCGTGTACTGGTTGATCTCGTCGAGACGCCATTCCAGGTCGAACAACTCGAGCATCAGCCGGTCGCCGCATTCGATGGTCCGCAAGTCACGTTCGGCCGGAGCGAGCTTCAATGACTCCCAGTCGACAAGCACCGTCCCCGATGCGGTGATCATCTGGTTCTGCATGCCCGGTTCGCCGTGAGTTGCCACCCACGGACGGGTTCGCGCCACCTGGGCGAGCTCGAAGTATCGGTCGGTCCAGCGGCCGATGTCGTCCCGCGCGGCGACGACAGCTGCCCTGCTCCTTTCGCCGTACGGACCTTGCGCCCACCGATGCCGTACCCACTCCGCCAGCCGCTCTGGCAGATCGGGCCCGACAACGGGTTGCCACGGGGGAAGTTCGACACCGAGCGCGATCAGATCAACCGCATGTAGTTGCCGAAGCATCGCCGCAGTTGTCCCTGTATCGATCACAGCGACCGGAGTCCCGTCCAACCACGGGGTGACGCTGACTGCCCCGCCCTCCAGCGGGACAGCGAAGGGCTCGATCGGGGCTGCGACAAAGGTCAGCCCTGTCCTGGCCAATGCGGCAGCACCCGCATAGGCGGCGCGCAAGGTCTCCACTGTGTGGCGTTCACCCAGACCGTCCAGTGTGACGAAATACCGAGCGCTGCCGCGGACGTCGGCCCGCCAGTGATGGGCGCCGAACCCGACGGATAGATGGGTCAGCTCGTCCACGGATGCGTCCCACGACCGTTGAACGAGCCGGAGGAATTCGGCGATATCCAGATCGGCCGGCGGTTCGTTCACACTCGGGACCTTACTGAACGGACCGGCCGCCGACGCCCAGACCGATCGCCGCAGAACTCTGGTCGGGCCACGACAACACAGGCATTACGCGTAATAGCGAAGCCACAGGTACGGAATGCTGATGGCGATGGTCACGGCGGTGACGACGATGCCGTACTTGGTGAACGTCCAGAACGTGATGTCGATGTCGTTGCGTTTGGCAATGCCGATGGTCACGACGTTGGCACTGGCGCCGATCGCTGTTGCGTTGCCCCCCAGGTCTGCGCCGAGTGCGAGGGCCCACCACAACGGCTTGGCGCCGTCTCCGCCTTCCTTCACCAGGTCCAGTGTCAGCGGCGCCATCGTCGTCACGTACGGGATGTTGTCGACGATGCCGGACAGCACCGCCGATCCGGCGACCAGGGCAATCGCCCCGAGGGCGTAGTGCCCTTCGATGGCGTTGGTAGCGGCTCGCCCCACGGCCTCGATGATTCCGAGGTTGACCAGTGATCCAACCATGATGAAGAGACCGGCGAAGAAGACGAGGGTCTCCCATTCCACGTCACCGAAGGTTTTCTCCGGTCCCAAACGGGTCAGCAGGATGAGTAGCCCCGCGCCGAGCATCGCCACGACAGACACATCGAGGTGGGTGACGGAGTGGAGCACGAATGCTGCGAGCACCAAAACGACCACCACCAGCGATTTGATCAACAGACCACGGTCGCGCAACGCTTCCCGTTCGTTGAGGGCCATCACTCGAGCTGCCTTCTGCTCGTCATGGACGAAGGCTTTGCGGAACATGAAACGACACATCACGATCAACACGGCGATGAGCACGACCACGATGGGCGCCATGTTGATCAGGAAGTCGTTGAAAGAAAGGTTTCCGCGACTGGGGCTGGCGATGATGATGTTGGGAGGGTCACCGATCAATGTTGCCGCACCGCCGATATTGCTGGCCATGACCTCCGCGATGAGGTACGGGATCGGCGGAACGCCGAGCCGCTGACAGACCAGAATGGTCACCGGAACGATCAGCAGAACGGTGGTGACGTTGTCCAAGAAGGCGGACAGGACCGCGGTGATCACGATCATCATGACCATGATCGTGAATGGTTTCGCCCGCGCCTTCTTGGCGGCCCAGATCGCCAGGAACTCGAAGACCCCGGTCGGTCGCAGAATTCCGACGATGATCATCATGCCGAGCAGCAGGAAGACCACGTTCCAGTCGATTCCGGTCTCCTCGGAGAAGAACGCGCGCTGACCGTCGGTTGCGCCGATCAGGACCATCGCCGCGGCCCCGGCGCTGGACACCATGACCCGGGGAAGCTTCTCGGTGGCGATGAAGACGTACACACCGACGAACACCACCAGCGCCGCAATGACCTGCACCGTCACCAGGCACCGCCAGCGGGATCGGACTGTGTCGGACCGGCGCTCAGCACCGCTTCCAGAACGGTCGACAGCGTCACGAACCGTTCGTCGGCCTCTTCGCTTCCTGCCACGAAAGCCACCGCGCAGCCGGCCGCTACCAGGACGGCGGCGATCTCCACCATCGTGGCGTCGGCATCCACCTCCGGGACGTCCCTCAGCCGCACCGTCCGGTCCGCGATCACTTCGGCCAACGTCTTCTCACGCAACGGCGCGACCATCTCAGCGATCGCTTGTTCATCCAACGTCGCTGCCAATGAGGGATCATTCAGCAGGTACTCCGGCAGCGCCAGGCGTACCACGTCAAGGGCGGTGATCACGCCCATCGGGATGTTGCCGTCGCTGACCACCACACCGGTCTTGCCACTGTCGGCAATCACCCGACTGGCGGCAGCGACGGAAAGCCGGCGATCGACCATAGGGATGGCGACTCGGATGTCGGTGGCACGCATCATCGGTCCTTACTGGGCAGAAGAATCGTCTCGCCGACCAGTCTTCCCGGCACACCGAGCGGCACAGTACTACATCAGATCACACGCTATGGCATCTCTTGCCCCGCAACCGCGTCGGCGGCGATCAGGGTCTGCCGGCCAAGCGGTTGAAGATCGATCTTGGTGCAGTGCAGCCCGCTGACTACCCGCTCGATGACTCCCCACTCCCAGATGGCTTTGGCGTTGAGGCCCGTGCGTTGGGCGAGCCTCCAGGACCGCTCTCGAGGGTCGCCCTGGAGGAGTTCGACAGGGTCGCCCCGCATGATCGTCCCGAGGTCGCACTCGGGTTCTGCCAGCAGTCCATCCGGGTCCACCAGCTTGAATTCGTGTCCCGCCTGGAGCGCGTTGAGCTGATGCACGTCACCGTGCACCAAGACGGCCTGCTCGTCGTCGTGCGCCGCCGCGCGCCGGCGAGCGCAGGACAGCGCATGATCAACCGCCTGCTCCGAGCACGGGTGATTGAGGTCCTCCCACGTCAGCGTGGCAAAGGCAGCCAGTTGCCGAGCTCGGTCGGCACCGGTCGGAAGTCCGCAGCCCGGTGCCGGGCGCCACAATTTGGCCGCGGTGTCGCTCAGGATGTCGTGACGCCTCACGATCGGGAGGCCAAGTTCGAACAGTGGCGGACCCAGCCGTTCGAGCAGGAGCGCGCTCAATTCGACGTCGGCGCGGATCAGGCTCACGCAGCCCCGGCCGTCGGCGAGACGCAGCGCGGTGATCTCGTGCCTCGCCTTGCGGTCGCTCAACGGTACGAGGACTTTCAGCACCGTCGGCTGTCCTGCGCGTGTCGTGGCCTCAGCAACGTAGGCCGCGGTGGCGTTGTCGAACGGGCGGCCGACGCTGATGTCCCACTGTCGTTCGAGCTGGTTCACCAGCGCCGGAAGATCGTCAAGCCATCGTTCGGCACCGGCGGCGACGGCGTGATTTCGGAGGACCTCCGAGATGCTGATCAACTGACGCGCCCTTCAGATCGTCAGGGGCATGGACGACCACAGTTTCACGCCCCCTGCCTACCAGCCAACAGACATTTTCCGAAGATCACTCATGACATTCCGGCGGGAACCTGTGACCATGGAAGATCGCGGTGATCTCGACGAGATCGATTCCGGCCGAGAGGCGCATCGGCGAGACCGGCGCAGCGTCGAGGCCCCCGAAGGGCACAGCTGAAACTCTGTCGACCGCACCATGGCTCCGGCCCATACTGATCGAATGCAACTGCAGCTCAGCATGGTTGTGCTCGAGGTTTGCGATCTTGAGGCATCCATTCGGTTCTATCGTGCGCTCGGTCTCGACATCCCCGAGGCACCGCCCGAACGGCCCGTGGTCGTGCATCGGATGCCCAGCGGGGTGAGTCTGTTGCTCACGACGAGCTTCGCCTCGGTGTACGACCCGAACTTCTCGCGGCCGTCCGGTGGTTACCAACAATTGCTGGAGTTCTATGTCGGTGAGGACTCGGCGGTCGACTCGAAATGGGCCGACCTCACCGGATCCGGGTACCACGGGCGGATGGCTCCGACCAAGACCGTCGGCCCGTACGCCGCGATGGTCGACGACCCGGACGGCAACGTTGTTCTGCTCACGTCGGATGCTGCGGCATCGCCCGAAGAGCAACCATCGTGACCGCCGGCCGAATCGTCGGCGCGCGATTTCTGATTGCCGTAGCAGCGCTTCGGTCACCCGCCGGTCAGGCAGTCAACACGGCGGCCATGCGTGGATGTCCGCGATGACGCTGCGTGTCCAGATAGCCGTCTTCGACGGTTTCGACGAGATCGATGTGTTCGGGCCGTACGAGATCCTCTCCGTACCTGGAATCCAGGTCGAGCTCGCGAGTCTCGAATCGACGGCGCCGATCCGGTCCATGCGTGGGATCGTCATCGAACCCCAAACCACGCTCACTGCCTGCGACGGCATCATCGTTCCTGGTGGAGGTTGGGGCAACCGCGCCGACGCCGGTGCCTGGGGCGAGGTGCAACGCGGTGACCTACCCGAGCGGATCACCGAACTCGCGCCGGACCTGCCGTGGCTGGCCTCGGTGTGCAGTGGAGGGATGATCCTCGCGTCGGCCGGCCTCCTGGCCGACAGGCCGGCGACAACCAACCCCGGCTGTTTCGACGACTTTCGTCCGCTGGTCGGCGAAGTGATCAAGGAACGCGTCGTCGACGACGGCGATCGGCTGACCGCGGGTGCATTGTTCTGCGGCAACGACCTCGGTCTGTGGATCATCGAACGCGAACTCGGAACGCCGGCGGCTGACCACGCCGCGGCATCGAAGGCGTACGCACGCCAGGATCGCGTCTGGCGATCGGGCGCCCGATAGTCCTTGGCGTACGGGAAAATACTCTGCCTGGAGGTCGCCGACGTGCGCCATCCAGAGGGTCAGGCTTGGAGCGACCTGTCGGCCGTCATTGAGTACCGGGGGATGGGTGCGAACCATCGTCTCCGCTTCGTTGAGTGGCGCTCTCCATGTGAGCTACCCCGGTGGGTTCCGCGCTACGGCTTACGGCTCGCCGGGCGGCGGATTGACAAGGAATCCCCCTGTGACCGTTGCACGAGTCACCAGGTTGGAAACCAGAGGCCTTGCGTTCGGCCGGCGTGGCGCCAAAGGCATCCTTGCTGTGTCCCCAGTTCTGTGGCGGTGCGTTGCCCGGACCTGGGAAGCCCATACCGTCTCCGTCCTCGAGACCGGAGTAGGCACAAATCGAGTTGGCGTGGGCGGCTCCCAAGCCGCCTGCGCCCGGAGGCTGGCCGTTGCCGTTGATCTCCCCCGCGTGGGCGCTGGTGATCGCCCCTCCGAGCAGCGCCGCTGTGGCAAATGCCGTGGCGACGCCGGTCCTCAATGTGAATCGCATAGTCTCCCCCATGCTGCGCCGGATGGTGACCAGGACTGTAGTCCTGGCTGCAGGGCGCCGGGCTGGATGCGAATCATTCCCGATGGATACCTGCCGCCGGGCACCTTGTTACCCGGAGTGGGCCTTACCAGTAGGGTCTGCAGGGTGAAGGTTCTGGTCACCGGTGGCGCCGGCTACATCGGATCCACGACCGCGCGTGCCCTGGAAGCCGCCGGACACGTACCGGTGATCTTGGACTCGTTGCTGACCGGGCCACGCGTGTTTGTCGGCGACCGCATCTTCTATCAGGGGGACATCGCCGATCGCACCCTCGTCGGTCGGATCTTCGAGGAACATCCTGAAATCGCAGCCACGATTCACATGGCTGCCCGAATCGTAGTTCCCGAGTCGGTCGCCGAACCGGTCGCCTACTACCGAGACAACGTCGCCAAGTCCTTGACTCTGTTCGACCAGCTCGTCGAACTCGGAAGACCCGCAGTGCTGTTCTCCTCCTCGGCCAGTCTCTACGCGCCGCCCTCGGAGGGCTTCGAAGTCAGGGAGTGTGACCCGGTCGCGCCGACGTCGCCCTATGCCCGGACGAAGTTGATGATGGAACAGATCCTGCAGGACATCGTCGCAGCCACTCCGCTGCGGGCCATCATCCTGCGCTATTTCAACCCGATCGGCTCCGATCCGGACCTGACCACCGGGATCTATGCTCGCGAACCGAGCCATGTCCTCGGCCAGCTCGTCATGGCGGCCCGCGGCCGGCTCCCTGCATTCACGATCACCGGCACCGATCTGCCGACCCCGGACGGAACAGGGATCCGCGACTACGTCCACGTCTGGGACCTTGCCCAGGCACACGTCGCTGCTGTCGAGCAGTTCGACACCGTTTTGGACCGAGCCGGACGACCCAGCGTCATTGTCAACATCGGCCGCGGGGAAGGCATCACGGTACGCGAACTGATCTCTGTCTTCGAAGACGTCTACGGTGAGGCGGTGCCTAGTCGTGAGGCTCCACCCCGCCTCGGCGACGCTGTCGGTGCCTACGCCAATGTCGACCTGGCTCACCAACTGCTCGGATGGCAAAGCAAACTCTCGGTCGCCGACGGCATCTCCTCCGCGCTGAGGTGGGCCGACAAGCGCCGGATGGTCCTCGGCTACGAATGACGCCGACCCGGAGACGGGTGCGCACAGCTCGTCGGCGGCTACGTCGGGTCAATCGAGCCGGTACACGGATCTGGCGGTCTGATACGTGATCTGATCAAGTTCATCGGCGGTGAAACCGAAGGTGCCAAGGGCTTCCAGCGACTCCGCCGGTGTGAAGATGGGGTAATCACTTCCCCACAGGACGCGATCTGTTCCGTGTCGCCGGCACAGCCAGGTGAGCTGGTCGGCGAACGGGCTGTCGGCAAACATGCACACTATCGCCGACAGTTCCAGGTAGACGTTCCGTGCGGCATTCGGGTATCGCGAAAGCACTGCGAACATGACGGCCTGGACAAACTTCGGGCCGAAGGTGTGTGCCAGCACCAGGTTCGTGCCCGGGCAGGTCATTGCGAGACCGATGAACTTCTCCGGTTGTCCTGGATCGGCGGCAGCAACCGTATCGAACAGGATCGGGAGTCCATGATCACCGGCCCGTTCGGCGACCGACACAAGGGCCTCGGAGGCAACATCGAACTGCTGGGTGCTCGGGTGCAGTTTGAGTCCCGCTGCGCCTGCTTGGGCGATCCGATCGATCTCGGTGAGGGCCGCATCGCCGTCGTCCGGGTGGACCGAGCACAACGCGAACGCCTTCGGGTCACGTGCGGCGATCGAAAGGGCTGCGTCGTTCAGCCGCCGGGTCTCGTCAAGATCGCCTGGCGGCGCCATCGCCAGGACCGCGAATCGACTCACGGTCAGGTCGGCAGTCGCGGCCAGGTAGTCGGCGTGGCCGTGCGGCCGCCCGACCCACGATTCCTCTCCCGGCAACTGAAGATGAGCATGGGCATCGATGATGTCGCGCACCCGTCCAACCTATCCGGCGGCGAACGTCGACGGGCGGATTCGCCGTGCTGCGTGGACGTCCAAGAACCGCACCAGCGACAGCTTCCGGCGAAGCCTCGGGGGTAAACCGCTGCAGTACAAGCCGGTCCGGCGGATCGATCCGCGTATCGCCTGGGCCAACGGCGTGATCACCCGAGCCACGGAGACGCCCGCCATGTCCGGTAGCTGACATACGGCTGCGGTGGCGTGTTCGGCTGGATCTAGATTGTTCGTGTCAACTGGTCGAGCAAGTCGCGTAGCGATGCGGCCACTCGCGCCGGTTCGGTCAGCATCCCCAGATGGTGGCTGATCTGCTCCCGAACCCGCCAGCCACGTTCCCGAGCCGTCGCAGCCTGGTCCTGGTATGCCTCGCTCAGTTGCAGGTAGGCGACTGGCGCATCAGGCCACTGCGGAGCCGGCGCCTGGGCTTCCTCGAACATCGCCAGCGGCAGCCGTTGGCAATCGGCGACAAAGCGCTGCCGGACAGCCTGATCCGGTAGCAGTTCGGCCATGACCTCCTCGCTCCACCATTGCGGCCACGGCGGCAACCAGCCCCGGTCGTCTGCCATTCCTCTCAGCTGCCCGGCCAGATCAGGCGGCGCAGTCTCCATCCAGGATCGACCGGGTGTAGGCAGTCCGGCATCAACGAAGACGTAGCCGCGGACTCTGCCGATGATCATCCCCGCCGCAGGCAGCAGCGGTCCGGCTCCGCTGTGACCGACGAGGACGGCCGGTTGATCGGCGGCACCGCAAGCTATCACCTCGGCCTGTTTGCCGCTGTACGGCGGCCCCGCCGGGATCGTTCCGGTCAGATCGACAACGGCCGGGTCGAATCCGGTGCTGGACAGGTCGGCCGCAACCAGCTCCCACGTCGCAGAACCGACCAACGGACTGTGGACCAATATGAGGCGAACAGCCATGGTCTATTCGTAGCAGCTCCTAGCAGCCGACCTCGTGCCAGCTGACAGGCGGGGATCTGCTGCGCCCTGTGGTCGGGTTTGCAAGACTTCAGCTGTGCTGAACATTGACGAGACCCTCCGATGAACATCCCGCCCGAGACCTTCATCCGGGTGGCGGCCGCCGACCTGGACGACTTCTGCCGCCGACTGGGCGGAGCTGCAGGTCTCCCGGACGCGCGAGCCGAACGACTCGCCGAGCTGCTGGTCGGCAACGATCTGCGCGGCGTGGTCAGCCACGGCACGCGACAGATCGCCACCTATGCCAGGTTGCTTCGCGACGGGAGCCTGAATGCCCGGCCTGCGGTGGCGACGGTCCAGGAGGCGCCAACCAGCCTGCTCGTCGACGGCGACGGAGGACTGGGCTACTTCCCCGCCTATGAAGGCACTCTGCAGGTGATTGACAAGGCGTTGGTCTCGGGGGTCGGTGTGATGGTCACCCGCAACCACGGCCACTTCGGTGCCGCCGGCTTGTACTCCCGACTCACACTCCCCCACGATCTGCTGTGCTTCGTCACGTCGGGTCACCAACTGCACCTGAAGGCTGGCGATCCGGTGTACGACGCCGCGGGCGGTTCACCGATGTCGTTCAGCGCACCGACGGCGGAGGAACCGCCGCTGGTGCTGGACTTCGGTGCCATGCACGATCTCTACGGCGGATCCAACCGGGATCTGTTCGCCGAAGTCGCCCCCGGACTGGTTCACCGCAGCATCGGCATGGGCATGGTGTGTCAGAGCTGGGGCGGCCTGCTGGCCGGTGTTCCGATCGACCAGTCACGCGCGGACCGGCGTTGGCCGGGAGCCAACCAAGGCTCCATGGTGGTAGCGATGCGGATCGATCTGTTCATCGACCCGGCAACGTTCAAGTCGGAGATGGACGAATACGCCCGGACCGTGCGGACACTCACTCCTGTCCCGGGAGCAAGCGGCAGCTACCTTCCCGGTGGTCCGGAGGCCGCGAAGGAGGCGGCCTACCGCGCCGAAGGCGTTCCGATCGGCGAGGAACACCGTCGACTGCTGGAGGACGTCGCAATCGAGTTCGCCGTCACCGTGCCGTGGTAACGGTTTGATCGACTCCCTTTACTGACGGCGTACCTCGATGCACAGCCGACACAGGAGGCACTTGATGGCACCACAGCACACCTGGGAGTCGGTGACAGCATTGATCATCGAGCTGCCGGAGGTCGAGTTCGATCAAGGCAACAGGCACTTTCCTCGCGGGGTCATCCGTGTACACGGGAAAGTCATCGCCTACCCGGCCGGCGGCCCGCGTGGCAGTCCCCCCGACGCGCGGGAGGGGGAAGAGTTCGTGTTCATCAAGACCAGCCACGCCGAACGAGCAGCCCTGTTCACCGAGGACCCCATCACCTTCTTCACCACACCGCACTATCAGGATGCGCCGGGCGTCATCGTCAGGCTCTCCACCGTCGACCCCAGCCACCTGCGACAACTTCTGATCGAGGCCTGGCGACTCACCGCACCGAAGCGGCTGATCGCCCAGTACGAGCAGCACACCGCTGGACTCACCGACCAAGAAGGGCAAGCGTGATCATCGGCTCCGAGTTCAAGATCGACCGCGACAAATCGAGCAATCCGGGTCCGAACCAGTCAGACGTCGAACGGATGTGGTACGTCGACCAGCGAGGGTAGGTCCAACTGTCCAGCCTCGAACAGTCTGCGATCACCGCGTCCATCGAACGGCTCGATCTGCTGCCGCAGCCTCCGCTCGACCCAGGCCGCAGCCTGCAGCGCTTGATCGGCGTCATCGTCGGTCAGTAGTCCCGCTGCGCGCACATCGGCGAAGTCGTCCAGGTCCTCGACCGCGACCAGGCCGGAGCGGAGCCGAAACGGGTCAAGCTCCCAATCCAAAAACGCAACAACATCCGGCGTGGCTCGGCGAATCAAGTCACACACCTCAACGCCGATGTGCAGTGGCCGTTGCGGCACACTCCAGGTCGCAAGCCAGTGCGCAGCAGGGCCGGGGACCAACGTCAAGCAGTCCAGACCTGGCCCGTCACCGCCCTCCACTTCGCACCGTGTGTCGATCTCCCCGTCGCTGGACCTGAAGATCGAGCCCGCGGGCGTGTAGAGCCACCGACCATCCGCGTCGGACGCGATCTCGTACGCCTGCCAGCATCCACGTCCGCCGCCGAGCTTCAGTTTGCAGACCGTGATCACTCGCGGCAGCGGCGAGGTGCGCGACGATGTCATGCGCTCAGCAAATCACGCCTTCGATCGATCCAGCGCGGATCAGGGCCACGTCCATGTGCGGCGATTGCTGGCTCATCCGTTGACCTCGGTGCCCTGAGATGCCACCAGCATCCTCCGATTCCGGACCAGTCCACCAGGGCAAACTGGCACCTCACCGGCAGCCGCGCCACCAAGATTTCGCACCGGGTGGTCCCTGTGACGATCATGATCTTGGTCTCCGCGATGGCCGAGCGACCGGAGAACGGCCCCGCTGTCTGAGTGATGACGCCGTTGATCACCCGAGATGCCGCTTGAGAGCGTCGAGGCGGTCGTCCCAGTCGCTGGCAAGCGCGGCGAGGAACTGTTGGGCGACCCGGATCGGTGCGGTCTGTAGGCGGTATCGGACTCGGCGGCGTTCGCCGGCTTCGGGCGCTACGAGACCGGCCTCGGCCATCAGAGCGAGGTGCTTCGCGATCGCTTGACGAGTGATCGGCAGGCGCCCGGCCAGATCAGTGGCTGTCGCGGGCCCGCCGGTTGCCAGCGCGGCAAGGATGGCGCGGCGCGTCGGATCAGCCAGAGCGACGAACACCTGTTCGGCGACGGACTCGATGTCAGGCGCCATGGAGATGCTCGCTCAGCTCGGCAAGCTCGCGGGACCATCCTTCGCGGTGCGATTCGTACGTATCCCGTCTGATGTCGACCGGCAGCTGCGCGAAGCCTGACTCCGTGACGCGAAGCAACGTTCCGGCGTCGGACCGTTCTAGCGTGAACTCGACGTAGGTGCGTCGCGGATCGTCCTCCGGCAGGTTCGGCAATCGCCAGGTGTAGCCGAACAGGTTCGGCTCTTCCACCCGCTCCACGCGAAACTCGACGGTCATCCCAGCGTCGAACGTGATCGATCCCGCGCCACCCGGACGGAGGTCGATCTCGGCGCTCGCCCCGAACCATGAGCTCAGCCCCTCTGCTGCCGTCAGTGCCGGCCATACGTCCTCGGGACGGCGGTCGAGCGATATTGTCCGCTCGATGCGATCAGGGAACCCCATAGCTTCCTCCTGATGATCAGGCCCGTTCCTCTGCGGCACGCCGCGCGAGGTCACGCGGGCTGCGGTTGGGGGCTCCCGGACCTCCCTCGGCAAGCTCACGCAGGCTGGTGCGGACGAAGTGGTTCCAGCTCCGACTGCACATGTCCTTGCATTCGAGTTCGTCGTTGAGCCCGAGATGCTCGAAGGTGAGTTCACATGCATCGCCATCGAGTGGCGTGATCATGAAGGTGGGCCTGGTGCCGACCCAGTCCTCCATGAACGTGCACTCCACTACCGTCCAACGAACGGTCGTCGGGCGCGACGTCTCATCAACGTGGATCAGGAGTGGCGGCTGGTCGTCGACCATCGGGAAGCGCAGATCGCCGCCGGCCTTGCCGGATCCGGTCACTGGGCTCCACCACGCGGCGAGTGCATCGACGGTGGTGACGGCGTCGAAGACGACATCGGCCGAGGCATTCACCCGCACGCTGGTGCGGTAGTCGGTGGTTGTGATCATGGGATGCTCCTCGTCAACTGACTGATGCAACCGATTGGTTGCGATTTTATGGCAACCAATCAGTTGCGTCAAGTGCGGCTCGGTGGCTCGGCCGCCATCCCGAACTCCTTGTGCTCCGGTTCGGTCCGTCCTCATGCGGCTTCCCGCACCCCGTACTGCACGCCGCACCAGGTGTACCTGGTGCGGCGTGCAGCAGGTGGTGCGGCAGGGGGTGGGCCATGTCCCGGTGAGCGGATGCGCCTTGCGTGGGACGGAGACTTCGAGTTGATCACGATTCGTTGCCGATCCGTCCCGCCGAGACGGCGGGAGTTCGTTCCGACCTCACAATCGACCCGTGAGGCGCAACCTCGGATGGATACTCCTGATCCCGCTGCTCGCGGCCTGCGGAACGACCACAACCAGCAACGGCCAAACGGCCGCGTCCTGTGTCGGCCCGCACCTCGATGATCAACCGAGAGTCGGCGGACGCTTCGGAGCGCCACCACCGACCGTGCACCCGGGTGAGGTGCTCACGGTCTATGGGCATTGGTACACCAGCACCTGCAACGACACCGGAGAGCAGGATCCGCTCCAGCCGCTGCCATCGGTCCGACTGACTCTCACACTTCCGGGAGGAGACACTCGACGTCTCGGCAGGCACACCCCCGCCGGACCGGACATGGGATTCTCAGTGTCGGTACGCATCCCGGCAAGGGCACACAACGGGTCAGCGACAATCAGCGATGACCGTGGCGGGGCCGGAAGGGCGACGTTCAAGTTCACGATCGCCGGTCATTAGGCAAGCACTATCCCGGCCGAGCGTTCCCCTGGAGATCGATCCGACGGGCATCCGCTCTGTCTGGGTCGATGATCAACTTCGAGCGCGGCCGCGTGACAACCGGCGTCTCGCCGCCGGTGTGTCCTGGTCAGGTCCGGAGGCGAGCGACAGGACACACGGACGCAACAACTCGATGATCTGAGCGGTGTCGGCGCTCGCGAGTTGGTCGGACTTGATCAAGTGTCGGGATATCACCAGGCCGAGGATGATGGCGTCGATGATCGCCGCCCGGAGGTCAGCGTCGTCGGCCGGGATCCCCTGGGCGATCAGCTCTTGGTAGCGGGCTGCCGTGGTTGCGATGGCGTCGGCCGCTTCCGGGTTGGTCAGCATGGAACGCAGAAGGGTGAGCGACGCCGTCGGCTCACTGTCGAGGCGGCCGGCCAGCGAAGTGAGGATGGATTCGGTTCCGTTGACGTCGGGGATGGGAGCGGCCTCGATGACTCGCTGGAAGAGTTGCTGTTTGGATTTGAAGTAGTGCATGACCAGCCCGGCCTGAACCCCTGCTGCCGAGGCAACGGCTCGGATGGTTGTCCGTTCGTAGCCGGCTTCCAGGAACAGTTCTGCGGCGGCATCGAGGATTCGCGCTTCGGTGCGCAGGCGCTGTTCGGCACGTGAACCCTCACGGGGAGCAGTCATTGGTTCATTGTACGAACGTTTACAGAACCACTGTTCGTTGTACACTCGTTCATTGAACGTATGTTTACTCTAATCCCCAGGAGACTCTGTGCCCCACCTGTCCATCGATGATGTTCTGACCCGCCGGCGCGACCTGACACTGAACAGAGATGCCGACGGGCTGGCTGAGCTGTACGCGCCCGACGCGGTGATAGAGATGCCGTTCGCGGGTCCGCCCGGCTCGCCGATGCGACTGACCGGAAGGGAGGCGATCCGCGCGTACACCCGGAAGGTTGTCGAGTCACCCGTTCGCGTGAAGCGCTACGAGGTGGCAGCGTGCCACTGGACCGATGACCCGGAGGTCGTGGTCCTCGAGATGCGAGCCGAGGTGACCCCGAACGCGGTGGGTCACTCCATAACCGCAACGTCGATCCAGGTCCTTCGCATCAAGGACGGGCAGATCGTCCTGTTCCGTGACTATGCCAATCCACGGATACAGGACGAACTTGCCGCTCAACAGTGATCGGTGTGCCTGGGAAACAAGAGCGGCTTGTAACCGCCTCCACCGATCGAGGACAACCCGATTCGTGACTAGGACTGGATGAACTCGAGCAGGTCGGCGTTGACGACGTCGGCGTGTGTGGTCGGCATGCCGTGCGGCAGATCCTTGTAGGTCTTCAGTACGCCGTTGGGCAGCAACGCCGCCGACTTCGGGCCCGATGCGACGTAGGGCACGATCTGGTCGTCCTCGCTGTGCACCACGAGCACCGGGATCGTGATCTGCTTGAGGTCCTCGGTGAAGTCGGTCTGGGAGAACGCGACGATGCCGTCGTAATGGGCCTTCGCACCGCCCATCATTCCCTGCCGCCACCAGTTCGCGATGACGGCCTCCGATGGCGTCGCGCCGGGCCGGTTGTACCCGTAGAACGGTCCTTCCGGCAGTGCGCGATAGAACTCGGACCGGTTCTTGGCCAGCTGACCCTGCAGGTCATCGAAGACCTCTTTGGGTAGCCCGTCCGGATTGGCGTCGGTCCTGACCATCAGGGGAGGCACCGCGCACAGCAGCGCCGCCTTCGCGGCCCGACCGGTGCCGTGTCGGGCCAGGTAGTGCACGACCTCTCCGCCACCGGTGGAGTGGCCGATGTGGATCGCATCGTGCAGATCGAGATGCTCGACCACCGCCGCGAGGTCGTCGGCGTAATGGTCCATGTCGTGTCCGCTGCCAGTTTGGGTCGACCGTCCGTGACCGCGGCGGTCGTGTGCGATGACCCGATAACCCTTTGAGAGGAAGAACATCATCTGGTTGTCCCAGTCGTCGGCCGACAGCGGCCAACCGTGACTGAAGACGATCGGCTGACCGCTTCCCCAGTCC
This sequence comes from Microlunatus sp. Gsoil 973, assembly GCF_009707365.1. Taxonomy (GTDB): domain Bacteria; phylum Actinomycetota; class Actinomycetes; order Propionibacteriales; family Propionibacteriaceae; genus Microlunatus. Next base: position 1,511,688 of record NZ_CP046122.1, read on the forward strand.
TTGTAGAAGATCTCGACACCGTCGCTGGTTGTTACCGTTCCCACAGTCCTACCCCCGTTTCGGTCACCTGACTTTTCGAACTTCGCGTCGTGCACCAAGACCGCACGGCCACTGGTTCTGTGACACGCATTGAGGTTGCGAGCCGGAGCAGCGGCGCTGGTGTGCGGTCCCCCATTGCGAGGCCGACTCAATCATCGTCTGCAACTCCGCCCCGGCGCGACGGACAATCCATCACCTGGACAGGGAACGATCGCGACCTCAGTGCCCTCCGGTGAGCCGAGTGGGCCGGAACGATGTCACTGCTCAGACGACGAGCGTGCCTCCGTCGACGACGGCGATCGTCCCGGTCACGTAGTCCTGGTCCATGAACGCCAGGTACGCCTTGGCCGCGTCCTCCGGTTCGGCGACCCGATTGAGCGGGACCGCGGCACCCGTGGCGGCATACATGCGCTCCCGCTCGTCCTCGCCCATGGCCGACCACAGAGGTGAGCGCAACACACCCGGAGCAACCGCGTTGACCCGTACGGGGGCGAGCTCGGCAGCGAGTGAGCGGACCGCCGAATTCATGGCGCCGCATACCGCCGCGCCGAGAGTCCAGCCCGCACCGCCCTTGAACGCGGCGGTTCCGCTGGTCAGCGTGATGGAGCCGGCCGCGCGCAGATGCGGGACGACCTGGCGTACGGCGTCGAGGGTATGGAAGAACCGCAGTCCGAAGAAAGCCTGCGCTTCGTCGATGCGGAGGTCGGTCAGTGGCCGCCCGACCAGCGGATCGGCGGCTGTGTAGGCGAAGTGATCGAACCGGCCGACCCCGTCGAGGAAGTCGGCGACATCGATGGCGGAGGTCGCGTCGACCGCGCTTCCCGTGACACCGGCGGGCAGCTCAGCGAGTGCCCGCTCGACCGAGGCCGGGTTACGGGACGCGATGATCACCGAGGCGCCGAGTTGGGCTGCCTGCCTGGCGACGGCGAGGCCGATGCCGCTGGTGCCGCCGAGAACGACGATCTTGGAGCTGGAGTCAACAGTCATGCACTCAGGATCGATCGGCGACACCGGTGCCGTCCAAGACCTCTCCGGTCGTCAGCGATGCCCGCAGGGTATGAGCGAGTTCCGTCGCAGCAGTGAGCAGCACCGACTCGCGGTGGGCGAGCCACGCCTGGGCCACCTCGCTCGGCCCGAGGCCACGCACCGGCCGTGCCACCACGTCGGGTCGGGTGTAGAACCGAGCAGTCGAAGTCGGTAGCACCGCCGCTCCAAGCCCGGCTGCGACCTGCTCCAGCTTCACTTCGACGTCGCGCGGATAACCAGCAGAGCGTGTGATCGGCAGGCCACGGCGCGACCGCGTGTCTCGCCATTCGGGGACGGCCTCCGGGGACTGCAGCAGGTCGAGATCGGCCAGTTCGTCCAGGGTGAGTTCGTCTTGTCGGGCGAGCGGATGGGCCGCCGGCAGCATCGCGACGCGGCTTTCATGGAACAGCGGCTCGAGGCGGAGACTGCGGGTCGCAACGGGAAGCCGGACAAGCCCCAGGTCGACGCGCCCATCGAGGATGGTGTCGACCTGATCATCCCAGTTGGTGCGGACCACCTCGATCTCGATCTCCGGGAACTTGGCGCGCAGACCCTGCACGATCGGCGTCACGATCAGGCCCGGCATGAATCCGAGGGCCAGACGATGCACTCTGCCGGCTGAGTGCCGAGCCCGTCGCTGGAGTGCCATGCCCGCCAGGAGCAGTGCGCGAGCGTCCGGCACGAGGCTCCGACCCGCGTCCGTCAGCTCGGTCCCGCGGGAGGATCGGGCGAACAAGGTGACGCCGAGTTCGCGTTCGAGCAGAGCGATCTGGCGACTCAGCACCGGCTGCGCGACGTGCAATCGGTCGGCCGCGCGTCCGAAGTTGAGCTCCTCGGCGACGGCCACGAAATACTCGAGCCGGCGGAGGCTGATGTGGATCATCGCTGGCATGTTCTCATACCTGCCACACCTGCCCGATCATCGTCACCCGAACTGCCCTGGGCGGCTCCAGCGGCCGGACCTCGCGTGCACAGGCCGTCGAAAGCGCAGTAACACGACCGCCAATCAAAGCTGCCGCTTGACAGAGGAGCTAGTGACAGTCAGTTCCGACCGATCATCCGCCGCAGCATCCTCACCCTCCCACCGCAGCAGGTCGCCGGGCTGGCAGTCAAGCGCCTGACAGAGTGCCGCGAGCGTGGCGAACCGAACCGCCTTGGCGCGACCGTTCTTGAGCACCGCCAGGTTGGCAGGCGTGATGCCGACCCGTTCGGCGAGCTCGCCGACCGACATCTTCCGCTTCGCCAGCATCACGTCGATGTCGACGGTGATCGGCATCAGATCACCTCGTCCATCTCCGCTCGCAGCTGGGTTGCTTCGAGGTCGCGCGCAACCGCCTGGGCAAGCAGCATCCGCAGCACAAGCACGAGGAGGGCGATTCCGAGAATTGCCACTCCTATTCCCGCCATGATGACGGTCACGCCCGGGTCGGCCGTCTGACTCGGCGCGTTGACGCCGGTCACCACGAACCACAGGATGGCGGCCGCAACGATGGTGCCGATCACGATGTCCACGTACCGGAAGGCCGCGTGAGAGAAGACCGTCCCCCTGCGGACCATCGAGACCAGTCTCCAGATACAGACCAGAGCGACCTGGATCGTGAGCATGCCGACTATCGTGATGACGCGCAGCGCCGGCAAAGGAAGCGATCCGTCCTCCCGATCGGTGAACAACGCCCAGACCATTCCTGCCTGAATGAGTACGGTGCCGGCGAACACCACCATGAGCACGACCCGAAGCGCACCCACTGTCAGCTTTCCCATCCGCACACCTTCCGTCGAATGACGATGAAAATCTATCGACTTTCGATAGATAAATCAACGAGTAACGGAGAACGTGACCCCCATCGTCGCGGTTGCCGTCAGGCAGCGGTACACGATCAAGGGATCAGAATTCGAGAAGCGTCGCTCGGTCGCCCGACCTAGCGTGTTCGACATGGAACTCACCATTCACACCACGGTGCTTCCGCATCAGGACCCCGAAGCCTCGATGGTGTTCTACCGCGACGTGCTCGGCTTCGAAGTGCGCAATGACGTGGGCAGCAAGACGATGCGCTGGATCACCGTCGGCCCGCCCCAGCAGCCGGACATCTCCATCCTGCTGGCACCGCCGGCCGCCGGGCCAGGTTTCACCGACGACGAACGTCAGACGATTTCTGAGATGATGGCGAAGGGCACCTACGGCTGGATCCAGCTGGCGACCAAGCATCTCGATCGCACCTTCGAGGAGCTACAAGCCGGGGGCGCCGAGGTCATCCAGGGGCCGACCGATCAGCCCTATGGCGTTCGGGACTGCTCGTTCCGCGATCCCGCTGGCAACCTCATTCGCATCCAGGAGGTTCCCTGACCTCGCTGACACACGGCTCGTCAAGACCATGATCAACTCTTGTGCCGACAGAAGATCATCCAACGACGCGGTAGAGCGGAGATCGGGTGAGCGGGCCATGTCCACCCGATGATCACAAACCGAACAACGGCCGACACTCTTCGTAGCCGATGATCTCCACGCGCGGCCGGTCGACCCGCGCCAGCCAATCCTCCCGACTCAGCCGCAAGTGGATCATGACGTCGGCGCTCTCGCCGCGACGATGCAGTCGCTGCCCGTTCGGCCGGTAGCCGAGGGCTCTCGAGACGCCCAACGACGCCTGATTGTCCCGCCACGCCGACGTGATCGCGCAGGTCGCCTCGAGCGGTCCGAACGCCAGGGCGAGAACGGCATCTCGCATCTGTTTCCCATATCCCCGACCCCGGGCCCGGGTGGCCAGGTGTGAGGAGGAGTCGACCGTACGAAGCCGGGGGAAGTCATCACCCTCCAAAACCTGCTGGCCGATCAGTTCACCATCGCGCAGCACGAGGAACGGCACCGCCCAGGAATCCGGCCGCCAATTCCCGAACGCCCGCCAATAGCCCTGGAAGATCGCGGCGCCCCGCGCGAGGTGCGGATCGCCGAAGTCGTAGCCGGGCAATCCGGGGTCGAGCTCGACATCGTCGGGGAGGATGTCTGCCAGTTCGACCAGGTCGGCTTCGGTCGCGACACGAAGTTCGAGGTCGGCGGTTCTCAACCGCAATCCGAACAACGGCCAGTATCGATGGCTCACAGGCTGACCGTACGCGATCAAGCCGACTGGTTCCGCGTCGTCACTTGGGCAACAGCATGAGAGCTTCGCTGCCACGGGTCATCAGCATTGATCCGGGGTAACGTAGAGAGCGCCGAGGCTCCTCGTGCGCTGCTGTGTCGGGCATCGCCGTCTTGACAGAACGATCCCACCAGGTCCGTTGGACTCATCCTCGCAGCGCACCGGAATGGACCTCAGTGTCCTTCGTCAAATTCTCCTACAGCCGGCTCGACCAGTTCGAAACCGTCAACCGTCGCGGAGACCACACCCTGGCCCAAGCCATGGCCCACGCCGCACTGTTCCTGAACGAGCCCGCAGAAGACCTCGAAACGATCTTGGCTCGCCTGGCCGACGTCGCACACCAAATGATCGCCGACGTGGACATGGCCAGCATCTCCGTGACGTCCCGTGACGGCATCAGCACCAAGGCCGCAACCGACCAAGCCGCCCGTGATCTTGACCAACTCCAGTACGACTTCCAGGAAGGGCCTTGTCTCGACGCCCTGCTCGACCCGGACAAGGCCGAAGTGGTCGTCGACGACATGAGCTGTGAACGACGTTGGCCCCGCTACGCCCAGGCTGCTGCCGGTCGCGGCTATCGCTCCCAGATGGGGATCAAGATCTACCGCGAGGGCCGTAGTGCCGGCGGGCTCAACCTCTACTCCCTGCGAGCCAACGCCTTCGGCGACGAAACACGAGCGGCCGCCGAGATCTTCGCAGTCCACGCTGCGATCGCGATGGACAAGGTTCGCACTGTCACCAATCTGACCGATGCGCTGGGCAGCCAGCAGACGATCGGTCAGGCCGTTGGCATCGTCATGCGCACCTACACCGTCGACGAGGACGCTGCCTTCAATTACCTCACCCGCGTCTCGCAAACAACGAACACCAAGCTTCGTGACGTGGCCGCCCAGATAGTCGCGGCGTTGACGGTCGAAGCGCGAGTCAACCGCGACGGCGCCCGCAACGGTTCGCGCCCGTGCCGAGTTGCGGTTGCCCCAGCACCGACGGTCGGGGGAGACGGCGCGACGTCATAGGCGGGCACAGGCGACCTGCGAACGCCGCGAAGCTCCAGTCATTGGCCGTCGACCCCACGGCTGCGCCGGCAGGGCGTCGGCACCCGCCTTCTTCTCACTGCGGTGTCGAGGGCACTTTCTGCTGACCCACTGCATGTCCGCGGCCCCGCGTAGCGTACAACGCATGGCCGAGCCCACCCCATTCTCCATCGCCGTGGCCGACGAGGTCCTGGTCGATCTCGCCGACCGCCTGGCGCGGTCGCGGCTTCTCGACGACTCTCCGCGCCGGCCGCCGTCCGGCATGTCCGGGGCGTACCTGCGTGAGCTGGTCGCGACCTGGCAGTCCTGGGACTGGCGTGGAAGGGAGGCGTGGCTGAATCGGCACTCGCAGTACACCGCTGATGTGGGAGACACGACGCTCCACTTCGTCCACGCGCGCTCGGCCCGCACCGATGCGGCTGCGCTCCTCGTGATGCACGGATGGCCGCACACGTTCGCGTTGCAGCTCGACTTCGCCGACCTGCTGCGCGACTTCCACGTCGTGATCCCGAGCCTGCCGGGCTTCGCGTTCTCGACGCCCTACGCCGACGGGCCGATGACCGAGTTTCGAATAGCCGAGACGATGCACCGTCTGATGACCGAGACGCTCGGCTATGACAGCTACCTCACCCACGGCGAAGATGTGTCGGCGAACGTGAGCGACCTGATCGCAGCCATTTATCCGGGGGCCGTGGCAGGCATCCTGGTCACCCACGCACACTTTCCGTCCGCTGCGGAGCGCGCGCGGCTCACAGCCTCGGACGAGATCGCCTTCTTCGAACGTCTCTCGGCGTTCCATCTATCCGACGGCGGATATGGGCATCTCCAGGCGACGCGGCCGGACACTCTTGCCGTTGCGCTCAACGACTCCCCCGCCGGCCTGCTTGCCTGGATCGCCGAGAAGCTTGTGGAGTGGAGCGATACGCCGGCCGGTGCTCCGTCCGCTGTGGAACGTCGCATCTCTCGGGACCGAATTCTCACTGACGCGATGCTCTACTGGGTCACCCGGTCGATCGGTGCGTCGTTCCGGCCCTATTACGAGGGCGCCGACCGGCCGGCGCCGATGCCGCCAGTCGAGGTGCCCGCATCGATCCACATCCAACGGCATGAGGCCGACTACCCCGAGTCGCTCGCTCGAGCCTATTACAGCGATATCCGCACGTTCGAGCGACTGCAGGAGGGCGGGCACTTCACGGTTGCGGAAGTTCCGGCCCTGATGGCAGATCGGGTACGAGCCTTCGCTGGCGAACTCGGGTTGCGCTGATCGACGTTGCCGGTCCTCCTTCCACAGCTCGAATGTATACGGTGTCCACATGACGGTCTGCGGCGGAGGTGCTTGAATATGCTCTCTCATGAATCGGTTGTCGTTACGCCAATCTGTGTCGGCAGCCTGCTGGCGGGCGAGGAGCGGATGCCCGTCTACACCCACCTCATCGATCATCCGGAGGGCAGGCTCCTGGTCGATACCGGGATGACTCGGCTGCATCCTGCGGTTGCCGACATGGAGCCGCGACTAAATCCCCTGCACGAGCAGGACATCGATCTGCAGACGATCACAGCGGTGGTCAACACCCACCTGCATTTTGATCACTGCGGTGGTAACGAGCTCTTTGCGGGAATCCCGGTGTACGTACAGCGGCGGGAGCTCGAGGACGCGCGCACCAAGGACGACTACACGATCCGCGAGTGGGTCGACGCTCCGGGGATGACGTACGTGCCAGTGGATGGTCAGCTTGAGCTGCTCCCGGGCGTACGGCTCCTTCCGGCGCCCGGTCACACCCGCGGTTCACAGATCATTGCCATCGAGACCGGCCGGCGGACGATCGTGATCGCCGGCGACACGGCTGTGTGGTTCGGCGAGCTCGACGACCCCAGTACCGAGGGCCAACGACTCATTCGCGCGCTCGATCCCCGGCAGGTGTGGCTGGCCCATGCGAGCGAACCGTGGCGACCCAATGACTAGAGATCCGGCCCGCGGTGGCTGCGAAATGATCATGATCTTGGTCCGTAACCTCGCCTGCGGCCGCATCGGTGTCCAGGCAGCCGCGGTGCCCACCGAAGCAGGTCAACCGTGGGCTGAATCAGCCGAGTCGTGAATCACCTCGTAGTGCAGTCTGACGGTGCCTGCAGTGTCCGTCAGAACCGACAGCAGCCGAAGCGGAGTCGGAGCTTCACCGATGTCCAACGGCCGACCGTCCATGATCGTGGGTGTCCCGAGCCCGCCGACCAGCGCCGGAGCGATCGACAGGTGCAACTCATCGATCAGATCCGCGCGCAACAGAGCGCCTTGAAGCGCGCCACCGGCGGTCGAGAGCACGCAACGGATACCGAGTTCGGCGCCCATCGCAGTGATCGCCTGAGCAAGATCGACGTGTTGCTCACCGGCCACGAGGTAACAGATGTTCCGGCTGCGCAGGTAGGCCAAGTAGTCCGACGGTGTGGATCGGCAGACCAGCACCAGGATGTCCCAGTTCTCGTGATCCTCGGTCCAGCGCACCCGTCCGCGTCCGTCGACTGCGGTGAACCACATGTGCGGCGGGGACGGCAGCGAGGGCTTCTCCGGCGGTAGGAAGTGCGAGTAGAGCCGGGCTGGGTCGTCGCCATAGGCCGGGAGAGGGGCCGGCACGGCGTCGTTGCCCACCAGGCTGCCACTGCCCTCGAGCGTCGCGTTGCATCCGTACTGCAGCTTGACCGCCTCCATCGGGTCGCAGAGGGCCGGATCGGCTGCCGGCGGGGACATCGCGGAGAACAGCGCCCCGCTCACGGTTCCCATCAGGAGTTGCTCCCGGGTGAGCGCGACTTTGCCATCTGCGCTTGCACCGAGGCTGACAACGACACGCGGTCGCTGCACCGCGACCTCCTTCGGCTCGGAGTCGGGACTTGCCGGTTCGTGCATTTCCTACCAGGCAGCGCCGACACTGCAGCCGCTGTTGCATCGCTGCCGGACGCGTCGCGCTCGGTTCCTGGGGAAATGTCGCGCCACATCGAGGTTGACGACAACGGTGGATTTCCTCGTCCTCAAGAGTGCTTTCCCCAGATCACCGGCCCTTGATCGGCCGCCGTGCAGGCAGGAGACTGCCGAGATGGCGGGAGACCTTGTTGAGTCGGCGCGAAGATTGGTCACTGCATTGGAGCACGGGGACCTGAGCGTGGTCCGAGCGGGCCTGTCTGATCGCCTCAGCGGCTGGGATGCCGAGTCGTGGATCGTCGAACGATGGGGGCCTCAACTGGATGAGTTCGCCGGTCAGCAGCGCATGCTCACCGGCGCCCGCCAGATCAGCGAGGTGATGGCACGAGTGAGCTTGGTCGGCGACCGAGGACAAGCATTCGTCAGCGTGCTCTTCGACGACAGAGCGAAAGTCGCCGGCCTGGCCATCGACCAGGACGAACGAGATGGACGGTTCTGGATCGTCGTCGGATGCACCCGCGAGGAACGAGAGGAACTGAAGAGCTTTTACTCAGTGCTCACCGCTGGCCCGATCGGTTACGGAGAAGGAGGCGCATACCGGCCCCGCTGGCCAAGTCCGGAACATCCCGCACAGATTCATTTCGACATTGCTGTGGCGGACCTCGAGGAAGCTGAACGGGAGGTTGTGGCTCGCGGAGCGACGAAGCTGGCGGAGTTTCCGACCTGGCGGGTCTATGCCGATCCGGTCGGCCATCCCTTCTGCCTGTATCCGGAACTGACCGAGCCGGCAGAGCGGATAGGAACCTTGTCGCGAGTGGTGATCGACTGCGCCGACCCAGCTGTCCTCGCGAACTTCTGGGCCGCCATGCTCGACATGCCCAGACGGGTTCACGATACCGGCGACCGAATCGTCATCGCGGGTGGGAACACCGAGCAACCAATGGTCGCGCTCCAAAGAATCCCCGAGTACCGGCCTCCGCGCTGGCCGGACCCCGAGCATCCGGCGCAGATGCACTTCGATATCGGCTACGACGACCGACTTGCCAAGGAACGACTCGCACTCCGACTCGGAGCCGGTCGGCTACCCGCGCAGGGCGGTAGTTGCCCGGTCTATGCCGATCCGGCGGGCCATCCGTTCCGCCTGTGCTACAAGGGCGAGTAGCGAATCAGCACCTGCCAATCCGATACGGCCGCTGTTGACGACGTGGGTGCAGTTGGGTGGCGCACCGAGGCGCTGACAGGAGGATGTGCCCCATGACTATCCCTGACCGCCAGTCCGCCGGTGCTTCGTACACTGTCCAGCCGCTCGACGCGACGACTTGGGGAGCCTTCGCCGATCTGGCCGAGCGCAACGGCGGCGTCATGGGCACCCACCGGAAAGCCTATGATCAGGACCCGCCGCGCCCTGCGGACTGGCGCATCATCTGCATCTTCACCGACAAGCGCCATCGTCGGTCCGGTGTCGCCCGATCAGCACTTGCCGGTGCGGTAGATCTCATCGCTCAGTCTGGTGGCGGGCGTATCGAGGCCGTGTCCCAGGCGGTCGATGGGCGCAGATCGGTCCCCTACATCTTCTCCGCGACAGTCGAGCTCTTCGAAGAGAACGGTTTCGATCGGATTCGGCAGGTCGGCAAGCACTCCTGGCTCTTGGGCCGCGTCATTTTGCCAGCATGACGCCCGGACACTCTGCCGACTGTGCTTGCTGGGTCTCGGATCCGGATCCGTCCCGGTGTCGGCAGCGATAGCAGCAATCACATCGTCTGGAAGTCCGTTGTGCCCGGACCGAAGCCAGCCTATGTTCTGCCGAGAGGTCGATGCGGCATGGCCGGTCAAGCGCCGTCTGCTCGAATCGATGCGTACAAGAGCATGTCGACCCGCCGACCGCCAATCGCTTGATGACTTCGCAGAAGACCCTCGCAGATGTAGCCGGCCGCGTCGGCAGTGCGTAGCGAGGCGACGTTCCAAGGTTCGATGTACAGCTCGATCCGGTGGAGCTGGGACAGCGACCATCCGAACGCTGTCAGGGCCACCAACGCCTCCGCGGCACGGCCTTGCCCGCGGGCAACTGGTGCAATCGCATAGCCTGCGGTCGCTCTGCCGGAGGGCAGCTCTCTCAACCACAACCCGGCCTGCCCAAGCGGCTCATCAGTCTGCACGTCGGCGACGCAGAAGGAGAATCCGATACCCGAGATGAGTCGATCATGTTGTCGATCGATGTACGTCGCGGCTTGTTCAGCCGGCGCGTCGTGATCGAGCGATCCGATCATTGGCACATACGGATCACTCGACAAGTTCTGGATCATCGGGACGTCGGTCGATCGGAACGCCCGCAGGGTCACGCTCCCCGCCGCCGGCACGAGAGAAGGCATGCTCAACTGACTGGCAGCGACGGCGCCTCCAGTCGTGTTCGACATCCTCGCAGCCAAACACCACGAGCCGCGTCCCGCAAGAGGAATCTGAGCCATTCCCAGGTGGCGCGGACTACGGCCGTTTCTGATCGGGTTCGGACCCATTGGGTTGATGATGCCCGGCAGCGCGGCCTTCGCGACGATCGTCGTCGACGTCCGCAACGTCACATATGAGTCTGCGGTCGTCTGCCGCTGCGAGATCATGATCACGGCCGACGCCGTTTCACCGAGATTGAACAGTCGGCGAGTTACCACCGGAAGCTCCAAATGGGTTTCCGGCTACGCACACCGACCCGACGATCTGGCCGCCGAAATCGTCGAAGACGGCCGGCAGCCTGACGATCGTGTCGGCGTCGAAGGTCTGCCGGTAGCCGCCACTGAGATGTAATCCCGGAACCACGATCCGCGACTGGTGATCAACGGCGACGATTCGCCAATCAGCGACAGGATGATCATCGCGGAGAATGTCACGTGACCCGGTACAACGTCACGCAGTGGCATGATCGATTCGCCATTGCAAGTCCCGCGTCGAAGCCAGGAGAACCGTGCAGTGACGAACCTGCACGTAACACCCGCGGACCCGCGAGACATCGAATGGGAAGACTCGCACCCGGTCTTTCGTGTGTACTTCTGGGACGCGCAACGCGTCTCCGACGAATACGAGATCACCGGCGCCAACCTCACCGACCTGCTCGAGTGGACGACCGCCAACGCGGCCGGCCGTGGATGGCAGATCTGGCTTCGCCTCATCGAGAATGGACGAACGGGTGCGGTCAAACTCCAGGAGTGCGACATGCCGCCTGACCTGGGCGAGGCCATCACGACCTAGGTCGACGAACCGATCAGCGTAGTCCTCGTGTCTGCCGCCAATCGCCTGCACACAGACGATCAGGCTCAATCGCCGCGCGGCGCGGGTCAGCGTGGCGCTATTTCAAAAGTGGTCCCGGATGCCACATGTTCGCCGACGCCGTCGCGGATCCGGGTCAGGGTTCCAGCGCCGACCACCGTCGCCGTCTGCTCTCGCCACCACAGCCCGACGGACTCCGGCAGTCCGATTACGACAGTGTCTCGGCTCGCGCTCCACTCAGTGGCTTCGCCAAGCTGATCGTCGGTGAAGTGCGGCAGCACCGCGACGTCGGGCAGCAAGCCGAGCGCTGTCAGGTCCCGAAGCCCCGGTTCGTTGTGATCATGGCCTTCAGCGATCTCGATGCTGTCGCACGCCAACAGGGCGCCGGCACTTCCGCCGTAGTAGTCGCCACCGCTATTCCAGAACCGACGAACGGACTCGACGAAGCCACACCGCCTTACCTGGTCCAGCAGCCGAAACGTGTTGCCACCGCCGACGAAGAGCAGATCAACCTGTGCTGTGTCCAACTCGGACGGCGCATGATCACCCAGGCTCTGCCAGGTGTCCAGCTGGTAGCCGACTCCGAGAAGATCCAGATGGGTTCGCAACCATCCTTCAGCCGAGGCCAACATCTCTGCCGGCAGGGCGAACGGCCAGTACACCACTCTCGTCGTTGGCCGATGGAACATCAAGCGCCACAACGGCGTCTCGTCTGCCGCGCTTCCAGATCCGAGGTAAAGAGTCCCTGGCACGTCTCCCATGCTCTCCGCCGGTCCAGACCCCTGCAACCGAGTTCGACTCATCGCTCGATCGCCCTCGATCAGACTTGCAGGGTCATCGGAATGACGACCGCGTTGACAGTTTCGAGCCTCCGGCGGGCAGAATGCGGTCTCCGCGTCGTGATTCCAATCACGCCGCGCTCGGCAAGTGTCTGCCTATCGCTGTTGAGCTCGGGTCGGTCGGGAGCGCCGACGCCGTTCGGCCGGTTCAACACGATCATTGTTCGGCCGTGTCGAGCATCCCGACGAGTGCCTGCCAGGTCGCGGCGGCCGCCGCAGCGTCGTAATCTTCCAGCGAGTCGTCCATGAACATGTGGCCTGCACGGGGATACTCGCCGATCAAGGGCGTTGCACCGGCCTCCTCCGCGCTCCGGAGAAACTCCATGACCTGCTCCGCCGGGGCGAACCGGTCTCCTATCCCGACATGCAGCTGGACCGGCATCCCCCGCCGCAAGCCCTGCGGCACCAGCGTCGGCGCATGTAGGCAGGCCACCGCGGCGGCAGCAGTGCGGTGCGGCCACAGCTGACCGATGACGCCGACGCCCATCGAGAATCCGATCAACACTGCCTCATCCGAAACCTGGGTCAGCGCGTCAGCCGCTCGGCCGACGATCGTCGGCCAGCCGACCGAAGACATCAGCCGGGATCCCGCCTCAACGTCACCCGGCACGGTCTCACCGTCGAACAGGTCAGGCACGACGACTCGATGCCCCAAGGCTCGGATGCGACTGGCCGCCGCCAGCTCGACCGGACGCAAGCCGTACATCGAGTGGAAGATCACGACATCCACGAGTCGAGTGTCTCGCAATCCCCAGTCGCTTCCAGTCCACACAACAACGGCAACGTCGGCCGCGCACGCACAGGTTGAGGTAAGAGGATCACCTGCCGCAGCCGACGCCGGTCGCCACGCGCACTTCGGTATGGGACAGCAACCGGAACGGTCGGGTCCGTCAGGACGGCTCGCGGACCACACCCCCGGATGCAACCGGCCTGACCTCAACCCCGCCGCCCTCGGCGATCGCCGGATTCGTTTGTGCAATCCGGATTGCCATGTCGATGTCTGCCGCCTCGATCACGTAGAACCCAGCGACAATCTCCTTGGCCTCGGTGAACGGACCATCGGTGATCAAGCCGGGCGCTCGAACAGACTTCGCCATGTCTCGGGGCGTCAAGGCGTACGCTGTGAGCATCGCTCCGTCAGCCACCAATTGGTCGGCGTGTTCATCGCACGAAGCGGTATCTGCCGGGGTGGCGTCGGGCCGGTGTGCCGAATCTCCGGCGTAGATCAAGACTGCGTACTGGTTCATGGTTCTCCTCGGTTTCGCTTCTTTCAGCCCTACGTCGAACCAAGGCGTCCTTTTCGACAGGGAACTCATGTGATCTGAGACACACATCCGTACTGGGATCAGGATTCCTCACGCTCAGGCGGCATCGACCGACCGGACTGCTTCCGCGACAGCTGCCACCGCCATCATCCGGACCACGTCGATAGGGGTCTCCATCTCCCCCGTGGCGGCGGCGATGATGGCGTCGCCGTCGAAGCGGGTGTGGGGTGGAGTGAGCGAGCGGGCGATTCCGTCGTGACCGCCCTGGGCGAGGATCCGGCAGCCGGTCTTGTCGAGCCTGGCGTTCGTGACCACGACGCCGATCGTTGTGTGGCTCCTGCCCTGTTCGAACTCGAAGACCTTGTGAAGGTCACGCACCGCCTCGAATGAGATCGGCCCGCCACCGTGGTCGATGTCGCCGAAGGCATTGACAACGCACATTGCCGCAACCACCAGCTCGCGGCCGCCGTCATCGAGTCGCTGTTCGCTGTAGCCGAGGCCGCCCGGACGCCGTCCGTCGGGACCACGCCAATGTCCGACATAGGCACCCGAACCAGCGCCTACCCTGCCCCGGAGGATCTGCTCAGCCTTCGTCGCCGCTGCGGCGGCATACCCGGAATCGGGGTCCGGCCGAGCGCGGCTGTCACCGACACCGAGATCAAAGAGCGCCAGCGTCGGAACGATCGGTACGTTGCCGCCTGGCGTGGGTACACCCCGGCCGCGTTCCTCGTAATAGCGCATCACCCCATCGGCTGCGCCGAGACCGAACGCCGAACCGCCGGTCAGGAGCACAGCGTCGACCGATGTCACCGCCTTGTCCGGCTCAAGCAATTCCAACTCGCGCGAGGCGGGTGCGCCTCCCCGGGCCTCATAGGATGCCGCGGACCCGGCCGGAAGTTCGATGACCGTGCATCCGGTCTCACCGACCGGATCGCTCCAATGACCGACCCTGACACCATGCACCGCGAAATCCACGTCGACTCTCCTCTGGAACCAATCACCGTACGGCAGCCCGGTAGACCGTCTGCAACCCGATCCACTCTTCCATCAGCTGGACGTGCCGGATCAGATTTCTGCTGTGGAAACTATGAGGGCGACCGACCACTCCCAAACTCAAGGAAGCGATTGAGCGCGTTCGGGTGCCGGGCCCGTCCGGCCAGAGGAATCGGTCACCAGCCGGGCGGTGCTGTCGGCGAACCACTCCCGGAACCGCTGCCGGCTCCACCCGCGCTCGGCGCGAAGTCGGGTGTACACGGCGGGATCCATCAACAACCACACGACGTCAACAGCCTCACGCCGATCGATCCCTCGTCTGAGCGCCCCTCGCTTCCGAAGCTCGTCGACGATCCAGCCGGCCATGATGTCGCGATTGCTGCGGAGCTGCTCGGCCAGCGATTGGAGGCGCGATTCCCCTGCGGCCGCCTCGAGTGCGACCAGCACAAGGCCGGCGGCTCGTTCGGCGACATCGACAACGACCGCGCTGACTGCAGCGAGGAAGTCGTCGACCACCGGTGCTTCGGCCGCGCTCCTGATGGTTTGCCGGTCCAGAATCGGTGACGGCTCGTCGTCCCCGGCAATCGCCCAGTCGATGGCCGCCTGCAAGAGATTCACCTTGGTTCGGAACACCTGCTCGATCGTCGGCACCGATACGCCTGCGACCGCGGCGATTCCCGCGACGGTGGTTGCGGCGTATCCGCGGGCGGAGAATTCTGCGGCCGCCGAGGCGAGGATGCGCTGCCTCGTCCGTCGCGCCTGCAGTCGGCGGCGTTCGGATCGGTACGGACGGGCGCGAGGTTCTTCTGCCTGCACGGTTACATCCGATCCCATTGTCGCTATGGTAGCACCATATCGAATTCGCCGGCCAACCGGACCGACAGCAGGCATGTCAGCCGCCCAGCTTCCATGCGGCTGTGCACAAACCCGAGCGAGGTGCAGGATTGTGACAACGACACCAACCGATCAGACGTCCGTCTCAGTCATGTTGATCGTCCCCGACACTCCCGCGGCAGTCAGCTGGTACAAGAGTGCGCTCGGCGCGGCGGAGCTGTGGAACCTCGGATCCGTCGCCGCACTCCACCTGCGCGGCGCTCCGTTCCTGCTCCACGAAGCCGTACCAGGCAAGGAGAAGGAGCAGAGCCCGATCGATGCACACCTGACCACCACACGGATCGAGGTCTTCGTGAATGACCCCGGCCAGCTCATCGAACGGGCAGCTGAAGCCGGCGCCACTGACGTCCAACCCGCCACGGACCACGAGGCCCCGTGGGGAACACACAAACAGGGCGGATTCATCGACCCGTTCGGACATCGATGGTCGATCGGCGACCGGACGCCACTCCAACACGACACCGCCTCATGACGCCCACAAATCATCGATCCCCGATCCCGACGCCCGCCGAGCCGATCGCGGGAGAGTTCCTGACGGAAACCTTCGACTACGACGGCGGCCGCCGGGTCACCGTCTACCTGCCGCCAGAACCGCCCGAAGCCGTTGTGTTCGCCGGTGACGGTCAGCTCATCTCGCAGTGGGGCGGATACCTCGAAGCAGCCCACGTGCCGCCGACGATGATCGTCGGCGCCCATCGAACCGATGCCGAGGACGAGATGGTGCGCATCAAGGAGTACTCACCGTCCTTCGATAAGGATCGGTTCGATGCCCATGAGAAGTTCTTCGTCGGAGACGTGCGCGAATGGGTACGGTCGCGCTTCGCCGTCCCGCTCGACACCGAACGCACTGCCGTGTGCGGCGTGTCGGCCAGCGCAGAACTCTCCCTGGCCATCGGGCTTCGCCATCCAGACATCTACGGTGCGATCTTTTCCGCCTCACCCGGCGGCGGCTACCGACCACCCGCGCCGATGCCGAAGCAACTGCCCCGCACCTATCTCGTCGCCGGCACCCAGGAGCCCTTCTTCCTGCAGAACGCGACCCGCTGGGCCGACGCGCTCCGGGATGCCGGCGCCGACGTCATGATGACCGAGCGAGACGGTGATCACGGCGACCCGTTCTGGGCAGCCGAGTTCCCGCTGATGGTCGCGTGGGCATTCACATCCTGACGAAGGGGCACTGCCGATTCGCCTGAGAAAGTTGATCAAGTCGTACCGAGTCAGGTTGGAGACCTCGACGTCTGCGGCTCCAGCGCGACTACCGCGATGCGACGTTGAACCCTGGCCTGGTAGGACTCGTAGTCGAACACGCGCTCGTTCAGCTGATGCCACAGGCGGTCGCGCTCCGGACCGCTGACCTCGATCCCAACAACAGGAGTACGCCGACCCCCGACCTCGACGACGCCCTCGTATCCGGCTCGGAGGTTCAACCACCATCCCGGTTGCCAGTCTGCTCCGGCGTTGGAGGCGGCGACTATCCAGCGATCATGGTCGCGCATGTACAGGAGTGGTGTGGTCCGCGGTTGTCCGGTGTTCCTTCCGGTTGTGGTCAACAACAGGAGGTCGGCGCCACGAAAGCGCCGAAGTCGCAGCCCTCGGACCACGAGGTTGAGGACCCGATTGATCCAGACGACGATTCGGCGCCGCACAGTCACGCACCAACTCTCAACGGATCGCTCCCAGGGGATCGCCGGACGTGGGTTTCTGGCGCTATGGCGGCCGGAACTCTGACGTGCCGGGGCGGCCGTCGACACGGCCAGGATTGCCACCGCCGCCCAGGCGATCGGCCCGATCCCACCCCGCAGCGCGACGCTCCAGACGGCGTTGTGCTGATGGTTGCACAGAGCCGCGGAGTAGGTCGCATACCGCGGCGACAAACGCGGGCACCCTCGCGACTCGGACCAGCCTCCGGCCGTTCCACACGACGTGAGACTAGCCTCGCCCGACCTGCTGTCGAGTCATCTTCACCCATCGTCACTGCAACCGGACACTTCCGATCTTCACGGTGAGCCCGGCATCGAGGTGTCCACGGGCTCGTCGTCGACCATCACCGTTGCGGCTCGCCAGAAGCAGACCATGTCCTTGACCCGGAGCGCGTCGTGCAGCGGATCCGGGTAGAACCAGGCGACGTCGGGCGCGTTGTGAGCACTGAGGTAGGAGGCGATGCCCTTGTAGGCGCAGACTGTATGACTTTCCGAGGGCGCCAACAGGTCCATGCGGACGTCTTCTCGTGGCAGATACCAGCGCACCGGCAGCTTCGTCTCGATCAGCATCATGGGCCGGGACGACTCGGCCACGGTGACTCCGCCGATCTCCACACGCACCCGGCGATCGCTGCGCAGCACGTCGATCCTGGAGAACGGATCATGCGGATGGGCCATCACCCGTTCGTCCTCCTCCAGCCAGGCGAACGGCTCCCAGTGCAGCACGATCCGGCCCCCGAGGCTCGGCTCGTCGGGACGGAACGCGACCTCGCCGTAGCCGTTCAAATGCAGGGATCGGCCGGCGTTGTGTGCCAGTCGTTGTGGCCGGGTGCCAGTAAGGGGGTGGAAAGTTCGGGCAGCGGGCCGGGTCGTACTCGGTCAACGGCAAGTTCACATCACCGGGGGGACCGCGTACCACGGGACGACCCGCCGGGGCTCGTAAACCAGCAGTGCATCACGGGTGTCCATAACGGTCTGCCCCTCCAAGACCGCCCGCAAGCGCTTCGGTGTCGCGGCGAAGCGGAGTTCGTCGAGCCCTTGGAACCACTGCTCGTCCAGGTCGATGGCCATGCGTTCAGTCTGGCACCGTCGCTGTGCTGAGACGGAGCGGTAAACGCGTTGACGACCGATTCCGACGCTGCCTACCGTCACACGTCCTGCCTCGTTCGGGGCTGGCTCACCGGCCTTGTTTGGAGGAAGACTTCTGTGCGCACGACGCTGCTTGCGGTCCGAGGCCACCGACGCCTCCTGGCAGCCTTTGCCATCGACGCCCTCGGTACGGGGGCGTTCATTCCGTTCTCCTTGCTCTACTTCCAGGCGACCAGCGGGTTGACGCTCAGCGCCATCGGGCTCGCCCTGTCCGTAGCGGCGCTGTGCCGAATCCCGGCAACTCTCGGCGTGGGTGGGCTGATCGACCGGTTCGGCCCGCGACGGGTCGTGATCGTGTCCAATCTCCTGCAGGTCCTCGGATTCACCAGCTACCTCTTCGTGCACTCCTTCGGCCACCTCGTGGCCTCTGCCATCGTTGTGCAACTCGGCAACTCCGCCTTCTGGGTGGCGTACCCGGCTCTCGTCCAAGAGGTGGCGCGCGGGTCATCCCAGGAGTCCTGGTTCGGCGTCATCACCGGCCTGCGCTATGCCGGGCTCGGACTCGGTGGTGTCGCTGCCGGCGCGGCTGTCGGAATCGGCGGAAACACCGGCTATTACGCGATCGTGTCCGCCAACGCCGTGAGCTTCGCCACCGCAGCCCTGCTCGTCTTCCTGGACAGACGACCAAGCGCAGCCAACGGTCCATCCTGGCATCACGATCGATCCCGGCCGGCATCGTGGTCGGCGATCCTCCGCGACCGCCCCTTCCTCCTCTTCGTCTCGCTGACCCTCGGTTTCGCGCTGCTGACCTTGGCGTTCGGCGTGGCCGTACCGGTGTTCCTGGTCAACGACGTCGGATTGCCGGCCTGGGTGCCGGGCGGCATACTGGCCGTCAACGCAGCTCTGGGTGCACTCGGTGCAGCACCGGTCCTCCGCATCATCCGCGGCCGCCGTCGCAGCCTCAGCCTGGTCGCCTCCCAGCTCATCACAGCTCTCGGCTACAGCTTTCTGCTCGCCACCGCCGGCGTTCCGCTCGCGGCGGGGATCGTGTTGGCGATAGGTGCCGCCGTCTGCATCACGGTGATGGAGCTGGTGCAGGGCACGATCGTCCCGGCGGTTGTCAACGAATCGGCCGACGATCGCACCCGCGGCCGCTACAACAGCGTGTACCAACTGGCGTTCGGCATTGGCGACATCGTGAGCCCAGCGCTGTTGACGGCGCTACTCACCCGCGGAGCCTTGGCGACCTGGACGCCGCTGGTCGCACTGGCACTCGTCAACTGCGTCGGTGTCGTCCTGATCGCCCGCCTCCTGGAACCATTGCGGCGCCGTACCGCCGGGACACAACCGTTGGAAGGCGAGCGGCTGGTGGAATCCGACGGGCTCTAGAGCGATAACCGCTTTCACCCCGTCGCGGCGATCCGGTCCACGCGGCAGGTCGTCGGCGAGCCGCTCCGGCCCTGCCCACGCGGGTCCGGCTCCGCGCACTGGTCGACTCAGGTCACGCAGAGGCGCGTCCCAGTACCCGGCAGCGGCGTTGCGGCACACGCTGATCCGGCGAAGGATGGAGGCAGAACCGGTCCGGAGCGCGGTCGAGGCCCGCGATGCGGGTCGATACCAGACCGACCGGGTACGGGGTCGATCAACGAAGCGATGAGGAGCAGCCAGACATGACGGTGGATGTAGTACGACTCGGCGACAGCGGTTTGAAGGTCTCGCAGATCACCCTGGGATGCATGAGTTTCGGCGGCGGTTCCGGCCGGCACAACTGGGCGATCGGCGAGGATGAGAGCCGGGTGATCATCAAGCAGGCCCTGGACGCCGGCGTCACCACCTTCGACACGGCCAATGTGTATTCGACCGGCCGCTCGGAGGAGATCACCGGCAAGATTCTCGGCGAGCTCGCCGACCGCGACGACATCGTGGTCGCAACCAAGGTGCACGGCGAGATGCGTCCCGGCCCCTACGGACACGGCCAGTCCCGGAAGGCGATCTTGGCCGAGATCGACAACAGCCTCCGCCGGCTCAACATGGATTACGTCGACCTCTACCAGATCCACCGCTATGACGCCGAAGTGCCGATGGAGGAGACGATGGAGGCGCTGCACGACGTCGTCAAGTCCGGCAAGGTTCGTTACATCGGTGCCTCATCGATGTGGACCTGGCAGTTCCAGGCGCTGCAGAACGTCGCTGAGACGAACGGCTGGACACCGTTCATCTCTATGCAGAACCACTACAACCTGCTCTACCGCGAGGAGGAGCGGGAGATGATGCCGTACTGCGCCGCGACCGGTGTCGGTGTCATCCCGTGGAGTCCCTTGGCCGGCGGTCGGCTCGTGCGAGACTGGGGCGTACGGGGCACCGCTCGCTCCGAGCTCAACCAGCCGAAGCCGTCACTGAACGATCCGGGCGACAAGTCCATCGTCGAGGCGGTCACCAAGATCGCCAACGAGCGTGGTGTCCCGCGTGCGGGGGTGGCACTCGCCTGGATGCTGGGCAAGCCGTTCGTGCACTCCCCGATCGTCGGCGCTACCAAGCCCGAACAGTTCACCGAGGCACTGACCAGCGTGGACATCACGCTTGATGATCACGAGATCGAGGAACTGGAAGCCGCCTACACGCCACACACCATTCAGGGCCACCAGTAGGACGACCCGCAGCGCCGACCAGCCTCGTGCATGATCAGGTCAAACGACTGACCCTGCACGAGGCTCGCGCAGGGACCTCAAGGTCCGGTCATGAGCCGTCCCGGAACGATCACGATGGGTACGGTGAACTTCTCCGCAAAGGTCTGCGCGCTACCGAACAGCGCACCGATGCGTTCCAGGTACTTTGCCAGGTAGGCGGGGTTCTCATCGGCGGGACGGACGTCGTCGGCAACGAAGGCGTCGCCCGCGATCCGGATGTTACTGCGCCCGATGTCAGTAACGTCAAGCCCGAACGCGACGTGGGGATTCTCCGCGAGATTCCGTAGCTTCTTCTTCCCCGGTTGGCTGTAGATCAGTACGGTCTCGTCGTCCTGGAACAGGAACCAAACCGGCACGCTGGTGGGCCGGCCTGCCGGATCCACCGTGGTGAACCAGGCCATGAGATTCGATCGCAACCGTGCTTCCACATGTTCGCGTTCGGCCGATGACAGGTGGTCTGTGAGTTTCACGCCCTGACTCTAGAGTGAGGGTCTGACGGTCCTCCCACAAGAACGTCGGCTAGGGATTGGGGGCCGTGTCGATGATCTTGTCGACTACAGCACGGGCAACATCGTCCGGGAAAGGCGGGTAGTGTCGACGATGGGTAGCCCGAGGCCTCGGTAGCTGGCAGCGTCGGCGACGGCTCGGACGAGCCGCCCGTAGGGCTGCCAGGTTTGCGGAGTTTCCGGGATCGGGGCACCGGCGAGTTCGCCGGCCGGGCCCATGAAGGCATCCCAGTCGAGCACCACCCGATCTGGCAGCAGCTCGCGCAGTCGCGGGATGATCAGGCTCTTGCCAGAGCCAGGTGCTCCAAGGACGTAGTTGATCATGGATTACGACGGTAGCCCGAGCGGCGGGCACGACCTACTCGTCTGGTCAGCCTCGGGCTGCCGCGGCAACCGAATCCTGGGTCCAAGAGGCTTTGGCCGCAACGAACCAATCACCGTCGAAAAGGACCTCCCCTGCGATCTCTTGGGCCAACTGGTCGCCCGAGAAATACCGCTTGTAGACATGGTGACGGGAGCCGTCGTTGAGGATCCGCTCCTGGCGCTGCTGTTCCGGGTCCACTCCTGGTCGGCGAGCAGCATCAATGACGATCAACTCGACGGCGACCCGGCGAACCTCATTCAGGAATGCCGCGCGCTCCCCCGGTGGCAAATGCCCGTAGAAGTGACCAGTGAACACGCGATCGAACGAGCCGTCAGCCACCGCCAGGTGCAGGGCGTCGCCGACGATGGCCAAGCCATCAGGCAGCCGTGCTTGTGCAATGCCCACCATCGACGCGCTCTGATCGACGCCGACGACATAGCCGCGCAGGTGTCGGGTCAAGAACGCTGTCCCACAAGCGACATCGAGGGTGCGGACACCAGGCAACCCGCGTACCAGCCCGACGATCTCGTCGACCTCGGGATCCCATCCGGGCCGGTCACGATCGGCGTACAAGCCGCGGCCGGTGTACCAATCGTCGTACTCGGCGGCTCGCTGCTCGTAGTAGGCGCCCGTGGCGTGGTCAGTCGCAAACGCAGGCGAAGAGCTCACTCTGGTGAGTCTGCCATGGTCGGGGCGCGTCTCAAACCAGGTTCCTGGTGATCATACAACCGAGGTCTGCCGACGGAAGGTTGGCGGGAGATCTCCGGTCGGACACACCCACGCACAAGATCAGGACGGTTGACATGATGCGGCCTTGCACGCCTTGAAACCCGGCTGCGGCGTTCGTCACTCCCGGGCCACGTACAGCGCGCCTGGTTCGAGACACCCGAACACTCTTCGAACGCTGCCGCTCGATCCGGCCTCGCTGCGTCTCCTCGATGCCTTCGTGAAGACTCTCTCCGAGCATCCCGGAGACGAATTCTGATGGAGACATCCACGCCGAGCTGCAGACCCCTCCGGTCGCGGCTCTCACCGAGCACGCGAACCCGAACCCAAACTCACGTTCGAAACCATCGAAGCTGCGCTGATGCAGGTGGCCAGAAGCCTTGGATCACGATCAGAGGTCGCTCGTGGCAACGACGAAGCACTCAACGCCCTGCACCGGATGCTCGGCGGCTATCTGGGATTGACGACCGACGGGCACAGGACGCGATGGATCAACTCGGGTGAATCGGGTGTTGGTCAGTCCCGGCCGAGCCTGGAGGCCACCGGGCAGACGAACGGGTCCCGGGCGGCGAGCCCGACCCGGTTCAGGTAGGAGATCACCGTCGCGTAGGACCGCGCCAGGGACACCTCGGTGTACGGCACACCCAGATCTTGGCAGTGAGCCTTGACGAGCTGCCGGGCGCGAGCCAGATGCGGCCGCGGCATCGACGGAAACAGGTGATGTTCGATCTGATAGTTCAGGCCACCCATCAACACGGTCGGCCAGAACCGGCCCTTGATGTTTCGCGATGTGAGCACTTGGCGGCTCAGGAAGTCCAGTTTCGTACCGGCCGGGATGATCGGCATCCCCTTGTGGTTCGGCGCGAACGTGGCTCCCAGGTAGATCCCGACGACCGCCAGCTGCACCCCGAGGAACGCCAGTGCCAGACCCATCGGCAGCACCCAGAACAGCAGGCCGAGGTAGAGCAGGAAGCGACCCGTGATCAACCCCAACTCCAGCCATCGACTCTTCGCCGGACTGGCCGGGCTCAGCAGGAATCGCACGGAGGCAAAGTGCAGGTTGATGCCCTCCAGGGTCAGCATCGGGAAGAACAAGTAGCCCTGTTTGCGGGCGATCATTGCACTCAACCCTCGACGACGTTCAGCTTTCGCTTCGTAGAACGCCAGCGCCTCCCCCTCGATGTCGGGGTCCTTGCCGATCCGGTTGGGGTTGGCGTGATGCCGGCTGTGCTTGTTGGTCCACCAGGAGTGACTGATGCCGGCCAACGCTGTTCCCAGGAGCTGGCCGACGCGATCATTGGTCTTCCCCGTTGTGAAGATCTGCCGATGGGCGGCTTCATGACCCAGGAACCCGAACTGACTGAAGATGACGCCCAGCACGGCAGCGATCATCAGCTGCCACCACGAATCGCCCAGCAGCAACAGCCCAGCGATCGCTCCACCCAGCGCCAAGATCAGCCCGGCGGAGAGCAACAGGTAGAACCCAAGGGTCCGGCCCAACAAACCTTCCTCACGCACCCGGCGGGTCAGATCGGTATAGGAGCTGGCCAGGTGCCGGCCGGTCCCGCGATCCCCAGACATCTGACCAACCGGGCGGCCATCCGCCAGCCGCCCGGACGTTCGCCGGGTCCGGCCAGGCACGGCAGTCTCACTCATCAGCTCCTCCAAACGCGCGGGCTCGATCCGAGTCAGCCCCATGCCCCTCGCCACCGATACCTGTAGGTACCCGCACAACCAGACTGCTACCTCATGCC
Organism: Microlunatus sp. Gsoil 973; assembly: GCF_009707365.1. Classification (GTDB taxonomy): domain Bacteria; phylum Actinomycetota; class Actinomycetes; order Propionibacteriales; family Propionibacteriaceae; genus Microlunatus. The sequence continues at coordinate 1,535,901 of NZ_CP046122.1, forward strand.
GACCGTCCAATTGCGACGACTTGGCCAGATGAACCTAGCCGATTGCCCAGCCGTGATCATGATCCGACATGGCCAGTATCCGATATTGCCTCGCATGCCGGATCCGGATCCGAACCCGGCTGCACCGACGTGGTCGGGTGGCCGATGATCATGCGGAAGGCGGAGCAGTTCGGGTCAGACGATCCAGGCGGGCGGAACCGGCTCTCCGGGGCCATCGGCGGAGATCGGTGTGGCCGAGCCTTGCGAGCCGCCACAGACGACGAACAATGCTCCGGACTCAGTGCCTATCTGTCGCGAGACATCAGCCGGGATGACCACGGTGTCGCCGGCCGACAGATCGATGGCTTCGGTGTCGACGCAGACGCGCGCTGCACCATCCAGCAGATGCCACGCCTGCTCGACATCGAAGCTGTGCCGCGGGCCGCGTTGGCCGGCACGCAAGCGGACACGCCACAGACTCAGCATCTTGGTGCCGCCCTGCGTGGGCGAGGCGAGGGTCGTCATCGAAGCGTTCGGCGTCTCGGTGACGCGGGCATCCGATCGGGCGATCTTGGCAGCGGGCATGGTGTGGACTCCAGTAGTAGACAACAACGTTGTCTATCACGGTACGCATTCAGATGCAGTATCGTCAACCTGGTAGTCGATCTGGAGGTGTGTCGGTGAGCGAGCCGGGATGGCGGGTCGTACTGCTTCTGGCCGGTGCGTTCCGTGACAGCATCGACGCGCTCCATCAGGAACTCGCCGAACAGGGCCATCCTGAGGCGCGGCCGATGCACGGCTTCGCTCTCCAGGCAATCGGGCCCGACGGGTGCACGATCAACGAACTCGGCCAGCGTCTCGGAGTCTCGAAGCAGGCGGCAGCGAAGACCACAGTCAGCCTCGAGAAGGCTGGGTACGTCGTCCGGGACGCGATGCCCAGCGACCGGCGGGCGGTCCTGCTCCGTCGCACGCCCCGCGCCGAGGAGCTGTTGGCGGCCAGTGCGGTCGGCTTCGAGCGGGTGATGGCCCGATGGCGGCGACAGCTCGGCGTGGCCCGCTTCAAGGCGATGGTCGAGTCACTCGCCGACGTCGCCGGCCAACAGCGGGTCGGCGATCTCCCCGGCTGGCTCACCCAGCGGTCCTCGACGAGGGGATGAGGATCAGCCGTTCAGCGGGATTGCCTCGCTCCGGGCGGGGAGTGTCGGGTGACGGCTGATTGGAAAGACCGCCGACCCGTCTGGGTCGTCAGCTGGGTATCACACGGGTCGTGTCGTCCACCACCTGTCCGGGCGGGACACGCGCGTCGTCCCTGATGATGCTGTAAAGCACTCCATCGTGCCATTCACCACCTCGAAAACTTGCGTGCCGGAGGGTGCCTTCCAGTTCGAAACCTGAGCCCTCCAAGGCCCGGCGCTCAGCGATATTCCCTATTTCCGTATAAGCCTCGATCCGGTCGGGCAAGCTTTGGGAGAACAGATAGCTGATGATGAGCTGATGAGCTCGGGTCCCGATCCCCCTGGCCCCGGACGCCGCGAGCCAGCTGGATGCCAAGACTCCAGCAGGGCCGGCCGAACCACTGTTCTCGCGACCAGGTCACGAAGCCGGCCCGTTCCTGAGCCACGGTGACCAGGAGAATCCCGCCAGCGTCGTTGATGAGGTTGGGCGATGACTCCCAACGCCGACGCCATTCACGAGGATCTCGATAGCCCTACCACATGAACGAACCCTCATCTGCTGGATCGGTGATCAGGTCCTGCAGGAAGGACAGATCCTCTTCGCCGATTGCGCGCAAGGCCACGTCTTCAACACCCACGTCTGGTGACATTAGCGCCGATCACCCGCGGGTCGATCGTCGACCGGGATCGAGATTCCGAAGGCCGCGAAACTGCATGGCGCCGCTGGTTGATCAATTGATGGAGATCATCGAACTCCAAGCGGGCCGGGCCTCCGAGCCGTATGACCACTCGTCGTACGCCTGGCGGCTCGCCGCCGGCCGAGAACACGGTCAAGACCTTGCTCCGAGTCTGACGAGGGCTGTGGCCGACCTGTCGGGATACTCCCCCGTGGTGTCGGCCTTGGTCGAGCGGTTGCGGTTGCTGTCTGCCGACGCCCCACCACCACGAGAAGCACCGGACATGGTCCATGCCGATTTCAAGCCGGACAACGTCCGGGTTCGTGACGGAGCGGTGGTGGCGGTCGTCGATATCGGGAACGCCGGTAGCGGCACGCGAGCAACTGATCTCACCACCCTTCGGTGGTACACCTTCCAGGATCGGCTGGACTGTGCCCGAAGTCGGCTGTGGACGAGAATCCTCGACCTGATCGGCTGGGAGCAGGCGGCGGTGCTCACTGCGACACAGATCCTCACCAAGCTCGAGTTCCCATTCGTCACAGCGTCACGATGACGTCCCCGAAGTGATCAACCGGGGCCATCGCACCCTCGATGAGTTGAGTGGCCTTCGCTGACTGTTCCCGGTGGAGATGGTTCGCGAGACGCGAACGTCCGGCCGTGCTACAGCCCGTCAGATTCCAGAGCGGCTGCCACTCGCTCCGACGCGGGGCATTCCGGGGCCCCGAACGATCGTAGGGTCAGCTCTTCGGCGAGCAAGATGTAGCGGGTTGCTGTTGCGATGCGGATCTCGTCGGTCAGTACGGGCGCTTCTCCTTCACCGCGGAACCCTCGCTCCACCATCCACTCTCGCAGTGGCTCCTTATCGAGTGCTCGCTGATCCTCACCGGTTCGAAAGAGTTCCTCGTAGGAATCTGCGTACCAGTAGCGCGAACTGTCGGGCGTATGGATCTCGTCGATGAGCACGATCTCGTCATCCAGCAGTCCGAACTCATACTTGGTGTCAACCAGGATCAGTCCATGCTGTGCGGCAATCTCCGCGCCACGGGAGAACAGCCGGAAGCAAACTTCGGCACAGCGGTCGAACAGCTCCGCAGTCACGAGCCCTTCGGCGATTGCGTCGGCACGACTGAGGTTTCGATCATGTGGTTCGAACTTCGTCGTCGGTGCCAGGTGTCGACGACGCGTGAAAACTGGGCGGTAATCGGCGGGTGAAAACTGAGCACCCCGAGTACGCCTTGGGATGTGATCACGTTGGAAGACTGGGCCGAGATTCGTCGGCTGCATAAGTCGGATGGGCTGTCGAAGGCTGCGATTGCTCGACGGCTCGGGATCTCTCGGAACACGGTGGCCTCGGCGGTGGCCTCGGATGTTCCGCCGAAGTATGAACGGCCGCCGAGAGGATCGGCGGTCGACGCCGTCGAGCCGCGGATCCGCGCGTTGTTGGCGGAGCATCCTCAGATGCCGGCGACGGTGATCGCGGAACGGATCGGTTGGACGAGATCGTTGACGATCCTGAAGGACCGGGTCCGGCAGTTGCGACCACTGTTCCTGCCACCGGACCCGGCTGACCGGATCGACCATGCCCCGGGCGCGGTGGCGCAGTGTGATCTGTGGTTCCCACCGGTGCCGATCCCGGTGGTCGGCACTCGTCCTGGCCTGACCCGGATCTTGCCGGTGTTGGCGATGACGTGCGGCTACTCCCGGTTGACCGATGCGGTGATGATCCCGTCGCGGCAAGCGGGTGACATTTTGGCCGGGATGTGGGAGATCATCGGCGGCTGGGGCCGGTGTCCGCGCAGCCTGCTCTGGGACCGCGAAGCCGCGATCGGCGGCACCGGCCGATTGACCGCTGAAGCCGCTGCATTCGCCGGAACGCTCGGGGTGCGGATCAAGCTAGCCCCAGCCAGGGATCCGGAGACCAAGGGGCTGGTCGAACGCCGGAATGGCTACTTCGAAACGTCGTTCCTGCCCGGACGGAGCTTCACTTCGCCGCTGGACTTCAACGCCCAGATCGCCGACTGGCTGACCGGCCGCGCGAATGCGCGGCATCTGCGGTCGATCGGGACCAGCCCCGCCAGCCGGTGGGTGGCTGATCGGGCCGCGATGATCGCGTTGCCACCGGTCGCCCCGGCGGTGGGTTTGACCGGCAGGGTCCGGTTGGGCCGGGACTACTACGTGCGGATCGCCGGGAACGACTACTCGGTGGACCCGCGCGCGATCGGCCGGTTCGTGGACTGGATCGCCACCCCGGTGTTGATCACCATCAGCTGCGCCGGGCAGATCGTCGCCACTCATGAGCGGGTCTGGGCCTCCGGTGCCACGATCACCGATCCCGCTCACCGCGACACCGCCCGCATCCTGCGGGCCGATTTGGCCATCCAGCGGCAACGCGAAACGGGCCGCCGCAACGTCCGGTCGCATCCGGACGGGCATGTGGTCGCGATCCGCGCACTGCCCGACTACGACGCCTTGTTCGGCGTCGACTTCGATCCCACACCTGGCTCTCCAGGTGGCGGATCCTCAACCACGGAAGGGAACATCGGATGACAACCTCCACAACGAGCAGCCGCCACAAACCAGCCAAGCCAGAGCCCGGTTCCAAGACCAACGCCAACATCGACTCGAAGCTGGCCTACCTGACCCGGGTGTTGAAGACCCCAACGATCGGCCGGGTTTGGGAAGACCTCGCCGCCCAGGCTCGCGACCTGTCCTGGTCCCACGAGGAATACCTCACCGCGGTCCTGGAACGCCAGGTCGCCGACCGCGAATCAGCCGGCACCATCATGCGGATCCGGACCGCCCACTTCCCCCAGGTCAAGACGCTGGAGGACTTCAACCTCGACCACCTGCCCTCACTCCGCAAGGACGTGCTGGCACACCTGGCCACCGCCATGTTCATACCGAAAGCCGAGAACGTGGTCCTGCTCGGACCGCCCGGCATCGGCAAAACCCACCTGGCGATCGGACTCGGGATCAAGACCGCCCAGGCCGGCTACTCGGTACTGTTCGACACCGCCACCAACTGGATCGACCGGCTCGCCCGCGCCCACCACGCCGGCCAACTCGAAGCCGAACTGAAGAAGATCCGCCGCTACAAACTCATCATCATCGACGAAGTCGGCTACATCCCTTTCGACACCGACGCCGCCAACCTGTTCTTCCAACTCGTCGCATCCCGCTACGAACAGGCATCGATCATGGTCACCAGCAACCTGCCCTTCGGCCGCTGGGGCGAGACCTTCTCCGACGATGTCGTCGCCGCCGCCATGATCGACCGACTCGTCCACCACGCCGAAGTCCTCACCCTCTCCGGCGAGTCCTACCGCACCCGCGCCCGCCGCGAACTCCTCGCCAAAGACCGCGACAACTGACCAGCAGGTGCTCAATTTTCAGCCGTCGCTACCTGCTCAATTTTCAGCCGCCGTTGACACCAGGATCGGGCCGGCAACTGCTCATTCCTGCGAAGTCCATCAGCGAGCGACGATATCGTGTTGATCGCTGACCGCAGTGTCGACGCCCGAAAGCAAGGCACAGAATGGACAGCGGTAGCCGGATGGCTCATGTCCGAACATGACACAGATCTTGCAGGTCGCCAACCGATGCCGCAGGAGGATCCCGTCCTACAACGACGTCAGCGGTCGTTGGCGCATGGCGGCCAACAGGTTGGGCAAGCCGAAAGGATGAACGATGTCCACCGACCAGCCCGCTCCGTATCCTGACCTGGACGCGGACGAGCGGACCACACTCCGGCAATTCCTTGATCACTATCGGCGTCGAGTGCTCGGCAGGTTCCAGATGTTGACCGACGAGCAAGCACGCTCCAGGACCCTCCCGGCAACCGACCTGACACCCGCTGGACTCGTCAAGCATCTGGCTCACATGGAAGACCACTGGTTCACCGCCCGGGTGGGGGTGGCGATCTACCCGAGCCGTGGGCATCGGCACCGCTCGACGACAAGCCGGACTGGGACATGCGATCTGCTGAGAACGACACGGTCGCCGAGGTTGCTGATCTCTATCTCGAGGCATGGGCGCGCAGCAGGGCTGTTGCTGAACGTCTCACCAGCCTGGACAGCAAAGCTCCGCGACCCTCCTTCGGCAAGGGACCGGTCACCCTCCGCTGGGTGATGGTCCACATGCTCGAGGAGACCGCCTGTCACGCCGGGCATCTGGACTTGCTCACCGATCCCCTGCGCACGGGCCGCGCGTCACAACCTGCAGGCACCATCCAAAGCTGACGGGTCCGTCGGCCCGGCCCATCGAACCCCGCAGCTTCAGTCCCAACGCGTGGCCTTCTCATCGAAATCCGACGTGTGTGGAGTGATCACGCAGAACACCAGGCCACCGGGGTCAACCATCTGCCAGTACCGGCCATGATCATAGCTGCGGAGCCGGCGAGCCCCCAGTGCCTCCAGCCTGGCCGCCTCCGCCTCGACGTCATCGGTGTCGACGTCGAGGCGGACACGTGGCGGCGTGTCGTCATCCAGCCTCTGCAATTCCACAACGACGTCACCATCGAAGACGCCGAGCGACGAGTACGGGCCGTTCTCCTCTGCCTGGCGCCCCATCGCGGCAGCCCAGAACCTCCGACTGGCGTCGAACGACTCAGCTGGATGATCGATGAAGATCCCACCAATTCGGCTTCTATGCATGCACAGGCAATACCCGCTGCACCGGTCACCCGACAATTCCGGACGTCGATCGTCAGGAATCCCGCGTACGCTCGGGCCGCATGACGACCGATGACACGAGATCGCCGGACGCCGACCTGTCAGGCATCGCCGGGCGGTCGCTGACACGCGAAACTCCAACGCAGCGTCGACGAAATCAGCCGATCGGGCGCGACGAGTTGATCATCATCCCGGCGAACGAGGCGACCTGGGCCGATCTGCGGACAGTGTTCGGCTCCCGCGGCGACCCGTCTCGCTGCTGGTGCCAGCGGTTCCGGATGAGCCCCGGCGAGACTTGGGTGAACCAGGGTCCCGACGAGCTCGCTGCCCGCCTCCGGGACCAGACCGCCTGTGGCCATCCGAACGCGACCGCGACCTCGGGTCTGCTCGCCTACCTGGAGGGCGAGCCGGTCGGTTGGTGCGCCGTCGCGCCACGTCCTGTCCACCATCGGATGCTGCGGAACAACCGCGTGCCTTGGGACGGCCGAACCGAAGACAAGTCCGACAGCACGGTGTGGGCGGTGACGTGCTTTCTGTCTCGCGCCGGGTACGGCCGCCGTGGCATCAGCCACGCACTGGCCGCGGCTGCGGTCGACTTTGCCGGGGCGCGCGGTGCCCGAGCACTCGAGGGATATCCCGATCTCGTCGAGGGCGGCTACGCCGGCACCCGCGACACCTTCCTCCAGGCAGGTTTCATTGAGGTGCATCAGCCGACCAAGCGCAAAGTCGTTATGCGAGTGGAGTTCACCGGTCCGACGAACGCGTGATCATTCCGATCCCGGACGAAGGGTAGGACCACGATCACCATCTACCACCGTATGAAGTGCCGAGATCTCCAGGGATTGGACTTCGGCGGCGGCGGCCCCAACGATTCGTTCCTCCGTTGCCTCGATCGCACCGAGAAGCGACCGCAGACCGGCCTCGTAGCGTTCGGTCTCCTCGTACCCGATCTCCTCATGGCCCGCGGTTCGGTTATCGAACGTCGGCGCGTCGCGGACGGCTGCCGCAGTCAACTCGGTCTCGGCAGACTCTGCCAGTGCCAGCTCCGTCCTGATCGTGAGCTCGAACTCGTGCAGGTCGCGGTTGTGCTCGGGCCGTGTGGTCATGGGATCCTCCGGTTGTTCGGGCCGAACGCATCTCGGCGCTGGCGACATAGCCTGGTGACGCCGGTCATCAGGTCGACCGGACAGCGGACGGAACTGTGACAACTTCGGTCACCTCCCTCCCTGCAACGGCGCAAGGAGAGTACGGTCCAGATACGTGTTCGATACGTGGTCTGTCAGCAAAGTGGCTCTGGACGGGAGCGTGCAGACCTGGTCGGGGTTCTTGCTCGGGCGCAACGAGTACGGGGTCTGCAGGCCAACCCTGATGTCCGAAGCGGATACCTGTCGGGCAGGGATGCGGTCGTCCACGAACTCCTACAACTCGCGTTGTCCAGACTGCAGTAGCGCGTCAGGCTCGATGTAGTCCGGTTCGGGGTCGACGTGGAATCGGACGGCGTCGATGGTCGTCGCGCCGCCGAGCCAGGACTTGGCGACTCTGTGCCCACCATCCATCAACCGTCCGTCGGCCGACAAGATCACGGGGTATCGGAGATCCGCCTTCTGGATACGCTCGGCATGCATCGCGACCATCCGGCAGGTGACCGGTCGGCCGCCGAACCAACAGTCCTCATCGAACTCCGGAATAGAATCGATCAGCACCGACACCACGGGGAGATCCGCTGCCAGTTCCCAGAGTCGCTCAGTCAGGTAGAACGCCGTGCCGCCGGGCACAGCGCGTGAGTGTCGTTCGGGCATCCCACCATCATGACGGGAACGACCGGCCGATGGGGGCACAATGCCGGCCGTTCCGGTGCCACCGGCTTCATCCATCGCTCACCGGATGCGTTGCGCGAACTCCTCCGGCGTGCGCACACCATCATCGAGGACCGCTTCATAGATTGCCATGCTGGGCAACGGCGTACCGTCGTCTCGGCGTCCACCGGTCGCTCGTTTGATCGCGAGAATGGCGGCTTGGGCAGCCGGGTCGATGAGTGGCCCGATCCGTTCGACGTGCTGCAATGCAGGTTTGCGGTCCGGCTCATCAACGAACCAGACATCGAGCGTCCAAAGCTCGCCGGCAGCGTCGGCGCATTCGATGAACAGGTAGATGCCGTCCGGATAGTCCAGGTCGGTATTCCAGCGCCCTGTCTCGTTGCGCACCGTCACCGTGTGCACGTCCGGTGCGGGAATCAACTGGGCGGCGAGCTCCGTGATCGCACGCATCGTCGCAACGTCGATTCGGGGCACAACCACAACAAGATCAATGTCGCGAGCGACCATCACGCGCAGGGCTGCGCTGCCGACCAGATGCACCTGCCCCAGGCGCAGGAGTGCCGCGTCAATGCCCACGCGGTCCCTCACCTGGCTGGCACGTTCCTCCAGCTGTCTCTCCTCGTCATCCCAATGCGCAGCCACTCCGCAGATCCTATGATCGTCGGTGCTGGACTGCTTGCTTCCTGAATACCCTCCCAGGGACGAACCCATCCTCGATGCTCCACGGCATTCACGGTTATCACGGCCGCGGCGTCGGCGTCTGCGCCGCACATGGAAGGCTGCTGGCATGACAGCTGTCGTCGCGGTCGTCGGTGGCCCGGGATCGGGTAAGTCGACCTTGTGTGCCGCCCTCGCGGAGAGGTTCCGGGGTGAAGGTCTGGTTGTTGATCACTTTCGCGAGGAGGAGATCCTCAGTCGAGCCGACTTCGCCCAGGTCGCATCGCAGTTCGCCGGCGGCGCCGGCAGCGTCGCACCTCGGACCCTCGTTGAGGACTACCGAGGGTACGTTTCTCGTGCCGTCACCGATGGCGTCGACCTGTTGATCACCGACGCCCTGGTGCCGTTCATCCCGTCACTGATCGCGTGGGGACACTCCGAGGCTGAGCTCGCCAGAGTGATCGGGGACTTGGAGGATGTGGCGGCGGGGGTCACGGTTGTTGTGGTGATGTTGACGGCGGATCCAGCAATCACACTGCAGCGGGCCATCAGTCGGGAAGGCGAAGGGTGGGCTGAAAGCTACATCCGCAAGTTGTCCAGGCTGCCGGGCACGTCGCACGTCGTCAGCATCCCGACGGCAGTTGATCAACTCCGTCGCGATGCCGACATCACGCGCCGGTTGCTGGCGCGGAGCAAGTGGAGACTGGTTGAGGTCGACGCGACCGCCGAGGCACGCTCAATGGCCGACTCGGTGGTGCGTCGACTGACGGCGATCCTCGCGGGCTGACACGGCAAGATCAACATGCCGGCACGCAGCCAGCCACCCGGATGCGAAGATCGTCTCCTGTGCCGATCCGGTCATGCAGGGGACGTGCGGCGATGCTCGGACGTCCGGGCCCAGGTAGTTTTGCGATGTTGCCCGCTCAGACGATCTCTGTCGGATTCGGAGACACCCATGTGCGCTGCTCGTGAAGAGGATGTTCTGCAGGACCTCGTGGGGTCCGACGGTGCGATAACCGAGGCTGCGAACGGAGTTGCGGCCCGATTCGGGCTAGGACGTGTCACGCATCTGTCAGCGCTGCCCGGCGCAGGCGGGCGGAACGTGCTGATCGAGACCGAGGAGGAGCCGTGGGTACTCCGTCTGGGCCTCTCGCCGGCCACATTGGGAGGGGTCAGCAGTGGGCTGCCGACGGGACTGGATGTCCTGCGCAGTGAGCGCTTCTTCGCGGCCGCGGTCCGGGAGAAGACTGCACTGCGCTCGCCGTGGCCGTACGAGATCGACGACGCCCGTGACCTCATTCCCGTGCCGTACGCGATCATGCCGCACCTCGCTGGGACCACCCTGGGGTGGGCCGAGGACCATGACTGGGGCGCGGTGGGTACCGCTCTTGCCGAGGCAGCACTGGAGCTGCACCGACAGAGTTGGCCGGCCGCCGGTAACTGGGATCCAGCGACGAACGACATCCTGCCTTCGGAGAACGATCCGGCGACTCGCTGTCGCGCCTTGGTCCTCGACCTGATCGACCGCACGGCGATGACGTCGGAACCGCTCGACTCCTCGAGCACGGAATGGCTGTCGGAGCGACTGGTGCACCTGTACGCCGAACCGGTCAAAGACGCGTGCCTGGTCCACGGCGACTTCGTGATCGGAAACCTCCGGATGGCCGAGGTTCACCGAACCTGGTCGGTCACCGGGATCTTCGATTTCGAGAATGCTCGAATCGGCGATCCTGAAGAGGACCTCGTCGTCCACATGTGGTGGGCCTGTTACGGTCGACGGCCGGAAGCGGCGGTGTCGTTCCTGCGCCGATATCAGCGAGACGGGCCGGTTTCGACCCGGATCTACGGATACGTGCTCGCGAGTCTGCTGGGCAATTGGGAGTATGGACGCCGGATGAACTTCCTCTGGTACGGAGACGCTCGGACGTTCCTGGACTGGGCCGGCCCGCTCTACGACGACTTCGACCGTGTGGTAGCGGCTGCCGTCGGCTGAGCCACGTCACCGTTTCCGCAGGTGCGCTGCCGCAACGATGCCCAGAGCGATCAGCGCAACCGCAGACGTCAAGGTGACAACCAGCCAAATGGTGGCGGCGGCCGGTGGGTTGACGTAGGTGCTGCCCTCGCTCCCTGACCGGCCGCTCGGACTCGGCGTGGGATGGTTGGTGACCGCAATCCCGACGATGCCCGCGATCAGGACGGCAACCAGTACGGCGAAGATCGTCCCGAGAACGACCTTGCTCCGTCGGCGGCGGGATGCGACGGCCATCTCCTCCTCGTCGGGAACATGATGCGCTGGTGTAGGGGTCGGCATTGGGTATTCCCTTTCTTCGACCTGACCGGAGAGGCTTCGCCGGGTTCGTAGAGTTGTGTCAGGCACAACGCCACCGACCGATTGCGGCAGTCAGTTTCCGCCTGAACGGTGCCCGAACGTTCCGTTGCAGTCAGGTACCCCGCCTCGGCACCACCAGTCGCTCACATGCCGAGCCAGTACCCGACAAACCGGTCTGTCGACGCACATCCAAAAGGCAGCCGGTGTCTTGACGGCAACAACGACGGGCTGTGGCCGGTGCCGGTGAGGCATCCACGGCGTTGAGGGGATCAGTCGGCCGTCGCGGCTCGAGGAGGTCGAATCTGCCCACTCCTGGTGAGGAATACTTGGGTAGATGCGCCTCTACCTGTCGTCGTTCCAGCTGGGTCGCCGGCCCGAGCTGCTGTCATCTCTGGTGGATGGTGGTCGGCGCGGCTGGTTGATCATGAACGCTCTGGACGGTCTTGGCGATGGGGTCCGCCGGTCCGCTGAGGCCGAGGCACAGCTGGCGAACCTCAGCGGGCTCGGCCTCGAGGCCGCAGAACTTGATCTGCGCACCGTCGACCCGAGGATCGCCGAGCAGACGTTCGGCGAACCCGACTTCGTCTGGGTGCGCGGCGGCAACGTCTTCACCCTTCGAATGGCCATGGCCACCTCCGGCGTGGACGAGATCATCACCCAACAGGTCCGGCGAGATCGACTGGTCTACGCCGGATACAGCGCCGGACCATGCGTCCTGGCCCCTGACCTGACCGGACTCGAGCACTGCGACCCGGTAGAACCGTGCATTGCCACCTACGGAGATGTCCGCTTCGACGGTCTCGGGATTCTCGACCGTGCCTTCGTCCCTCACCTCAATTCCCCCTCACACCCGGAATCCCAGGCACTGGGCGAAGTCGCCGCGGCCTATGAAGCCGCAGGCCGGCCCTACTGGGCCCTCAGCGACGGCCAAGCGCTGGTCATCCAGGGCGAAGATGTCAGGATCGTCTGAGCCACCGGCTACGCGGACCCGCAGAAGCCGCTGCTCACCCATGATCATCAACTGTCGTTCCGGAACTCTGTTGCGCCGCCAACCCGGGCGCGATGAGATTGGACGGTGAGCATCGCTGCGGTTCTGGTGAACCACAACACCTCTGCGTTCGCCGAACTGGCGATCCGGTCGCTGTTCGTGCAGAACCCGGACCTGGAGCTGACCCTCACGGTCTACGACAACGGATCGACCGACGATCGAAATGGCTTGCTGGCCGCAGCCGACACCTATCGAGCCGAAGTCCGACAGTCAGGCTTTCCGATCACGACACCCGGTAATTCCCATGGTGAGGTCCTGCGCCGGTTCGTCCTCGACCCGGCACATGATCACGCGGATCACTTCCTGTTCCTTGATGCCGACATCTGCTTCACCAGGCCCGGGACGATCGCTACCCTGGCGGAGACGCTGCACAGCCGCCCCGACGCGTTCGGGGCCGGGCCACGCATGTCCTGGGACGGCGAAACGCCGTTGCCGGCCGGGGTTCTCGCCAACCCAGCCATCTATCGGAATCGCCTGCATCCCTGCTGCGCGCTCATCACCAACACGCCGATCTTCCGCACCGTCGCGGACCACATCGGGTTCTCGTGTGCCCGGCTGCTGTACGCCGACCACGACGACTTCCTGGACACCTTCGAATTGATGACCATGGTCATGCGCACCCACCGGTTGCGGCACGTCATCGCCGATGACGCATTGATCATGCACGCCTTCGCTGTCTCCTACCCTGACGAATCCAGCGTCTTGCTCCCACAGAAGGAACAGCGCCGGGACCAGTGGCTGGCTCTCCTGCGCAGCAGGGCCTGATGGAGTGACCGAACCACGCAACGTCGGCGAGGACGAGGACCTGGTGCGGCGCGTCAACAACCGCACCGGCTGCACACTGCGCCTGGTCGGTCGATCCACCACGGGCACCTTGGGAGGCGCGGTTTTCGTCGAATGGCCAGATGGCCGCCCGGTGTCATCACCAGGTTTGTGGGATCACTGCACGGGGCGCGGCGCACCGCCGACGTTGTCACCAAAGCGAGTGACGCGGGATTGCCGGTTCCGCGACACCACCTGGTCGTCGACCTCGACGGTGACGTGCTGATGCTGCAGGATCGGCTGCCGGGAGCCGCGCGGAACAAGATCACTCCGGTGGTGATCGACACGATCGTCGCAGTGAACGACCGCTTCGCCAACCTGCTGGAGGATCGACCCGACGTGCCGATCCTGCCGCTGTGCTTGGACATCAGCGGTGACCCGCATCCTCGGCACGAAACTCTGTTGGCGTACGGTACGCGAAGCCGCCGCGTGCTGGGCGCCATCAAGGCAGTCGGTGCCCGCGGACCGCGCACCATGATCGGAGCCGACCTTGTCCACGTCGACCTGACGACACCCAACATCCTCTTCGATGACAACGGCGGCATCTCAGGTGTCGTGGATTGGAACCTCGGCGCCTACCGCGGCGACCGACACCTGGCACTGGTCAAGACCCGGTTCGAACTGGAGTGGGGTCTCAGCTCACCTGCTCCGGAACGGAGCGAGATCGCGGCCGCGGCGCACCTCGACGAGATCCTTCGCCAACGAGTCCCACCTGACGTGTTGAGGGCGTACTGGGCACACCGCGTGCTGTACCAGCTACATTTCGCTCTCCAGTTCGCCTCACCCGACGTGATCGATTGGCACCTGCGGGTTGCCGAAGAACGGCTGCTCGGCAGCAGCCGACAGCCATCCGAGGTTGGAGCCCGACGCCACACACCGCCGAGTCCACAACCATGATCTTGCCAGCGAGTCGCGGTGCCGGACTTCCGGGATTGTCGCAGTTGCCGTCAACTGGCGGGGTGATCGTTTCCTATGGCCCATCGCTGGAGCCAACGCAGCAGCAGGAGTTTCTCCGCGGCCTGGACACGGTCTCGAAGTGTCGCAACATCGTCGTGCGCTCTGACCGGCACCCGCTGCTGATCAAGAATGGGTCCTTCGTCGTAATCTTCGGTCACCAGATGGAGCGTTGCGCCGGTCTCCTTCACACCGGCCGCGAGAACTGCAGCATGGACCCGGTCCCCGTACATCCCGGTCGATCCGAACGCGGGTAGCAGCGCCGGATGGGTGTTGATCATGCGTCCGCTGTAGGCGACCAGGACATCGGGCCCGACCTTCTTGGCGTATCCGGCGAGGACGACCAGATCGATGCGGGCCGCCGTCAGTGCGTCCACCATCGCGGCGTCTCGCACGGCATCGTCTGGATGGGTGACCGTGCTCAGGTGGCTGCTCGGGATGCCGTGACGCGCGGCGACTCCAAAGATGCCGGACCGGCTGTTGTTGCCCACGATCAGGCCGACGTCTGCTGCCAGGTCACCGGCGTGGCTCGCCTTCACAATCATTTCGGCTGTCGTCCCGGCACCGGATCCGATCACTGCGAGCCGCTTCAGAGGAGACACACCTGAAACCTATCGGCACACTCCTCCGGCCGACGCACACTCCGAGCCTCGGCGTTCAACCGTCGGCCGAAGCGGGTGAGTACTTCTGCCGTCCCCACGGGGTCGGAGCCCCACAGAGCGCGGAAACAGCCGTGTTCACACGGCCGGAATCCACGGTTCCCGCCGACTCAGCTCCGGCTCGGCCCGCAGTAAGGTCCACCGACATGGCTGCACTGCGTGACCTGGTGGCAACCGCCTTCGGCCTCGGGTCGCCGACCAGTGACCTGATACCCGTCCAGGTCGGTTCCTACGAATCCTGGCGCTTGCACACCTCCGACGGCTCGTTCATGATCAAGCGGTTGTGGGCGCGGACCAGATCCCACCTGGCTGATGGAATACGCAACCTCGATGGAGTTGGAACGCCGAGCGCTGCTCGCCGGCCTCTCGATCGCGATCCCCGTCGATCCGGTCACACCACACTTCGGCTGGGCAACGCGCATCCAAGACCGCGGAGTGTGGCGAGCCTACGAGTGGCTCGACCATACGGCGCCCACCGCCGATAGCATCGATCCAGGTTGGTTCGGCAGCACCTTGGCAGCGCTCCATACGCTCTTTCCGCTGAACGACTGGCCCGAATCCGAATGGCGATGGCTGGGTGTCAGGCGATCACCGGCCACATCCGCAGGTTGTACGAGGAGTCGACCGACCGCATCGTTTCTCACCGTGATGTCGGCCCGTGGAACGTTCTTGAGACGCCCGACCGTTCGGTGCTCATCGATTGGGAGAACGCCGGCCCGACAACCGCCACGGTCGAGCCGGGACGTGCGCTGATGTCTTTCGGTTGCGACCGTCCAGCCAGAATGCAGCAACTCATGGAGGCCTACCGCGCAGCCGGCGGAGGGATCGCCGGAATCCCCCAGCACTTGTTCAACTGGCAACTGACCCAACACCTGTCCCGGATCACCGAACGCATCAAGATCAGCGTCGGAGACCTCGGACCCGAGGACGACCCCAACCGGTCTGGATGGATCCATCCGCCATTGACGACGACGTCGCCGCCGCGACTGTCTCCCTGCGCCCAGAAGCCGAGCGACTCGCGGCGTACGGCTCCCGATTGTTCCGTGCCGGCTGAGCCTCCCGTCGGCGCCGGTTTCTCGTGGCGCGACACGAATCATCCGCCGTCATCCGGGTACAGAGACCTCACCAACACACAAACAAACCAAGGATGAAGGAGTGTCCCGATGGGCGCAGCCGAAGAAACAATTGAGGTAAACGTTCCGGTCCGCACGGCGTACAACCAGTGGACCCAGTTCGAGTCGTTCCCGCAGTTCATGAGCGGCGTCGAAGAAGTACGCCAGCTCGACGACAAGCACCTGCACTGGAAGGTCAAGGTCGCCGGTGTCAGTCGCGAGTACGACGCGGAGATCACCGAACAGACCCCCGACAAGGTGATCGCCTGGCAGGCGGTCGGTGACACGGACAACGCAGGCACCGTACGCTTCGAGGCACTCGACAACGTCACCACTCGGGTCAGCGCCTCGATCGGGTACCAGACCGAAGGCGCCACCGAGAAGGTCGGCGACGCGCTGAACGTTCCGGAGCGTCAGTTGAAGAGCGATCTGGCGAAGTTCAAGGAATTCATCGAATCCCGCGGCGACGAGACCGGCGCCTGGCGGGAAGAGATCCACTGAGCCACCTTCCGTAATTGGATCACCGGGCGGGTACGCCGCAGGTCAGGGACAACGATCCGGCCGAACGGCTGCCCTCGCCGGTGATCCATCTGATCACTTGGCCGAGCCTCGCGCTCGGAGTGGTGGCTCTGGCCTGTCCGACGGATACGGCCACAGCGATCGGGCTGAAATCCAGAATCGGAAGCCGCGTCATCCGGATCGCCGGATGGCGCGAACTTGTCGTGTTGGGCGCATTCCTGCTCCGGCCGACACGACGATCCCTGTGGGCGTTTGTCGCCCAGGATCTCTGCGACATCACTGCAGCGACGATTGCACTGTCCACCCGCTCGGACGTGATCTTGTCCCCGCGCCGCCTCCGAGCGGCCCTGACAGGCTATGGCCTGCTCGCAGTCGCGGACCTGTACACCGCAGTGCGCCACGGAAGAGTCGCCCCCGTTTGACGTTGGAGCCACTACCATCCCGGTGAACGCCTGCGAGAATACCGTGATGTCTCGATACGGCGGGATGAGTAGCGACGAGGTCGTGCACATCGTCGACTGGATCGCTACTCGAGGATTCTGTTACCAGGTCAATGGCGGCTGGGCTGTCGACGCGCTCGTCGGCCGACAAACCCGTGCCCATAGAGATCTCGATCTCTTCGTCGATGCTGCCGGAGTGCCCGACCTGCTGAGCTGGCTTCTCTCCCGGGGGTATGTCGAAGACGTCAACGAGATGCCTTCTCGGGTGGAAATGAGACGTGATGAGCTACGCGTGGACGTTCATCCGATGACGGTCGACTCGGCAAACAACGGCACCCAGTGGAATGCCGCCGGAGAGGCCATCTTCCTGCATCCTGCTGACAGGCGCACGTCCGGCCGGATCGACGGGCATGTGGTTTGCGTGGCAACCGCGGCACGGCTGCGCGAACTTCGCAAGGGTTACCCGCCTCGCGACGAAGATCAACACGACCTTCAGTTGCTCCGCCGCCTGTAGCCGCGCGCGACCCGCGAATTGATCAACTTCTGAATGTGCTCCGCCAGACCCGGATCCTCCTGTGCGATGGCCTCGGCTGAATCGGCCAGTGCTGGCGCGGACTGGTGAAGGCTCCGTCGGGGAGGCAACCGGTGCGGGTCGCGCCGCCGCTGGTGCCCCGCCCGCGCGTCGGGTCGGCTGCTCAAGGTCACTTCGTGCCTGGGATCATTCCGTCTCGCGACGCCGGTTGGGGCGGAACCCGTGCTCGATGCCCCAAAGCACCGCGTTGGTCCGAGTACTCACCCCGATGCGCCGGTAGCAACTGCGGATGTAGGTCTTCACCGAGTTGATCGACAAGTGGGTGTGCTCCGCGACCTCCTGGTTGCTCAGACCTTGGGTGATCAGTGCGAGAATCTCGGCCTCCCGCGCGGTGAGACCCTCCTCACGACCCGGCCAGTCCCCTCCGATGACCGCCGCTACCCGTCCCTCCGACCCGTCCGGCCGCACCTGTTCACCCCGGTGAACGGCGATCAATGCGGCCACGAGGTCCTTGGCCGGCAGCGCCTTCGACAAGTAGCCGCTGGCGCCGTTGGCCAGGGCATCCGCGACGACGTTCGGATCCAGGTTCCAGGAGTAGACGACGACCTTGCCCACTCTGGGATTCGCGCTCAGGGCGCGGATCTCCTCCCCGTCCCCGCGAAAGTTGGCGAACGTGTCGTACATCGCAATGTCGACGTTGGTTCCGACGGTGCTGCCGGCGTCCAGCTCGACGACCTGGACGGCGTTCTGGTAGTTGCGCAGCATCGTGTCCAGCCCGTGAACGACGACCTCGTAGTCGTTGACCAACGCCACCCGAATCACCATTCGCCCACCATAGGGCCTGAACCTTCACCCCTGCGGGTGATGTTGGCAATCTCGTTCCGACCTAGTCTTGCTGATGCCGCGCAGCAGGCGCGCCTGGTTTCTGCACGGCAATATTGCACGGCACGTCTGGTGTGTGTCAGGCGTTGCCCGCAAGGAATCGGTCTTCGCGGACTCCGCTGTCCGTGAAGACCGATTCTTGTCCGGCATCGGCCGGTGCAGGCGGCGCAACACCCGTGACCGGGGACAGCGGAAGAGGAGTTCTGGAGTGGCCGTCAGCGACCAGGATGCCCTGATCAGGGCACAGGAGGAGATCGTCACCCTTGGCGAGGCCGTTCAGAGCAATCGGGTCATCGGCATCGCTCTGGGAATTCTCGTCGAACGCTACGGCATCGCCCCGGATGTGGCCTTCACCTACCTCAGGCGACTGAGCCAGGACAACAACCGCAAGCTGCGGGAGTTGGCCGCCGAGCTGGTTGAGACCGGCAGGCTGCTCGATCAGGTCCCGCGACCGCCGGCACCACAGGATTGAGCCGGACCAATCCGGGCTCGGCGGTCTCTGCCACCGCGGGGCGTTCAGCTCCTCGGCAGCCGGTTGGCAATAATGATCGCGTAGGTGAGCAACAACAATCCGGCACTGGTCAGAACGCTTTCCAGCACAGTCTGTCCGGCCAGGATGGTGATCAGTTCGGCATCAGACATCCGGCCGAGGTGCGGATCGAGGAATCGCCGGTACGCCACCCCGCTCAACAGGCTGAGCAGAAGCAGCACCGTTCCGACGATCCCCGCGACCCGACACCGCCCGCGAGTTCCGGTGATCAACAACCACACCGCGACCAGCAGCCCGGCCAGCACGAGGACGACCATCGCGGTCTGCATCAGCGACCACCGCGATAGCGATAGCTCATCGATCGTCGGGCGGCGACGGCCGCAAGCACCAGCAGCACCACGCCGCCGACATCGATGATCGCGACGACGACCGAGCCCACGCCGTAAACGTCAACGCTCGAACGCCAGGCACTGGTCAGATACGGTCCCAACGATCCGTTGAGTGCGCCGAGGATCGTGCCCAGCATCAGTACGACAACACCCACCACGCCGAGCACCCGTGCCCTGCCTTCGGCCCGCGCGTTGACCACGACCACCGCGACGACGTAACACACTCCCAGCACCGCTGCAGAGAGCACGTTCGCCATCGGAATCCGATACTCGATCATCACTGTCGACGATAGTCACTCCAGGCCGATATCACCCTCGAATGGTGGATCGGCCGGCGCCAGGCGGAACACCGGAATCACCCTGCTCGTCCGGCGCTCGTACAGTCGGTAATTGGGCCAGACCTGACTCATCACGTCCCACGCCCGGTCCCGCTCGTCACCCGAGAGTTCGTCCACGGTGACCCGGTACGTTCGGCCACGGAATGTCACCTGGGCCCGTTCTGCGGCGCGCAGGTTGTGTGCCCAGGCAGGTGTCCTCGGCCCGCCGAAGGCCGATCCGGCGACGAGCCAGCCGTCACGCTGGGGCACACACAACAAAGGGGTGGCGTGTTCGATCCCGCTGGTCCGCCCGGGAACGATGAGCATCAGGTTCGGGAGCCCGGCGAGTGTGAGCAGGCTCAGCCGGCCCTGGCTCGCCCTCTGTAGCCACCTGTCCACGGCGGTGATCTGCGGCAACAGTCCGGGCAGCCAGCCGATCGCCCCGATCCGGCGTGCCAGCGGGGTCAACACCCCCATGAACCTGATCATAGGTGGCGGATCCTGCTCAGCGGTGCGCCTCCGCCGCAGCGAGATCAGCCAGATACGACGCCTTGAGATCCTCCCCGGCGAACGACGCTTTGATCGCGTTGCGCAGCAGCGCGGGAATCTGTCGCGACCCGACGAGTCCGGCGGCGATCTGCAACTCCCGGGTCAGCGTGGTCCCGAACATCGGCGGATCGTCGGAGTTGATCGACACCGGGACTCCGGCCGTCATCAGTGCCGGCAGCGGGTGCTTTTCCAGCGACGCGACCACACGCGTTCGGAGGTTGCTGGTCAGACTGACCTCGAGATGGATGCCGGCTTCGGCCAGGCCGGCCAGCAGCTCCGGATCCTCCACGGCGCGGATGCCGTGCCCGATCCGGTCGGCTCTGAGCAGTTCGACGGCGGCCCGGACGCTCTCGGGTCCCGCCGCCTCACCGGCGTGCGGAACTGAGCCGAGGCCGAGGGTACGCGCCCTGGCGAAGTACGGCGCGAAGGGCGGGCGCGGCGTTTCGGGCCCGCCCAGTCCCAGCGCCACCAGACCGTCCGGCGGACGTCGTTCGCACAGGTCAAGTACCACCTCTGCGGTTTCACCGGTGAATCCGGGAATGTCCAGGATCCAGTTGACCGTCATCGCCCACTCTCGGGCAGCGTGCTCCCGGGCCGCGTTGAGCGCCTCGACCAGTCCGTCACGGGTCACGCCCGCAGTCAGGATCGGATTGGGTGTCACCGTCACCTCGACGTACCGAACGTTCTGGGCGGCTGATTCGGCCAGGTTGCCGATCGTCAGGTGCAGAACGTCCTCGGGGGTCGACAGCAGCCGGGAGATCGCTGCATAGACGCGGAGGAAGTGATCGAAGTCGGTGAACTCGTAGAACGCCTGGAGTGCTTGCGGATCGGTCGGTACGCCGGCATCAGGATGCCGCGCTGCAAGATCAGCCAGCGTGTCGGCGGAGGTGGCGCCGATGTGGTGGACATGCAGCTCGACCTTGGGCACGGCCGAGATCCACGCGTCGGAATAGGTTGGCGCTGCTAGCCCCACGGCGGGCCTCCTCGATGAAGCTGGCGGACTGGTCGTCTTGACATCAAGATACTGATGACCAAGAGAACGGCAACGTGTTTCGGCACCCTGTGGTGGCAAGATCACTCCGCGGGAGGAAAACATGAAGATTGTCGCCGTCACGTACGGCACTGAAGGAGACACCAGGCCGCTGGCAGCCCTCTGTCGTGGTCTGCAGGAATCCGGCGACGAAACACTGCTGCTGGCCGACGCGGGCACCCTGGCCGGGGTTCGTGATCTTGGCGTTCCGTCCTCCGCACTGGCCGGAGACATCCGCAGCGCGCTCGCCCCATCGGGCGCCGCGGAACCGGTTCGTACGCCCCGAGGGCTTGATGCCACGGCAACCACCCTTGCCCGACTCGCTCAGCAGAACGCCGACACCTGGATGCGCCAGATCCTGGATGCCGCCGTCGGCGCCGACGGCTTGCTCATCGCCGGACTCGCCACCTACATCGGATTCGCCGCCGCCGAGAAGGCGGGCATCCAACCCATCGCGGCGAGCCTGATCCCGCTCACCCCGACAGCGGAGTTCCCCTCACCGTTCCTGCCACCGCGCCCGATGCCCCGCTTCCTCAACCGGCGGAGCTACTCCCTGGTCTCTGGGGCGCTGTGGCGGGCGTTCCGAGGATCGACCAACGCCGCCCGTTCCGGCGTAGGCCTGCCGCCCGGTCACCGTCTCTCGGCGGACCACCCGATGATCTACGGGATCTCGCCCACAGTGCTGCCGCGGCCGGCGGACTGGCCCGCGCGGACCTGGCTGTGTGGTCAGTGGGTCCAGCCGGTGCACGACTGGCCCCTACCCCAGCATGTCGAGGAGTTCCTCGCTTCAGGTGAGCCCCCGATCTACGTGGGGTTCGGCAGCATGGCAGGGCTAGATCACGGCGACCTGATGGATGCTGTGGTGACCGCCGTCGCCGGCCGTCGGGCCGTCTTCTATCCCGGCTGGGGCCGCGGCGCTGGGTCGCTGCAGCTGCCCGACAATTTCCTGGTCATCGGCGAGGCACCGCACGACTGGTTGTTCCCGCGGATGTCGGTGATCATCCACCACGGCGGCTCCGGGACCACACACTCCGCCGCACGCGCCGGTGTGCCGTCGATCGCTCTGCCCTTTGCGGCCGACCAGTTCTTCTGGGCCCGCCGTCTGCAGCAACTGGGCATTGCGCCGGCGATCGGTGGAGCGCGGCGGGTCACCGCAGGTGAACTCTCGGCCGCAATCACAGCGGCCGGGTCCGAAACGATGCGCGCGCGTGCGGCAGACGTCGGCGCCAGGATGCGTACCGAAGACGGTGTGGCCACGGCGGTAGACCGGATCCACCGCATCCTGGGTCACGTCGAGACGACCGCGCACCGGAACCGGTCAGATCGGTGATGTCACACCGACGCCGTGCCGATCGTCATGAGGGGCGGAACGGTTCCACCGAAAGCAGGAGGACTCTTTGATGACGGACAAGATCTTGATCACCGGCGCAACCGGGACACTCGGTCGCGCGCTGGTGCGCCAGTTGCAACAGGCCGGCGCCGACCTGCGGCTGTTGAGCCGCTCCGAACACCGACCGGACGACAATGTCGAATGGGTACGCGGTGACGTATCCACCGGCAGCGGTCTGGATGCGGCGGTCCGCGGCGTCCATACCGTGGTTCACTGCGCCGGCAGCCAGCGCGATGACGGCGACAAGGCGAGGAATCTGCTCGCCGCAGCCGTGGACGCGGGCGTGGAGCACATCATTCACGTATCGGTGGTCGGGGCGGACACCGTGCCGGTGGTCAGTGCCGTCGACCGCGCGATGTTCGGCTACTTCGCGTCGAAGCGTGCGGCCGAAGACGTGATCACCCACTCCCCGATTCCGTGGACCATGCTCCGCCCGACCCAGTTCCACGACTTCGTGACCACGATCATGGACCAGTTGGTCAGGCTTCCGGTCCTACCCCTGTGGCGCGGCGTCAGGTTCCAGCCGGTCGACACCGATGATGTCGCCCGGCGGCTGGCCGAACTGGTTCGTGGCGAGCCCGCCGGGATCGTGCCGGCGTTGGGCGGGCCGAGGGTCTACTCGATGGAGCAACTCGCCCGTGACTACCTGCGAGCTGTCGGCAAACGTCGGGCGATCGCCAACCTACCGATCCCTGGTCGTGCCGCGGCAGCATTCCGAGCCGGGGCGAATCTGGCAGCTGATCACGCAGACGGGACGACAAGCTGGGAGGACTTCCTGGCAGCGAAGTTCCCCGACCGCGCCTTTGTGACAGCACCCAAGTGACAACACCCGAGTGACAACACCCCCAGCGACATCCCTCAGCAACGAAAGGAGCAGCCGTGCATGACGATCTCTCCCGCCCGATCCATGACGATCTCGTGGAACGGATCCTGAACGGGGACGGCCAGGCACCACCTGACTGGCGGCGAGCGGCCTTCGACGGTTCGGGCCCCGCCGAGGAAGCCGTCCGCACGCTGGTGAACAAGGTTGCGTCCGATCCCACCCACATCGCCGATGCAGACTTCCGCACAGCGAGCCGGGCTGGGCTCACCGATGATCAGATCTGGGAGCTGATCATCTGCGCCGCGGTTGGCCAGTCGGCCCGGCAGTACGACGGCGCCATCGCCGCACTGGCCACGGTCATGGAGCAGGAGTCGTGAGACCCGACGTGCTCAACAGCGGCTATCCGTTGTCCGCCCGGGTGCTGTTCGGGATGATCAGGATGTTCACTCGTCAACCGTTGCCCGATGCAGCCAAGATCAACTTCTATCGTCCCGACTTCTACGGTGATCCGATGAAGAGGCTCACCCACGCGGCGATGCGTGGCCCGTCCTCGTGGTCGGTCGGTGAGCGGGAACTGATGGCCGCCTACGTCTCACGGACCAACGGATCGGTCTTCTGCGTCGGCGCTCACACCGCAACCGCCGCCGGCGCGCTGGGCACGCAAGCGGTGGTCGACCAGACGTTGCACGACCTGGAGACGGCACCCATCAGTGAACCGCTGCGAGCCACCCTGCGGCTGCTGGGAAGAGTCACCGGTCAGTCCACGATCACGCCCGACGACATCCGCGACGTGTTGCGGGCCGGCGCCTCCGCAGAGCAGGTCAAGGATGCGCTGGCGGTGTGCTTCGCCTTCAACGTGATCAACAGACTTGCCGACGCGTTCGACTACGCCCGGCTTACGCCCGAGGGATACGCCGGTGGGGCACGCTATTTGCTCAAGCGGGGATACCAGTGAGGATCCCGGCACTGCTCAGGAAGCGTCGGTCGCGCGTTTGATCAGGTCGGTCAGCCGCTGGTGCAGTTCCTGCACCTCTTCGACATCCATCTGCAGTTTGGCCATCATGGCCGGCGGGATCTCGACCGCCCGGTCCCGCAGCTCTCTGCCCTCCGGGGTGAGGGCGACCTGCAGGGCCCGCTCGTCGTCGGGGCGCCGCGGCCGCGTCAGGTAGCCGATCGCCTCCAGGCGTTTCAGCAGCGGGGACAGCGTCGCCGATTCCAGCGACAGCAGGTCCGCGAGTTCGCGGACCGTCAGTGGTTCGTGCTGCCAGAGTGCGAGCATCACCAGATACTGAGGGTGAGTCAGCCCCATCGGCTCCAGCAGCGGCCGGTACAACCCGATCACGCGACGAGAGGCCACCGCAAGCGCGAAGCAGACCTGGCTCTCCAGTGCGAGCAGATCCGGGGCACTCGTCGTTTGTCGTTCGGTCACCAGCCCAGTATACTTTGGGCACTAACAATTAGCCTACTAACGGGATGGTCCCTGTGGTCGATCGCGATCGCCGGACGAGCCAACGCTCGACCAGCGGCATGACTGATGAGATGACGCCACGCAGCAAGGCTGAGGCGATCAGCCTCGACCGGGTGCAGCGGGTTCTGGCCTCGGTGCTGATCGTGTTCGTGATGGGCATCATCTCCGCTGTGCTGGCTGCCTACCTTGTGTTCAGCGGCCGGCACCACATGGCGCATTCCGACGTCGTCGGCCTGTGGGGACTGACCGGGCTGATCGGCCTGCTCAGCGCCGGGATGATCTTGATGCTGAACCGGCGCCGGCCGTACAACCCGCTGGTGCTGGTCGGGCTGATCCCGATGGCTGCCTCCTGGTACTGGATCTTTCACTGAGCTGTGTACGCGACGATATTCATTCGCCGTTCGGTGACGTGGTCTGCTATTTCTTGTCTGCCGTGATCAACAAGAGGAGGTGATACCCGTGAATTCGGTTATTCGCTGGGTGCTCCTTCGAACCCCACGGTCGAGCGGCTGACGTCCTCGTCGCCCGGAGCGCCGGCAATTCGGCACTCTGTGAAAGGCGATCAGCCATGAAATTCCTCAGTTGTACCTCATCGGACGACATCGTCGAGCGCACCTTCGACCTTGACGGCATTCCGGGCGTCCTGTGGACTCCGCCCATCGGTTCCGAGGGTGCTCCGTTGATCTTGATCGGTCATCCGGGCGGGCAGCACAAGCTGGCTCCCGGTCCGGTGGCTCGGGCCAGGCACTACGTGACGCGCTACGGCTTCAATGCCGCCGCAATCGACGCACCCGGCCACGGGGACCGCCGGCGCAGCGCCGAGGATCAGCGCTGGGTCGACGCGATGATGGCTGCCCGACAAGCGGGAGAATCGCTCGCGCCCAGCATCACCGCACTGAACGTGTCGCTGGCCGAGCGGGCCGTCCCCGAGTGGCGGGCCACCATCGACGCGCTGTCGGGCCTGTCCGAGATCGGCGACGTGACCATCGGGTACGGCGGGCTGACCCTCGGCTCTGCGATCGGTATCCCGCTCGCCGCTGTCGAACCCAGGATCCGGGCGGCCGTGTTCGGGGGTGTGTTCACCTATCCCGAACTGTTCGACGCAGCCCGGCAGGTCACCATCCCCGTTCAGGTCCTGCTGCCCTGGGACGACCGCGAGATCGACCGCCAGACCGGTTTGGAGCTCTTCGATGCGTTGGCTTCACCGGAAAAGACGATGCACGTCACCACCGGCGGACACCATCAGGTGCCGGCGTTCGAGACCGACGATTCCGCACGGTTCTATGTCCGGCACCTGCGCCGGCGATGACTCGCCCGCGCCAATGAGCCCATCAGCTCCGCTGTGGTCTCCCAGGAGAGACAGGCGTCGGTGACGCTCTGTCCGTAAACGAGTCGGTGGCGCACCGGCACCTCCAAGGGCTGGGCGCCACCGACCAGGAAGCTTTCCATCATCACTCCGGCGATGACGGATTCACCAGCCGCGATCCGGTCGGCGATGTCGCGCACGACCCGAGCCTGGCGATCATGGTCCTTGCCGGAATTGGCGTGGCTGGCGTCGACGACCAGCAATGGCGGAAGGCCAGACCGCGTCGCCAGTTGAGCGGCGTCCGCGACCTGCGCGGCCGAGTAGTTGGGCCCGCTCCTGCCACCCCGCAACACGATGTGCGTGTCGGGGTTGCCGGTTGTGGTTGCCAACGCTGCCCGACCCTGCCCGTCGATGCCAAGGAAGCTCTGTGGGTTTCGCGCGGCCAGCGCACCGTCGACAGCCACCTGGACGTTTCCGTCCGTGCCGTTCTTGAAGCCCACCGGCATGGACAGGCCGGACGCCAGCTGGCGGTGGATCTGGCTCTCGGTCGTCCGCGCACCGATCGCGGCCCAACTGATCAACTCGGCGATGTACTGCGGCGTGATCGGTTCCAGGAGTTCGGTCGCCGTTGGCAGCCCGATCGCTGCGATGTCGATCAGGAATCGGCGTGCGATCTCCAGTCCGGCCTGGATGTCGTGACTTCCGTCAAGGCGCGGATCGTTGATCAGCCCCTTCCACCCGACCGTCGTCCGCGGCTTCTCGAAGTAGGTACGCATCACCACGACGAGGTCGTCGGCGTAGGCATCGGCAACCGTCCGAAGTCGCCGCCCGTAGTCCAGCGCCGCGACCGGGTCGTGCACCGAACACGGTCCGGTGATCACCAGCAGCCGGTCGTCGGCGCCGGACAACACCGCCGAGATGTCGGCTCGTCCGCGGCTGACGACCTCGGCCGAACTGTCCGACACCGGCAAACGACGCCGCAGGCTGTCCGGCGAGGCAAGACTCTGGAACTCCACAACACGGGTGTCGGTGATCCGACTCCCATCCTGGACGATCGTGGACATCGGTGGTCCTCTCCGGCGGACCACTCCTCCGAGCCCGCCTGATACGACGAAGGACCAGGAATTCTCCTGGTCCGTTGGCTCTGGAAGATCGCAGTGAGGTCGTCAGCTACTCCGACGTGGGCCCCTCCAGAGCCAACGCGTAATAGCAAAACCAACGACCGAACATGCGCAGCACCATACACCACGGGCAGCGTGGGCCGACCTGCGTTCCGCAGCGCGGCTATTGCGCGGTCAGGATGGCGAGGCCCAGGCATCACTCGGACTGGTCGAGGTCGCCGGTCTGCCGGGTCCGGACGAAGTCGAGGAGGTCAGGCGCGTCCGAGATCAGCCGGTCGACCTCTTCCGACTCGTCGTCGCAGCGGCACAACGCGATCGAGACGGTCCCCTTCCGGTCCGAAAGCACCCGCCAGGTGGCTCCGGAGTCCTGCCAGCGGACCAGCCGCTGCAGATCGTACGACTGCTCCTCGGCGTTCATGATCATCCCAGCTTCCTCGCTCCGGTCGTGTTCTCCATCCTGCCAGGGATCAGAACAGCGTGAAACCTCCATCGATCTTGATGATCGACCCGGTCATGAAGCTCGACGCGGCGCTGGCCAGAAAGACCACCGCGCCGCCGAGCTCATGGGGTTCGCCGCCGCGTTTCATCGGCGCCGGGTCGACGCACCACGGCTTGTACTCCGGCTCGTAGATCGGGGATTGATCGGTGTGGAAGTAGCCGGGTGCGATGGCGTTGACCCGGATCCCATAGGGCGCCCACTCCGCGGCGAGTCCTTCGGTCATGTGATGCACAGCCGCCTTGGACGTCAGATAGGAGATCTGCCATCGGGGTTGGTTGACGATCCAGGCCGACATCGATCCGATGTTGATGATCACCCCACCGCCGCGGGTGGCCATCCGCCTGGCGACGGCCCGCGAGCAGTACCACACGCCGTCGACGTTGACGCTCAGCACGTCGCGCCAGGTGTCCTCCGAGGCCTCGAAGGCAGCGGCTCCGACGCCGATGCCGGCATTGTTGACCAGCACGTCGATCTCACCGAACTGCTCGGAGACGGTCGTCACGGCATCGTCGACCGCCCCACGATCGGCGACGTCCAGCTGCACGCCGTAGGCATTGATGCCGAGCTCCTGGAGCTCCCCGGCCGCTCGCTGCGCGGCGTGGAGTGTCGTGGCAGACAACGCCACCGCTGCTCCGGCCTCGCCGAGCGCCTGTGCCATCGCCCGGCCGAGTCCCCGGCTGCCGCCGGTGAGGAACGCCGTCTTGCCGGCCAGGGAGAAGGAGTCCAGTACGGTCATCGGCGCATCCTGTGAGGTTGTCGGGGGACGTCTTGTCGTCCGGGTGTCGGATGGCCACGATGCTAGCGACCGCCGGCTGTGCCCGGTGCCGGGATCAGGAAGTCGGACCCGCTGCAACCAGCCGACAGCGCATCGGTTCAAGATCAGCGAAGGTGATCACCGCCGATGTTCCGACCTGGCAGGCGTGCACGCCGGTGGTTGCCCCGGTGGCGATGAAGGTGCCGGCGGGAACCGATCGATGCCGCCGCCCGAGGATGGTCAGCGTCTGTGCCACCGCTGTCGCCAGGCCGCCGGGCACTGTGGCACCACTGCCCTCACCTGCGACGTCGTCGTCGATCAGGGTTCGCACCGTGATCATCGACGGATCGACATCGGGCGGCAGCTGCGGCCCGATGATCATTCCACCGTTGTTGCCGAAGTCGGATGCGGTTACCGCGGGACCAAGATCGTTGATCTTGGGGAATGGGCTGCTCGCTATCTCGATACCGGCGAAGAGCGTCTGCGGCAGTTCGGCGGCGTCGGCGGCAGTCCAGCTACCGGCTGCAGCGTCGACGTCCAGCCGGACGACGAATTCCGCCTCGATCGCGGCGAATCCGCCGTCGAAGACCGGCATCTCGATCTGGTGCGATCCGCTGTCCCGGATCGCGTGCTGCCAGATCGGACCGATCAATCGTTCGTCCCCGCCAGGTTGGCGACGCTCGGGTGCGATCAATCCGGCTTTCCAGCCCGCAGGTTCCTCGCCCCACAGCGCGATCGCCGCATCCTGGACGGCGTAGGCCTCCGCCAGATCGGCAGGTAGCTCGCGACCCGGGTACTGATCAACAGCTGTGCCCGCCCGTCTGGCGGCCACGAAGGTCTGGGCAACGCTGCTCACGTCCACCGCAGCACCCTATCGTCGGTGCTCGGCGGCCGGGTCAACCGGCGCCGGCGGCGAGCCAGGTCGGCCCGGCCTCAGCGCAGGCCGATGCGGGAGCTGCAGGCGGGCCAGGCACCCCAGCCCTGCGAGCGCTGCACCCGTTGGGCGACCGCGATCTGCTCGCTCCGGGAGTGCTTGTTCGGCATGCCGGAGCCGCCGTACGCGTGCCAGGTGGACAGCGTGAACTGCAGTCCGCCGTAGAAACCGTTGCCGGTGTTGATGTGCCAGCGTCCGCCGGATTCGCAGCGGGCCAACTTGTCCCAGACCGAGTTCGCCGGAGCCGATTGCGCCTTGCGGCCCGAACTCCTGAGGTAGGGCTTGATCGAGGGGCTGGACACTCGCCGGCCGTCGCTGAGCAGCACGTGCCAGACGCCAGAACCCACGACGCCGGTGGCGCGCCAACCGTGTTGGCGCTGGATCTTCTTGACCCGTTTCTTGGTCGCCTTGCCGAAGTGACCGGTGGCCGCGACGTTCTTGCCGTGGGCGGACAGTTCGCGTTGAAGCCGGACGACCAGGCTGTTGTGATCGCCCTTGTGCAACTTGGGCAGCCGGTGGCTGATGCTCGCCGCCGAGGCGGGCTCCGGGTTCGCCATGGCCAGACCGCTGACGACGGCGATCCCGGCGATGGCGCCGGCCACTCGTCGTCCGACTCGGCCCGACCGCTCGGCCCGTGCCGCAACCGCAGCCCGGCGTGGCTGGACAACGCGGCGCTGGAACGCGGAGTTTGCTCCGGCCGTGCGCGTCAGGTCAGCCCGACGTGCCAGTGGCTGACGGCCCGGAACGGACACGGCTGCAAACATTGATGTTGTCCCCTCGTACGTGGCGTCGACCCGACTTCCGGCCGACATGCCCGCGTCCCGACACGAGCACGGACGAGGACGTTATCTTTCCGAGACATTTGCGACAACCGCCGGCGTCCCGATCCTGGCCACCTTGAGGGTTGCTAAAGGTGCCGGAACAGGCATATCCGCAAGCCGGCGCCACCTTCGATCCTGAACGCATGGATTTCGGAAGGTTTCCGTCAGCCCGTTCGAGACCCGCCTGTGACCTCGTTGTGAGGTGACCGGGACAGGTCAGCCCGCGTGTTTCTGCAGCACCGCACCGATCCGCGGCAGTGCCGCTCGGACGTGCTCGACCGCCTTGCCGCGGAGCGGCTTGTACGCCCGCCGGAGCGCCTCGCGGGACGTTGTGGCCACCTTGGCGTCGGTCACCGCAAGCAACGACTGGGCCGCCTCGGGGCCGCGGCCCGCCAGGTACTGGCCGAAATCGCCCTCGCCCGCCGCCTGGAAGTCCTCCCAGTACGGATCGACCGCGACCGCGAAATCGGGCAGCAGCCTCGTCACGGCGCGCTCGGCCAGGTTGGGCATCACCTTCCTGCCGGCGGCGTATCCCGCCTTCACCGCCGTACCGGAGAAGCCGGACTTGTCACCGACCTCCTGGTCGACGACGTGGACCAGATCGGCGATGACCTGCGTACGCACCGGTTCGGCGAGCAGTTTCTCCGACAGGGACATCAGACTCCTCATCTTTCGCGCGGGACCGGAGCAAGACTCTAGCGGCCCGCACCAGGTCCCCGACGCCGCGACCTTTTACTCACCCACGCACCGGTTGCAGCCGGTGCGGCGCCGAGCAGTTGGTGCGTGATCGTTGGCGGCGGGAGCTGATCACGCTGCGCCGCCAGGTCTCAGGCCTGGACTGCGCGGGTGCCGGATATCCAGGAGTTGATCATCGCGATCGTCGCCTGGTTATCGGCATGCACCACGGCCTGCATGCCCAGTCGCCGCGCGGCTTCGACGTTCTCCGGCCGGTTATCGATGAAAAGCACCTGCTCGGCCTGGGCGCCCATCGCGTCGAGAGTTCTCCGGTACACCCGCGGGTCCGGCTTGTTCACGCCGATCTCATGGCTGTAGCAGATCGGGTCGAAGATCGCCGAGAAGCCGTATCGCCGCTCCTCCTGCTCCCGGGCGCCGTCGGCGGAGTTCGACAGGATCGCAAGACCTGCCCGGCCGACCAATGACCGGGCGCAGTCGATCAGCTCGACGTTGGCGGTGCCGCAGTACGCGTCCCAGAAGTCCTCCCGCATGACGCTGAGCACGTCCTGCCCGGCACCGACCGCCGAGCCCAGCACCCGCCAGAAATCATCCTCAACACCGCTGCGGGTGCCGGCGTCAGGAAGCTGCGTCGTCGCCAGTCTTGACTCGAACTCCTCGACGGTGATGCTGAGCCGATCCGCACACCGTGCCACGTAGGCCACGGGCCAGGTCACATCGTCGACCAGTTCGAGGACGCCACCGACGTCGAACAGGATCCAGGAGGCAGGCACCGGGTGAGCCTATGACACAGCCACCGCTGCACCACCGTTCGTCCGGCAGGGGGTGCTCGGCACAGCGCCGATCTGAGAGTACGGTCAAAAAGATGGCTACCACACACCAGGAGACTGAGCCCGAAGAGCATCACCGAACGTTCTTCGGCCACCCGTGGGGGTTGGCCAACCTGTTCGGGCTGGAGATCTGGGAACGCTTCTCGTTCTACGGAATGCAGGCGATCCTGACTTACTACCTGTACTTCAGCGTGCGTGAGGGCGGCCTCGGACTGCCGCAGGCCAGCGCGACCAGCCTGGTCGGGGCGTACGGCGGTCTGGTCTACCTGGCGACGGTGCTCGGCGCCTGGGTCGCCGACCGCTTGCTGGGTTCGGAACGGACCCTGTTCTACAGCGGTGTGCTGATCATGATCGGGCACATCTGTCTCGCCCTGGTGCCGGGACTAGGCGGTGTCGCACTCGGTCTGGCCTGCGTCGGCCTCGGCAGCGGGGCTTTGAAGGCGAACACGACGGCACTGCTGGGCGCGCTCTACCGCCCGAACGATCCGCGGCGCGACGCCGGCTTCTCGATCTTCTACATGGGGATCAACATCGGCGCACTCGTCGGACCACTGTTGACCGGTGCCCTGCAGAACTGGAAGGGCTTCCATTACGGCTTCGGGCTGGCTGCCGTCGGCATGGCGATCGGGCTCGTGCAGTACACACTGGGGCGCCGGAATCTTGCGGCGGCCGCCGGGCGTGAGGTGCCGAATCCGTTGCCGCGTTCCCATGCCGGCCGGACGATCATCGTCGCTGTGATCGGCCTGGCGGTGATCGTCGGCGCCTTCCTGTCCGGGCTGGTCAAGCTGAGCAACCTGGCAACCGTCGTAACCGGGGTGATCGTGCTCGCCGCCATCGTGCTGTTCGCGGCGATCGTGCGCAGCTCCAAGACCACCGAAGTCGAACGCGGACGGGTCTTCGCCTTCATCCCGCTGTTCGTGGCGAGCTTCGCCTTCTTCGCCCTCTTCCAGCAGATCTTCACGGTGATCGCGATCTACGCCGAGGAACGGGTTGATCTGACGATCGGCGGCTTCTCCATCCCACCTGCCTGGGCACAGTCGGTCGATCCGATCGGCATCCTGATCTTTGCGCCGATCATGGCCGCGCTGTGGACAAAGCTCGGCTCTCGCCAACCGTCGACACCGACCAAGTTCGCACTCGGGCTGGCCGGGATGGGCCTGTGCTTCCTGCTCTTCCTTCCGATGGCCGGCGGTCACGGCAAAACCAGTCCGGCGCTGGCCGTTGGCGGGATCCTGTTGCTGTTCAGTGTCGCCGAACTGCTTCTCTCTCCGATCGGGCTGTCGGTCTCCACCAAGCTGGCGCCGGGCGCCTTCCGCACCCAGATGGTTGCCCTGAACTTCCTCTCGGTTTCGGCAGGAACAGCCGCTGCAGGCGCGCTGGCCGGCCTGTACTCCCCCGCCGTCGAGGCGCGGTACTTCGGCATCACCGGCGGCGTGGCGGTGGTCATCGCCGGGCTGCTGGCCCTGCTCAGGCCCTGGATCCGGCGAATGATGGCCGGCGTCGACTGAGACCGGCCCGGCCGGGTACCGGCTTCGACATGAGTTCGCCCGCAGCGCCTCCTGACGCATCGGCGCCGCTGTACCACGAACCGTTCTCTACCGACGGCTGGATCCACGATCGCCAGCTCGACGGCGAGTTCAGGAGACTCGATGTTGCGTAGCCAGAGCGCTGCTCGTCACCGTTCTGGTCCTCACCGGCAGGACGTTCGGGCGATCGGCGGTGTACTTGTCTCCCGGCCCGACAAGATCATGTATCCCGATCAAGGAATCACCAAGGCCGAGGTCGCGGTCTACTACCACGACGTGGCCGACGTCATGCTGCCGCATCTGACCGATCGGCCGATCACCATGCAGCGATGGCCGAACGGCGTTGACGGGCAGAGCTTCTATGAGAAAAGGGTGCCGAACCACTTCCCGGACTGGAGCGCGACCGCCACCGTAGGCACCTCCGACGGCCCCCAGCGTCAGCTGATGGTCCAGGACATCCGGACACTGACCTACCTTGCCGACCAGGC
The DNA here is from genome assembly GCF_009707365.1 of Microlunatus sp. Gsoil 973. Lineage (GTDB taxonomy): Bacteria > Actinomycetota > Actinomycetes > Propionibacteriales > Propionibacteriaceae > Microlunatus. The sequence continues at coordinate 1,569,601 of NZ_CP046122.1, forward strand.
CTGCCTGACCCCGCACACCTGGCTGAGCCGCGTCGACGATCTTGACCGTCCTGACCAACTGATCATCGATCTTGATCCAAGCTCTGACGATCTTGCCGCCGTCCGTCACGCGACGATGATCGTCGGCGAGGCTCTCGATGATCTCGGGCTGGTCCCGTTCCTGAAGACGACCGGTTCCCGCGGATACCACGTCCTGACGCCGATCAAGCCCGCCTTGGGCTTCGCCGACGTACGGAAGTTCGCCCGGTCATTGGCCGACACCCTCGCCGGCCGACATCCGGACCTGCTGACGACCGAACAGCGCAAGGACCGTCGGGACGACCGGGTCTTCGTCGACGTCTTGCGCAACGGGTACGGGCAGACGGCCGCGCCCCCTTATGCACTGCGAGGTAGACCGGGCGCACCGGTCGCCACACCGTTGGATTGGGAGGAACTGCCACGGACCGCACCCGACCGATTCGACATCAGTTCAGTGCGGCGACGACTCCAGCAACGCGACTGTCCGTGGCGCAACCTCCGCCGCCATGCCCGGACACTCGGCCGGGTGATCGACAGGCTCGACCGTCGTTGATCATCTAGGGTTCAAGTATGGCGACGACTCCCCGTTATGACAGCCAGGCCGACTGGTATCTGGACTACACCCGGAACTGGGGCGCGATACTGAGTGATCATCTTCCGCAATCGCTGACCGGCCGTCGGGTCCTGGACCTGTGCTGCGGCTACGGGACATTGAGCCGCACCCTTGCCGAACGCGGCGCCGATGTCGTCGGGGTGGATCTCTCGATCCGGCTGATCGAGAGGGCACGCCAACTACAGGAGTCCGCACCGGCGGTGATCAGTTATCTGGTCGGCGACGCCGCGACCACGGACTGGTGGGACGGTCGACCATTCGATCTCGTGATCAGCAACATGGCCCTGATGGACGTCGATGATCTTGACGGTGTGCTGACCTCTGTGCGCCGGGTCCTGGCTCCGTCAGGACGGTTCACCTTTGTCCTCTTCCATCCCTGCTTCCCGGGCGACGGCCGCGCCCGGCCCAGCTGGCCGGACGGCGGCTACTCCCAGGAGGGCTGGTGGACAACCGGCGAGGAGGGCGTACGCGGCCATGTCGGCGCACATCACCGGATGCTGTCGACCTATCTCAACGCTGTGACCGGCGCCGGTCTCACGATCGACAGGGTCACCGAGCCACCGGCACCCGTCCCGACCCTGCTGATCGCCGATTGTCGACCGGATCGGTCCGAACCGGTCGGCTAGGCGCTGGGTGATTCCGGCGCCTCACCGTTGTGGCCGGCTCGACTGGTTGCCTGCTTCGCCTTGTCGATGGTCTGGTTGGCGATGTTCTGCACCGAATGCGGCAGGTTGCCGGTGCGCTGCTTGGCCTTGTCCGCGAGATCGGCGGTCTTCGCCTGGACCTCAGGCCGACCGAGGAACCGGCTGCCGGCGTCCTTCAACTGGGCAAGCTTCTCCCGGCCAGACTCGGTGTTGAGGGCGTAGCCGATCGCCGCGCCGGCGGCGAGGATCCCGACTGTCCTGATCTTCATGGCTGCTCCTGTCTGTGGGGCGCCAACGCGCCGTGACACAGCACGCTGCGTTCTGTCCTCGACAATACCCACGAATGCCGCCCACCAGACAAGCCCGACCGACCAGCCCGTCAACCGGCCGGTGCCGATTACGCTGTCCGGTCGCGCGGATCCGACACACTGGACCCATGACCGATCCAGAGGCGACGGACGACGGCCGCCACGAGACGACCCTGGAACGCTATGACCGCAACTGGCATGACATCCAGCAGGAACTCCGGATCACCCAGACCGGGACCCAACTGTTGGCCGGCTTCCTGTTGACGCTGCCGTTCCAGAGCCGGTTCACCACCCTGACCGACGATCAGATCGCGGCCTACCTGACGCTGGTGGTGCTTGCCGCGGCCGTCTCGATCCTCGCCCTGGCGCCCGTCAGCGCCCACCGGATGCTGTTTCGCAAGCACCGGATCGGCGATCTCGTCACGGTGTCCAACCGGATCCTGATGATCTGCCTGATCGCCTCGTCGATCCTGTTCTCCGGCACCGTCCTGCTGATCTTCGACGTCGTGCTGGGGCGCTCGTTCGGGCTGGCTTCCGGCACCGTCCTGTTCGTCGCCACCGGCGCCCTGTGGGTCGGCGTTCCGCTTCGCCTGAGATCGCAGTCCAGGACCAGCCCGCGGGGCTGACAACCCGGGCGACCCTGACCGGTCGCGGCATGCTGGCAGAATGCCGACGGTGACCGCCTCCTCCCCGCCCGAGCAGCGGTCCCAGTCGTTGATCCCGTCATCCATCCCGTCGCCTACGCGGTCCCCCGCAGGCTCCGGAACCGTTCCAGGTTGTGGTGATGGACGACTATCAACAGGTCATCGCCGGGTACGCCGACTGGGAGTCGCTAGGACCGGCGGCGCAGGTGACCTTCTTGCAAGATCATCTGGAGGGCGAGGAATTGATCACCGGGCTTGCCGACGCCCAGGTCGTTGTCGCCGTCCGGGAACGGACGGCGCTCCCCGACGCCGTGTTGCAGCAGCTGCCGCAGCTCCGGCTGATTGTCACCGCCGGAATGTGGAACGCCGCGATCGACGTCGACGCCGCACGCGGTCTCGGCATCGAGGTCTGTGGCACGGGCGGCGTCCCGCACTCCGCGGCCGAGCTCACCTGGGCGTTGATCCTGGCCTGTGCCCGCCAGCTTCCCGCCGAGGATGCCCTGATCCGGGCCGGCGGATGGCAGGCGACCGTCGGAATGGATCTCGAAGGACACACTCTCGGGGTCATCGGCCTTGGCCGGCTGGGCAGCCGGGTCGCGACCGTGGGGATGGCGTTCGGCATGCGCGTCGTCGCGTGGTCGACTCATCTTGATCACGATCACGCCGGGTCACTCGGCGTCAGGCCGGTGACCAAGGAGGAACTGCTGCGCGGCTCCGACATCGTCTCGCTGCATCTGAAGCTGTCGGAGCGCTCACGGAACACCCTCACCGCGTCCGACCTGTGCTTGATGAAGCCGACCGCGTACCTGATCAACACCTCACGCGGCCCGTTGGTGGACGAGTCCGCCCTGCTCCGGGCGCTGCGGGAAGGATGGATTGCCGGAGCCGGCCTCGATGTGTACGACGTCGAGCCGCTTCCCCGTGATCATCCGCTGCGGACGGTCCGGAACGCCGTCCTCTCGCCCCACCTCGGGTATGTCACCGCCGACACCTATCGGCGGTTCTTCGCCGACGCGGTCGACGACATCATGGCCTGGCGGTCGGGATCACCGGTTCGGCGGCTGTGACGGGCCGGGCAGGCTGCCCGGAGGACCCGGCCTCGGCGCGGGACCGTGGACCTGGGTTTGCGGCGGGTACGGCGGCGGGATGAACACCTGTCTGGCCTGCCCCATCAGCCAGGTCAAGCCCTGCTGTCGGAAGGCGAAACGCTGCGGCGTCACCGTCCGGCTGCTTGCGCTGGCGTGCAGCAGGGCCAGTTCCGTCGCTGCCAACTGGTAGTCCGACATCGCCCGGGCAGCCTGGGCACCGAGCCGACCACGGACCGCTCGGCGCGCCTCGCGCCGGGTTCGCAGGCTGCTCAGCATGGCGATGTCGACCGGGGTGACGATCCCGGTCGGAATGTACTGCGGCAGGAAGTGCTGGATCGTTCCGATCAACCGGCGCCGATCGATCACCATCAGCACGATGAGGATGGCGATCCAGGTCAGGATGAACACCAGGCTGATGCCGAGCCCGATCAGCCCGAACTGGCTTCCGAGATTCCACGACATGTGCAGGAAGACCGCGACGCACCAGCCGCCGACCACGGCCAGCACACCCTTGACGCCACGCCGGCCGGTCGCCGCGTACGCTATCCCGACCCCGGTCGCGGCAGTGAACGCCGGGTGCCCGATCGGCCCGAAGATCGTCCGCACCACCCAGGTGACCACCGCCGCCTCACCCGACTTCCCCAGCGCCTGGGCGAAGTAGTTGATGTCCTCGATCACCGCGAAGCCCATGGCCACCATGCCGGCGTACAGGACGCAGTCGGTGACGCCGTTGATCTCATCACGCCGCCGCCAGAGCAGGATCAACAGCACCGAGCCCTTGAGCGACTCCTCGACGATCGGCGCCAGGAACGAGCTGCCGAGGACCAGACCGCTCCTCACGCCGATTTCCGAACTCAACAAGGCGATGCCGAGCGTGTTGACCACCAGCGCGATCAACGCCGCGACCCCACAACCCCAGAGGAACGCGAACAGCAGCTTCAGCGGCGGTTCCGGTTCGAACCGATCCAGCCACAACAAGCCCGCGACCACCATTGCGCCGACCGGGAGTGCCATGAACGTCGACACGATGGTGTTGGTAGCACCGTCCAGGACAAAGTAACTGATCATCACCAACAGCGCCCCGCCGCCGGCCAGGACCAACCCGATGATCAGCGGCACGGCCGGGCGGGACCGGGATCTGCCCTCGATGATGGCCTTCGGAGTAAGCGCTGCCACGAAGCTGCTCCCTTAACGGTTCGGGCCGGTCACCCGGTGTGCGGCCCAGTATCCCGGTCGGAGCTGTGCGGACTCCAGGTGCTTCTCATACCTGGTAGCGGCTTCGCTAGACTCCAGCATCGGTTGAAACCATTCAACCCGACCGACCAGCGTCACCAGCACAGTTCGACCAGCCTGATACAGGAGTCCTGATGCCAACCGGTGCCACCCTCGACTCGCTCCGCGCCGGATGGCACAACCCGCCCCCGGACAGCCGTCCGATGATGCGGTGGTGGTGGTTCGGGCCGAACGTCGACCGGGATGAGCTCGACCGGGAGCTCGGGGCGATGGCGGCTGCGGGCATCGGCGGCGTCGAGGTGTCCTACGTGTATCCCCTCGGATCCGAAAGCCCGGAACTGCTTTCGGCGACCTTCTGTGGGCAACTGCGGTTTGCCGCCGAGCGGGCCCGGCAGCTCGGCCTCCGGTTCGATCTCACCCTCGGCAGCGGCTGGTCCTTCGGCGGACCGCACATCACCACCGACCTCGCCGCCAAGAAGCTGCACTGGGACCGCCGGGAGATCTCCGCCCCGGCCGTCGACATCCCGATCACGACCGGCTGGCCCGGTGATCAATTCGTCGCCGCGTTCCTCGCACCGGGCAGCGTCGGTGAACGTGCCGACTTCGTGCCGGTGGAGCTGGATGCCGGCGTGCTGAGGATTCCGGCCGGCAGCGGACCCCGCCAGTTGATCACAGCCGGCGTCAGGCCGACCGGCCAGGTGGTCAAGCGCGCCGCAGCCGGAGCAGACGGGCCGGTTCTTGATCACTATTCGGCCGCTGCGGCGCGCGCTCACATCGAACACCTCGCCGAACCACTGTTGCGGGCGGTCCCGGCGGAGCTGATCGGCTCGGTGTTCTGCGACAGTCTCGAGGTGTACGGCGCCAACTGGACACCGGCGATCGTCGACGAGTTCGCACATCGCCGCGGCTATCCGCTGCTCCCCCGGCTGTACCAGTTGATCATCGACACCTACGGCTGCGAGCAGCTGCGGATCGACTACTACCGCACGCTGACCGAGCTGTACGAGGAGAACTTCGTTTCGATCTTCCAGGACTGGGCCGCCGGCCACGGTGTGCCGTTCCGGATCCAGGGCTACGGGACGCCGCCGGCATCGATCAGCAGCTACCGGTTCGCCGATCTCTACGAGGGTGAGGGATTCGGCTGGAAAGAACTCACCCAGACCCGATGGGCCAGCTCGGCCGCCCATCACTACGGGCTGCCGGTGGTGTCATCCGAGACCTGGACCTGGGTCCATTCGCCGTCCTTCCGGGCGACTCCACTGGATCTCAAGGGCGAGGCGCATGAACACCTGCTGGCCGGGATCAACCAGATCATCGGCCACGGCTGGCCGTACTCGCCCGAAGTGACCGAGGGACTGGGCTGGTACTTCTACGCGGCCGGCGCGCTCGATGATCGCAACCCATGGTGGCCCGCGATGCCGGCACTGATGGCGTACCTGCAGCGATTGTGTTGGCTGATGCGCCAGGGCGAGCCCGCAGCCGACGTGCTGATCTATGTGCCCTGCGACGACATCTATCCGCGGCTCGGACACGAGGTCGGCGGCTCTCTCGACCTGTGGAAGGAAGCCAGGACACACATCGACCCGGCCATCCCGGCCACCGTTCGGGACAACGGCTGGAACTTCGATCTTGTCGATGACGCCGCCCTGTCGGCTGTCAAGCCCGCTGCGGTCCCGGTGATCATCCTGCCCTCTGCCCGACGGATCCCGGAACCGACGCAGGCTTGGTTGGCCGACCATCGGACGGCCGGCGGTGCAGTGATCACCGTCGATCACGACGTAACGACACTTCGCGACGACATCGCCGCCGCCGTCGCACCCGAGTTGCAGATCTTTCCGGCGACAGGTGACATCGGATCAGTCCGCCGCCGGATAGACGACGCCGACGTACACCTGGTGATCAACACCGGTCCGCACCCGCGCCGGATCCATGCCGATCCGCGTCAAGCGCGGACCGGTTACGAGGTGTGGCACGCCGATACGGGCACGATCACCTCGGCGGGTGAACTTCGCGGACCGATCGCGGTCGACCTTGCTCCCTACCAGGCGGCTGTCATTGTCCTGCACGACAGCGCTGTTGCGCACCCCGAGGCCGGGACGCCGACGCTGACGCCGGCGGGGCCTGCGCTCGAACTCCGCGACTGGTCGGTGCGGTTCGGACCCGAATCTTTCGAAGAGGCCGCCGGCCGGGTCACCCTTCCGCACCGCTGGGAGGACGATCCGGCGCGGGCCAACTTCTCGGGCACGATCAACTACCTGACCACGGTCGAGCTCGACCAGAGCTTCACCGCCGCCGGCCGCATGATGATCGACTTCGGCGAATCGACGCCGGTCGATGCCGGATCGTCCGAACGAGACGGTGTCCGAGGCAACTCCTATCGGGTGCAGGTCACCACGCCGGTCCGCGAGGTGGTCCAGGTGATCGTGAACGGAACGCAGGCCGGAGTGTTGTGGGCGCCGCCGTACGCTCTCGACCTCACCGACCTGCTGCATCCGGGCGGCAACACGATCGAACTCGTGGTCAGCAACACCGCCGCCAACGCCCTTGCCGCCGACGCAGCCATCGACCGGCTCGTCCAGCAGAGCCGGGACAGCTATGGTCACCGATTCGTGATGCAGGATCTCGATCGGGCGATGGACTCGGTGAGCTCCGGCCTGCTCGGCGTTCCGGTGCTGCGCCGGGCCTGACCGGTCAGGGCATGACGAGCGTGCCCACGTCCTCACCCTTGCAGATCGCAGCCATGGCGCCGGTGGCGTCGACGTCGAAGACGTGCATCGTCAGTTGATGATCATTGGCCAGGACGAATGCCGAGGTGTCCATGATCTTGATGCCCAACGTCAGCGCCTCCCGGTAGGTCAGCGTGCCGAAGCGGTGGGCATCGGCGTGTCGATTGGGATCCTTGTCGTAGACGGCGTCGACGCCACGCTTGGCGACGAGCAGGGCATCAGCGTCCAGTTCGAGGGCCCGCTGAACGGCCGGATAGTCGGTGGTGACGTACGGTTGACCGATCCCGCCGGCGAGGATGACAATGCGGCCGGCCCTCAGGTGCGCATCGGCGCGCAGCCGGATGAAAGGCTCGGCGACGCTCTGCACGGGGATAGCCGTCATCACCCGGACGTCGGCGTCGGTCATCGCCGTCAGCGAGCCGCGCAGCATCAGGCCGTTCATGATCGTTCCGAGGATGCCGATGTTGTCGGCCTCGGCACGGCCGATCCCCCACTCCTCGGCCTCCCGTCCGCGAAAGTAGTTCCCGCCGCCGACGACGACCGCAACCTCCATGCCCAGCTGGTGGACGGCGAGCACCTCGGTGGCGAGATGCCGCAGCGCCGACGGATCAACACCCCATCCGGACGGGCCGGAGATCGCTTCGCCGCTGAGCTTGAGCACCAACCGGCTGTACCGGTATCCCACAGCGTCACCTCCTGCGCCGCAGATAGGAGTTGTGCATCCTGCACCGCACGGCCTACCGTAATGGGTATGGCGATCCAGCAACTCACGACGACGCCGGTTACCTCCGGCGCCGCACTGTGCTGAGCTGATCAGCCCTCACGCATTCGAGCCCCGGAGTCCGACTCCGGGGTTCTGTCGTTCCTGATCGTCACAGCCCCGGGCAGGACTCCCTGATCAGGAGATATCGATGAACGGAAACGTGATCAACAAACCCGGTGAAACCAGGGCGCGGAAGTCGATCGACAACCAGCCCCGGCGACCAGGCCGTGATCACCGGGAACTGGGCCGGGACATGCACCTCTTCGCCGGCAATCCCATCGTCGGCGCCGGCCTGCCGCTGTGGCTTCCAGCCGGCGCGGTGATCCGTCGGGAACTGGAGCAGTACGCCCACGAGATGGCGGTCCGTACCGGTTGTCAGGGGGTCTACTCCCCGGTATTGGCCAAACGAGAACTCTTCGAACGCTCCGGTCACTGGGCGAAGTTCAGCGACGACATGTTCCCGGTGATGGAACTGGGCAGCAATGCCGGTGATGATCAGCTGGTGCTCCGGCCGGCCAATTGCCCGCACCACGCGATGATCTACGCCGCCGGCCAGCACAGTTACCGTGAGCTGCCGATCCGCTACAACGAATTGGCGCCGATGTTCCGTGCCGAGCGTTCGGGAGTGCTGTCCGGGCTCAGTCGGGTGCGGCAGATCAGTCTCGACGACACCCACGTGTTCTGCCGCCCTGACCAGTTGGCCACCGAGGTGGCGCTGGCCATGGACGGCGTGTTGGAGTCGTATGACGTGCTCGGTATCGGGATCCACCGGCTGCGGTTGTCCCGACGCGGACCCGGCGACGGGTATTTGGGGCCGATCGACCAGTGGAGACACGCTGAAGATCAACTCCGCGACGTGCTGGACGCCATCCGAAGCTCCCGCCCCGATCTCGAGGTTCTCGAGGCGCCGGGCGAGGCCGCCTTCTACGGGCCGAAGATCGACGTGCAGGTCGTCGATGCCCGCGGCCAGGAGGAGACCCTGTCCACCGTTCAATTGGATTTCAACCAGCCGGAACGGTTCGAGCTCGACTACGTCGCGGACGACGGTTCCCGGCAGCGGGTGATCATGATCCATCGTGGGCTGCTCAGCTCCATGGAGCGGATGGTGGCGTTTCTGCTGGAGATCACCGATGGCTGGCTCCCGCTGTGGTTGGCTCCCGTTCAGCTCAGCCTGCTGCCCGTGGCCGCGGCCCACCATGATCACGCGTACGGCCTGGCCGATCGTCTCCGCCGGTCAGGGATCCGGGTGCAGGTGGCCGCCGACGGCACCCTGGGCAGCCGGATCCGCGACGCGCGCCGGGAACGCACCACAGTGATCGGCGTCATCGGCGATGCGGAGATGGCGTCGGATTCGCTCGCGGTGCAGGAACTGCCGACCGGCCCCCGCCAGCAGCTTGCGACCGGGGAGTTGGTCAGCCGGCTGTCCGCTGCTGTCGCCGAACGGGCCCGCGGGCCGTACCTTGCGGACTGACCCGCCGGGTCAGGGCTTGATCCCGACCGGATAGACCCTGAGCTGGGCCACCTTGCCCTGACAGGCCGAGGTCTTGAAGGGCACGTAGGCCGCGGTGTAGGAGTCCGGTGGGTAGACGCGGAACCCGTCCGACGTCGTTGGCTGGCATTGCTTCGGGTCGAAGTTGCCGGCGTCGGCGATCTGCAGCAGTTCGGACTTCGTGCTGCCGGACGCCAGCCGTACCGTTGCGGGCGCCCTCGAGCGATCCCGAACGGCCGGTTTGCCGAGTTGGGTACCGTCCTGGTGCCCGACGAAGGAGACGCCGGCGTAGCCGTAGATGGTGCATGCCTGCGACGACTTGTTGGTGAAGGTGAGCAGGACGTACTGGCTGCCCGCGGCGCCGCCGCCGACCGGAACGCGAACTCCGATGTTCAGGTCGCCGAGGCCACACTTGGTCACGGCGTTCGCCCCGCCGGAGTCTCCGCGCTCCGACGGACCGCCTCCGGAATTGCCGGAGCCGGTGTTGTCGTCAGAGCCCGCGCCCTTGCTCTTTCCGGAGCCACTGTCCTTGGTGGACTTGCCGGACGGTGCGGTCTTCTTCGCCGACGGGCTCGAGGCGGGCGAGTCGGGCTTACTGGGGGTCGCCGAGGTCGGGGACGCGGGAGACACCGCGACCGTACTCGCCGGCGCGGCCGGTCCGCCGACCTCGACGCCGTTGCCACAGCCGACCAGCCAGGAAGCCGCCGCAGCGCTCACCGCGAGTGCTGCCATCCGGGTACCGGTCGACCTGATCATGCTCTGCACGGTACGGGGCACCGCTCGCGGTGGTGTCTCACCAGTGTCACAGCTTCCTCTCGATCCCCGGTACCTCATCTGTATCAGGTCGTCTTCGTCGTCCCGCGGCCATCCGATGTCCCGCGTGTCGTCGCGGTCAGTCCCAGATCACCGCGTTCTCGGCTGAGGCGGAGCCGGACGACGGTTGGCGCCCCGGTGGTGCGCCGGGCAGGTCGATGACGACCTGGGCGCCCCCTCCCGGGGCGTTGCCGAACTGCAGGTTGCCGCCCAGCACGGCGGTCTGGCCCGCAGCGATGATCAGGCCGAGGCCGTGCCCGCCGCCGCGATTGGCCGATGAACGCTGGAATCGCTGCGGCCCTTTGGCCAGGAATTCGTCGGTGAAACCCGGGCCTGCGTCGGTGACCACCACGCGGCTGCCGCCGGCCTCGACCGTCACCGGCGGCCTCCCGTGTTGCAGCGCGTTGCGGATCAGATTCGACAGCACCCGTTCCAGGCGCCGCGGATCGGTCAGCACCGGTTCGCCCTGGTCGTGGGTGGACACCGCGACCGCGTCCTGCGGATACTCGCCCTTGGCGATCCCCCGCTGTACGGCGCGGGTCACGATCGCCGGGATCATCGCGTACTCCAGTTGCGCGGTCTCCACCCGGCTGTCCAACCGGGCGACCTCGAGCAACTCCTCGACCAGGGTGGTCAGCGCATCCACCCGGTCGCGCACCATCTGCGACGGCCGGGAATCGTCCAACAGGGAGGCGGCGGCGTTCAGACCGGTCAGCGGGGTCCGCAGGTCGTGAGCCACATCGGCGGTGAACCGCTGCTCCGACTGCAGCCGTTCGGCCAGCCGTGCCGCCATGGCGTCGACCGCATCGGCGAGGTCGCCCACCTCGTCGCGGCCCTGGCCGACCGCCTCGCGGAGCGTGCTGCCGTCGGCCGCGCCCGGTGACGTAGCGGGCCAGGCTCCCGGCGTCGATGCTGCGGTCGCCAATGCGCGGGCGGCGCGGGCGGCCAGTCGCAACCGGCGCGACAATCGGTTCGCCGACAGGGCGCCGACGGCACTGGCCACCACGGCTGTCGCGATGCCGGCGATCAGCAGGGCCCGGTCCACCGCCCGTACCGACGCGTCGACGGTCGGGAACCGGCTGTGAATACTCAGGATGTGGCCGGCCACCCGGCCGGCAGCCCAGACGTCACGGATGCTACGCCCGCTCAGGTAGGTGCCGTGAGTGCCGGACCGGGTAAGCTGCCTGCGCAGTTCGCTCGGAACGCTCGGATCGTCGAGCCGGGCGTCGAAGGTCAACACGCCCTGGTCCTGATAGATCGACATCGCCACCTGGACGAGGTTGTCCGCGGCAGCTCGTTGCTGGTTGATCCTGTTCTGCACCACCAGCAGGTGCACCGCGAGGGCCAGGATGACGACCGCCGCGATCACGATGCAGGCGATTGTCGCGGCGATCCGGACCCGCAGCCCGGGTTCGGGCCGCCGATCGTACGGGCCGACTGTCGATGCGTCGACCATCAGCGACGCAGCTTGTAGCCGAATCCCCGAACTGTCTCGATCCGGTCGTTGCCGATCTTGGCGCGCAACCGCTGGATGTGGACGTTCACCAGATGATCATCTTCCTCCCACTCCGGGTAGTCCCAGACACGTTGCAGCAGCGCAGCCCGGGACAGCACGACGCCCGGTTCGTCGGCCAACTCCAGCAGGAGCCGCATCTCGGTCGGAGTGAGATTGATCAACTTCCCGTCCCGGCGCAGTTCCAGTGCCCGGCGGTCCAGGTCAAGGTCGCCGATGGTCAGGTGATCACCGGCGTCCCCGTGCGGACCGGATGCCGGGACCTCGACGGGCTGCGGTGACCGCCGGGCCACGCTGCGCAACCTGGCCAGCAGCACCTGGACGTCGAACGGCTTGGTGACGTAGTCGTCGGCGCCGGCTTCCAGGCCGGACACGATGTCGATCGACTCCGTACGCGCGGAGATCAGCACGACCGGGGTGTTGCCCGCCTCCCGGATCCGGCGGCACAGGCTGATGCCGTCCAGCCCCGGCAGCATCACGTCGCACAGCACGATCTGGAACGGATCGTCGGCCGATCGCTCGCTGAAGGCGCGCCAGGCGTCCAGGCCGTCCTGGACCCAGGTCACCCGGTAGTCGTAGCGCTCGAGGTTCAGTTGGGTCGCCTCGCCGATGACCCCGTCGTCCTCGACCAGCAGCAACGTCCCTGCCGTCGTCATGTGTTCGCCTTCCCCCTTTCGCCGTACTGGATCACCGTTGCACACTCCCAGCGCCGGATGCCGCAGCACACGGCGTTGCCCATCGGAGCACGAGCGTCTTCTCAGCCTGTCGGTCGACCAGTTCGACCCGCTCAACCGATGGACCAGTCAACCGATCCGACCCAGTCACCGATGCGACCCAGTCAACCGATTCGACCCAGTCAACCGATTCGACCCAGTCAACCGATCCGACCCAGTCAACCAATCCTGCGGGCCAGAATGATGTTGTCCAGCACTGTTCCGGCCTGTCCGTCGGGGCCGGTCGCCTGCCGTTCGACGCTGTCACAGCGTTCCACCGCCCACTCCTCGGGGGAGAGTGCGAGACTGTCGAACGTTTCGGCGAGCGGCGGCAGGTCAGGCATCTCGTGCCTGTCCTCGTCCTCGCTTGCATCGCCCTGTTGGTTCTGGTGGTGATGACGCGCCCAGGGCGGCGGTTCCCCGTGGTCGACGATCAACAACCGTCCGCCGTCGGCGACGGCCGCGGCGGCGTTTCGCAACACGGTCGCCCGGGGGAACTCCACCGGAGAGTGCAAGTACTGGGCCGACACCAGATCGAAGCGGCCGGCGGGGAAATCCATGGCGAGGTCGTACCGTTCGAACGTGATCCGGTCGCCGACGCCGGCCCGGTCTGCGGCATCCCGGCCTCGGGACAGCGCCGTTTCGGAGATGTCGACCGCGGTCACCCGCCAGCCCTTGTCGGCCAGCCAGATGGCATCGGCACCCTCACCCGCACCCAGATCCAGCACGCTGCCAGGCTCGAGTTCGGCAGCGACCTCGGCGAGCACCTGGTTGACCCGCCCGCTCCAGATGCGGTCCTTCTCGGCATAGCGCCCCTCCCAGAACCGAGTCGCATCCTCGGTCGCCGCATCGTGCTCGGTCATCATCTGCTCCCTTCCGCCAGAACCGTCGCGTCCCATTCTGTCCGCTGCACGACGACGCTTCCCTCGCCCCTCGTTCGCCGCCCCGTCATTCACCCCTCCTCCGCAAGGTCAGCCACCCGGTCATCCGCCACGTCATCCACCCGGTCGTCCGCAAGGTCAAAGTTTGAGCGAGGGGTCGCCCGACCCGGCGTGTCGCAGCCACTGGATCAAACTTTGACCTTCGCAAATGCGACGGGACGTATCGGCTCCGTACGGGAGCCGCGGCCGTCGTGGACCGCCTCCCCGTCCCGTACGCAAGGTCAAAGTTTGAGCGAGCGGTCGCCCGACCCGGCGTGTCGCAGCCACTGGATCAAACTTTGACCTTCGGAGGTCACGCCGGAGGCAAGCCGAGTGGGCAGGACCGGGGCAGATCAGCGGAAGTCTCGGGAGAGGTAGCGGCGCGGGATCACGGTGGCCGCCCGGGGAACCACCTCGACCAACCGCTCGAGCCGATCGGCCGAGAGATTCGTCACCCCGTCGGTGTGCTCGATGGTGCCACGAATGATCATCCCGTTGGTGTTGCGGGCGATCCGCCGGTAGCGCTTCCACAACACCTCGGTGCAGATGATGTTGAGCATCCCGGTCTCATCCTCGAGATTGAGGAACGTGACACCGCCGGCGGTGCTCGGCCGCTGCCGATGGGTGATCATCCCGGCCACCTTGACCCGGCGGCGGTCGTAGCTGTGACCGTTGCTGAAGAGTTCCCTGATCGGAACGACACCAAGATCGTCCAGTTCTCGGCGCAGATGCCCGATCGGGTGATCATCGGGCGAGATCCTGGTCGCCCAGAAGTCGGCGAGGGTGAGTTCGGGGATGCTCATCCCGGGCAACTCCGGTGGTTGCGCGTCGATCGCCGTACCTTCCAGTTGATCAGCGCTGTCGGAGTATCCGGCATTCCACAACGCCTGTCGCCGGGACAGGCCGAAGCTGTCGAAGGCGCCCGCGGTCGCCAGCGCCTCGGCCTGTTTGACGGTCAGTCCCGCTCGCCGGACAACATCGTTGATTCCCGTGTACGGCTTCCGCTCGCGTTCGGCGACGATCCGCTCGGCAATCTCTGTGCCCAACCCCTGCACCGCGGTGAATCCGAGTCGTACGGCGAGAGCACCATCGCGACGATGAGCCGGAGTCGGATCATCGACGTTCGGATCGTAGGTACCCACCGGCGGCTGATCATGGTCACAACAACTGTCCAATCCGGTCGGTTCCGCTGTCAGCCGCTTTCTCGCACCACCTGCTGCATCCCGCACCGTGTGTACGTGGTGCGGCGTGCAACTGCCGGTGCGGGAAGGGGGATCAGCGGCGGGATGAGCGGCGGGATGAGCGGCGGGATGAGCGGCGGGGTGAGCGGCGGCGAAGGGCTCGAGGCCGGTCTCCACCGCACTGGCCACGATGTCCGGTCGGCGAACCTCGACACCATGTCTGCGGGCATCGGCGACCAGCGACTGCGGCGAGTAGAAGCCCATCGGCTGGGCGCGCAGCAGACCGGTCAGATAGATCGCCGGATAGTGCAGCTTGAGCCAGGCGGTGGCGTACACGATCAACGCGAAGCTGATCGCGTGGCTCTCGGCGAAACCGAAGTTGGCGAAGGCCTCGATCCGCTCGTAGATGCTCTGGGCAAGATCACCGGTGACGCCGTTGGCGGCCATCCCGTCGAAGAGTTTCTGCCGCAGCCGCTCGATCTTCTCCACACCGCGTTTGGATCCCATCGCCCGGCGCAGCAGATCGGCATCGTCACCGGTGCAGTCGCCGACCGTCATCGCGATCTGCATCAACTGTTCCTGGAAGAGTGGTACGCCCAAGGTCCGGGACAGCACCGGTTCCAACATCGGATGTGGATAGCTGACCGGTTCCAGTCCGGTGGCCCGGCGGATGTACGGATGCACGGCGCCACCCTGGATCGGACCGGGCCTGATCAGCGCCACCTCGATCACCAGGTCATAGAACTTCCGCGGCTGCAACCTGGGCAGGGTGCCGACCTGCGCGCGGCTCTCCACCTGGAACAGCCCGATCGAATCGGCCTTGCAGAGCATGTCGTAGACGGCCTGCTCCTCCTTCGGGATGGTGGCGAACTCCCAGCGTTCACCGAGATGCTCGGCGGCGAGGTTGAAGGTGTGGTTGATCGCGTTCAGGATGCCCAGGCCGAGGAAGTCGAACTTGACCAGCCCCATCCAGGCGCAACTGTCCTTGTCCCACTGCAGGACGGTGCGGTTCTCCATCCGGGCATGCTCGATCGGCACCACTTCACCGACAGGTTGCTCGGTCAACACCATCCCCCCGGAATGGATGCCCAGGTGCCGCGGTGCGCCGATCAACTGGTTGGCCAAGGTGATCACACCGGTCGGTATCTCGTGATCATCATCGGTCGGCACCGATGCCCAGTGATCGATCTGTTTGGACCAGGCGTCCTGCTGTCCGGGCGAGTAGCCGAGCGCCTTGGCCATGTCCCGGACCGCGGACTTGGGTCGATAGCTGATCACGTCGGCGACCTGGGCGGCGTTCCGACGGCCGTATCGCCGGTAGACCTCTTGGATCACTTCCTCGCGGCGGTCGGAGTCGAAGTCGACGTCGATGTCCGGCTCCTCCTCGCGGGTGGTCGCCAGGAAGCGTTCGAACGGCAGATCATACTTGATCGGATCGACGGCGGTGATCTTGAGCGTGTAGCAAACCACCGAGTTGGCCGCCGATCCCCTGCCCTGGCAGAGAATTCCTCGTTCCCTGGCAAAACTGACCATGTCGTGCACGATCAGGAAGTAGCCCTCGAAACCCTTCTCCTCGATCACCGCCAATTCTTTGTCCAGCCGTTGTTGCGCCCGTTCGCGGATGTCCGGGTAGAGCTCGTCGGCACCGCGCCGGGACAGCTCGCGCAGCCAGGACGTCGGCGTGTGACCGTCCGGCACGTTCAGTTTGGGCAGCTTCGGTCTGGCGGCACGAAGATCGAAAGCAAGCTGCCGACCAAGATCAGCGGCACGTCGGACCGCACCGGGATAGCGCACGAACCGCTGCTGCATCTCAGCACCAGAACGCAGGTGGGCCGATGGCGGCGGCAACCAGGCGTCCATCTCGGCAAGACTGCGTCGCGCCCGGACCGCTGCGGTCGCGGTCGCCAGCCGATACCGGTCCGGTGCAGCATAGTGCGCGTTGCCACTGGCGATCGTCGGCAGATCGTGGTCTGCTGCCAGTACTGCCAGATGATCATTGATCAAGGAGTCGTTCGGCAGCCCGTTGTCGTTCAATTCGACAACCACATGATCGAGTCCGAAGAGTGCAGTCAGTCGGTCCAACTCGTTGGCCGCCGCTTCGTGATCGAAACGATCATGCTCAACACCGAGCGCCTGTCGTACGGCTCCCTTGCGGCATCCGGTCAGGATCACCCAATGACCTGCCGAGCCGGCCGCCAGTTCCTCCAGGTCGTAGACCGGTCTGCCCTTCTCACCGCCCCGCAGGTGCGCTTCGGTCATCGCTCCTGCGAGGCGGCGATATCCCTCGACGCCGTCGGCCAGGACCAGCAAGTGGCTGCCCACGGGATCGGGAACACCGGTCTGTGCGGCGGTCAGCTGCAGCGACAGTTCGGCACCGTAGACGGTGGCCAACCGGTATTCCCTGGCTGCCTCGGCGAACCGGGCCGCCCCGTAGAAACCGTCATGATCAGTCAGCGCCAGTGCGTCCAGTCCGAGTCGTACGGCTTCCTCGATCAGGTCCTCCGGGTCGCTGGCGCCGTCCAGGAAACTGAAGTTGGAGTGGGCATGCAGTTCAGCGTAGGGAACGGTGGGGCCGTCCGGAGGCCGGACATCGTCTCTGGCCTGGTACTCCTCGCGGTGGTGCCACCCGGGGCCGTTGTCACCGTGCGGGTTCTCCCATGGCTTGGGCGTCCGCCCGGACAGTTTGCGCTCCAGCTCCGACCAGGTGATCGGTGGATTGTTGTAGGCCATCAGGCCAACCCGGCCGGGACACGATCCGCGGATCCACCCGAAGGTGCGTCCGGCGAATTGGTAACACGTGGTACCAAATCCATCGAGGACTCCGGGATGATCCGTGGATTCGGCAATAGGTGGCACGAAATCTGCGCTGGGAGGCGAAGGCACTCGGGCATGATCATCCCTGGCGTGATCAAACCGGCCGTGATCGGATCAGTCATAGCGTGCCTCGGTGAACCAGTCGCCCCCGGAGACCATCAGCAACCAGGCGCTGCCGTCGGACGCGACGAGCTGGAAGCGTGCCCGCAGCTGTGTGTCAGGATCCTCCCACCAGCGTTCGTCGATCGGCCACGGACCGACCCACGCCTCGACCGGGGTGAAGCGATGGTCGGTCGTCGGACGGAACCTTGCCGGCTCCCCGGTGATCGCGCCGCGGTCGGTGATCTTGATCGGCTGTCCTTCGTGATCAAGGACGATCGCAGGCAACGGTTGGCAGAAGACCCGGGTCGGCGCCGGTGGCGGCAGGCTTCCGGGCCACGGCAGGCCGGTCGGTCGCAGCCCGGTCGGTTGTTCGCCCCACGGTGTCCCGGCCTGCCGATCGGCCGGCTCCCGGCCGCCCTGTACCTGCGCGGTGAGGACGCCGTCGAAGCCGATCATCCCTTGCACCCGGGCGATTCCCCGCTGGATCTTCTCGTCCGGAGCACTCCCCCACAGCCCGTCACCTTGATCACCGATCGACTCGATGTCGACCGGAACCAGCCGCACCGAACTGACCGGGTCGGGCGGCGGATCGGCCTGCAGCTGCCACCGCAACCGGTCGATGATGTCGGCGGAATCGAACCAGCGTGGATGCGCCCAGCGACGGGACCGGATCCAGCCGTTCTCGGTGCTGATCTCGATGCTGATCGCCGTACATACCTGGCCGTGCCTGGCAAGACCGGCGACGAATCGGTCTGCGGCCTGCCTGCTGCTGAAGGCGATCGGCTCAATCGTCTCCAGACCAGGTGCGAAGTCGACCTGCTGTTCGCGTTCGGGTGGCACGAGCCGGCCGCTGGCCTTGCGAACGGACCGTCCGGAGGCAAGTCGATGGGCATTGGCGCCGGACAGTCCGAATCTGGTCAACACGTCCCGTGCCGACAGCCGGGCGAAATCGCCCAGGGTGGTGATTCCCATCCGCAGCAGGACGCCGACCAGGTCGTCATCGGCCAGAACACCGATCGGCAATCCGGCGAGGAAGGCCGTGCCCTGGCCGGGCTCGATCACGACGTGGTCCTGGACGGCGGCTGCCCGCGCAGCCTGCTCGGCGGTGAACAGTTCGTCGGCGATGCCGATCCGGACGTCCCAGACACCTGCCGAGACCAGTTTCTCGGCGAGCAGTGCCGCCGCCTCGGTCTCCCCGCCGTAGTACCTGCTGGGCACCGTCAGGGCACAGATCCCCGGCCGGATCGCCTCGACACCTGGACTGAACTCCTCGATCGTGGTCAGTACGGATTCGAACGCCCGGGCATCGAGATCGGGATTGTGGTCGATGACCAGCAGTTCCGGACACCGTGCGGCGGCGTCCCGCTTGCGCATCCCGCGGCGTACGCCGTCAGTCCTGGCGGCGACCGAACAGGCGAAGACCTCGCCCTTGGCGACCACGGCGACCGGCAGGTGGGATGGCAGGTTCTCCGCCTCGAGTGCGGCGATCACCGGCCAGTCCGGGAACCAGACCACCATCACCCGTCGCTCGTCCGGTGTCTTCGGCGAGGCAGCCTGCGTCCGCACCGGAGGTGCCGGTCGACTGGATCGGATGGCCAACCCGGATGATGGAAGTGTCCTGCTCACTCCTCCATATTCGAACTTTTGTTCGATGTAGTCAACCGGCGCGATGGACTTTGGTCACCAGGATCCCGGGCCGTCCGCAGGGTCCGCGCCGGCCCGCGCTGGGCCAGTCTGGATCCACAGACT
This sequence comes from Microlunatus sp. Gsoil 973, assembly GCF_009707365.1. GTDB lineage: Bacteria > Actinomycetota > Actinomycetes > Propionibacteriales > Propionibacteriaceae > Microlunatus. The sequence goes on from NZ_CP046122.1 coordinate 1,588,932, forward strand.
GTGTGTCCACCGACGGGGAGGGACCATGACACAGCAATCGCCGACAACCCTGGTTGTCGTTGAATCAGCGTTCGGAAACACCCGACGAATCGCCGATGCCATTGCAGCGGGAATCGGCACCAGAACAGCGGTGATCGACATCGACGAGGCACCGTCCACTGTGCCGGCAGGGATCGATCTCCTGGTCATCGGCGGCCCGACCCACGCGCTCGGCATGAGCCGTCCGCAGAGCCGGCAGGATGCCCAAGGACAAGGCGGCGCGGCATCGAGCCGTGGGATCCGTGAGTGGATCGCAGAGCTGACACCACAACCCGGCTGCCGTGTTGTCACCTTCGACACCAAGTCCGGCAGCCTGCGTCGGCTGGCAGGTTCGGCGGCGAACCGAGCAGCCCGCAAGCTGCGAGGCAACGGCTTCGCTCTGGCTGCCCGCCCGATGAGTTTCTACGTCGCCGATCTCAAGGGTCCGCTGCTGGACGGCGAGATCGAACGTGCCACTGCCTGGGGTCGTGACCTCGCCGCAAAGGTCGGCGTACCACCAGACACACCGGCAGCAGACGCACCGGCACCGAATCCGTCGGCAACAAGGAGTGACCGATGACCGACACCGCACATTTCGACAACCCACCGACCACCCATCCGCTGGTTGTTCGTGGCGATCTCGGGACGCCGCCCGGTCGCTGGCTGTGGCTGGTGAAGTGGGTGCTGGCCATTCCGCACTACATCGTGCTGTTCTTCCTCTGGATCGCCTTCCTGGTCGTCACGGTGATCGCGTTCTTCGCCATCCTGTTCACCGGAAGGTATCCGCGGTCACTCTTCGACTTTGCAGTCGGCGTGCTGCGGTGGAACTGGCGGGTGAGCTTCTACAGCTACGGAGTGTTGGGCACCGACCGCTACCCGCCCTTCACCCTTGGCGACGTGCCCGACTATCCCGCCGGGCTCCAGCTCAGCTATCCCGAGACGTTGTCCCGCGGACTTGTGTTGGTCAAGTGGTGGCTGCTGGCCATCCCGCACTATCTGGTGCTGGCCGCGTTCTCCGGAGGTGCCTATTTCGCCGTCCGGAGCACCCAGTACGACGACCGACCGGACGCGATCGGAGTGATCGGCGCTCTGCTGCTGATCGTCGGTTTCGGCCTGCTGTTCACCGGCAGGTACCTGCCCGGCGTCTTCGATTTCGTGATGGGCATCCAGCGCTGGGTCCTCCGGGTGGGTTGCTATACGGCGCTGCTCACCGACGTGTATCCGCCGTTCCGGCTCGATCAGGGCGGATCGGAGCCGAGCACACCACCGCCTGCACCCAGAGGGCCGGACTTCGTCGCAGCAAGCCAGGAGGCCCAACCTGCGACCGGACCGGAGCCGGGGCGGGAGACATTCGGATAGCACCCACAGGTTCAGCTCATCCGGCAGGCTTCTACATTTCGTAGAATTTCGCGGGTGTCGGACCAGTCGAAGTCTCGTGTCCTGGCGATCGGACCAGCGATCGCTGCGGTGATCGTCCTCTTCGGCTGCGCGGCACCCGGTCCGCCGAGTTCGCCGGCTCCGACGACATCGGCCGGTCCAAGCACCCAACCGTCCCAGGCATCACCATCACCGCCTGCGGATTCGTCATCGGCGGCGGCAGCGGGAAGCGTCCGCCGACCGTCGATCAACACCCTGCGTACTGCGCTGGAGTCGTACTTCCGGGACGACAAGGACCTGCCGGCAGACAAGGCGGAGGTGGCAGCCGACTGCGCTGTCTATCCGACCTACCAGGAGTTGTCTCCCGCGTCGCTGAAGCTGCTCGTCAACCAGGATGCTGCCGACCTGACAGCAAGTGAGCAGAGCGTGTTCGGCGATGTGGTGACCGAATGCGTCACCTCGGCCGTCGGCTGACAGGATCATCCCACCCTGCTGAGCCGGCCTGGCTCCTGCTCGACCACTTGGTCGACCTGGTCGGCAGTCCTCAGTCGGAGATCGTCGGCAGGTAGCCAGATCTCCGCGTCGCGGCGCTGTCCGGTGTGCAGGAGAGCGGCGACCCTTGCCCGGTGTCCGGTCACTCTGCCGTGCCCCCGGCCGATCCCGGTCCAGGTCGACTCCTCGATCCACAGCCTGCTCTCGGCATGCGGCCAGTCGCCGACAGAGATCAACAGCGCGTCGCGTTGCCGCAGCCGTGACGAGAGCCGGGCAGCCTGGTGTTGGGTGACCCGCGCCGGCGGACGGACAACGACCACCTGCAGGACGTCGATCAGCGCAGCTGCCACCTCGAGCCAGGCATCCCCCGGCTCCGGAACCAGTACGGTCCGATCCAGGTCGACGCCGAAGCCTGCCGCCGCCTCCAGCCCGAAATCGGACACACCAACCACGGCCGACCAGGAACCGGCGCCGGACGGTCCGGCCATCAGCGCCATCGCCAGTCCCGGCCGGTCGACGGCATAGCTCGCACCGGTACGCAGCCGGACCAATCCGTCCAGCACCGGCAGGGTCGGCAACGGATGGGAGGTCGCGGTTCCCTGCATCCGGTGCACCCGCTGCCGGAGCTCCTGGATGTTGGCCAGCCGCTCCTCGGCGTTCCGGGCGACCGGCAAGGTGGTAACCGTCATTCACTAATATTCGAACACCTGTTCCCCAGAGTCAAGTCATCCGCCGAGGGGTCACAAAATCCCTCATTTGTGCGGCGTGTCGCGGTCCGGGCGACTCTTACCCGGCCGCATTACCCGATGACGTGGCCACCTCGCTGCCCAGGTGCGGTTCGAGCTCGGCACGCAGCGCCCGCTTGGAGCGGGCCCCCATGATCGATTTCACCGGTTCACCGTGCACGAACAAGATCATCGTCGGCAGGCCGAGCACCCGGTACCGTGCGGAGATCTGCGGGTTCTCGTCGCTGTTGATCTTGGTGATCAGCAACTCCCCGGTCAACTCATCGGCCAGTTGATCAAGGATCGGTTCCACCAGCCGGCAGGGCGGACACCACTCCGCCCAGAAGTCGACCAGGACGGGCCGGTCCGCGGTGCGCAGAAAGTCGTCGAACGTATCATTCGTCAAGGCCTGCATGAAGTTCCTCCGGTGTGGGTGCGCAGCCTGCACAGCTGCGGGCAAGGTGTTGCGCCAGTTCGGTCCGACGTCGGCCGAGCAGTGCGATCTGGTGATCAAGTTCGGCGAGCTTGCGCTGATACACGACGACCGAGTCGGGACAGGAGTCCCCGGTTGGTGCCCCGGACTGCAGACATTCGACGAACGGCCTGGTATCCTCGAGGGTGAACCCGATTCCCAGCAGCCGCCTGATCTGATCAACGACCTGCAGATCGTCCTCGTCGAACTCGCGATACCCGTTGGACGTACGCCGCGTCGCGAGCAGTCCTTGCTGTTCGTAGTACCGCACCGACCGGACACTCACCCCGGTCCGGTCCGCCAATTCACCGATTCGCATGCCGATGCCTCCCGTCGAGGACGACCGTACGGCCTGACATCGGTGTCAGGGTCAAGTGTCGTCCGGATCTTTCGTGGACAACACCACGACGACAGCGTCGTCTTCCTCGATGTGGCAAACCTGCTCGAACCCGAGCTTCCCGGCGGCCTGCTGTCAGGCGGTCATCCCGACGAAATAGGCGTGCAGCCGGGTATCGCCGGTCACCTCGGGATGGAAGGACGTCGCCAGCAGGTTCTGCTGGCGTACGGCGACGATCGCACCTTCACCGGTCGGGTCCGCGCTGTGCGGCACCCGACCCAGGACATTGACATCGGCGCCGGTCTTCTCCACCCACGGCGCACGGATGAATACAGCGTGGAACCCGGTCCCGTCAACGTCACCCAGGTCAAGATCAAGGTCCGTCTCGAACGAGTCCACCTGCCGGCCGAACGCGTTCCGCCGTACGGTGATGTCCAGTCCGCCGAAGGTCTGTTGATCATCGATCCCGTCGACGATCCGGTCGGCGAGCAAGATCATCCCGGCACACGAGCCGTACGCCGGAAGTCCGTTCCTGATCTTGTCGATCAGCGGCTCGCGCACCTCGAAGATGCGGGACAGCTTGTCGATCGTCGTCGACTCACCGCCCGGGATGACGATCCCGTCCAGTTGATCGAGTTCGGACGGTCTGCGGACCCGGACCACTCGAGCCCCCAGGGATTCCAACGCCCGCAGGTGTTCGACGACATCACCCTGGAGCGCGAGCACGCCGATCCGGGGACTCACCATCCGCGTTCGGCCAACCGGTGCGGCTCGGGGATCTCGTCGACGTTGATACCGACCATCGCCTCACCAAGACCGCGGGAGAACTTGGCGATCACGTCCGGGTCGTCGTAGAAGGTGGTTGCCTTGACGATCGCCTGGGCCCGCTGGGCGGGGTTGCCGGACTTGAAGATCCCGGAACCGACGAAGACGCCCTCGGCCCCCAGCTGCATCATCATCGCCGCATCGGCCGGGGTGGCGATGCCGCCGGCCGTGAACAGCACGACCGGCAGCTTGCCGGTGGTCGCGATCTCCTTGACCAGGTCGTACGGCGCCTGCAACTCCTTGGCGGCGACGTACAGCTCATCGGGAGACATCGAGCGCAGCCGGTTGATCTCGCCGCGGATCTTGCGCATATGGGTGGTGGCGTTCGACACGTCGCCGGTGCCGGCCTCGCCCTTGGAGCGGATCATCGCCGCACCCTCGGTGATCCTGCGCAGCGTCTCGCCCAGATTGGTCGCACCACAGACGAACGGCACGCGGAACGCCCACTTGTCGATGTGGTTGGTGTAATCGGCAGGGGTCAGCACCTCGGACTCGTCGATGTAGTCCACGCCGAGCGACTGCAGCACCTGGGCCTCGACGAAGTGCCCGATCCGCGCCTTGGCCATCACCGGGATGGAGACCGCCGAAATGATCCCGTCGATCAGGTCGGGGTCGCTCATCCGGGCAACGCCTCCCTGGGCGCGGATGTCTGCGGGGACCCGCTCCAGCGCCATCACGGCGACCGCGCCGGCGTCCTCGGCGATCTTGGCCTGGTCGGAGGTGACCACGTCCATGATCACGCCACCCTTGAGCATCTCGGCCATGCCGCGCTTGACGGGCGTCGTGCCCAACTGCTGGTCGCCGGAATGCTGGATCTGTGACACGTCGCTCATGGGTCAATTGTGGGCCGTCACAGCCGATGACTGGATACCAATGAGCAGTCCAATCCGGATCGTGTGGCCACCAATCGCAGTCGGCCGCCGCGACACACCGCGGAAATTGGGGATTTAGTGACCCCTCGGCGGGGGGAGGGGGACGGTGCGGCGGCCGTCCAGCCGAGGGACGGCGGACAGCAACTGTCGGGTGTAGTCGTCCTGGGGACCGTCGAACAGGTCGGAGGTGGGCTGCTCCTCGACGATCCGGCCGCGATAGATCACCGAGACGCGGTCGCACAGCGACCGGACGACGGCCAGGTCGTGGGCGATGAACAGGATGGCCAGGCCGAGTTCCTGGCGCAGGTCGTCCAGCAGGTTGATCACGCCGGCCTGTACCGAGACGTCGAGGGCAGCGACCGCCTCGTCGGCGACCAGCACCTCCGGCTTCACCGACAGCGCCCGGGCGATCGCCACCCGCTGCCGCTGGCCACCCGACATCCCGGCCGGCCTCGCGTCCAACAGTGACGCCGGCAGCTGGACCAGTTCCATCAGTTCCTGGCAGCGGGCCTGCAGGCGATCCCTCGGCAGCAGCCGGTGGACCATGATCATCTCCGACAGCGTCTGCCGGATCGTCATCCGCGGATCGAGCGAGGCGTACGGGTCCTGGAAGACCATCTGGATCCGCCGCCGCTGCTCCCGGGTGCGTTTCGCGGTCAGCAACTGCCCGTCCAGCCGCACCTGGCCGGCGTCATAGGGCTGCAGGCCGCAGATCACCCGGGCCAGGGTCGACTTGCCCGACCCGGACTCACCGACCAGTCCGACGATCTCGCCACGCTCGACCTGGGCCGAGACCCGATCCAAGGCATGCACGGTGTGCGCCGTCCGGGCGCGGCCGGTGCGGAACGTCTGGGAGACCTCGATCGCCTCCAGCATCGGACTCATCGCGTCGCCCCGGCGGTCAGCAGCGGATGAAGACAGGCCGAGCGTCGGCCGCGGGCCAGCTCGTCCAGCGGGATCACGCCCTCGGCACAGTCCTCGGTCGCCCGGTCGCAGCGATCATGGAACGGGCAGCCCGACGGCCGGTCCTGCAGCGCCGGGGCCGTTCCCGGGATCGCCTGCAACCGAGTGATCGGCCCGTCGATGCGCGGTGTCGCCCCGATCAGCGCGTCGGTGTACGGATGGAACGGCTGGGCGAAGACCGACCGCAGATCGTCCCCCTCCTCCATCACCTGGCCGGAGTAGAGGACGGTCACCGAATCACAGAGCTGGGCGACCACGGCAAGATCATGAGTGACGTACAGCAGTCCGGCCCCGAGTTCGTCGCGCAGGTGGGCGAAGAGCCGCAGGATCTGGTCCTGGACGGTCACGTCGAGGGCGGTGGTCGGCTCGTCGCACAGGATCAGCTCCGGTTCGCAGGCGACGCCGGCGGCGATCATCACCCGCTGCCGCAGGCCGCCGGACAGCTCGTGCGGATACGCGTTGACCCGGCGGCGGGCATCCCGGATCCCGACCAGGTCCATCAACCGGATCGCCTGGGCGCGGGCCTCCCGACGGGTCAGTCCGCGATGTTGCACCAGGCCGTCGGAGATCTGCTCACCGACCCGCATCACCGGATTCAGCGCGACGGCCGGCTCCTGGAAGATCATCGTGATCCCGCGGCCCCGCACCTGCTGCTGCAACCGCCCGCCGTCGGCGAGCAGATCCCTGCCCTGGAAGAGGATCCGGCCTCCCGTGACCCGGACGTTGCCGGGCAACAGGCCCATGATCGCCCGCAGGGTCAGGCTCTTGCCGGAACCGGACTCCCCGACCAGGCCGCGGGCCTCCCCGGGTGCCAGCGAGAACGAGATCCCGTCGACAGCCGGAACCTCACGTTCACCCAGATCGACCGCGATGCTGAGATCGATCACCTCAAGGAGGCTTCTCGTATCCCGGTGTTGATCAGTCATCTGCGAGCCGGTCGGTGGCGCCGTCATCGGCTGATCCTCAGTCGATGCGCCAATCCGTCGCCCAGCAGGGACAGCCCGAGGCTGCTCAACACAACGGCTGCGGCCGGTACCAGGGTGAGCCGGTAGTAGCCGCCGGCCAGGAACTGCTGACCGTCGGCCATCATCCGACCCCAGTCGGGGGTCGGCGGAACGATGCCCAGGCCGAAATAGCTCAACGTCACGATCACACCGATGTTCATCACGATGTCGCTCATCGCGTACACGATGGCCTGGGTGATCACGTTGGGGATCAGGTGCCGGAAGACGATCCGGCCCCCGCCGATCCCGCCGGCCCGGCACGCCTGCACGAACTCCCGGTCGCGCAACACCATCGCCTCGGCCCGGACGATCCGGGCGTACGCCACCCAGCTGACCACGCTGATCGCGATGAAGATGCTGCTCCTACCACTGCCGAGCACGAACACCAGCGCGATCACCAGCACGTAGAACGGGAAGGCCGCGACGATGTCGGCGACCCGCATCACGGTCGCGTCCAGCCAGCCTCCGACGTAGCCCGTGATCGTCCCGAGGACGACTCCGATCATGAACGGTACGACGACCGCGATCGTGGCGATCGACAGATCGGATCGGGCGCCGAAAACCAGCCTGGCCCAGATGTCGCGGCCGAGATTGTCTGTGCCCAACGGATGTGCCGCGGAGAAGGGCTGCAGGGCCGCCGCGGGATCGGGTTGGACCGGGTCGTGCGAGGTGAGCAGCGGCGCGAAGATCGCCGCCAGGACCATGATCGTCATGATCCCGCCGCCGACCCAGAGCCCGAGACTCCCGGAGCGCAGGAACCGGGGTCCCCAGAAGCGCAGCGGCGCCACCTTGACCTCGGCGATCGTGCTTGTCGCCGCCGGACCGATCGCGGTGGCCGGTTCCAGCCGATCCGTTTCGGTCACGACAGCCTCACTCTCGGATCAAGCATCGCGTACACCAGATCGGTCACCAGGTACACGATGACGACCATGATCGCGAAACTCAGGGTGCAGGCCTGCACCACCGGATAGTCGCGGTTCAGGATCCCGGTCATCAGCATCGATCCCATGCCGGGCAGAGCGAACACCTGCTCGACCACCAGGGCGCCGCCGCCAGCCCGCCGACCTGGATACCAAGGATGCTGATCCCCGAGATGCTGCTGTTGCGCAGCAGGTAGCCCAGGATCAACCGCCTGCCGGCGAGACCCTTGGCGCGACCGAAGGCGATCATCTCGCTGGACAGCACCTCGACCATCGAGGCCCGCAGACTCCTGATCAGCAAGGGCGCGATCGCCAGTCCGATGGTCAAGGCAGGCAGGATCAGCGCGTAGAACTTGGTCGCCGGCGTCTCGCCGTATCCACCGGCCGGGAAGATCCGCAGCCGGAGTCCGAGCAGGACGATCACCATGCTGCCGACGAAGAATGCCGGCATGCCCTGCACCACGGCGTTGAAGAGTCGGACCGCTTGGGCAGGCAGTCCCGGCCGCGTCGCGCTGAGCAGCGCCAACGGCAACGAGATCACCACGCTGGCGACCGCGCCGAGGAACATCAGCGCCAGCGTGACGGGAAGCCGTACGGCGAGAAGTTCGATGATCGGCGTACGGAAGTACACCGAATCACCGAGCCGTCCGGTGACCGTCTGGCCGAGGAACCGGACGTACTGGCTGCCGAGACTCTGATCAAGTCCCCAGCGGTGCCGCAGTGCCGCGACCGCCTCCGGCGTGGCCTTCTCCCCAGAAAGGTGCGTGCCGGATCGCCCGGTGTGAGATGCATCAGGAAGAAGGCGATGGTGATCACGCCGAAGATCACGACCAGCAACAGCAGCAGCCGGCGGATCAGATACCGCGCCACGACAACCTCGCGAGCCGAGTTGGTATCACTTCGACAGCCAGACGTTGACCAGGTCGTAGTTGCCGGTCGGCAGCGTCTTGAAATCGTGCACCGTGTCCGCGTAGGAGTAGAGCGCCGGGGAGTAGTAGAGCGGCACCATCGGCTGGTCGGCGTTCACTCTCTCCTGGATCTGGTGGTAGATCGCGGTCCGCTTGCTCTGGTCGGTGATCGTCGAGGCCCGGTTGGCGAGCCTGTCCAGCCTGGGATTCTTGTACTGGCTGTAGAGCGCGTTCGAGCCGCCGCTGTACAGGCCGCCGAACCGGATGATCTCGTCGGGGTCGATGATGTCGGTGGTGCAGTAGGTGAAGCCCAGTTCGAAGTCGCCGGAGTGCTTGGCCGCCGAGACCGCCGACGGATCGAGAGTCTTCAACTGCACCTTGATCCCGATCTTGCCCAGGGCGTTCTGCACCAGCTGTGCAGCCGTCAGCGCGTCGGCGTCACCGCTGCTGATCGTCATGGTGGTGCTGAAGCCGTTGGGCACGGAGGATCTCGCCAGGTCGGCCTTGGCCGCGTTCAGGTCGTACGGCAGCGGCTTGATCGAATTGTCGTGTGACCACAGCGCGGGCGTCAGATAGGAGCCGGCAGCCTTCCCGGCGCCGAACAGCACGGTCTTGATCAACGCCTGGCGGTCGACGGACTGCGCGATCGCCTTGCGCACGTTGACGTCGTCGAACGGCTTCTTGGCGTTGTTCATCACCAGGTAGTCCACCCGGCTGGACGGGAACCTGCCGACCTGGACACCGCCCTTGCCCTCGAGCCCTTGGATGCTCGAATAGGCCGGGAACTCGTTGATCTGCGCCTGCCCGCTCCTGCAGCTGCGTCGCCCGAGTGTTGCTGTCGGTGACGACGGTGAAGGTCACCGAGTCCAGATACGGCTTGCCCGGCTGCCAGTACTTCGGATTCTTGACCAGCTTGAGTTCCTGGCCCTTGGTCCAGTGGTCGAAGGCGAACGGGCCGGACCCGACCGGCTTCTTGGCGAAGGCGTCCTCGGTCATCCCGCCGAAGCCCTTCGGCACGATCGAGTTGGCGTACAGCGCCATGTCGGCCGGTAGCGGCGACCATGGTTCCTTGGTCTTGATCACCACGGTGTGATCGTCCGGTGTGTTCACCGATGCGATCACGTCGTCGATGAAGGCGAACGGGTTGTCCTTCTTCGCGGCCTGGGCCAGGGAGAACTTCACGTCGGCCGAGGTCAGCGGTTGACCGTTGCTGAAGGTGACGCCGTCGCGCAGCTTGAAGGTCCAGGACAACTTGTCCGCGGACTGCTTCCAGGAGGTTGCCAGCGACGGCTGCACAGACTTGCCGTCCGGGGACGGCACCAGGAGCGTGTCGTAGATCTCCTCGATGGTCCAGATCGAGGCGTTGTCGGTCGGCACCCACGGCACCAGGCTGGTCGGTTCCTCCGCCCGGGCCATCACCAGGTCACCGCCGGCCTGTGGCTTGGTGTTGTCGGCTGCCGATCCCGTGGCGCTCCCTCCCCCGCATCCGACGAGGGTCAGCGGCAGGGTGATCGCGGCCAACAGCCCGGCGATGATCTTGCGCTTCATCGGTCTCCTTCGCGGTGCAGAGTCGTACGGCTACTGCATTCGCGACGTGAACGATCGGCCCGCCGGACGCAGCTTTTGTAACATAGGCACCAGCTGTCACAGTGGCAACAACTTTCGGTTACGAACTCGTCTCCGTTACGAAATGACGATTGCCCGGGCGGGGACGTCCAGCGGCGGTCCGGCACCGCGACACGCCGCGGAAATGAGGGATTTTGTGACCCCTCGGCGGGATGGGGGGCTCAGCTGGGGCTCAGCTGGCGGGGTCCCAGACGCCGTGGACCCTGGGTGAGAGGTCTTCCTCGTCGGGCTGCCATCGTGACGGGTCGGCGGGCAACTGCTCGCCGCTGCGAATGTCCTTGACCTCGCCGCCGACCCCGGCGTCTGCCGAGGTGAACCAGACGTACGGGATCGACCGGCGGTCGGCGTAACGGATCTGCTTGCCGAACTTGTCGGCCTTGGGCGCGACCTCGGTGGGGATGCCGCGTTTCCGGAGCTTGGCGGCCACCGCGATCGCCGCACCGCGTCGTTCCTCGGAATCCACTGCGACCAGTACGCAGGTCGGCACCGGCCTGCTGGCGGTCAGATGGCCCTTGCCGAGCAGCGGCACCAGGGTGCGGGTGACACCGAAGCTGATGCCGACGCCCGGAAAGCTGGTCCGGCCGTCGCTGGCCAGCGAGTCGTAGCGGCCACCCGAGGCGATTGATCCGATGGAGCCGAAGCCGACCAGTTCCGTCTCGTAGACGCTGCCGGTGTAGTAGTCCAGCCCGCGGGCGATCTTCAGGTCGGCGACCAGCCGGCCGGGTTGTTGATCACCGGCGGCCTCGACCAGGGTCGCGAGTTCGCCGACACCGTCGTCCAGCAGGTCACCGCTGACGCCGAGCGACTTCACCTGGTCGACGAACGAGGCGTCGGTGGTGTTGATCTCGGCGAGCCTGGTGCAGAGTCCGGCCTGGGACGGGTCGAGTCCGACCTCGTTGACCAACAGCTCCCGGACCGACTCGGGGCCGATCTTGTCGTACTTGTCGACGGTCCGCAGCACGCCTGCCACATCGTCGATGCCCAGCGCCGTGTAGAAGCCCTGCGCCAGCTTGCGGTTGTTGACGTGCATCAGCACGGGCGGCAGCCCGAGATCGCGGTGCAGGGCCTCCATCGCCTCCAACAGCACCAGGGGCAGTTCGACGTCGTGGTGGGCGGCCAGGTCGCCGTTGCCGACGATGTCGATGTCGGCCTGGGTGAACTCCCGGTAACGGCCCTCCTGCGGCCGTTCGCCGCGCCACACCTTCTGGATCTGGTAGCGACGGAACGGGAACTGCAGGTGTCCGGAGTTCTCCAGCACATAGCGGGCGAAAGGTACGGTCAGGTCGAAGTGCAGGCCAAGTTCGTCGGCGGCCTCGTCACCGGCACTGAGCCGGCGTACCGCATAGATCTCCTTGTCGATCTCCCCGCCCTTGGCCAGCCGGTCCAGCGGCTCGACGGCCCGGGTCTCGATGGAGGCGAAGCCGTGCAGCTCGAAGGTCCGTTGCAGCCGACCCAGCACATGCTGTTCCACGATCCGTCCCTCGGGCAGGAACTCGGGAAAGCCGGACAGCGGTTTGGGACGAGCCACGGTAACGGGCCTCACTCTCGTCAGACGCTGCGTCAGCCGAGCCGGCGCAGGAAGGGATTGGTGGTGCGCTCCCGGCCGATCGTGGTCCGCCGCCCGTGTCCGGGCAGGACCACCGTCTCGTCGGCCAGCGACAGCACTGTCGAGGTGAGCGTACGGTTCATGGCGTGCGGATCGCCACCGGGTAGATCGGTGCGGCCGATCGTCCCCTCAAACAGTACGTCCCCGGTGAAGACCAGGTCGTACTGTGTGCCTGCCTCCGGACAGCTCGTCGTGGGCAGGCTGGTCAGGAACAGGGTCGAACCCGGGGTGTGCCCGGGCGCGGCGATCAGGTCGAAGGTCAGCCCCGCGGCATGCAGCCGTGACCTGCCGTCCGGCTCCCGTTCGAGCCGGACCAGACGGCGCGGTTGCATAGCCGGCTCCCCGCGCAGGTAGTCGGTCACCAGCGGCGCCAGGTCCGAAGTCAGCCCGGCGAGTGGATCGGCGAGCAGGGCGCGGTCGCCCGGCCCGATGTAACAGGCTGCGTCGTACCGGTCGGCGACGGCGGCCGCTGAGGCCACGTGGTCGAAGTGACCGTGGGTCAGCAACACCAGTGACGGGATCAAATGGTGTTCGTCGAGCAGCCGATCCAGAGCGGCCACGGCGTCCATCCCGGGATCGATGACGACACAGCTTCGGTCGTCGGCTGCGCTCAGCACGTAACAATTCGCGGCCAACGCACCGGCAGCAAAGGAGGCGAGCACCACGCGAGTCAGCGTATCGGGCAGGATTGGCCCATGAGCGAAGACGCAAACGGGGCCGCTGCGGCGACGCCCGCTCCGTCTGATGGCCCGGCAAGCTTTGGGCGAGTCGACAGCGACGGGACGGTCTACGTCCGGACCAGGGACGGCGAGCGCGCCGTCGGACAGGTCCCCGACGTCAGGCCGGAGGAGGCGCTGGAGTTCTTCGTCCGCCGGTACACCGCGCTCGAACTCGAGGTGTCGCTGTTGGAACGCCGCGTCCGGGGCGGGAACCTGTCCCCCGACGATGCCACAGCATCGATCCGTACGGTGACCGAGACCGTACGCGATGCCAACGCGGTCGGCGATCTCGACGCCCTGCTGGCCCGGCTGGACGCGCTCAGCCCACTGCTGGACCAGAAGCGTGCCGAACGCCGGGCTGAGCGTGCCCGGCAGCAGCAGGAGACGCTGGCAGCCAAGGAGCGATTCGTCGCCGAGGCCGAACGGCTGGCGCAGAGCAACGACTGGCGGGGCGGGGTCAACCGCTTCCGGTCACTGCTGGATCAATGGAAGCAACTTCCCCGCCTCGACCGGGCGACCGACGACGCGCTGTGGCACCGCTTCTCCAGCGCCCGGACCACCTACACCCGGCGACGCAAGGCGCAGTTCGCCCAGCAGGCCGAACGCCGGGAGGCGGCGCGCCAGGCCAAGGAGCAGATCATCGCCGAGGCCCAGCAGTTGGCCGATTCGACCGACTGGGGCCCGACCACCGGCATGTTCCGCAATCTGATGAGCCGGTGGAAGGCGGCCGGCCCGGCACCGCGTGAGGTCGAGGAGGATCTCTGGCAGCGGTTCCGCGGCATCCAGGACCAGTTCTTCTCGGCCAAGCAGGCCGCACTGTCGGCCCAGGACTCGGAGTTCCGGGACAATCAACGGGCCAAGGAGTCGCTGCTCGACGAGATCGAGACGGTGCTTCCGGTGACCGACGTCGATGCGGCCAAGGCGGCCTTCCGGGACTTCCTTGACCGCTGGTCGCAGATCGGCAAGGTGCCGCGGGAGGCGATGCGTCCGATGGACAGCCGGCTGCGAGCGGTGGAGACGGCGATCCGCAACGCCGAGGAGGAGCGCTGGCGGCGGACCAATCCCGAGGCCAGGGCGCGGGCGGAGGACACGGCGGCCAAACTCGAGGCGCAGATCGCCCAACTCGAGGAGCGCGCCGCCAAGGCCGCTGCCCGGGGCGACACCAAGGCTGCCCGGGAGGCGTCGGAGAGCGCGTCGACCTACCGGCAGTGGCTCACTCAGGCGCAGCAGGCAGCCGACGAGTTCCGTCCGGAGTGAGCAGTTCCGAGTGCCGCCCGCGGTTGATCACTGGTTGATGCGGTAGGCGTCGAAGACGCCGGGGATACCGCGGACCACCTGCAGGACATGATCAAGATGGGTCGGGTCGGCGGTCTCGAAGGTGAACTTGGCCTTGCAGATCCGGTTCTTCGAGGTGTTCAGCGCGGCCGACAGGATATTGACATGCTGGTCGGACAGCGCGCGGGTGATGTCGGAGAGGAGCCGGTTCCGATCGAGCGCCTCGACCTGGATCGCCACCAGGTAAGAGCTCTGGGCACCTGGGGCCCAGGTGACATCGACCAGCCGTTCCGGTTGGGCCTGCAGGCTGTCGGCGTTCACACAGTCGGTCCGGTGCACCGACACCCCGGAGCCTCGGGTCACGAAGCCCATGATCGGATCGCCCGGCACCGGCGTACAGCACTTGGCGAGTTTGACCCACAGATCGGTTGCGCCGACGACCTCGATGCCGGTCTCGCTGCCGCCACCCTTGTGCCGGCGCCGGCCGGTGGCGACCCGGTCCTCACTGGTCTCGTCGACCGCAGCGTCCTCGCCACCCTCGACACTGATCAGCCGGTTCACCGCCGCCGCCGCGCCGACGTTACCCTCGCCGATCGCGGCGTACAGGGCGTCGACATCGGCCAGCCGGAAGTGGTTGGCGACCGCGGTCAGGTGCTCGACGGTCAGCAGCCGCTGCAGCGGCAGGCCGGCCTTGCGCAGATGCTTGGCAAGGATCTCCTTGCCCTGTTCGATGGACTCCTCACGCCGTTCCCGGGTGAAGTAATGCCGGATCTTGTTCCTCGCCCGGGCGCTCTTGACGAAGGCCAGCCAGTCCCGGCTCGGTCCGGCGCCCTCGGCCTTGGAGGTGAACACCTCGACCACATCGCCGTTGGACAGCGCAGACTCCAGCGGCACCAGCCGTCCGTTGACCCGGGCGCCAACGCACCGGTGGCCGACCTCGGTGTGGATGGAGTAGGCGAAGTCGACCGGCGTGGCGCCCGACGGCAACGCGATCACGTCGCCCTTCGGGGTGAAGCAGAAGACCTCGGAGGAGTTGATCTCGAAGCGCAGCGAGTCCAGGAACTCACCCGGGTCGGCGGTCTCCCGCTGCCAGTCGAGCAACTGCCGCACCCAGACCAGGTCGTCGGCCGAACCCTTCGCAGGCGCCGGTACGCCGCCCTTGGCGTCCTGCTTGTACTTCCAGTGCGCCGCGACACCGTACTCGGCCCGACGGTGCATGTCCTCGGTGCGGATCTGCAACTCGACCGGCTTGCCGCCCGGACCCAGCACTGTGGTGTGCAGGGACTGGTACAGGTTGAACTTGGGCATGGCGATGTAGTCCTTGAACCGCCCGGGAAGGGGGTTCCAGCGGACATGCATCACGCCGAGCGCCGCGTAACAGTCCCGCGGCGTCTCGACCAGGATGCGCAACCCGACCAGGTCGTAGATCTCGGAGAAGTCCCGGCCCCGTACCACCATCTTCTGGTAGATCGAGTAGTAGTGCTTCGGCCTGCCCGTGACGGTCGCCTTGATCTTGGCGACCCGCAGGTCGTCGGTGACCTCGTCGATCACCCGTGCCAGGAACTCGTCGCGTTTCGGTGCGGCCTCGGCGACCAGCCGGACGATCTCGTCGTACACCTTGGGGTGCAGGGTGGAGAACGCCAGGTCCTCCAGCTCCCACTTGATCCGGTTCATGCCCAACCGGTGGGCCAGCGGGGCGTAGATCTCCAGGGTTTCGGTCGCCTTGCGGCTCTGCCGGTCCGGCCGCAGATGGTGCAGCGTCCGCATGTTGTGCAGCCGGTCGGCGAGCTTGATCACCAGCACCCGGATGTCGCGGCTCATCGCCACGATCATCTTGCGGATGGTCTCCGACTCTGCGGACTCGCCGTACTTGACCCTGTCCAGCTTGGTCACGCCGTCGACCAGCAGCGCGACCTCCTCGCCGAATTCACGGCTCAGCTCGGCCAGCGTGTACGGCGTGTCCTCCACCGTGTCGTGCAGCAGGGCGGCACACAGGGTCGGCTCGGTCATGCCCAGTTCGGCGAGGATCTGAGTGACGGCCAGGGGATGGGTGATGTACGGGTCGCCGCTCTTGCGGAGTTGTCCGGCGTGCAGGCGCTCGGCGGTCCGGTAGGCGCGCTCCAGCAGCGCGGTGTCGGCCCTCGGATGGTTGGCCCGGACGGTCTTGAACAGTGCGTCGAGCACCGGGGTCTGCGGCTTGCTGTTGCCGAACCGCGCGATCCGCTGGCGCATCCGCACCCGCGGCTGTTCCGGTCCGGTCGTCGCGCGGACCGGGGTCGGCGGCGTCGACGGCGCACGACGTTCCCGCGTCCGGCTGTCGTCAGCCGGCCGCCCGATCGTCCGATCCGGCCCGTTCTGCTCGGCCGAGGTGTCGGAGCCGATGGCGGTTGCAGATTCGTTCAATGCGACCCTCTCAATGCCTGCCGATATGGACTCCCGTTATGGAAGGAACAACGCCGACTCGCGCAAGTCTAATTCCCCGGGTGAATGCGGTTCCCGCCGGGCGGGCTTCAGCCGGACTTCCGCTCGCCGGAGGATTTCGGCGCGTGCCGTACCACCACCAGTTGGTCGCCGGTTTCCAACTTCGCGACGGTGGGGTCGCTGAACTGCCGCAGCGTCCGGTTCCGGACGACTCCGAGCACCCGCTCGTCGCGGATGTCGGCCGGGCCGTGACCGACCTCCTCGGCCGACACCTGTCGCTCGGCGATCTCCAGACCCTGGTCGGCGGTCAACAGGTCCTCGATGATGCTGCCCAGGTTCGGGCTGATCGTGCTCAGGCCGACCACCCGACCGACGGCCTCGGAGGAGGTGATCACCGCATCCGCGCCCGACTGCCGCAGCAGCGAGGCGTTGTCCTGTTCCCGGACGGCGACGACGATGTGGGCACTGGGATTGAGCTGCCGTACGGTCAGGGTCACCAGGATGGCCGAATCGTCCCGGTCCAGCGTGATGATCACGTCATGGGCCTTGCTGATCTCGGCCCGGCGCAGGATCTCCCGGCGGGTGCCGTCGCCGGAGATCCCGGCGAAGCCCTCGAGGTTGGCCTCGGCGATCACGCCCGGCCGGCCGTCGATGATCACCATCCGTTCCGGGCTGTACTTGGTGTCGATCAGGGTCTGGACCGCACTGCGGCCCTTGGTCCCGTAGCCGACAACAACGGCGTGATTACGCATCCGTTTCCTCCAGCGGGAGTCAAGGAAGATCCGCCGTCCCTGGGTGGCGAGGACCTCCAGGGTGGTGCCGACCAGCAGCACCAGGAAGGCGATCCGCAGCGGTGTGACCAGGATGGCGTTGATGATCCTGGCATGGGGCAGGACGGGCGTGATGTCACCGTACCCGGTGGTCGTGATCGTGACAGTGGCGTAGTAGATCGCATCGATCAACGAGACCGACCCGTCGTAACTGTCGTTGTAGGCGCCCCGGTCGATGTAGACGATCCCGACGATCAGCGCCAACAGGCCGAGCGCGACCAGGCCGCGGGCGGCCAGTTGGCGGCCCGGGGAGGACTGGTGGGTCGGCAGGTTGACCAGCGTCTGGCTGATCCAGCCTCGGCCCTGGTTTCGACCGGCGCGCCGGTCCTCTCCTCGGCGGTAGCTCTCGAACACCGGCGGCGCAGGCCCGGTCCGCTCAGCCCTCGACGTGGGTCAGCGCGATGACCTCGTCGATCCCCTGCTCGCTGAGATACTTGCGTCCGTTGAGGAAATCCAGTTCCATCACAACGGCCACGGCAACCAGATCCGCGCCGAGTTCCTTGATCAACTTTGCGGTCGCCGCCACGGTGCCGCCGGTGGCCAGGATGTCGTCGACGATCAGTACCCGGGCACCGTCACCGACGGCGTCGCGGTGCACGCTGAGGGAGTTGGTGCCGTACTCGAGTTCGTATTCGGTGGTGATCACCTCGCCGGGCAGCTTGCCCGGCTTGCGAACCGGGACGAAGCCGGTACCCAGCGACAGCGCCACCGGGGCGCCGAAGATGAAGCCGCGGGCCTCCATACCGACGACCACGTCGATGTCGTTGGGGACGTTCGTCGCCAGTTCGTTGATCACTGCGCCGAAGCCGCCCGGGGACCCGATCAGGGGTGTGATGTCCTTGAACACCACGCCCGGCTCGGGGAAATCGGGAATGTCGCGGATCAGGTCGATCCAGGTCTGATTGTTCATCTACTTCTTCCGTTCACTGCGGGGCTTGCGTTGGGGCTGGGGCCTGCCGGCCGCACGATCGGACAGTCTGTCACGTCGTGCGTCGGTCTCTCCGCGACCGCCTGTGCCATGGTCCCGCACCGCCAGGGTGATCCGGCCCGGGCTGGGAGCCCGGTCCCCCGGCGCGTCCTGGTCGGTCAGCCTGTCCTGGGCGCTGCTCCCACTGTCGTCCTCACCGTCGGCCGCGGTCTCGTCGCCCCGGTCATCGGTGCCCTCGGCGGTCAGGGTCGCCGACCCGGTGCCGGCGGTCGAGGTCGCCGTCCGTCGGGACGGCGTTGCGGTACGCCGCCGGCTGCGCGACGGGGGCTCCTCGCCGCGTTCCCGGGCGGCGTCGCGGGCGCGTCGGGTGGCGACCCGTTTGGTCTGGCGGATCATGTCCGGCTCGCGTTCCTTCCACAGCGCAAGCAGCGGGGTGGCGATGAAGATCGAGGAGTACGCGCCGGAGATCATCCCGACGAACAGGGCCAGTGCCAGGTCCTCCAGCGGACCGGTGTGCAGGATGACGCCGCCGGCGAACAGCAGCGCAGCGACCGGCAGTACGCCGATCACGGTGGTGTTGATCGACCGGACCAGGGTCTGGTTGACGGCCAGGTTGGCCGCCTCGCTGTAGGTTCTGGTCGCGCTCCCGGTCAGGTTGCGGGTGTTCTCCCGAACCTTGTCGAAGACGACGACGGTGTCGTACAGCGAGTAGCCGAGGATGGTCAGCATCCCGATCAACGACTCGGGGGTGAAGCTGAAGCCGACCACGGCGTAAACGCCCAGGGTGATCACCAGGTCGTGCAACAGCGCGACCAGCGCGGCGCCCGACATCTTGGCGTTGCGCATGTAGGCCCACAGCACCAGGCTGACCACGACCAGGAACACCACCAGGGCGACGATCCCGCGTTCAGTGATCTGACCGCCCCAGGATGCGCCGATCAGGTTGTAGTTGATCTGGTCGACCGGCGCCCCGGTCGCCTCGGCCAGCGCGTCCTTGACCTGCGGCACCTCGCTGGCGGTGTTCAGCGTCGACGTCTCCACCCGGATGGTGCTGTTGCCGACCCGGGTGACCTCGGCATCGCCCGCGTGCGGGACGCCGCTGTTGGCCAGCGCGTCCTCGACCTTCTGGATGGTCGCCTGGTCGGTGCTGGCGGGAATCTGGAACTCGGCGCCCCCGGTGAACTCGATGCCGAGGTTGAGGCCGCGGAGGGCGAACCCCGCGACGACGATCAGGATCGCGACGGCGGAGATGATGAACCAGCGGCGCCATCTGCCGACAAAGTCGAAGGACACCTCACCGGTGTAGAGACCGTGGCCGAGGTTGCCGAGACGGGACATCACGCATCACTCCCGGTTGAGCGGCCCGCGGTGGCCGATGCCGCCCTGACACGTCGCCGGTTGCCCGGCAGCGCCTGGACGCCGAGATGGCGGGCGTCGAGTCCGGACAGCTTGTGGCCCCCGCCGAAGAACTTCGTCCGGGACAGCAGGGTGACCAGCGGCTTGGTGAAGAGGAACACCACCACAACGTCGATGATCGTGGTCAACCCGAGGGTGAACGCGAAGCCGCGCACCGAGCCGATCGCGACAATGAACAGGATCAGCGCCGAGAGGAACGAGACCGCGTCGGCGACCAGAATGGTCTGCCGGGCGCGCCGCCAGCCGGTCTCGACCGCAGTCCGGATGGTGCGGCCCTCGCCCACCTCGTCGCGTATTCGGGCGAAGTAGATCACGAAGCTGTCGGCGGTGACACCGATCGCCACGATCGCGCCGGCGATGCCGGCGAGGCTGAGCGCGAAGCCGACGGCCGCACCGAGCAGCACCATGGACGCGTATGTCGTTCCGAAGGCGACGGCCAGCGAGGCGATGACCACCAGTCCCAGGCCGCGGTAATAGAGGAAGCAGAAGATCAGCACCAGGGCCATGCCGACGGCGCCGGCGATCAGGCCGGCCTGCAATTGCTCACCGCCGAGGCTCGCTGAGACGGTGTCCACGCTGGAGATCTCGAAGGCCAGCGGCAGTTGGCCGTAGCGCAGCACGTTGGCCAGGTTCTGCGCCCGCTGCTGGTTCATGTCGCCGCCGCTGATGGTCGCCTGCCCACCCGGGATGGCCTTGTCGACGTACGGCGCGGACACCACGGTGCCGTCCAGCACGATGGCGAACTGGTTCTGCGGACTCTGCCGGGTGGCCAGCACACCGGTGACGTTCTGGAACTGGCTGGCCCCCTTGCCGTTGAGGCCGAGGTCCACCTGCCAGCCGATGGATCCCTGCTGCCCCAGGCCGGCGCTGGCGCTGGTCAGCTCGTTGCCGGAGATGACCGTCGGGCCGAGCAGGTACTTGGTGGTTCCGGCCTCGTCGCAGGCGAACAGCGGCTTGTCGGCGACATCGGTGTAGGTGTCGGTGTCCCGCGGGCAGGTGAAGCTGGCGAATGCGCTCTGCACGTCACTGCTGGGCTGCCAGTTGATCGCCTGGTCCGCCGGTACAGCCTTGGTCTTGTCGGTCGGGAACGGCGCCGCGGGTGCCGGCGGCTCGGTCGGCAGTGCCGGCGCGGGACGTCCGTTGCCCTTGGACTTCGCAGTCGCCGTCGACCTCGGCGACGGACTCGACGAAGGTTCGGCCGATGCCGTGCCGGAGTCGCTCGGTGAACCCGCCTTGGAGTTGTCTCCCGGCTTGGAGGTCGGAGTGGTCTGCTGCTGGTCGTAGACGGCACGGAACCGCAGCTCCGCGGTCTGCCCAACCTGCTGGATCAGTTCATCGCGCTGCACGTTCGGCGCGCTGACAATGATCTGGTTGCCGCCGGCGGTGGTGACCTGGCTCTCCCCCACGCCGAGCCCGTCGACCCGCTGCTGGATGATCGTCCGGGCCTGGTCGAGGCTGGTCGCGCTGACCCCGCCCTTTCCGCTGATGTTCCGCGCGGTCAGCGTGATCGTGGTTCCACCGCTCAGGTCGAGGCCGAGTCTCGGGGTCCAGCTCTTGGTCACCGCCATCACGCCGTACAACACGGCGATGACGATGAAGCAGGCCACCAGAGTGCGCAGCGGGTGGCCGACCTTGGATGCCACGGTCAGACGGTCCTTCGGGTCGGAATCGGGGGAATCAACGACTCAGCGGTCGGAGTCGTTCCCCTTCTCGGTGTTCTGGTCGGTGTGCCGGCTCGGGTCGGTCCGCTGCTCGTCCCGGTCGCCGAGGGAGGACTCCCCGAGCACCGAACCCTGCGACGTACCGTACGGCGGCCACGGTGCAGTCTCGTGGTCGGGCTTTTGTTCCTCGTCGGCCGGCGGGGTGAAGTCCGGGCCGGAACCCGGCGTGTACTCCTGGATCGGGGCGCCGCCGGCCATTCCGCTGGCGAGACCGGCCGCATCCTGGTCCTCGCCCTGACCGATGCCCTGGTCGAACTCGCCGGCAGGCTGGCCGGGAGTCGGGTTGCCGGCCCGATAAGAGGCCAACGACGCGTCCTCCTCGCCTTCGCCGACGACGCGGCCGACGGCCTGTTTCAGCATCGTCACCCGGTTGCCGGGTGCGGTCTCCAAGACGATCTGCTTCTCACCGACGGCGATCACCGTCGCGTAGATACCGGTCGTGGTCACCACCCGCGCACCCGGCGCGATGGCGTTCATCATCTGCACCTGCTGCTGCTGACGCTTGCGCTGCGGGCGCATGATCAGGAAGTAGAAGGCGATGATCATCACGACGATCAAGACGATCGATCCGTACGATCCCATTGAGTTTCACGTCCTCTTCGATCGGCGCCACAGGCGCCGTTGTTCGGCGGCAGGCCGCATCCGGGCCCCGACCGCCGTACTCTACCCAG
The DNA here is from genome assembly GCF_009707365.1 of Microlunatus sp. Gsoil 973. Lineage (GTDB taxonomy): Bacteria > Actinomycetota > Actinomycetes > Propionibacteriales > Propionibacteriaceae > Microlunatus. The sequence goes on from NZ_CP046122.1 coordinate 1,611,058, forward strand.
GAACTCAGCGAAACCCAGCTTCGCCGGGCGGCTCCGGCCGGGTTTCCGCCTCGGTCAGCCATCCTCCTCGCCGGCACCGAACAGGTCCGGCTCGACGTCGCTACCCCTACCGGGGACCGGATGAGAGGCGCCCGGGCGGGGGTGAGCCCGAGGTGCCGCCATCCGGCGTCGGTAGCCACCCGGCCGCGGGGTGTCCGCATCAAGAAGCCCAGCCGGACCAGGAACGGCTCGGCCACCTCCTCCACCGTCTCGGTCTCCTCGCCGACCGAGATCGCCAGTGTGCCCAGGCCGACGGGGCCGCCGCCGAACCTGGTGCAGATCGACTCCAGCACCGACCGGTCCAGCCGGTCAAGCCCCAGCGCGTCCACCTCGTACAGATCCAGGGCGGCCCGAGCGACCGCAGCGGTGATCCGGCCGTCGGCACGCACCTGGGCGTAGTCGCGGACGCGGCGCAACAACCGGTTGGCGATGCGCGGCGTGCCCCGGGACCGGCCGGCGATCTCAGCGGCCCCGGACGGATCCAGCTCTGCGCTGATCAGCCCCGCCGAACGGTGCACGATGTGTTCCAGGTCGGCCGGGTCGTAGAAGTCGAGCTGCGCGGTGAAGCCGAACCGGTCGCGCAGCGGGCTGGGCAGCAGGCCGGCTCGGGTGGTCGCCCCGACCAGGGTGAACCGTGGAATGTCCAACGGGATCGCCGTGGCGCCCGGCCCCTTCCCGACCACGACGTCGACCCGGAAGTCCTCCATTGCCAGATAGAGCATCTCCTCGGCCGGACGGGACATCCGGTGGATCTCATCGAGGAAGAACACCTCGCCCTCGGTCAACCCGGACAGGATCGCCGCCAGGTCGCCGGCGTGCTGGATCGCCGGACCGCTGGAGATGCGCAGCGGCGCGCCCATCTCGGCAGCGATGATGCCCGCCAACGTCGTCTTGCCCAGCCCGGGAGGCCCGGACAGCAGGACGTGGTCGGGCACCGCTCCCCTCGCCCGGGCGGCCTCGAGCACCAGCCCGAGCTGGTCGCTGACCCGGCGCTGGCCCTCGAATTCGGCCAACCGGGTCGGCCGCAGTGCCGACTCGGCGGCGGACTCGCCGGGGTCGGCCTGCGGGTCGACAAGATCGATTCCCGGATCGAAGCGGGTCTCGAAACCGGGATCGTTGCGGAGGTCGTCGGGTTCAGGCATCGCCCCCATCATTCCCGATCCCATCTCAGATCGCCGGTCACGGTTTGGCGAGCGTCTGCAGCGCGGCGCGCATCAGCACCGCGACGCCGACCGACGGGTCGTCCTCGGCAAGATTCTCGACCCGGTCGCAGGCGGCCTCCGCATCCTTGGCCGACCAGCCGAGTCCCTGCAGACCCTGGCTGACCTGTTCCCGCCATTCCGCGGACTGGGTCGTGGTCGGGCCGTTGCCGGCCGTGGGCTGCTCCGACAGCACGGCGTTGACCTTGTCCTTCAGTTCGATGACGATCCGCTGGGCACCCTTCCGGCCGACACCCGGGACCTTGGTCAAGGCGACGAGGTTCTCGGTGGCGATCGCCTGCCGGAGATCGTCGGGCGTCAGTACGGCCAGGGCGGCCTGGGCGAGTTTCGGGCCGACCCCGGACGCCGTCATCAGCAGCTCGAAGAAGTCGCGCTCCTCGGCGGTGCCGAAGCCGTACAGGGTGAGCGAATCCTCGCGGACCACGAGGGAGGTGGACAGCGTTGCCTGCTGACCGCGCCGCAGTTCGGCGGTGGTGTTGGGGCCGCACAGCGTCTTGATCCCGACTCCTCCGACGTCGATCACAGCCCAGGTGGCCCCGACCGCGCTGACGGTCCCGGTCAGTTGCGCGATCACGCGTGCGTTCTCCTCGTTCCGTCGGCTTGTGAGGTCTGCTTGCGGGCCTGGGCGTACGCCGCACGCTGCCGGGATGCGAGCCGTGCGGCGCCGTCCGCGGCGCGAGTGATCCGATCGGAGGCCGCACCGCGCCAGAGGTGACAGATCGCCAGGGCGAGAGCGTCGGCCGCGTCCGCGGGTTTCGGCGTGGTCTCCAGCCGCAGAATGCGGGTCACCATCGCGCCGACCTGGGCCTTGTCGGCGCGCCCGGACCCGGTGATGGCCGCCTTGACCTCGCTCGGCGTGTGCAGCGCCACCGGCAGCTGGTGCCTGGCGGCGACCAACATCGCGACGCCGGCCGCCTGGGCGGTGCCCATCACGGTCTGCACGTTGTGCTGGGAGAACACCCGCTCCACGGCGATGACGTCGGGCTGGTGTTCAGTGACCCAGTGCTCGAAGGCGGTCTCCAGCCTCAGCAGTCGCTGAGCGACCTCGAGGGTGGTGTCGGTGCGGACCACATCCACCGCAACCAGGGCAGGATTCCGGCCGACGGACCCGTCGACGACACCGAAACCGCACCGGGTCAGCCCGGGGTCGATGCCCAGGACACGCACGCGACCTCCTGACGACGCGATCCGAACAGATGTTCGCACGCTATCCCAGCCCGGCCCGCCGTCGGCCCCATCCGGCCTCGGCGTGTCGGCGGATGACGGCGCGTGCCGTGCATTCCTGCCGTCCAGAACGTGCCGAGAGCCCTCGGGGCGTCACCGGCGGTCGTCCGGACGGCCGATGTTCACGTTTTGGGGTCAGTCGACGCCGGACTCGATGGCGGCGCGGTCCAGCAGGTCCTCTTCCTCGGCTGCCGGGTTGGACGAGATCGCCTCGGCGCCGCCGGGTTCGAGCGCTCCGACGAGTCTTGACTCCCGTTCCGGCAGCGAGCCGCGGCCGGCATAGAACTCCAGCTTGGTCCGGGTGTCGGCGATGTCGAGGTTGCGCATGGTCAGCTGGCCGATCCGATCGGTCGGGCCGAAGGCCGCGTCCTCGGTCCGCTCCATCGACAACTTGTCCGGGTGGTAGGAGAACTCCGGGCCTGTGGTGTCCAGCACCGAGTAATCCTCACCCCGCCTCAGCCGCAGGGTCACCGTGCCGGTCACCGCCGAAGCGACCCAGCGCAGCAGCCCGTCCCTGATCATCAGGGACTGCGGATCGAACCAGCGGCCCTCGTAGAGCAGCCGGCCGAGCTTGCGGCCCTCGTTGTGATAGGACGCGACCGTGTCCTCGTTGTGGATCGCATTGATCAACCGCTCGTAGGCGATGTGCAGCAGCGCCATGCCCGGAGCTTCGTAGATGCCCCGCGACTTGGCCTCGATGATCCGGTTCTCGATCTGGTCGGACATGCCCAGGCCGTGCCGGCCGCCGATCGCGTTCGCCTCACTGAACAGGTCGACGATGTCGGTGTAGGACTTGCCGTTGATCGTCGTCGGGCGGCCGCCCTCGAAGCTGATCTCCACATCCTCGGTGTCGATCACCACCGAATCGTCCCAGTACTTGACGCCCATGATCGGCTCGACGATCTCGATCGAGGCGTCCAGATGCTCCAACTGCTTGGCCTCATGGGTCGCGCCGAGGATGTTGGCATCGGTGGAGTACGCCTTCTCGGTGCTGTCCCGGTACGGCAGTCCGTGGGACAGCAGCCATTCCGACATCTCTTTCCTGCCGCCGAGTTCGGCGACGAAGTCGGCGTCCAGCCACGGCTTGTAGATCCGCAGGCCGGGGTTGGCCAACAGGCCGTATCGATAGAAGCGTTCGATGTCGTTGCCCTTGAACGTGGAGCCGTCGCCCCAGATCGACACCGAGTCCTCGGCCATGGCTCGGACCAGCAGGGTGCCGGTCACCGCCCGACCCAGCGGTGTGGTGTTGAAGTAGGTACGCCCGCCCGAGCGGATGTGGAAGGCGCCGCAGGCGATCGCCGCCAGGCCCTCCTCCACCAACTGCGTCTTGCAGTCGACCAGCCGGGAGAGTTCGGCGCCGTACTGTGCGGCGCGCCCGGGGACGGAGGCGATGTCGTGCTCGTCGTACTGTCCCAGATCGGCGGTGTAGGTGCACGGGATCGCGCCCTTGTCACGCATCCAGGCAACGGCGACCGATGTGTCGAGACCGCCGGAGAACGCGATGCCGACCCGTTGGCCGACCGGGAGAGAGCTGAGCACCTTGGACATACGCATGATTATGCAGCACTCCGAATGGATATGCATAATCTCGACGAGCAGCGGGCGGAGCGACTAGAACACCGCGGGGTGGGTACTGTCGCCGAGCGTGGCCAATCCGACCACACCCGCGGGGCCGTTGGGCTCGTCACGACCAGGGAGAGAACCACGTGGTAGCCGGCCGGCCAACGGTTGTGATCGTTGACGATTCCGACCAGCTGCGACGGTTGGTCACGTCGCGACTCGAACGATCGGGCCTGTTCGATGTCGTCGGCGAGGGCCGCGACGGCACCGAGGCGATCGGGCTGGCCTACCAGCACCAACCCGATCTTGTGCTGCTGGACACGTCGATGCCCGCGATGGACGGTCTGGAGGCGCTTCCTGGCATCCTCGAGGTGTCCCCGGGCAGCCGGGTCGTGATGTACACCGGTTTCGAGGAACCGTCGTTGGCGGAGGTGGCCCGCGAGCTGGGGGCTGCCGACTTCATCGCCAAGTCCCACCCGATCGAGCGGATACCGGAACGGCTGGCGGAGGTTGTGGGTGTCCCTGCCCGGCCCAGGACGCCGCCCCTGGCGGCGGTGACTCCTCGAACTGAGCGCAACGAGCAGGACCAACAGATCCTCGCCGACCACCTCGGCCGCTTCCGTGACATCTTCGACGTTGCCGCGATCGGCATGGCGACCCTGACGCTGAATGGGACCGTTGTCCGGGCCAACCGCGCGCTGGCCTCACTGTTCCTTGCCCAGCCGCACGAGCTCGTCGGGGTGGACTACGGACGGTTGACCAGCGGCCGGGGTGCGCAGTTCGACGAGGCGCTCGAGTCGATCAAGCGTGGCGAGGATTCGTTCGCGTTCGAGCACCAGGTGGCCGGCTACAGCACGCCGCAGATCGCCCGGGCGACCTTGGCACCGGTGCACGACTCCGAGGGCGTACCGCTGTTCGCGTTCCTCCAGGTCCAGGACATCACCGCCCAACGCGCCGCCGAGGACCGCTTCCGGCGCAGTGAGGAACGCTTCCGGCTGTTGGTCAGCGCCGTCCAGGAGTACGCCATCTTCATGCTGGACACCGAAGGCCGGGTGATCAGCTGGAACGCCGGCGCGCAGCGGATCAAGGGCTATCGCGCGGAGGAGATCGTCGGGAAGCACTTCCGGGTCTTCTATCCCGAGCAGCAGCAACGCATCAGGCATCCCGAGGACGAGTTGCGGATCGCCCTGCAGCGCGGCAGTTACGCCGAGGAGGGTTGGCGGATCCGGAAGGATGGCGGACGGTTCTGGGCGAGCGTGGTGATCACCGCGGTGTTCGACGACGCGGGCAAGCATGTCGGCTTCGCCAAGGTGACCCGCGATCAGACCGAACGGCGCCTGGCCGAGGAGGGCCGGGAGCGGGTGCTGGAGCAGCAGCTCCGGCTGCTGGCCGTGACCGGACACGAACTGGGTACGCCGACCGCGGTGATCGACGCCACTGTGGAGAGTGTGTTGGGCGACGATCAGTTGTCGGAGAAGGAACGGACGCGACTGCTGACCGAGGTGCGCACCAGCACCCGGCGGCTGCAGAACCTTTCCTCGGACCTGTTGACCGCCTCGCGGATCGACGCCGGCAGTCTGACCCTGCGGCCCTCGCCGACCACCCTCGCATCGGTCCTGCACGGTGCTGCCGACCGGGCCCGGATCGCTGCACCGGCAGCCGACGTCAGGGTTTCCGGTGATCTCGACGCGGATCTCACTGTGGACCCGGTACGCATCGGGCAGGCGGTGGACAACCTGATCGGCAACGCCCTGCGCCACGGCAGGCCGCCCGTGTTGGTCGAGGGACGGATCGCGCCCGCAGATCCTGATCGAGTGATCATCAAGGTCAGCGACTCCGGTCCCGGCGTCGATCAGGAGATCCGCGACCGGTTGTTCGATCGCTTCGTCGCCGGGACCCGGGCGGGCGGTGCCGGACTGGGTCTGTACGTCGTGCAGGAGGTCAGCCGGCTGCACGGTGGCGAGGCCCGGTACGAGCCGCCCGCGGAGGAGCACCCGGGTGGCTTCGTTCTCGAGATCCCCCGCCACGCTCAATCCGAGAGTTCCTGATCACTGGGCCGACTGCGAGCCGGCCCCCACGTACGGCCCTCCAGCACGGTCCTGAAGTTCGGCCCGCACCACGGACTCTGGTCCCGACCCACGTCCCCTGGACGCGGCCGGCACACATCCCCGGCCGCCGCCGAATTGGTAACACGCGGCACGAATTCGGGCGCCATGGCCAGCGAACGGGCGGATTTGGTGGCACGTGTTACCAATTCGACGCAGCAGGGCGTCCCAACAGAACCGCATCCCATGCCGGAGGACGTCCACGCAGAACCTCGTCGAATCGGTAACACGTGGGACCAATTCGACTGCCGAAGTGCATGGCGGCGGCCGAATGATGCCACGTGTTACGAAATCGACGACCGGCCCGTGGGCTCGGACCGGTCGTCGAATCGGAAGCGGATGGTCGGCCGACGCCGCCCGGAGCTGCTGCTCAGAGGTACTGGCCGGTGTTCGACACGGTGTCGATCGAGCGGCCGGGCTGGGTGCCCTTGTTGGAGGAGATCAGCGTACGGATGAAGACGATCCGCTCGCCCTTCTTGCCGCTGATCTTGGCCCAGTCGTCCGGGTTGGTGGTGTTGGGCAGATCCTCGTTCTCGGCGAACTCGTCGACGATCGCCTGCATCAGGTGACCGATCCGCAGGCCCTTCGACCCGGTGTCGAGGAACTCCTTGATCGCCATCTTCTTCGCCCGGTCGACGATGTTCTGGATCATCGCGCCGGAGTTGAAATCCTTGAAGTACAAGATCTCCTTGTCCCCGCCGGCGTAGGTGACCTCGAGGAACTGGTTCTCCTCGGAGTCGTCGTACATCCTGGCGACGGTCCGCTCGATCATCGCCTCGACGGTACGCTGACGGTCGCCGCCGAACTCCCGCAGATCCTCCTCGTGCAACGGCAGAACGGCGGTCAGGTACTTGCTGAAGATGTCCCGGGCCGCCTCGGCGTCCGGGCGTTCGATCTTGATCTTCACGTCCAGCCGGCCCGGCCGCAGGATGGCGGGATCGATCATGTCCTCACGGTTCGAGGCGCCGATGATGATCACGTTCTCCAGACCCTCGACACCATCGATCTCGCTCAACAGCTGCGGCACGATCGTGTTCTCCACATCGGAGGACACGCCGGTGCCACGGGTCCGGAACAGCGAATCCATCTCGTCGAAGAAGACGATCACCGGCATACCGTCGGTGGCCTTCTCCCGTGCCCGCTGGAACACCAGCCGGATGTGCCGTTCGGTCTCGCCGACGTACTTGTTCAGCAGCTCCGGACCCTTGATGTTGAGGAAGAAGCTGCGTCCCTCGCGGCCGGTCCGCTCGGTCACCTTCTTGGCCAGCGAGTTCGCCACCGCCTTGGCGATCATGGTCTTGCCACAACCGGGCGGGCCGTAGAGCAGGATGCCCTTCGGCGCCTTCAGGTAGTGCTCGGCGAAGAGATCCCCGTGGAGGAAGGGCAGTTCGACAGCATCCCGGATGGCCTCGATCTGGCCGGTCAGACCACCGATCTCCTCATAGCCGATGTCCGGCACCTCTTCGAGGACCAGCTCCTCGACGTCCAGCTTCGGAACCCGCTCGTAGGCGAAATGAACCCGGCGGTCGACCAACAGCGAATCACCGGCCCGCAGCCGTTCGTCACGGAGCTGATCAGCCAGCCGTACGACGCTCTCCTCGTCACCGTGCCCGACGATCAAGGCACGCTCGCCGTCAGCCATCAGTTCCTTGAGGCTGACCACCTCGCCGACCTCGTCGAAGTCCAGCACACCGACCACGTTCAGCGCCTCGTTGAGGATCACCTCACGGCCCGGTTCCAACCTGTCGATGACCTCCGGGCTCACGCTGACCCGCATCTTGCGGCCGGCGGTCCAGATGTCGGCAGTGGCGTCGTCAACGGGACCGAGGAACACTCCGAAGCTCGCCGGTGGTTGGGCCAACCGGTCGACCTCGGCTTTCAACGAGATGATCTGCTCCCGAGCCTCGCGCAGCGTCGTGGCGAGCCGCTCGTTGTTGGCCGAGGCGGCGCGCACATCGGCCCGGGCGTCGGCAAGCCGGCGCTCGAGCATCGCAAGATCATGTGGGTGGGACGAGATCCTGTCCCGCAACCGGTTCAGTTCGTCGTTCAGTTGCCCGATCCGGTTCAGCAAAACATCTTTGTTGTGCTCGGTCTCGTGCCCGCTGAAGTCCTGGTCCGGCCTGTTGCGGCGTTCCGGCGTTTCAGTCATATGGACACCTCCATGCCGAAACAGTACCCGCGGGCGGGGACAGACAAGGCCAGATTCCGAACGACTGAGACGCCTTAATTGTTACGGTTCGGTTCCGTCGGACGCGGTGTCCCGACGGCGCGGACCGGTGTAATCCTCGCCGTAGGCACCAGGCGCGGGTCGTCGCTTTCTGGCCGGCGCGACCACTCCGGGGGCGAGCCGGCGGGCGGTGAGTAGGAAGCCGGTGTGGCCGACCATCTGGTGCGACGGCCGGATCGCCAGGCCCTCGACATGCCAGCCACGGACCATCGATTCGTTCGCCTTGGGCTCGGTGAAGCCGCCGTGCACCCGGAGGGTCTCGGTGATCCGTCCGAGCTGGGTGGTGGTGGCGATGTAACAACAGATCACTCCGCCCGGCACGAGCCGTTCGGCGATCACGTCCACGCATTCCCAGGGTGCCAGCATGTCCAGCACCACCCGGTCCACCTCGGCCGGAGCCCTGGGGTCGGCGTCCTCGCCGGCGCCGAGCGCCACCGCCAGATCGCCGATCCGCAGATCCCAGGCCGGATGTTCGGTGCCCAGGAAGTTGCGCACGTTCTTCGCCGCGATCGCCGCGAAGTCCTCGCGGCGCTCGTACGACGTCAGCCGCCCGGTCGGGCCGATGGCCCGCAACAACGCCAGGCTCAGCGCGCCGGATCCGGCACCTGCCTCAAGCACCCTGGCACCAGGGAAGATGTCAGCTCCGACCACGATCTGCGCGGCGTCCTTGGGATAGACGACCTGGGCGCCGCGCGGCATGCCGGTGGTGAACTCGCCGAGCAGCGGACGCAGTGCCAGGTAAGGTACGCCGCCGGCCGAGGTGACCACGACACCCTCCGGCCCGCCGATCAGGTCGTCGTGGGCGATCGCTCCCTTGGCCGTGTGGAACCGTTGGCCGCTCGACAGCAGGACCGAATGCCGGCGGCCCTTCGGATCGGTCAGCGTCACCCGTTCGCCCACCCGCAGCGGTCCGGTCCGGACGCCGGCATAGACCGCCGGATCAGTCGCCGGATCGGTCGGCGGATCGGTCGGCCGCCGCTCAGCCGTCGGGTCATCCCAGGTGCTCATCGGTCGATCCTGAAGCCCCACAGGCCGAGCTGCCAACCCGGCCCGAATCCGTCGCTCGTCGCCTTGGTCCGCGGTCCGAGGTAGACGTACTCCGAGGACTGCGAAAGCGGCAACACGATCTTCTCCTCGGCCGCGGCGTGTTGCAGTTCGGCCAACGCGCCGGACAGCTGCGGCGAGCCGACACCGGCCTCCCGGGCCTTCTCAAGACCTGAGGCGATCTCGCTCTGCTGCCCCTTCATCGGATCGTCGATCACCGGCTGGAGCCAGGCGACGCCGGTCGGCACCCACGCTTTGCGGTCGACCAGTTGCAGATCGGCTCGCGGGTCGTCCGGGCGCAGCAGAACGCTCATCCCGCCGGTGTCCTCCAGCCTGGTCCGGATCTGGGTGGCCAGGTCCAGGCTGTTGGGTGCGGTCGGGTCGTAGCCGAGGGTGAGCTGGATCCGGTTGTCCCAGGTGATCTTGATGTCGGCCCTGCCGCCCAGCGGGAATGACGCCCGATGGCCGGGGACACCGGCCGGCACCACCGAATCCAGGGTGCGGTCCTCCTGCAGAGCCGCGGCGATCGCGTCCCGTAGCGCGGTGGAGTCACGATGCCGGGAGTCGGGATTCCACAGCAGTTGCTCGACCCGACCCCCGGGGAGGATGAGCTGACCGAAGCCGGCCTTGCTGACCTGGTCCTTCGAGACACTCAGCTGCGCCTGCAACCGCTGCTGCGCGGCCGAACTCAGGCCACGCCAGACGACGTCGGTCTCGTGCTTGCTCATCGCCTCTTCGATGCTGGCCGAATCCGGCATGGTCCGGATCACGACGTTGCCGACCTCCGCGGCGGCGTACCCCTTGTAGTCGAGGAATTTGCCCAGCTCAAGCTCGTCCTTGTCGAATCTGACCACCCGGAACGGCCCCGATCCGACGATCGGTTTGTCCGGACCCTGGATCCGGTCGGGGTTGTAGACCTTGGAATCGACGATGGACGCAGCCGGCGAGGCCAGCGCGCGGGAGAACTGGGTGTCGTACCGGCTCAGTACGAAGCGTACGGTCTGGGCATCCGGTGTCTCGACGCGCCGCAGCGAACCCATCAGCGAGGCCGACGACCCACCTACGTCCAAACGCAGGGCCCGCTGGATGCTGAACTTCACGTCGGCGGAGGTCATCGGATCGCCGTTGCTGAACTTCAGGTCGGGCCGGAGCACGCACTCATAGACCGTCCGGGTCGGATAGCTGCAGTCCTGGGCGGCGTCGGGTTTGAGCCACTGCGGTTGGGTCGGGTCGATCGTCATCAGCCGTTGGAAGACGTTCTGGGTCAGCATCGTCGAGCCGGTGTCGGCAACCGCCGCGGGATCGGCGGTTCTGATCCGGTCGGTGGTCATCACCGTGAACGGACGTTCCGGGCTCGGGCTGGTCGACGGCGTCGGCCCGGGATCGGGCGCAGAACCGCTGCATCCGCTGATCATCGCCAGCACCATGATCACCGGGATGATCCGCAGGGTGATCAGCTTCGCCGAACGCATCGATCGGAGCTTCCTCGGCATCGCCACCGTGGTGATCAACCCACTCTGCGTTGCAGAAGACCCGCGACCGTCGCGGCGTCAAGTTCCTCCAGGGAGGAGACCCGCACCTGGTTGGGCGCATGGGGCACCGGGACGACGTTCTCGATCACCACGACCATCGCGCCGGCATCACCACCGGACCGGGCCCCGGGCGGGCTGTCCTCGAAGACCACACAGTCCTGTGGGCGCACCCCCAGCTTCCGGCAGGCCAACAGGTACGGCTCGGGATCGGGTTTGCCGTTGATCACCTCGTCACCGGCCACCGACGCCGTGAACGAGCCTTCCGGAAGCCGGCCGATGATCACATCGAGCAGCTCGCGATAGGAGGCCGAGACCAGGGCACTGGGAATACCGGCCCGGCGCAGCGACTCGAGCAACTCTCGGGCACCCGGCCGCCACGGGATGGGATTGGTGCGGCAGTAGTCGACGACCTGCTGCAGCAACTGCTCCACGATCCAGGCCGGCGACAGGTCGTCCCGGCCGATCACCTTGGCGATGTAGGCACCGGAGTCGATCAGCGCGTTGCCGACCAGTTGGTGGGCGTGGTGATCGTTCCACTCCCCACCGAGTTTGGGGATCAGTTCGTACTCCGCGGCGATCCAGATCGGTTCGGTGTCGGCCAGCGTGCCGTCGAAGTCCCAGAGGGTGGCGGCGAGTCCGCCGGCGGTCGCGGTGCCGGCGGTCGGCGCGGAGAAACTGGGCTCAGGTACTGGATCGCTCATGGCTGGCCCATTGTCGCAAAGATCGCCCGTCGGACCGGCATCCGACCTTCGGGTGGACCCGGCGCAGCAGTGCGCCCACGCCGGAGACTGGGAAACCCCCGGGAGCTACGCCGGAGCAGTCCTATGCTGGAGGTTCCCTGTGTCCCCACCCTGAACGAGGTATTCGTGGCCGACCGCGCTGACCTTCGCCCCGACGCGACCACCGAACTGACCGCCGCCCTGCAGCAGCGGATCTTGGTTCTGGACGGCGCGATGGGCACCATGGTGCAGCGGCACAAGCTGACCGAACAGGATTACCGGGGTGAGCGGTTCGCCGACTGGCCCCGGGACGTTCAGGGGAACAACGACCTGTTGGTGCTGACCCAGCCCGACATCGTCACCGACATCCACCGGGCCTACCTCGAGGCCGGAGCCGACATCGTCGAGACCGACACCTTCAACGCCCAGCGGATCTCGTTGTCCGACTACGGCATGGAGGAATTGGCCTACGAGATCAATGTCGAGGCCGCCCGACTTGCCCGCACGGCCTGCGATGCCGTCACGGCCACCACCCCGGACCGGCCGCGGTACGTCGCCGGCGCGCTGGGGCCGCTGAACCGGACCGCATCCATCTCCCCCGACGTCAATGATCCCGGCGCCCGGAACATCGACTTCGACACCATTGTCGCCGCCTACCTGGAGCAGTGCCGCGGACTGGTGGACGGCGGAGCCGACATCCTGCAGATCGAAACGATCTTCGACACCCTGAACGCCAAGGCGGCGATCTTCGCCGTCGAGACGCTCTTCGAGGAGTACGGCCGCCGCTGGCCGGTGATCATCTCCGGAACGATCACCGACGCCTCCGGCCGGACCTTGACCGGTCAGGTGACCGAGGCGTTCTGGAACTCGGTCAGTCATGCCCGTCCGCTGATCGTCGGGCTGAACTGTTCGCTGGGCGGCGCGGAGATGCGCCCGTATGTGGCCGAACTGTCCCGGGTCGCCGACTGCTTCACCCACGCCTATCCGAACGCCGGGCTGCCGAACGCCTTCGGCGAGTACGACGAAGGGCCCGAGGACACCGCCGGTCCGGTCGGCGATTTCGCCCGGTCCGGCTTCGTGAACATGGTCGGCGGATGCTGCGGGACAACGCCCGACCACATAGCCGCCCTGGCCAAGGCCGTCGACGGGGTCGCCCCGCGGGTTCCCTCGAAGATCACGCCGGCACTCCGGCTGTCCGGATTGGAACCGCTGACCGTCGACGACGACTCGCTGTTCGTCAACGTGGGTGAACGGACCAACATCACCGGCTCCGCCCGGTTCCGGAAGTTGATCAGGACCGGTGACTACAACACCGCCCTCGAGGTCGCCCGGCAGCAGGTGGAGAGCGGCGCCCAGGTGATCGACGTCAACATGGACGAGGGCATGATCGACGGCAAGGCCGCGATGCAGCGGTTCCTGCGCTTGATCAGCAGTGAACCCGACATCAGCCGCGTGCCGATCATGGTCGACTCCTCCAAGTGGGAGGTGATCGAGGAGGGCCTGAAGAACGTCCAGGGCAAGTCGATCGTCAATTCGATCTCGCTCAAGGAGGGCGAGGAGCCGTTCGTCGAACACGCCCGGCTGTGTCGCAAGTACGGGGCCGCGGTAGTGGTGATGGCCTTCGACGAGCAGGGTCAGGCGGACAATCTCCAACGCCGCAAGCAGATCTGCCGACGGGCGTACGACATCCTCACCCAGAAGGTCGGCTTCGATCCGACCGACATCATCTTCGACCCCAACGCGTTCGCGGTCGCCACCGGCATCGAGGAACACGCCACCTACGGCATCGACTTCATCGAGGGTGTCCGGTGGATCAAGGAGAACCTTCCGGGCGCGAAGACCAGCGGCGGCATCTCCAACGTGTCCTTCTCCTTCCGCGGCAACAACGCGGTCCGGGAGGCGATCCACGCCGTCTTCCTGTACCACGCGATCAGGGCCGGCCTGACGATGGGGATCGTCAATGCCGGCTCGCTAGCCGTCTACGACGAGATCGATCCGAAGCTCCGCGAACGGATCGAGGACGTGATCCTCAACCGTCGTCCGGACGCGGCCGACCGACTGCTGGAGGTCGCCGGCGAGTTCGCCGGCAGTGATCAGCAGCGCGAGGTCGTCAACGAGGAGTGGCGATCGCTGCCTGTCAGCGAACGGATCACCCATGCACTCGTGAAGGGCATCGACAGCTACGCCGAGGCCGACACCGAGGAACTCCGCCTCGAGATCGCCGCCCGCGGCGGCCGGCCGCTGGAGGTGATCGAGGGCCCACTGATGGACGGCATGAACGTCGTCGGCGAGTTGTTCGGCTCCGGGAAGATGTTCCTTCCCCAGGTGGTCAAATCGGCGCGGGTGATGAAGAAGGCTGTCGCGTACCTGATCCCGTTCATCGAGGCCGAGAAGACTGACGGCGAGACCGGAACCAACGGGACCGTGGTGATGGCGACGGTGAAGGGTGATGTGCACGACATCGGCAAGAACATCGTCGGCGTCGTGTTGCAGTGCAACAACTATGAGGTGATCGATCTCGGCGTGATGGTGCCGGCGCAGAAGATCCTCGACGCCGCCAAGGAGCACAACGCCGACATCATCGGGCTGTCCGGACTGATCACCCCGTCGCTGGACGAGATGGTCAACTTCGCCAGCGAGATGGAACGTCAGGGACTTGACATTCCGTTGTTGATCGGTGGCGCCACTACCTCGCGGGCGCACACCGCGGTCAAGGTCGACCCGGCCTATCACGGCCCGGTCGTCTGGGTGAAGGACGCGTCCCGGTCCGTCCCGGTGGTGGCCAACCTGCTGTCCGACGAGCGGCGCCCTGCCCTGCTGGCAGACCTCAGGACCGACTACGACGCGCTGCGGAAACGCCACGCCGGCCGCAGCGACGACCGGGCCGTACTGCCGATCGAGGCAGCCCGCGCCGACCGTACGCCGATCGACTGGTCGGATTATCACCCGCCCCGGCCACGGCTGCTGCTGCAGCAGGCTCGGGACGGGCACACCGACGACTACCATCCGCCGACCGAGCCGATGCAATACGTGAAGACCTTCGAGAGCTATTCGCTGGCGGAGCTGCGCGAGTACATCGACTGGCAGCCGTTCTTCAACGCCTGGGAGCTGAAGGGACGATTCCCCGACATCCTGAACAACCCGACGACCGGCGATGCCGCACGCAGGCTCTGGGACGACGCGAACCAGATGCTGGACAAGATCATCGAGGAACGCTGGCTGACCGCCTCGGCCGTGATCGGGTTGTTCCCGGCGAACGCCGTCGGCGACGACATCGAGGTCTACCTCGACGAACGACGGCAGGACGTACGGACCACCCTGCATCAGCTGCGGCAACAGACCGAGCATCGGCCGGGCGTACCGCACCGGTCGTTGGCCGACTATGTCGCACCCAAGGAAACCGGTCTGGCCGACTACGTCGGCGGGTTCGCCGTGACCGCCGGGATCGGTATCGAGACCAAGATCGCCGAATTCAAGGCGGCCCTGGACGACTACAGCGCCATCCTGCTGGAATCGCTGGCCGACCGGCTGGCCGAGGCGTTCGCGGAACGGATGCACCAGCGGGTCCGCACCGAGTTCTGGGGATACGTCCCGGACGAGAAGCTCACCAACGCCGACCTGATCAAGGAGCGGTACGCCGGCATCCGGCCGGCGCCGGGATACCCGGCCTGTCCGGAACACACCGAGAAGCAGACCCTGTGGGGGCTGCTGGACGTCGAGGCGCATGTCGGGATCAAGCTCACCGACTCGATGGCGATGTGGCCGGGCGCCTCGGTCAGCGGCTGGTACTTCAGCCACCCGCAGTCGCAGTATTTCGTGGTCGGGCGGATCGGGAAGGACCAGGTCGCCGACTACGCCGACCGTAAGGGCTGGACGGTGCCCGAGGCCGAGAAGTGGTTGAGCCCGAATTTGGGGTACAACCCGTCCTGACCGCGCCTCCCGCAACCGTCGGGCTACGCGGCGGTTGCAGTGCGGAGGACTACGCTGGAGGCACTATGGCGGACGAATCTGCACAGATCAGCGGCTTGCGAGGTCTGGTCGACCCGGTGGTGTTCGTTGCCTTCGGCGGCTGGAACGACGCCGGCAGCGCTGCATCCCAGGCCGTCGAACATCTCGCCGACACCTACAACACCAAACAGGCGTTCTCGCTCAATCCCGACGACTTCTACGACTACCAGGTGAACCGGCCCGAGGTCCGGGGCAGCGGCGAGACCCGCCGCATAGCCTGGCCGACCACCGAGATCCGGGTCGGGAAACTGCCGAACGACCAGGACATCGTCATCGTCCAGGGGTTGGAGCCCAACTTCCGCTGGCGGCAGTTCTGTCAGCTCTTGACCTCGGCGCTGCGCTCGGCGGGCGCCAAGCGGGTCTATCTGATCGGCGCCCTGCTCGCCGATCACCCGCACACCCGGCCGATCCCGGTGTCGGCCAATTCCGGAGACCGGGCGGTGGCTGAGGAACTCGGACTCGAGCCGTCGACGTACGAGGGTCCGACCGGCATCCTCGGCATCCTCAACGACCAGCTGGACAAGGCCGACATCCAGACCGTCAGCCTCTGGGCGGCGATCCCGCACTACGTGTCGTCGCCCCCGTCGCCGAAGGGCACCCTGGCCCTGCTGAACCGGCTGGAGGACCTGCTGGACCTTTCCCTCGACCTGGGTGACCTTCCGGAGCTGGCACGGGCGTGGGAGCGCGGTGTCAACGAACTGGCGGCCGACGACACCGAGGTCGCCGAATACGTCGAGGCCCTGGAACATCAGCGGGATGAGAGCGATCTGCCCGAGGCGAGCGGTGACGCCATCGCCGCCGAGTTCGAGCGCTACCTGCGGCGTCGCCGCCAGCAATAGCCGTACCCCTCTTGCCGTACCCCATTGCCGCACCACCTGCTGCATCCCGCACCCTGTACACAGGGTGCGGGATGCATTAGCTGGTGCGGGAGTCGGCGGTCTGTCGCAGGGAGGCGACCATCGCATCCGGGTCGTCGACGCCGAACACCGCAGAACCCGCGACGAAGGCATCCGCTCCGGCGTCGGCGCAGCGAGCGATCGTGTCGGCGGAGACTCCCCCGTCGACCTGCAGCCAGATGTCGGTGCCGGTCTTGTTGATCAACTCCCGGGCCCTGGCGATCTTGGGCAGGGTGAGGTCGAGGAACTTCTGCCCACCGAAACCCGGCTCGACGGTCATGACCAGGATCATGTCGACCTCACCGAGAAGCTCTGCGTACGGCTCGATCGGCGTCGCCGGCTTCAGCGCCATCCCCACCCGGGCCCCCTTGGCGCGGATCTCGCGGGCCAGCCGGACCGGTGCCTTTGCAGCCTCCAGGTGGAAGGTGACCGATTCCACGCCCGCCTCGGCGTATCCCGGTGCCCAGACATCGGGTTCGTCGATCATCAGATGGATGTCGAGGAACTTGTCGGTGATCTTGCGGATCGACTCGACCACGGGCAACCCGAGCGTCAAGTTGGGAACGAAGTGGTTGTCCATCACATCGACATGCAGGGCGTCGGCACCGGGAACCTTCTCGATGTCGCGTTGCAGATTGGCGAAGTCGGCCGACAGGATGCTCGGCATGATCTTGTTCGAACGGCTGTTGGCTTCCGGCACGGCGCGATTCTAGTCGGCGGCCTCCCTGACGACACACACCTTGAGGGCACCCGGCTCGATCTCGGCGACCATGCGCTGGCAGCTGCCCATCGAGTCGCCGTCCAGTTCGTACTCGTCGGGTTCCTCCAGCACGACCTCGACCCGTTTGCCCACGAGTTGATCGACCCGGTCCCCCGGTTGACCCTTTCTGGTCACCAGCCTGAGGAGGATGCCGAGCCAATGGCGGAACCTCGTCGGGCTGGCCACCACGACGTCGAGCAACCCGTCATCCGGTTTGGCGTCCGGGATCAGCTCGACCTGTCCCTGGATCGCTCCGACATTGCCGACCAGGCAGAGCATCGCCCGCCGACGCAGAGTCGGGCCGTCGTCGACGGTGATCCGCATCACCCGTGGTTTCCGGCCGAGTTCCCGTGCCGTGGCGACCACGTACGCCACCGAGCCGGCCTTGTCCTTCAATCCCTTCAGTGACGAGTCGCTGCTGTTCATGATGGCTGCGTCCAGCCCGATGCCGGCCATCACAGCGAATCGGTCGGGCTCGTTGTCGTCGGTGGTGATCTTGACCACGTCGAGACTGCGCATCGTCGATCCGAGAGCCACGTCGACGGCATCCGGTTCGGTCAGGGGAATGCCGAGGTTGCGCGCCAGCAGGTTGGCGGTCCCGGCCGGAATGATGCCCAACGACACGTCGGAACCTGCGAGCCCGGAGGCAACAGCGCGTACGGTGCCGTCCCCGCCCGCCGCCAGCACCCGGTCGACTCCCTCCTCGACTGCCTGTTCGGCCATCCCCCGGCCGGGATCGTCCTCACTGGTCTCCAGCCACAGCGGTTCGGCCCAGCCCAGTTGCTCCGCCCGTTCCTTGACCAGACCGGTGAGTTCTTCGCTGATCTTGGCCGGGTTCAGAACCACCGCCACCCGGCGCTCGGCGCCGCTCACCCGGCCCGGCCGTTCAGCTCGACCGCGGACCGCAACTGCGGCAGCAGGCCATATCCGTCCGGTGCCTGGTAGACCGGGATCTGCGACCGGTCACGATGCCGCGGGCCGCCTCGCCCCGGGTTGGGCCCTGGCAGACCATGGGACAGCACCTGCTCGGTGGGCGTCAGCTGTCGCAAGCCGATCGCCAGCACCTTGTCTGTGTGTTCCTGGGCGAAGCCGCCGTAGATGACCGGATCGTTCTGTCCGTCGTCACCGACCAGGATCCAGGTGACGTTGGGAAGCTCCTCGACCAGCCTGCGCAGACACGCCCATTTGTGTTCCCGGCCGCTGCGGAACCAACCGGTGTTGGTCGGACCCCAGTCGGTCAGCAGTAGCGGGCCGTCGGGGAAGCCGTGCCGCCGCAGGAAGCGGGCCAGTGTCGGCGCGGTGTTCCACGCGCCGGTGGACACATAGCAGGTGGGCGCTTGCGGATGTCCGTCCAGCAATTGCTGATACAGCTCGGCCATGCCCGGAACGGGCCTGCGGGCGCTCTCACTGAGTACGAAGGTGTTCCAGGCCGCCAGCAGTGGGCGCGGCAGGGAGGTGCTGATCACCGTGTCGTCGATGTCACTGATCAGACCGATGGTCGGCTCTGACGTGACCACTAGCACCGATCCGGTCTCCGCGCCTCCGTCGGCCTCGATCCGCACCTGGTGCCAACCGGGATCCAGGCCATGATCATCCACGACGACATCGAGATACCCGCCGCGATCGGTGGTCGCCCGGAGCTCCCGGTCGCCGACGGTGACGGTCACCGGCACTCCGGCGACCTGAGCGGTGACGAACGCCCGCCACCCGCGCTGGGTCTCCTCGGCGTCCCGGTCATCGTCCTCCCGGCGCGCCAGCAGCACCCGGCCGAGGACGTGGAGTGAGGTCACCGAGCCGTACCCGGTGTAGACGAGGATCCGGGTGGACCAGCCACGCCGCCTCAGGACTGCTGCCAGTCCGGCGTTCCAGGCGTCCTCGACGACGGCGGCAAGATGCGGGCGCGACATGACGCAAGAGTAGACGGCCCCCGACGGCCGGCTGGTGACATCCGATCAGTGGCATCTGATCAGTGACGTCTGATCAGCGCCGCGAACATCGCGTCGGTGCCGTGACGGTGCGGCCACAATTGGAGGTAGCGGCCGCGTGCGGCGTCGGAGACCTCGGGCAACAACGCCGGCGTGTCCAGCAGTTCGACGTCGGTCCGGCTCTGCACCACCTCGTCGACGACCTCGGCGGTCTCGCGGTGATGCGGTGAACAGGTGACGTAGGCCACCACGCCGCCCGGCCTGACCGAACCGATCGCCGATGCCAGCAGGGCGCGCTGCAGCGGCTGCAGGTCCTCGATCGCCTCCGGCTGCCGGCGCCAGCGCGATTCCGGGCGCCGCCGCAAAGCCCCCAGCCCGCTGCACGGAACGTCGGCGAGCACCCGGGCGAAGGTCCGCTCCGGCCAGGGCGGCCGGGTGCCGTCAGCGGTGACCACCAGCCGCCGTCCGTCGTCGGGATAGCCGCGCAGCGCCGATCGAACGAGCGCGGCCCGGTGCGGTGCCGGGTCGCCCGCGACGAAGAGCTCGCCCCGCCCGCCGGCCCAGCCGGCCAGTAGGGCCGATTTACCACCCGGCCCGGCACACAGATCGAGCCAGGGTCCTGCATCGGCCTCGACTCGGGAAAGGGCGAGAGCAACCAGTTGGGAGCCCTCGTCCTGCACTCCGGCCCGTCCCTCCCGGACCGCGGGCAGCCGCCCGGGATCACCGGTGATCGTTGCCGCGTACGGCGACCAGCGGCCGGGCTGTGCGCCGGCCTGCAGCAGTTCGTCGACGTCTGCCAGACCCGGGCGTACCGCCAATGTCGTCCGCGGCTGGCTGTTGTTGGCAGCCAGGGCGTTCTCCACCTCGGCGGACGGGAGCAGCTCGGCGTACGCGTCGACGATCCAGCGAGGATGCGCGGTGCGCAGCGCCAACCGATCCTGCGCGTCCAGACCGTCGCCGAGTTCGGTGACCCACTCGTCGTAGGACCGCGCGGTGATCTTGCGCAGCACCGCATTGATCAGCCCCGTCACCCGGCGGCCGACGGTGGCGGCCGCAAGATCAACGGTTGCCGAGACCGTGGCCCGATCCGGCACCCGCATGGCCAGCGCCTGGTGGGCACCGAGTCGGAGCAGGTCGACGACTGCCGGTTGCAGGCTGGCCAGACCGCGGCCCGCGGCCGCCTCGATGATCACGTCGTAGCTGCCCTGCATCCGGCACGTGCCGGAGAACAGCTCGGTGGCGAACGCCGCGTCCCGGGCATCGAGATGGCGCTCCCTGAGCAGCCGGGCCAGCACGAGATTGGCGTACGCGTCCTTGGTGTGCACCTCGCGGAGCGCGTCGAAGGCAAGCAACCGCCCGGGGTCGGTGCCACGGGATCGGGTGGCTGCGGGAGGCGTCATCCGCCGAGCTTCTCCCCGTCCGCGAACTGTACGCCACGTGCCCAGTCGGCTGCCGGCATCGGCTTCTTGCCCTGCGCCTGGACCTGGCCCAGCAGTACGCTTCCCTGTCCCGCGCCGACCCGGACGCTGCGCTTGGTAACCTCGAGTACACCGGGAGCAAGATCATCGCGATCATCCGGTGTGCCGCAGTTGATCTTGAACCGCTCACCCCGGAACGTGCTCCAGGCGCCGGGCGCCGGATAGCAGCCGCGGATCCGGCGATCGATGTCGACAGCACTGCCCGACCAGTCGATCTCGGCGTCGGCGACGGTGATCTTCGGCGCCAGGCTGATCCGCTCGTCGGGTTGGGTCTCCGGTCGAAGATCACCGGACTCGATCCCGTCCAGCGTCTCGACCAGCAGCCGGGCGCCGGAGAGTGACAGCCGGTGCAGCAGGTCACCGGCCGTGTCGGTCGGCCCGATCGGTTCCGAGATCGTCCGGTAGACCGGACCTGCGTCCATCTCCTTGACCAGGGAGAACGTCGACGCGCCGGTGACCTGATCACCGTTGATGATCGCGTGCTGGACCGGTGCTGCGCCGCGCCAAGCGGGCAACAGCGAGAAGTGCAGGTTCACCCACCCGTAGCGCGGGATGTCGATCACCTTCTGCGGGATCAACGCGCCGTAGGCGACGACCGGGCAGCAGTCCGGTGCCAGTTCGGTCAGCCGGGCGACGAAGTCGGCGTCTCGCGGCCGCTCGGGGCGCAGAATTTCCAGCCCCGCCTCGGCGGCCCTTTGCGCGACCGGGCTCGGGTGCAGGCGTCGACCGCGTCCGGACGGCGCATCGGGGCGGGTGACGACGGCGAGCACCTCGTGCCCTGATGCCAACAGCGCGTCCAACGACGGCACGGCGACCTCTGGGGTGCCGGCGAACACAAGTCTCACGCCGGACGAGTGTAGTGTCGCGGGCCGGCGGCCCGGTTCGATGCGACCGGTCGCTCCGCCAACGGTCGCGGAGATCCCGGGATCGGTGAGTGGCTGCGCTGCGGCGGCCGAAGCGGGATGCTGTCCCGATGTATGCGATCCGAGCGGACCACGCCTTCGACGGCACCCGGTTCCTCCCCAGCGGCGCGACGGTGATCATCGACGGTGAGCGGATCGTCGGCGTGGAACCGGCCCGATGTGAGCTGCCGGACGGCATCGAGGTGGCGGAGTGTTCCGGGACTCTGCTGCCGGGCCTGATCGACTGTCACACCCATCTGATCGCCGATGGCACCTTCGGCGGGCTGGAGCGCACGGCGACCATGTCCGACGATCAGCTGGATGGGGTGATCATTGGCTCGCTGCGCGCCCACGCTGCCGCTGGGGTGACGACGGTCCGCGATCTCGGGGACCGCGGTTACCGCACGCTGCAGTTCCGGGAGCGTCCCGGCCTGCCCAGGGTCGTCGCCGCCGGGCCGCCGCTGACCACGCCCGGTGGACATTGTCATTTCCTTGGTGGGCAGGTGGATGGTGACGTCGCTCGTGCCGTCGCCGAGCATGGTGAACTCGGCGTCGACGTGATCAAGGTCATGGCCTCGGGAGGATTTGCCACTCCGGAGAGCGATCAGCTGGGTGCTCAGTTCTCGGTCACTGAGCTCACTGCGATCGTCGAGGCCGGCCATGCCCTGGGTCTGCCGGTGGTTGCGCATGCGCATTCCCTGATCGGTGCCCAGAACGCGATCTCCGCCGGAGTCGACGGGATAGAACACTTCACCTGCCTCACCGATTCCGGACCGCGGGTCGACGACAGCTTCCTTGACCGGGTGGCCGCCCAGGACATCACCGTCGATCTCACCCTGAGCAACGATCGCGCCCTGCACAGCGCGATGACGCTGGCGGTGCTCCCGCCCGCAATGGCGAAACTGATGGAGATCAGCGGATTCGACAGCTTCGACGCCTTCTACCGGACGCGACTCGACGTACTGGCCCGGCTACGCGAACACGGCGTCCGGGTCGTCGCCGGCGTCGACTCGGGCATGGGGCCGATCAAACCGCATGGCAACGTCTGGCGGTCAGTGGGTGAAATGGTCGGTGCGGGCTATCCGTTGAGCGAAGCTCTGGCGTCGGTCACCTCGGCTGCAGCTGACGCCTGTGGTCTCGCGGAAACGACCGGCCGGCTGGCCGTCGGCTGTTCTGCCGACCTGCTGGTCGTCGACCAGGATCTGGCCGAAGACCTCGACACCCTGGGCAGTGCTCACGAGGTGGTGATCCGCGGAGCGCGTCTCCGGTGAGGATCCGGGCGGTCGATGGGTCAGCCGATCTCCACCGGATCCACCTGGATCCGCAGGGCGCCCTCGGCCTTCTTGGCCGACCGGGTTGCCGCGACCGCCTTGGCCGCAGCCGTCAGCCGGGTGCCCACCGTTAGCGGCGATCGGAGGGTGAGACGGCTCAACATCACCTCACCCGACGCATTCGGACCGAGTTCGACCGGGCCGAGGATCTCGGTCGGCTCCGGTGGTTTGAACAGTTCGGTGAACTCGGTGAGGGACTCGGCGCGGCCGTCGACAGTGATCAGCTTCACGGCGGGCGGGAATCTGGCCTCGGCGCGTTCAGCCAGTTCCCTGTCCGCGAAACCTGCGGGATCGGTGCGGATCAGTGCCTGCAGCGATCGGGAGCCGGCGTCGCCGACCGCGATGACGGTCCCGCCCTGCCCGCCGGTGCGGACCAGTGCGGTGGCGTTGAACCAACGCCGCAACGCCTCCTCGGCCGCCCGCAGGTCGGGGCGCAGCAGCATCACCGCGGTATCCAACAACACCGCCGCCGCGTAGCCCCCGTCCGCCACCGGCTCGGCGCCCGGCGTGGCGACCACCAATGCCGGGGTGGCCGTCACCCGGTCGACTACATTGCCGCCCATCGACTGCCGGACGGTCGTGGCCGGAAAGGCCCGGCCGAGTTCCTCCGCGGTGCGTGCCGCACCGACCATCGGCGCCCGCCAGCGGTGTGAGCCGCAGGTCGGGCACTGCCAGTTCGGCAAGAGCCGTCCGCACCACCGGCAGGACAGAACGATCGACCGGGCGGCGGAGCGGACGTCGGAGTGCCCATCCGAGCGGCCACCTGGACCACCGTGAGCAGGACCACCGTCAGCAGGACCACCGTCAGCGGGACCACCGTCAACTGGACCATCCGTTCGGCCGGCCCGCGTGGGGCCGTGACAGGTCGTGCAGCGCACCGGCTCCCGGCAGGTCTGGCAGGACAGACCCACCAGGTAGCCGGCTCGTGGCACCTGGACCAGCACCGGTCCCGCCGCCAGCCCGGCCCGGATGACCTCGAAGACGTCATGCGGCAGGCGGGCGGCGCGAGCCGCCGGGTCGCGGCTGAGCGCATGATCGGAGTCCGCCGCGACCCGGATCCGGGCGGCGGTCCGCCGGAGCGTCGGCCGGTCGGGCGCCAGCGGCTTCAGCCAGCCGCGATCGACCAGGCGTTGCACCTCGCAACTGCGTCCGTAACTCGCGAAGACGACCGCGGTGTTCTGCTCCGCAGCCCGGATCGCCAGCACCTCCCGGGCGTGCGGATAGGGCGCCCGCTGCTCGGCCAGCAGGTCGTCACCGTCGTCGTACAGGCCGAGCAGCCCGAGGTCAACGACCGGTGCGAAGGCCGCCGCCCGCGTACCGATCACCACCCGCACATCGCCGCGCAACGCGGCCAGGAAGGCCCGATAGCGGGCGGCCGGACCGAGATCTGCCGTCAGGGCGACGAACCCCTGCTCACCGAGGACCTCGCAGCAGGCCGCCCGCAGCCGCTCAAGATCACGGACATCCGGGACGACCAGCAGACTGCCGCGGCCGCCGGTCAGCGTCGCAGCGGCGGCCGTCGCCAGACCGTACGCCCAGTCCCCGGACGGGTCCGCCGCCGGGATCAGCTGCCAGGCAGCCCGTGGACTGTCACCGCGGTGCAGCGCGGCGAGGAAGCCGGGTCCGGTGGGGTACGCCGCGAACGGTCCGTCGGACGCGGACGGGCGTACCGGATCGCGCTGCACCCGCGACGCCTTCTCGGTCGCCGCGTGCCGAGGCGGGACGGCAAGCCGCAGGACGTCGGCGTACGAACCGGCATAGTGGTCGGCCACCGAACGGACCAGCCGGTCGATCTCCGGGCTCAGGACCGGTTCGGGCGAGACCACCTTGTACAGCGGCGCGAGGGTGCCGGGATGGTCGGACCCGGCCGCCCGTTGGAGGATGAAGCCGTCCCTGAGCTTGCCCGCGAACCGAACCCTGACCCGTGCCCCCGGCACCGCATCGGCAGCCTGTGCCGTCGTCACCGCGTAGTCGAACGGCCGGTCCAGATGCGGTAACGCGACGTCGACCATCACCCGGGCGACCGGCGTCTCCGGCGGCTCGACGGGCGTTGCAGGCACAGCGGACAGATTCTCATATCGCTCCGACGGCGCGCGAGACGGCAACCAGCTGCCGAGGTGACTACCGAGGGCGACGCACACCTCGACTTTTCCGACCATCACGCTAGGGATGTCGTACGCTCGAGGAGTGACGCGCGACCTGTACGGTCTCCGGCTCACCACCGGTGAGCAGGCCGGGGCTGCCTACAACGAAGCGCTGACCGCCGTGCTGCGGTTGCACCCGGGCGCGGTGCGGGCCGCGTCGCGGGCGGTCGCCCTGGATCCGACGTTCGCGCTGGGTCATGCCACCGTCGCACTGCTCGGCTATGAGTTCGGTGAGCGTGTCGACATCGGAGCACGGTTGGCTGCCGCCGCCCGGTACGCGAGCCGGGCGACCGACCGGGAACGCAGTCACGTACACGCCGTCCAGGAACACGTCCGCGGCGATTCATCGCCGCTGTTGAGACACCTCACGCAGTGGCCGACCGACGCCCTGCTGTTGTCGGTGGCCGTGCCGACGATCGCGTTCACCGGCGCCCCCATCCTGCCCGGCCAGGCCTGGGACCTGGTCGAGGACTGCCGGCCGGCGTACGGCGACGACTGGTGGTTCAACGGCCTACTGGCGTTCATGCGGCAGGAACAGCACCGCTACGACGACGCCATGGACCTGGCCTGCCGCTCGCTGGACCAGGAACCGGCCGGCGGACACGCCGCGCACGCCCGGGCGCACGCCCACTACGAGACCGGCGACCATCGCAGCGGACTGTCCTGGATGGACCGCTGGATCACCGGCGACGGACAGCGGGTGGAGCGGCTCGCCCACTTCTGCTGGCACGCTGCACTACATGAGTTGTCCCTGGGCGACCTGGCCGCCGTTGCCCGGCGTTACGAGGACCAGCTGCAACCGACTCCGGCGCTGGGTTGTCGGGCACTGGTCGATTCCGGCTCGCTGCTATGGCGCTGGTCGATCACTCCGGGAGCCGAGGGCGTACCGCCGGTCGACGCTGTGCTTGCCGCGGCGCCCGAGGTTGTCGATCGGCCACCGACCGCGTTCATGGCCATGCATGTTGCGGTGGCGCACTGTGCGGCCGGGGACACCGCGGCCCTGGCGTCGCTGGAGGCCTGGTGTGCGCGCAGCGATGACCGGTGCATCCGGGAGGTGTGTACGCCGCTGACCGCGGCGCTGCGCGAACTCGCCTCCGGTGAGCCGTCGAAAGCCGCCGACGGGTTGGCCGCGCTCGAACCGGCGGTCTGGCGGGTCGGCGGCAGCGACGCCCAGCGCGAGATCGTCGAGGAGACCCGGATTGCGGCGCTGCTCCGGGCGGGCCGTTATGTCGAGGCCCGCGACGTGCTGGATCGCAGGCTGGACCGACGCCATTCTCCGCGGGACCGCCGCTGGCGCCGGGTCACCGACCAGACCACCGACCAGACCACGGACCAGATCACGGACCAGATCACCGACGACACGCCGCAGAAATCCGCGAATATGTGACCCCTCGCGGGGTTGGAGGTCAGCCTTTGACGGCGGCGGCGAGGGCGTCGGCGCGGTCGGTCGCCTCCCAGGTGAAGTCGGGAAGTTCCCGGCCGAAGTGGCCGTAGGCGGCCGTCGCGGCGAAGATCGGCCGCTTCAGTTTCAGGTCGGCGACGATGGCTGCCGGCCGGAGATCGAACACCTGACGTACCGCCGATTCGATCTGCTCGGTCGGGACCTTCTCGGTGCCGAAGGTGTCGACGTAGAAGCCCACCGGGTTCGCCTTGCCGATCGCGTACGCCACCTGCACCTCACACCGGTCGGCGAGGCCGGACTTGACGACGTTCTTGGCGACCCAGCGCATGGCGTAGGCGGCCGACCGGTCGACCTTGGACGGGTCCTTGCCGGAGAACGCGCCGCCGCCGTGCCGGCCGTAGCCGCCGTAGGTGTCGACGATGATCTTGCGCCCGGTCAGGCCGGCGTCGCCCATCGGCCCGCCGATCTCGAAGCGGCCGGTCGGGTTGACCAGCAGCTTGTAGTCGGTGGTGTCCAGGTCGTAGCGCTCCAGCACCGGCGCCACGACGTGCTTGCGGACATCGGGGGTCAGCAGCGCGTCCAGGTCGACGTCCGCGGCGTGCTGGCTGGAGACGACGACGGTGTCCAGCCGCACCGGCCGGTCGCCGTCGTACTCAACGGTGACCTGGGCCTTGCCGTCCGGGCGAAGGTAGGCCATCTCGCCGTCCTTGCGTGCCACGCTCAGCTGTTCGGTCAGCCGGTGCGCCAGGTCGATCGGCAGCGGCATCAGGGTCGGGGTCTCGTTGCAGGCGAAGCCGAACATCATCCCCTGGTCGCCGGCACCCTGGAAGTCGTACTCGTCGGCGGTTTCGCCGGCGCGTCCCTCCCAGGACTTGTCGACGCCCTGGCCGATGTCCGGCGACTGCTGGCCGATGGCCACCTGGACCCCGCAGGAGGCGCCGTCGAAACCCTTGGTGGACGAGTCGTAACCGATCCTGAGCACCCGGTTGCGGACGATCCGCGGGATCTCCACGTAGGCCTTGGTGGTCACCTCTCCGGCGACGACGACCAGGCCGGTGGTCACCAGGGTCTCCACAGCGACGCGGCTGTCGGGATCCTGCTCCAACAGCGCATCCAGGATGGAGTCGCTGATCTGGTCGGAGATCTTGTCGGGATGCCCCTCAGTCACGGACTCCGAGGTGAACAGCCGAGTCGCCATCAACGCTTGCCTCTCGCGGTGTCGTGCGTGGTTCGAACCTGCGGGTGTCGGATGCCTGCGGCGGTGGTACCCGCTGCGAACAACCTAGCCGCTGCCGAGCCGCTGCCGGGCCCGACGTTCGCGCCAGCTTAGCGGTCAGCGCGCAGCCTGCGCGCCGCGTCCCAGATGTGGTGGGCCAGCGTGTCCTTCGACCCGGCGAGCGAGTCGGACACCCGACCGTCGCCGGCGAGGATCCGGATCTCCGAGTCCGCCTGACCGAAGACCTTGCCGTCTCCCACAGCGTTCAGGACCAGCAGATCGCACCGCTTCCGGGCGAACTTGGCGCGGCCCAGCTCGACCAGTTCATCCGGGGTGCCGGCGGTCTCGGCGGCGAAACCGACGATCAGCTGGGCCGGATCGGTCCGGTCGGCGACCAGGCCGGCCAGGATGTCGGGATTCTGTACCAGGTGGATGTCCAGCGTCTGGTCTGCCGAGGTCTTCTTGATCTTCCGGTCGGCAGCGGACTCCGGCCGGAAGTCGGCCGGTGCCGCGCTCATCACAACGATGTCGGCCTCGGCGGCCTGTTTGGTCATCTCTTCGGCCAGTTCGGCGGTGGTACGCACCCCGGTCACGGTTGTGCCGGCCGGCACCGGCAGCCCGACATTGGCGGCGACCAGGTGCACGTCCGCACCGCGCAGCGCGGCGGCCCGGGCCAGGGCGTACCCCATCAGTCCGGAGGAGGCGTTGCCGATGTATCGCACCGGGTCGATCGGCTCACGGGTTCCGCCGGCGCTGATCAGGACGCGCAGGCCGGAGAGATCACGGCCTGCGGCTGCGGCTGCGATGTCCGGACGGTCGAGCACCGACCCGGCGATACCGGCCAACTCGTCGGGCTCGGGGAGCCGTCCTGGGCCGCTGTCTGCACCGGTCAGCCGACCGGAGGCCGGATCGATCACGACGGCGCCGCGTTCCCGCAGCGTGGCGACGTTGGCTCGGGTGGCCGGGTGCTGCCACATCTCGGTGTGCATGGCCGGCGCGTACAGCACCGGGCAGGTGGCGGTCAGCAGGCAGTTGGTCAGCAGGTCGTCGGCTCGGCCGGAGGCCGCCCGGGCCAGCACATCGGCGGTCGCCGGAGCGACCACAACGAGGTCGGCGGCCCGGCCGAGGGCGACGTGCGGCACCGTCTCGGCGCCGGTGAAGACGTCGGTCGCTACCGGGTGCCCGGACAACGCGGCCCAGGTCGGTGCGCCGACGAACTGCAGCGCAGCCTCGGTCGGAACGACCGTGACGTCGTGTCCGGATTCCTTCAGCCGGCGCAGCAGCTCAGCGGCCTTGTACGCCGCGATGCCTCCCGCGACGCCGAGCAGGATCCGGCTCACGGTGTCTCGATCCGGGTGGGTCGCCTCAGGCGCCCGGCTGGGGGTCGTCGAAACCGGCCGGGATGTCCTCGACCGCGGTCAGGCCGACGCCCTCCTTGGGGTTCGCCTCGTCCTCACCGTCGGTCTCGATGCACTCCAGAACGCCGGCGTTGACCTCGCGCAGGGCGATGGACAGCGGCTTCTCCTGCACGCCGGTCTCGACCAGCGGACCGACATGCTCCAGCAGACCCTCGCCGAGCTGGCTGTAGTAGGAATTGATCTGCCGGGCCCGCTTGGCCGCGAACAGCACCAGCCGGTACTTGGAGTCGGTCTTGGTCAGCAGTTCGTCGATCGGCGGGTTGTTGATGCCCTGGAAAGCAGTCTGGTTCTCGGTCAAGATGCCCCTTCGAAATGGGTGTGGAGATCTGGAGATCCGGTCGCCCGGACCCGATCTGCACACAGATCACGGGCACGCCAAAGGCGCCCGAATGTCACAGGCGAAGTAAGTCTACCAAGTCCCGGACGGCTTGCTCGACATCGCGATTGACGATGGTGTGCTCGAACTCGCCCTGGGCGGCCATCTCCTGTCGGGCGGTCTGCAACCGGCGCTCCCGTTCGGCGCTGTCCTCGGTCCCCCGCACCTGCTGGCGACGCAGCAACTCCTCCCAGGACGGCGGCGCCAGGAACACGAACCGGGCGTCCGGCCAGGTCGCCCGGACCTGGCGGGCGCCCTGCAGATCCAGTTCGAGGATCGCCGGCCGCCCGGCGGCGAGGGCATCCAACAGCGGCTGCCGCGGCGTGCCGTAGCGATGCCTGCCGTGGACGACCGCCCATTCCAGCAGGGCGTCGGTGGTGATCAGCTTGTCGAACTCGTCGTCGTCGACGAACAGGTAATGGATGCCGTCCTGCTCCCCCGGTCGCGGCCGCCTGGTGGTGGCCGACACCGAGATGAAGACCTCGGGATGGTTCCGCCGGAGCCGGTTCATCACCGTTCCCTTGCCGACCGCGGTGGGCCCGGACAGCACCACCAGGCGGCTGGTCTCGGTCACCACTGGCCCTCGTTCCTGCGCGTCGTCACCGGCTACGCGTCGTCGGAACCGAATTCGGCGATCAATCCGTCGATCTGGTGCTTGCCCAGACCGCGGAGTCGCCGGTTGGAGGCGATCCTGAGTCGCTGCATCACCTTGGTGGCGCGGACCTCTCCGACCCGGGGCTGTGATTTCAGCACGTCGAGCACCTTGGTGTGTGCGACCACCTCGTCGCTGTCGGCGAGGCGCAACACGTCCCGAATGGTCAACTCGCCGCTGCGCAGCCGATCCTTGACCTCGGCCCGTCGCCGGCGTGCCTGCGTCGCAGCGTCGCGCGCCTGCTGACGCTGTTCCTCGCTCAGGTGTGGGATCGGCACGACAACTCCATCAACGACAGTCTCCTTCGGGGTGAAAACCTACCCTGACCTGCGCCGATGGTCGATGGCGGGCCCGACACTCGCCGCGGCCGATCCGAACTCTGATCGGGCGGCCGCAGGCGGGCGCCACCCGCCACCCCAGCCGGTGCCCCCCGCAAGGTCAAAGTTTGACGCTGCGGCTGCGACACGCCGAGCCGACGAGCCGGTGGGTCAACCTTTGAGGTTCGGGCGGGGCCGCGGGAAATCCGGATGCGGCGGCGTCCGATGATCACCAGCATGGTCGGGTGCCACCCGACCGTTTCGTACCTGCCCTCGAGCTGAGTCGCGACTTCTACGCCGAGGCCGTCGCGCCGCTGCTGACCGGACACCGCCACAGTGCCGCACTGCTCGGCTGGGGATCGGATGTTCTCGGGTACGACACCCAGCGGTCGACCGACCACGGTTGGGGGCCGCGCCTTCAGATCTTCGTCAACCCGGCCGGGGTCGATGCGGTGCGCGGCACGCTGGCCGGCCGGCTGCCCGAGGAGTTCCGGGGCCGCCCGGTTAACTTCGGATGGGACCAGGTGGCCCCGGAGCAGCATGTCGAAGTGCTCGGGCTCGGTACCTGGCTGACCGGGCAACTGGGCGTCGACCCGCGACCTGGCCTCGGACCGACCGACTGGCTGGCCATCCCCCAGCAGCAACTCCTCGGCGTGGTCCGTGGCGCGGTGTACGCCGACCCGGGCCGCGAGTTGGCGGCTGTCCGCACCGGTCTGCAGTGGTATCCGCGCGATGTCTGGCTGTGGCTGTCGGCCTGCCAGTGGCGTCGGATCTTCCAGGAGATCGCCTTCACCGGCCGGGCCGCGGAGGTCGGCGACGAACTCGGGTCGAAGATCATCGCCGGGCGGTTGGCGCGTGAGCTGATGCGGCTGTGGTTCCTGCAACAGCGCAGCTATTGGCCGTACACGAAATGGTTCGGTACGGCCTTCGCGAGACTGCCCGACGTCGACGACCTCGGAACCGCTCTCGATCACGCCGTCTCCGCCGACGATCATCCGCAGCGTGAGTCCGGGCTGGTCGAGGCGTACCGGATCGTCGCCGGGAAGCACAACCAACTCCGGCTCACCGACCCGGTGGAGTGGTCGATCGGGCCGTACTTCGGCCGGCCGTACCAGGTGTTGCACGGAGGGTTCGTCGAGGCCTGCCTGGCGGCGATCGGTGATGATCGGCTGCGCAAGCTGCCGTTGGTCGGTTCTGCGGATCAGTTCGTCGACTCGACCGATGTGCTTTCGGCGTCCGGCCGAACGCGGATGCTCAAACCGTTCCTCGACCGCCTCGGGCGGACCGGCTGATCACCCGAGGCTCTGCTGTGCCTCGTCGACGGCGGCGCGGATCGCCCCGATGTCCGGCCCGGCCCGGAGGACGTCGCGGCTGCTGGACGGAATCACCTGCGGGTAGGCCGGTCCGAAGATCTTCCGCAGGTCGTCGGCCGTGCCGCCCTGTGCGCCAAGACCGGGAGCCAGGATGCTGCCGCCGAGGTTGCTGAAGTCCAGCGCCGTGCCCGGGTCGATGGTCGCGCCGACGACGACGCCGACGCTCCCCCACTCCCCGGCGGCCGACGCCCGGGCGCTGCGGTCGGCCGCGAAGTCGATCATGGCCTGGCTGATCGTTCCGCCCTCGGGGGCGGCGGCCCGCTGGACGGTCGCGCCCTCGGGATTGCTGGTGGCGGCCAGCACGTAGACGCCGCGGTCGGTTCGCTCGGCCAGCTCGATCGCGCCGTCCAGCGAACCGGGTCCGAGGAACGGGCTGACGGTGATCGCGTCGGCGGCCAACGATGACCCGTCGGCCAGGTAGGCGGCCGCGTAGGCGTCCATCGTCGACCCGATGTCTCCGCGTTTGACGTCCAAGAGCACCAGCACACCGGCCTCGCCGGCGTCGGCGATCAACCGTTCCAGGACAGCGATCCCGGCCGACCCGTACGCCTCGAAGAACGCCGACTGCGGTTTGACGATCGCCACCCGGCCGGCGACCGCGTCGATCATGGTCCGGGCACACCGCTCCAGCCCGGCGGCGTCCCGCGGAAGACCCCAGTGATCAAGGATGCCCGGATGCGGATCGATGCCAACGCACAGCCTGCCGTGCTTGGTGACCGCTTCACGCAGTCGCTCGCCGTAGGACGCTCGAGTCATCAGCTGACCTCCTGGTTGATCCGGTCGATGAGGCCGGGTCCGTGATAGATGAATCCGGTGTACACCTGCACCAGGCTGGCGCCGGCGTCGAGCATGGCCTGTGCATCGGCGGACGATTCGATGCCGCCGACGCCGATGATCGGTAACTTTGTACGGGCGGCGAGATGGCCGACCACCTGGCGCGCCCGGCGGGTCAGCGGTGCACCGGACAGTCCGCCGACCTGCGGGGCGAGCCGGAGATCGTCGGGGCTGATCCCTTCCCGGGACAGGGTGGTGTTGGTGGCGATCAGACCCTGGACACCGACCGTTGTGCACACCTCGAGGACCTCCTCCAACGCGGCCTCGGACAGGTCGGGGGCGATCTTGACGAAGATCGGCACCGGCTGCGCCGGGCTGATCGTGCCCGCCTCGGCGGTCAGTGCGGTCAACAGGTCGGTCAGCGCGGTGCGGTCCTGCAGTGACCGCAGGCCGGGGGTGTTGGGGCTGGAGACGTTGACGGCGATGTAGTCGGCACGGTCGGCCAGCAGCCGGAACGAGGTGAGGTAGTCCTCGACGGCATGCTCCAGCGGAGTGATCTTGGTCTTGCCGATGGAGATGCCGACCGGGATGCCCAGCGCCAGGTTGCCGCGACGCACCCCGGCCGCTGCCAGCGTTCCGGCCAGCGCAGCAGCGCCGTGGTTGTTGAAACCCATCCGGTTGATCAGCGCACGGCTCTGCGGCAGCCGGAACAGCCGGGGTCGGTCGTTGCCGGGTTGGGCCTGCGCAGTCACCGTGCCGAGTTCGGCGAAGCCGAAGCCGAGGCTGCTCCACATCCGGGCGGCGACGCCGTTCTTGTCCAGGCCCGCGGCCAGCCCGACGACCCCGGGGAACGTCACGCCGGCGACGGTGACCGGACGGCGACGCCGGGCGAAGACCGCCCGGCCGGCCGCCCGCGCCGGAGGTACCCGCCCGGTCAGGGACAGCGCGCGCAGGGTCAACTCGTGGGCCCGTTCGGCGTCGAGTTGGAAGAGCACGGGCCGGACGGCTCGCCGATAGACCAGATCTGGGAAACGCGTGCTGGTTACACCCAGCACGACTTTCCCAGCCGGCTCGGTCACCCGACCGCCTTCTCCCAGTCCTGCAGTGATCGGACACCGACCTGGGCGGAGCGGATCGCCTCGATCCCCTGGACCGCGGCGGTCAGCCCTTGGACGGTGGTCATGCAGGGGATGTTCCGTGCCACCGCCGCCGTCCGGATCTCGTAGCCGTCGAACCGTGGCCGGCCGTCGGTGCTCTGACCCTGCGGCGTGTTGAAGATCAGGTCGACCTCGCCGTCGGTGATCGCCTGCACGATCGTCTTCTCCCCGTTCGGTCCGGGCCCCTGGCTGTGCTTGCGCATCCGGGTGACCGGGATGCCGTTGCGTTCCAGCACCGAGGCCGTACCGGAGGTGGCCAGCACCTCGAAGCCCAGTTCGGAGAGCAGCTTGATCGGCAGGATGATGTGCCGCTTGTCCCGGTTCGCCGCCGACACGAAGATCCGGCCGCGTTCCGGAAGCGGGCCGGAGGCGCCGGCCTGGCTCTTGGCGAAGGCCGTGCCGAAGCTGATGTCCAGGCCCATCACCTCGCCGGTGGACTTCATCTCCGGTCCGAGGATGGTGTCGACGCCCGAGCCTTCGATGGTCCGGAACCGGTTGAACGGCATCACGGCTTCCTTCACCGCGACCGGCGTGCCCAACGGCTCGTCGGCACCGTCACCGTCGGCCTTGAGCATGTCTTCGGTGCGCAGCTGGGAGATGCTCACACCGAGCATCACCCGGGCCGCCGCCTTGGCCAGCGGCGTCCAGGTCGCCTTGGAGACGAACGGCACCGTACGGGAGGCCCGGGGATTGGCCTCGAGGACGTAGAGCACGTCGCCGGCCAGGGCGTACTGGATGTTGATCAGGCCCAGCACGCCGACGCCCTTGGCGATGGCCTCGGTCGACACCCGGATCCTGCTGATCACCTCGGCGCCCAGGGTGATCGGGGGCAGCGCGCAGGCCGAGTCGCCGGAGTGCACACCGGCCTCCTCGATGTGCTCCATCACGCCGCCCAGATACAGCTCGGCGCCGTCGTAGAGTGCGTCGACGTCGATCTCGATGGCGTCGTCGAGGAACCGGTCGACCAGCACCGGATGTTCCGGAGAGACCTCGGTCGCCCGGCGGATGTAGGACGACAGCGTGCTCTCGTCGTAGACGATCTCCATGCCGCGACCGCCGAGGACGTAGGACGGCCGGACCAGCACCGGATAGCCGATCTCCTCCGCAATCGCCCGGGCCTCGTCGAACGAGCTGGCCATCCCGTGTTTGGGTGACCGCAGTCCGGCTTCGTCCAGCACTCGGGCGAACGCGCCGCGCTCCTCGGCCAGATTGATCGCCTCGGGGCTCGTGCCGACGATCGGCACCCCGGCGTCCTTGAGCGCCTGCGCCAGGCGGAGCGGGGTCTGTCCGCCCAGTTGCACGATCACTCCGGCCACCGGTCCCGCCGCCTGCTCGGCGTGGACGACCTCGAGCACGTCCTCCAGGGTGAGCGGCTCGAAGTAGAGCCGGTCGGAGGTGTCGTAGTCGGTGGAGACGGTCTCCGGGTTGCAGTTGATCATGATCGTCTCGTAGCCGGCCGCACTCAGCTCCATCGCGGCGTGTACGCACGAGTAGTCGAACTCGATACCCTGTCCGATCCGGTTCGGTCCGCTGCCCAGGATGATCACCGCGGGCCTGGTCCGCGGCTCGACCTCGGTCTCCAGATCCCAGGAGCTGTAGTGGTACGGCGTGCGCGCGGCGAATTCGGCGGCACAGGTGTCGACGGTCTTGTAGACCGGGCGCAGGCCGAGGGCCCAGCGGATCCCGCGGACCACCTGCTCGTCCAGATGCCGCAGCGCACCGATCTGAGCATCGGACAGGCCGTGCATCTTGCCGAGTTCGATCTCGTCGGCGGTCAGCTCCGGTGCCCTGCGGATCTCCTCGACCACCTCGTTGATCAGGGTCAGTTGGTCGACGAACCACGGGTCGATGCCGGTCGCCGCGTGGACCTGATCGACGGTGGCACCCTGCCGGATCGCCTTGTAGACAACACCGAGCCGGCCGTTGTGCGGCCGGGCGGCCTGCTCCAGCAGTTCCTCGACGGTCTCGGCGATCTCCCCGTTGACATCGAACGGCGCCTGCGGATCCTCCAGACTCCGCAGCGCCTTGCCCAGCGCCTCGGTGAAGTTGCGGCCGATGGCCATCGCCTCGCCGACGCTCTTCATGTGCGTGGTCAGGGTGGTGTCGGCGGCCGGGAACTTCTCGAAGGCGAAGCGCGGCACCTTGACCACGACGTAGTCAAGGGTCGGCTCGAAGCTGGCCGGTGTCTGCCGGGTGATGTCGTTGGGGATCTCGTCCAGCGTGTAGCCGACGGCAAGCTTGGCGGCGATCTTGGCGATCGGGAAGCCGGTGGCCTTGGACGCCAGCGCACTGGACCGGGAGACGCGGGGGTTCATCTCGATCACGATCATCCGCCCGTCCTCCGGGTTGATCGCGAACTGGATGTTGCAGCCGCCCGTCTCCACACCGACTGACCGGATGATGCCGATGGCGACGTCGCGCATCCGCTGGTACTCGCGGTCGGTCAGGGTCATCGCCGGCGCGACGGTGATCGAATCGCCGGTGTGTACGCCCATCGGGTCGAGGTTCTCGATCGAACAGACGATCACCACGTTGTCGGCCTTGTCCCGCATCACCTCCAGCTCGTACTCCTTCCAGCCGAGGATCGATTCCTCGATCAACACCTCGGTGGTCGGGCTGGCGGCAAGGCCTGCGCCGGCGATCCGGCGCAGGTCGGATTCGTTGTGGGCAAAGCCGGAACCGACACCGCCCATGGTGAAACTCGGACGTACCACGAGTGGATAACCAAGATCATCGGCGGCCGCCAGCACGTCGTCCAGGCTGTGACAGATCCGGCTCTGTGCGACCTCGGCCTGCGCCGATCCGTCCGGGCCGGGAGGCAGCTGGGTGACGATCTGCTTGAACGACTCGCGATCCTCACCGCGTTGGATGGCGTCGACCGAGGCGCCGATCAGCTCGACGCCGTACTTGGCCAGGATTCCCTGGTCCCACAGCGCGACCGCGGTGTTCAGGGCGGTCTGTCCACCCAGAGTGGCCAGCAGCGCGTCGGGGCGCTCCTTCTCGATCACCTTGGCGACGGTCTCGGGATTGATCGGCTCGACGTAGGTGGCATCGGCCATCTCCGGGTCGGTCATGATCGTTGCCGGGTTGGAGTTGACCAGGATCACCCGGTAGCCCTCGGCCCGCAGCACTCGACAGGCCTGGGTTCCGGAGTAGTCGAACTCGCAGGCCTGGCCGATCACGATCGGGCCGGAGCCGATCACCAGGATCGAGTTGATGTCGTCCCGGCGCGCCATCAGTTCACTCCCTCGGCGTCGGCCAGCAGCTGGATGAACCGGTCGAAGAGGTAGGCCGCGTCGTGCGGTCCGGCCGCCGCCTCCGGGTGGTACTGCACACTGAACGCCTTGAGCCTTCCTTGATCATCTTTCAGTTCCAGGCCCTCGACCACATTGTCGTTGAGGCAGACATGGCTCACCCGCGCTGTTCCGTACGGCGTCGGGATGTCCTCACCGATCGGTGCGTCGACGGCGAATCCGTGGTTGTGTGCGGTGATCTCGACCTTGCGGGTACCCAGGTCCATCACCGGTTGGTTGATGCCGTGGTGGCCGTAGGTCAGCTTGTAGGTGCCGAATCCCAAGGCGCGCCCGAAGACCTGGTTGCCGAAACAGATCCCGAACACCGGAAGATCATCGGCCAGCGCTGCCCTGAGGAGTTCCACCTGGGCGTCGGCGACGGCGGGATCACCGGGTCCGTTGGAGAAGAAGACCCCGTCGGCACCGGTCGCCCGCAACTCGTCGGAGGAGACGGTCGACGGCAGGACATGGGTCTCGATGCCGCGTTCGGCCATCCGGTGGGGCGTCATCGACTTGATGCCGAGGTCGATCGCGGCAACCGTGAACCGCTTGAAACCGATCGCCGGAATGATCCTGGTGCCGGAGACGGTGACGTCGTCGGCCAGGTGCGCCCCGATCATCGACGGCTGGCGGCGTACGCGTTCCAACAGGACCGCCGGGTCGAGTTCGGTGGTCGAGATGCCGACCTGCATCGCTCCCTTGTCCCGCAGGTGCCGGGTCAGCGCGCGGGTGTCGACGCCGGCGATGCCGACGATGCCCTGCGCCTTGAGCTCGGCGTCCAGGCTGCGGCGTGACCGCCAACTGCTCGGGATGCGCGCCGCGTCGCGGATGACGTACCCGGCCACCCAGATCCGGGTCGACTCGTCATCCTCGTCGTTCCAGCCGGTGTTGCCGATGTGCGGCGCGGTAGCGACGACGACCTGGCGGTGATAGCTGGGATCGGTCAGCGTCTCCTGATAACCGGACATGCCGGTCTGGAAGACCGCCTCGCCGAAGGTCTCACCGGCGGCTCCGAAGGAATAACCGGAGAAGCTGCGACCGTCCTCGAGAACGAGGATCGCCGGTGTTCTGGTCGCGGTGCCGCTCGGGGGAATGCCTGAGGGATCGGCCGTCACGAGGGAGTGGGCAGGCTGAGGCGCAGAATGCGACATCTACCGTCCTTTCCTGCCTCACAGGACAGGTCTTAAAGGTTGGCGTGTATCGCAGGCGACGATATCAGTCTCGGCACCGGTATCCCGCATCCGCCCCTGAGCGGTTCGGCGGGCTTACAGTCGCCGCGGCTACGCTGCGGGCGTGACCTCCGATCGCCCCGGCCCCGAGACTGAGCGCGCCGCAGCGATGGCCGACCTGGAGCGGGAGATCAGCAAGTTCTTCCGCAGCGCACGCAGCCTCTCCGATCGGATCGCTGGCCGGATCCATCCCGATCTCGACGCCCCGGGCTATGCGCTGCTGGCCACCATCCTCGATCTCGACGCCGACGACCAGGGTGTCCGTGCCGTCGACCTGGCCAACCGGACCAGATTGCACAAGTCGACGCTCAGCCGCGCGATCGCCGACCTGGAACGCCTCGGCCTCATCGCCCGGGTGCGCGACCCCCACGATGCCCGGGCCAGGCTGGTCACCCTCACCGAACGCGGCCGCTCCGCCGTCGAACAGTCCCGGGTCGGACGCAGCGAACTGATGTTGAACCGGCTCGCCGAATGGGACACCAACGACCTCGTCCAGTTGGCGACGCTGCTGCAGCGCTTCAGCCGGGCGCTCACGCCCGACGCCTGACGGGCCGTCGCGGGGGCTTTCCGGGACCGGGACTGAGCCGAAACTGAGGCCAAGCCGTGTGACTGGCCTGCAATTAGTTTCCTTAAGCAACGACACAGCCTTATAGTTGCTTTCAGCAACCAAAGGAGTCCGGTCCCCACATGTCGATCGAACATGCCCATCGAGCGTGATCAGGCGGCGAGCCTGCTCGAGGCCCTGGTGTCCCTGGTGCGGGTGACTCGCACGATCGCCCACCGGGATGCCGCGCACAGCGTGGCGGCGACCCCGATCGCACTGCTCAAGTTGGTCTCCGAGACCGATCCGCGGCTGGGTGATCTCGCCGAGCAGTTGCGAGTGAAGCCGTCGGTGGCGTCCCGTGCCGTTGCCGCACTGGAGAGCCAAGGCTACGTACGTCGGATCGCCGACCCGGGTGATGCCCGGGCCTGTCGGGTACACATCACCGGTGCCGGCCGGGCCTACCTGCGGTCGCGCGAGGAATGGGCAGTGGAGATGGTCGCCCGGACCATGTCCGACTGGTCGGCGGAGGAGGCAGAGATGTCGGTCCGCGTGCTGCAGCGGCTCGAGCAGAGCGTCACCGACTGGGTCAGCCACTTCGACCGGGCGGTGGAGACGGGCACCGACCCGCTGGCGATGCCGGTCCCGACGCGGGACGGGGCCGACGGCGGACCCTCCGCCGGACCCGCAGCCCGGCTCGCCGAACAGGACGACCAGACCACATACCCAGATCACCACTCCGAGGACGACGGTGTCCCGGCGGACAATCCGAACGCGATGCTGAAGACAGCACTGACCACTTGGGAGACGACCGCAGTATGAGCACCGCTGTTGCGGAACGCAGCCCCGCCGCCGATCAGCACCGAGCCGGCGAGGAGCTGTCACACAAGGAGATCCTCGAGGTGATGGTCGGCCTGCTGGCCGCGCTGTTCACGGCGTTGATCTCGTCGACCATCGTCTCGACGGCGCTGCCGACGATCATGGCCCAACTGCACGGCACCCAGCGCCAGTACACCTGGGTGATCACCGCGTCGTTGCTGGCGATGACCATCTCCACACCGATCCTCGGCAAGCTGGCCGACCTGATCAACAAGAAGCTGCTGATCCAGGCCTCGATCATCCTGTTCGTGCTGGGCTCGATCGGCGCCGGCGTCTCCCAGGAGATCTGGCAGATGATGGTCGCGCGAGCCGCCCAGGGCGTCGCGATGGGTGGTCTGACCGCCATGACGCAGGCGATCATGGGCACGATCATCGCTCCCCGCCAGCGTGGCCGCTACACCGGCTACATGGGCGCGGTGATGGCCGTCGCCACAATCTCCGGCCCGTTGGTCGGCGGCTGGATCACCGACAGCTGGAACTGGCGCTGGGTGTTCTTCGTCTGCGTGCCGTTGGCGGTCATCGCGCTGTTCCTGCTGCAGACCACGTTGAAGCTGCCGCAGCTGCCGAAGCGCAAGGTCAGGATCGACGTCGGTGGTGCCTTCTTCCTGGCCATCACAGCCGCTGCGCCGATGCTGTGGGTGACCTTCGCCGGCAAGGACTACGACTGGATCTCCTGGGAGTCCGCGGCGTTCGCCGCCACCTTCGTGGTTGCCGCGCTGGTTGCGTTGATCATCGAGCTGCGCCACCCCGAGCCCATCGTGCCGATCCGGGTGCTGAAGAACAGCACGACGGCGCTGATGATCATCGCCGGCATGGCCGTCGGTGTCGGAATGTTCGGCGCCGGCACCTTCCTGACCCAGTACTTCCAGCTGGGTGCCGGCTACACCCCGACCAAGGCCGGTCTGATGACGCTGCCGATGATCGGCGCCCAGTTGGTCAGCTCCGTTGTCGGGGGTCAGATCGTCAGCCGGACCGGACGCTGGAAGCCGATCATGATCCTCGGCGGTTTCCTGCTGGTGGGCGGCTTCGTCGGCCTCGGCATTGATCTTGATCACGCCACGCCGTACTGGCACACCGCGATCTGGATGGCGGTCGCCGGGATCGGTGTCGGCTGTCTGATCCAGAACATCGTCCTTGCGGTTCAGAACACCGTTGACGTCAAGGACATCGGCGCCTCCTCGGCGACTATCTCCTTCTTCCGCTCGTTGGGCGGCGCGGTGGGCGTCTCGGTGCTCGGTGCCGTGCTGGCCGACAAGGTCGAGACCAGGATCATCGACGGTGTCAAGGCGCTGGGGCCGGCAGGCGCCCAGGCGGCCGGCAAGCTCGGTGGCGGTGCCGGGAACCTCAACATCGAAGGGCTTCCCGCGCCGATCCGTACCTTGATCCACAACGCCTACGCCGACACGTTCGGCCTGCTCTTCCTGATCGCCGGCATCGCCGGGATCGGCGCCCTCATCGCCGTGCTGCTGGTTCGCGAGGTGCCGTTGCGGACCACCGTCGCGATGCAACCCAAGGTCGACGCGGGCGGCGCATCCGCCCAGGTGTCAGGCTCGGAAGCCGTGGCCACAATGGCTGCACCGGTGACCGACGGCAAGTCCAGCGGCAACCTCGACACCAAGGTCAACAGCAACGGCATCGGTATCGGTATAGGTATCGGCAACGACAACGGCAATGGCAGCGGGCCGAACGTCCCCGAGTTGGTCACCAAGACCGGTTCGGGCGGCGATGCGGACCGGAACCCGGCGATCCGTGCAGAGACCGGTGGCCCGATGACCGAGCCCTCGCCGGGTTGGGATCCTGCCGGCCTCGACGACCCGGCCGAGCGGGTCTCGGTTGCCGCCCTGGACGTACTGGCGGCGGCCCAGGACCGGGCGCGTGCCCAGGAGGCGCTCGGCCACGAGAAGGTGACCGAACTTCTCGGTCGGCTGGACCAGTTGTCGCACGAGGTCGACGCAGCGATCGGCGCCTTCCATCGGCAGATGCAGCAGATCCGCGAGGAGCTGCTCTCCGCCGAACCCGGCCGACGCTCTCCCGCTCCGGACGGTGTCGGTGGCGACGGGCTCCGGCAGTATGAGTACAACCTGCTGCTGGACAGCCAGCAGACCGCCGACCGGGTGACCAGGCTGGCCCGTGCCGAGGCCGAGCGAACCCTGGACCAGGCCGAGCAGGAGCGGGCCGAACTGCAGAAACGGATCGACCAGCTGCGTAATGTCGAGCGGGAGATCACCGACCGGATCTCCACCCGACTGCGCACCACCCCTGTTGGCGAGGACTGACCCAGGCAATTACGGACACACGGACGGCTCGGGCCGGATCCCATCAGAGATCCGGCCCGAGCCGTCTGTCCTTTGCCGGGCGCGTTTACGGTTCGGCCGGTGCCTTGTCGTCGACCACTCCGCCCAGCAAGCCGTTGACGTAGCTCGG
Organism: Microlunatus sp. Gsoil 973; assembly: GCF_009707365.1. GTDB lineage: Bacteria > Actinomycetota > Actinomycetes > Propionibacteriales > Propionibacteriaceae > Microlunatus. The sequence goes on from NZ_CP046122.1 coordinate 1,653,223, forward strand.
CGACTCGTCGGTGGACAAGTCCCCCACCAGCTCGACGGCCTCGGAGACGGCCACGGCGTCCGGTACGTCGTCGACGTAGTCGATCTCGTAGGTGGCGATCCGGACCGCTGCCCGGTCGACCCGCGGCATTCGTGCCAACGTCCAGCCCTTGGCCAGGTGGGCGGTGATCCGCCGATCGATCTCCGCCTGATGCTGCTCCACGCCGCGGACCAGCGTGATGGTGTAGTCGCGCAGCGGCGGCTCGGCGTCCGCGCTGCGCTCGGCGAGGGTCTCCGACAGCGTACGGCCGCGAAGCTCGGCCTCGAAGAGGATGTCCAGGGCCCGTTTCCGGGCCTTCGTACGGGCCGAAGGCACCTGCGTCAGCCGCCGATCCGACCGAGGTACTCGCCCGTCCGGGTGTCGACCTTGACCTTCTCGCCGGTGGTGATGAACAGCGGCACCTGGATCTGCAGGCCCGTCTGGACGGTGGCCGGCTTCGTACCGCCGGTGCTCCGATCACCCTGCAGACCCGGCTCGGTGTAGGTGATCTCGAGCTCGACCGAGGGCGGCAGGTCGATGTAGAGCGGATTGCCCTCGTGCAGGGCGACCGTCACGATCTGCTCCTCGAGCAGGTAGTTCTTGGCATCGCCGACGACGTTCTCGTCGAGGGTGAGCTGGTCGTAGTCCTGGGTGTCCATGAAGACCCAGTTGCTGCCGTCGAAGTAGAGGTACTGCATGTCGCGGCGATCGACCTGGGCGTCGGCGATCTTGGTGTCGGAGTTGAACGTACGATCGACGACCTTGCCGGACAGCACATGCTTGAGCTTCGTACGGACGACGGTGTTTCCCTTGCCGGGCTTGTGGTGCTGGAACCAGACGACGGTCCACAACTGGCCGTCGAGGTCGAGAACCGTGCCGTTCTTCAGGTCGTTGGTGGAGATCACGCGCGAGCCCTTCGTGTCAATCGGCGCTGTGCACCGTCACATACGTTCATGAGTCCGGTTGATTCACCCGGACGATTTGTCTTGCTGCCAGCCCGTCTACGGGCAACGGCCAATTCTAGCGCCGGGCCCGCAAGGCGAGCGAGTTGATCATGTCGAGCACGCCCGACCCGGGTCCCGGGCCTTGTGCCGTGTCTCGCCCGAGCCGCAACCTCAAACTTTGAGTCAGCGACCTCCCCCACCGGCGCGCCCCGACGATCCGCAAGGTCAAAGTTTGAGCCAACGGCCCTCGCCCCCGGCGTGTCGCAGCCGCACGATCAAACCTTGAGCTTGCGACCTCCCCCACCGGCGCGCCCCGACAATCCGCAACGTCAAAGTTTGAGCCAACGGCCCTCGCCCCCGGCGTGTCGCCAGCCGCACGATCAAACCTTGAGCTTGCGACCTCCCCCACCGGCGCGCCCCGACAATCCGCAAGGTCAAAGTTTGAGCCAACGGCCCTCGCCCCCGGCGTGTCGCAGCCGCACGATCAAACCTTGAGCTTGCGACCTCGCCCACCGGCGCGCCCCGACAATCCGCAACGTCAAAGTTTGAGCCAACGGCCCTCGCCCCCGGCGTGTCGCAGCCGCGCGATCAAACTTTGACCTTCGCGCAAGGGAGTGGGGCCCGGCGGCGCGCGTTACGCCGGTCCGGTGGCGCGCGTCACGCGGCGCGGTGGCGCGCGCACCCGGGGGCGGCGCCGCGGGTCGCGGAGGAGAACGGGACACGCGGGGCGGGGAGCAGAACGCGTACGCATGTCCCGATATCGTCGCAGGGTGATCCGTACGGACTTCCTGGCCAAGCAGCCGACGCTCACCACCGAGCGCACCCGGCTGGTCCCGATGGGCCCGCGCTTCTTCCCGCAGGTCTGGCGCTCGCTGCAGGATCCGGAGACGGCGAAACTCACCGGCACCCACGAGAAGTTCACCGAGGATCAGGTACGGCGTCATCTCGAGTCGCTGCCCGGCCGCGCCGACCGTGCGGACTGGGCGATCATCCGCAGCGACGACAGCAGTTATCTCGGCGAGGTCGTGCTGAATCAACTCGACACCGACAACGAATCGATGAACTATCGGATCGCGCTGCGCGGTCTCGACGTGGCCGGTCAGGGTTACGGCACCGAGGCCGGTCAGGCGGTGATCAACTTCGGGCTGGCGGTCGTCGGACTGCATCGGATCAGCCTCGGCGTGTACGCCTTCAACGAGCGTGCGATCCGGTCGTACCAGAGGATCGGGTTCGAACTCGAGGGCCGGTTACGGCACACGCTGTACTGGGACGGACACTGGTACGACGAACTCGTGATGGCGGTGCTGGCACCGGGCGCGACGGATCAGGACGACACCGACAACGCCAGGCGGCCGTCGGCGGAGGGTGATCACTCCCCCATGCAGCCGTCGAATCCGACGTCGGAGTAGTCCACCTCGGTCTGCAGATTCGCCGCGTCCCCCTCGGAGACCGGTGCGGCGACGTCGGTGGCCGGGCACGGGTTCCCCTGTTTGCCGGGCACACCGTTGTGGATCCAGGTGGCGGGGTTGTAGCCCAGCCGAACATCGTCCATTCCGCTGATCGCGATGCCGGTCCGGACCCGTGCACCGACCCGCCCGGTGGTGTTGTCGCTGATCGTCAGGCCATGCCCGCTGTTGGCGCCGATCATCGCCGTGCCGGCATACCAGGGCCGCGATCCGGCGCTGATCCCGATCACAAAGTGGGTGTCCGGACTTGACCAGACCATGTTGTCGATGATCTTGGCACCGGAGAAGTCGAAGTCGGAGGAGAACCCCTTGCCGGGAACGTAGAACAGCGGATCGGCGACGATTCCGGCGTACATAGAATTGCCGGCCGACAAGATCGAATTCCTGGCGATCACCGACCGCTGCACAATGTCAGTCGAAGTCGACCGACTGCCCCGATAGAGCGAGATGCCGACTCCGCCGGTGTCGACGATTTCGTTCCTGGTGATCGTCGTGTCCGCGCAACCCGCCGCGATCCCGTCGCTCCACGCGCCCGCGGTGCTCCCGTTGGCCAGCTGCCGGGTCAGGTAATGATCACTGGAGTACGCCGTGATCATGTTCCCGCGGATCGCCACCTTCGAACAGTCGTACCCACCGGCCTGGCCGAGCACCTGGATGCTGGCCGAACCGGCGGTGTTGGAGATCTTGTTTCCGATCACGGCGGTGTTGTGGCCGCCCAGCACGCGCACGTTGTAGCGGTTCGGGACGAAGTTCCCCGGACTGTTCCGTGCTCCGTCGACCCACACCGAAGTCAGCCGACCACCATTGGTGATGTCGACCATCGGCTCATCGAAATCGCCGCCGCGGACCAGCCGACCCATCTCGGCATAGTGTGCCGGGTTCGGATCGCCGGCTGTGGTCAGGGTGACGCCATGTGGGATGCTCAGCGGCCTGGTCAGGGTGATCAGCGCCCGCTGGGCCAGCATCACCGTGCCGCCCGGAGCGGTGTCGTCCAGCAGCGCCTGAAGTGTTTCCTGCGAGCCGTTGAAACCGGCGGTCGCCGTCGGTTGCGGCACCGCCGGCTGACCGGCCAGCGCGTAGGAGGTGGCGCTGGAGTCCCGGGCACCGGAACACACCTTGGGCACCAGCTCAAGGAACCGTTGGTCGACGAAGAACCGAGCGACCACGGTCGACCACGCCTCGCCGTGGTCCAGCGCCTCGCGCCACTGCCCGACCGACAGGTCGGGCTCGCTGTTCCAGACGCCGCGATAGAGCGTGACCAGCCGAGACGTGTTGTCATAGCCGAGCCGCGCATAGTCGGCAGAGGTGTAGACCTGCTGCCCGAGGGCCGCCAGGGTCTGCGGGTTGCAGCCGACCTCGCCGAACGCCTGGGTCGCCGCCGTCCACTCCGCCTGGGTGGGTAGCCGGCCGAGTGCCTCGGTGTAGATCTTGGCGATGAACTGCCCGGGCACCTGGGTCGGCGAACCATCGGGCACCGCGAACGCCTTGAGAGTCGGTACCGTGACGGCTGCCAGCACGCCGAGCGCGAAGATGACGATCACGGTCACCGCATGGCGCAGCGCAGCGCGCACCGTCATCCGTTCACCCCTCTCGCTCGGGCCGGTTCATCAGGCAGGTTCATCAGGCAGGTTCAGGCAGAGTTGATCGGCCCGGATTGAGATAACCAGATCCGGGGACCGGGAACCAACCGCGGCGACCAATCTTTATAGGTCCTTTATCAGTTCGATACACCCGCAGGTCCGTTGTAACGGATCTTTCAGCTCGCGCCCTGGTTCGGGCCGTCGGCGTGCGCCGTACTGATCGCCGCGTAGCTTTCCCGCAGCAGCCTCTCGTCCGGACCCTGCAGGATCCGGGCCCGTGCAAGATCTTCCAACACAACGAACCGCAGTGTCGAGCCCCGGGTCTTCTTGTCCAACGCCATGTTCTGCAGCAGGTCGTCGAACGCCTCGGGTTGATAACTGACCGGCAGCCCGACCGCCTCGAGAACGGTTGCGTGCCGGGATGCCACCTCCTCGGACAGCAGCCCCGCCCGACGGGCAAGTTCGGCGACGAACACCAGGCCGACGCTGACCGCGTTGCCGTGTCGCCAGCGGTATTTCTCGCGGCGCTCGATCGCGTGGCCGAGGGTGTGGCCATAGTTCAGGAGTTCGCGCCCGACCTGATTGCCGACAGATGTGGTCTCCTTCAGGTCCTTGGCAACAACGGCCGCCTTGACCGCGACCGAACGGTGGATCAGCTCGGCGAGTTCGGCGGAATTGGTGTCGAGGACCGCGTCCGGCCGCTCCTGGACCAGGTCGAGGATGGCCGGGTCGGCGATGAACCCGCACTTGATCACCTCGGCCAACCCCGGCACCAGTTCCTCGGCCGGCAACGTCCGCAGCGCGTCGAGATCACACAGTACGCCCGCCGGCTCGTAGAAGGCGCCGACCAGATTCTTGCCCTCGGCAGTGTTGATGCCGGTCTTGCCGCCGACCGCGGCGTCGACCATGCCCAACAGGGTGGTCGGGACCGTGACCAGCCGGACACCGCGCAACCAGGTGGCGGCAACGAACCCGGCGAGGTCGGTTGCCGCACCGCCGCCGACGCCGATGATCGCGTCGGATCTGGTGAAGCCCGCCTTGCCCAGCGATGCCCAGCAGTAGGCGACCACCTCGGCACTCTTGGCAGCCTCGGCGTCCGGGACGGGCAGCCGCAGCACCGCGTACCCGTTCTTGGCGAGTCGGCGCTCCAGGCCGGAGACCAGATCCATGGTCGTCTGCTGGTGGATGACCGCAACCCGCTGGCTGTCTCCGACCAGGTCGACGACGTCGTCGGCCAGCCCATGGCCGATCGTCACCTGATAGGGCTGCTGGGTCTGTACGCCGACGATCACCGTCGGCCCACTCCTGGATCGGTTCGGCTTGAGCGCGGTCGGATCGATCGCGTTCGGATCAGTCAAGATCACACCACTCCCGGGTCGTGGTTCGGTCGGCCCCCGACGTTGGTTGCCCTTGTCAAGACTGCGTCAAGACCGCGCCGTGCGCAGGCCCGGCAACTGCTCGATGATCGAGTCCACGAGCTCGGCGGGCCCGCGGTTGTCGGTCGCCAGGCTGATCGTCGCCACCGCTGCGTACAAGGGCTGGCGTTCACGCATCAGTTTGATCAACTGACCTCGTACGTTACCCAGCAACAGCGGACGAGCAGTATTCAGGCCGATTCTTTCGGCTGCGGCGGCGATCCCGACCTGCAGCCACACCACCTGGTACGACTCCAGCGCATCCCGAATCGCGTCCGAGGTCACCGCTCCGCCGCCCAGCGAGACGACGCCGGACTCTTCGGCGAGGATCTCCAGGGTCGTCGCGGTCTCCAGCTCCCGGAAGACCGGCTCGCCATCGCTGGCAAAGATTTCACCGATCGTCTTGCCGGTGCGTTCCTCAATCACCTCGTCGACGTCGACGAAGGTGCGGCCGAGCCGTTCGGCCAGCGACCGGCCGACGGTCGACTTGCCGGAGCTGGGCGGCCCGACCAGGATGATCGGGCCACTCCGGGCGGCCGAGCCGGTTGCCGCCGACCGGTCGTCGGGGAGCCGGTCACTCATGGAGCTGCAGTCCCCGCTCCGCAACGTCGGCCAGGTAGCTACGGTGGTTCCGGGCCGCCTCCGTCACCGAGTCACCGCCGAACTTCTCCGTGGCCGCGTCGGCGAGCACCAGGGCCACCATCGCTTCGGCCACCACACCAGCGGCCGGGACCGCGCAGACGTCGGAGCGCTGATTGTGCGCGACAGCCGGCTCAAGGGATCCCGTGTCAACGGTGCGCAAAGCCCGCGGAACGGTGGAGATCGGCTTCATCGCTGCGCGGACGCGGAGCACTTCACCGGTGCTCATGCCGCCCTCGGTGCCCCCGGCGCGGTGGGAGGCCCGGGCAATGCCGCCGTTCTCCAGGACGATCTCGTCGTGGGCGCGGCTGCCCCGGACCCGGGCGAGTTCGAAGCCGTCGCCGACCTCGACACCCTTGATCGCCTGAATGCCCATCAACGCACCGGCCAGCCGGGCGTCCAACCGCTTGTCGCCCTGGATGTGGGAACCGAGGCCGGGTGGCAGCCCCCAGGCGAGCACCTCGACCACGCCGCCGATGGTGTCGCCCTCCTTCTGCGCGGCCTTGACCTCCTCCAGCATCTTTTCGCCGGCGGCCGCGTCGAAGCAGCGCAGTTCGTGGCCGTCGATGGCCGGCAGGTCGTCGATGGTCGGCATCAGACCGTACGCCGCCCGGATCGGGCCGATCTCGACGACGTGGCTCAGCACCGTGATCCCGTACGCCTGCTGCAGGTAGGCCATCGCGACCCGCCCCAGGGCGACCCGGGACGCCGTCTCCCGGGCGCTGGCCCGCTCGAGGATCGGTCGCGCCTCGTCAACGCGGTACTTCTGCATCCCGACCAGGTCGGCATGTCCCGGGCGTGGCCGGGTCAGCGGCGCGTTCCTGGCCAGCCCGGCCAGGATCTCCGGATCGACCGGGTCCGGCGACATCACCGTTTCCCATTTGGGCCATTCGGTGTTGGCGATCTCGATCGCGACCGGGGACCCCAGAGTGACGCCGTGCCGGAGTCCGCCGATCATCGTCACCCGGTCGGCCTCGAACTTCATCCGGGCGCCCCGGCCGAAGCCGAGCCGCCGCCGGGCGAGGGCCGCCGAGATGTCGGCCGACGTCACCTCGACACCGGACGGGATTCCCTCCAGGATCGCCACCAGTCCCTGGCCGTGTGACTCTCCTGCGGTCAGCCAGCGCAGCATGCCCGGAACCCTCTCATCCGATACCTTTCAGGCCCCTTCATGACCCTCACGACCTCTCATGTCGGGCAGTCTTTCACGCCGGCCAACACCTTCCGGCCGGCGTCCAGCAGCAACGCGGCCGGCACCGTCCGACCGGTCATCAGTTCGATCTGGCCGACGGCCTGGTTGACCAACAGGTCCAGCCCGTTGAGCACCGTCCGGCCGGCCTGTGCCGCGGCGTCGGCAAGTGCGGTCGGCCAGGGATCGTAGATCACATCGAAGATCACCGGGGCAGCCGCGGCCGCCTGGTCGGCGATCGGATCCGCCGCACCCTTGGTCACAGTGGAGATCAACACGTCCGCGGCGGGCACCTCCGCGCCCCAGGCGCTGACCTGCAGGCCGACGCCCAGCCGGTCGGCCAGGCCACCCAGGGTCCGCCGGGCATGATCAGGACGGCGCGCCATCAGCCGTACCACCTCGGCTCCCATCCGGGTCACCGAGATCAGTGATGATCGTGCCGTGGCACCCGAACCCAGCACAGTCGCGGAGTTGATCTTGTCGACGCCGGCCGCCGCGAATGCCGCGACCAGACCACCGACATCGGTGTTGTAGACCTTCGGACGCGACCCGGGCTCGAAGATCATCGTGTTGCCTGCGGCGGCGAGCAGACTGACCTCGTCCGGTTCGCCGACCTCCAGGGCGGCGACCTTCAGCGGCATCGTCAGACTGAGCCCGCGCCAGGAATCGTCAAGCCCAGCGACGAAATCGGCGAGTTGATCAGCCTCGATCCGGTGCCGTTCGTACTCCCAGTCGCTCAGCCCGAGTCGGGCGTAGGCGGCCCGGTGCAGGGCCGGGGACAGGGAATGCTCGATCGGTGAACCGAGAACTGCGCAGCGTACGGTCATGGCCGGATGATCATCGCCCATCGGGGAAGATCAGCAGCGACCGGGGTGCTTGCCGCACCAGGCCTGGAACTCTGCGACGTACGCGTCGTGTTGGGCCAGCGTGGTGGCGAACTTCGTCTCGCCGGTGTCCGGATTGACCGTGACGAAGTACATCCAACTGCCGGATGCCGGGTTCGCCGCCGCCTGCAGTGAGGCCTTGCCCGGTGCCGAGATCGGTCCGGGCGGCAGCCCGACGTGCTTGTAGGTGTTGTACGGCGACGCGTTGGCCCGGTCGGCCGGGGTCGTGGTCACCCGGTCGGACTTGTTCAGGGCATAGTGCACGGTGGAGTCCATCTGCAGCGGCATCTTGTGCGCCAACCGGTTGTAGATCACCCGGGCGGCCTTCGGCCGGTCCGCGGGGCGGCGGACCTCCTTCTCGATGATGCTGGCAACGATCACGATGTCGTAGGGCGACCGGTGCATCGCCTGCGCCCGGCCCTGGAGATCAAGACCGTCGGACACCGTGCCGAATCGCTCGGTCATCTGCTTCAGCACCGAGGTCGCCGACGTGTCACCGGTCAGTTCGTAGGTGTCTGGGAACAGGAACCCCTCGGGTCTGTTGTGCGCCCAGTCCGGCAGCCCGAGGTTCTGCGGCTTCTTCAATGCTGCCTGGAAATCCTTGCGGCTGATCTTGGTCTGCTTGGAGAGTGAGGCGACCTGATCACTGAGCCGGAGGCCCTCCAACACCTGCACCGTCTTGCGGATGCGGTACTTCGCCGGGTGGGTCAACCGGTTCAGCGCGGACGCTGCCGGCACCTGGGTGCGCATCTTGTAGGTACCGGCCTGCACCACCGGGTTGCCGTTGTACTTCTCGATCGCCTTCTTGAACGCCTTCGTCGACTTGATCACATCGGCCTTCTGCAGGTCGATGCCGATAGAGGTCAGCGACGCACCGGACGGCACAGTGAAGCGGACGTCCTTGGTGCCGCGGGCGTCGGTGTAATCCGGGGTGGACAGCGTCTCCTCGGCGAAGACCGAGAACTTCTGCCAAGCGAACAGCCCACCGGCCAGGATGATGCCCAACGCGACCAGGACGGCCAGGCAGCTCTTGCCGCGCTTGACCGCGGTCTTGCTGCGCCGTTCCGGCGGCCCGTCGAGCAGATCTGTCACGTCGTCGGGTTTCCTTGTCCCCTCGATGAGCTCGGTCTCCTCGATGAGCTCCTGGTCAGTTCGACCGGTGTCAGGCATCACTTCGTCCGATCGGTGGGAAATAGTAGCTGGCCCGGCGCCGTACCCGTGGAACGCTCGGTCTGGAGCGCGCGGTCAAGGATCTCCCGCGCAGCTTCGGAGTCGATCAGTCCTCGCTGTTTCTTGGCCGATTTTCCGCCTGCCCTGAGGCGGCCGGCCGCCATCACCGTACTCAGTCGCTCGTCGACCAACCGGACTGCCGGCGTGTCGCGGCCGAACCGGTCGGCGAGCGCCTCCAGCAGGCCGTCCACCTTGCCGCGGATCTTCACCGCCGCCGGCCCCTCGGTACCGTTCAGCGACCGTGGTAGGCCGACGACCACCTCGAGCGGCCGGTATTCGTCGACCAGGTCGGCGATCCGGCCAAGTTCGCCGTCGCCGGCTGGTACGAAGTCCAGTGGTACGGCCAGCATGCCGTCGGGGTCGCTGACTGCGACACCGATCCGGGCGTATCCCCAGTCGATGCCCAGTCGGCGACCCCGACGGGAACTCATCTGCACCTGATCCCTCGAACCCCGGCCGCTCTGCTGTGCCTAGCCGGTCTGGAGCGTGTGGCCGATGGCGTACTCGACGTCACGCAGCGCATCGGCGATCCTGCTGCTGTCGCTGCCGCCGCCCTGGGCGATGTCGTCGCGGCCGCCGCCCCGTCCGCCGAGGGTCTGGGTGGCGACCCGCACGAGGTCTCCCGCCTTGAGTCGCCGGAACCGCGCGCCGCCGGTGGTCGCGATGACCACGCTGGGCTTGTCCGGCGTGCCGCCGACCAGGGCGACCACCGCCGCCTTCTCCTGGACCCGGTCGCGAACCTGGGTGGCCAGCGTCCGCAGGTCACCGCCGGTCACGCCCGGCACGTGGTCGGCGACGTAGGCCACGCCCCACATGTCGTGCGCCTTGGCCAGGATCGGCTCGATCGCGGTGGAGAGGTTCTGGCTCTTCAGCTCCGCGATCTGCCGCTCCGCATCCTTCAGCTGGGAGACCATCCGGTTGATCCGGTCGACCAGCTGGTCGGGTTGCACGTTCAGCGCCTCGGTCAGCCCTTGGACCAGTGCCCGCTCCTGGGCCAGCTGCTGGAACGCCTCCATGCCGACGAACGCCTCGACGCGGCGGATGCCGGAGCCGACCGAGGACTCGGCGTTCACCGCGATCAACCCGACCTGCGCCGACTGCTGGACGTGAGTGCCGGCGCACAGCTCGCGGGACCAGCCCTCGCCCATGTCGACCACGCGGACGATGTCGCCGTACACCTCGCCGAACAGGCCGATCGCGCCGGACGCCCGCGCCTCGCCGATCGGCATCTCACGGGCGACCACCCCGAGGTCGTCACGGATCGCGGTATTGGCGATGCCCTCGATCTTCTCCCGTTCCGACTCCGACACCTGGTTGCCCCAGGCGAAGTCGAGCCGCAGGTAACCGGGTCTGTTGAACGAACCGCGTTGCAGTGCGGTCGGGCCGAGGATCTCGTGCAGCGCCTGGTGGATCACGTGGGTGGCCGAGTGCGCCTGGCAGGCGCCGAGCCGCCACTGTGGGTCGACCTCGGTGCTGACCACCTGGCCGGTTCGCAGTTCGCCGTCGACGACCTTGGCGTGATGCACGACCAGCCCCTTGACCGGCCGCTGCACGTCGACGATGTCCAGCACCGTTCCGTCGGCGGTGGTGATCCGGCCGTGGTCGCCGGACTGGCCACCCGATTCCGGGTAGAACGGCGTCTCCTCCAGCACCACCTCCACGGTGTCGCCGGGTCCGACCGCCTCGGTCAACTCTCCGTCGGAGATGATGCCGCGGACCTGGGACTCGTTGCTCAGCGTCCGGAATCCGACGAACGGCGTTTCGCCGCGGTCGCGGAGCTGGGCGTACGCCTGCACCGCCTGGGCGTTGCCCTTCTTGGCCTTGGCGTCCGCCTTCGCCCGCTGGCGCTGCTCATCCATCAGCCGGCGGAAGCCCTGCTCGTCGACGTTCAGGCCCTGTTCGCCCGCCATTTCCAGGGTCAGGTCGATCGGGAAGCCGTACGTGTCGTGCAGCTGGAAGGCCCGTTCGCCGCTGAGCGTGGTCTGCTGGTTGCGCTTGGCATCGGAGACCGCGAGATCGAAGATCTGGGTGCCCGCGGTGAGCGTCCGGGAGAATGCCTCCTCCTCGCCGTAGGCGACCTCGCTGATCCGCGGCCAGTCGTTCTCCACTTCCGGGTAGGACGCCTTCATCACATCCCGGCTGACCGGGAACAGCTCGCCGAAGGTGGATTCGTTGACGCCGAGCAGGCGCATCGACCGGATCACCCGGCGCAGCAGCCTGCGCAGCACATAGCCGCGGCCCTCGTTGCCGGGGGTGACACCGTCGTTGATCAGCATCAGGCCGGAGCGGACGTGATCGGCGATCACCCGCAGCCGTACGTCGTCCTCATGGTCCGCGCCGTAGCGGCGGCCGGACAGCTCCGAGGCCTTGTCGAGGACCGGGTAGACCTCGTCGATCTCGTACAGGTTGTCGACACCCTGCAGCAGGTACGCGACCCGCTCCAGGCCCATGCCGGTGTCGATGTTCTTGCGCGGCAGCTGGCGCAGCACGTCGAAGTCGTCCTTGGCGCGGACCGCGGACAGCTCCTCCTGCATGAAGACCAGGTTCCAGATCTCCAGGAACCGGTCCTCGTCGACGACGGGACCGCCGTCGGGACCGTACTCGGGTCCGCGGTCGACGTAGATCTCGCTGTTCGGTCCGCCCGGGCCGGGGATACCCATGTGCCAGTAGTTGTCCAGGAGCCCGCGGCTCTGGATCCTCTCCTCCGGCAGACCGGCGATCGCCTTCCACAGGCCGCGGGTCTCGTCATCGCCGTCCAGCACGGTGACCCAGATCTTGTCCGGGTCGAAGCCGAGGCCGCCCGCCTCCTGTGACTTGGTGATCAACTCCCAGGCGTAACGGATCGCGCCGTCCTTGAAGTAGTCGCCGAAGGAGAAGTTGCCGTTCATCTGGAAGAAGGTGCCGTGCCGGGTGGTCTTGCCGACCTCTTCGATGTCGGCGGTCCGGACGCACTTCTGCACGCTGGTGGCGCGCGGCCACGGGTTGGGTTCGGCGCCGGTGAAGTACGGCTTGAACGGCACCATCCCGGCGTTCACGAACAGCAACGTCGGGTCGTTGTAGATCAGCGGTGCACTCGGCACCTCGTGATGATCGCGTTCGACGAAAAAGTCCAGGAAGCGGCGTCGGATCTCCGCGGTTCTCATGCTCGTAGTCCTCCTTGCCGCCGAGGGGTCACAAAATCCTCAATATCTGCGGCGTGTCGTCGCCTTGACGACCCCTCGTCAGGCAGCTGCTGTGGGAGCGGGGCTTCCGGCTGTCGGCCGGGAGCGGCTCAGCGCTCTCCATTGTCGTCGGTGGGCTGGTTTCGGCCGAGCGCGTCGAGGATCTCCTCTTCGCGTTCGGCCATGGCAGCTCGTGCCCGATCGACGAAATCTGACGCGGCCGTACCGATGCTCCCGGCGCGTTGGCCGACGCCCTGGCGTACACGTCCGGCGATCGCCTCCGGGCGCGACTTCGCCAGGTAGTCACGGGTCTTCTTGATCACGAAGATTCCCGCGGCCACTCCCAGGGCGAACCAGATCAGGCGCTTGATCATCGCGGGATCACTTCTTCCGGCGCGCGGTCTTGCCGGACCTGCCCTCGCCGCGGATGGCCTTGCGGATGCCGTAGGTGAACGCGGCGGTCTTGACCATCGGGCCGCCGAGGGTCGCCGAGAACAGTGTCGCCATGTTGGCCGCGTTCTCGCTGACCACGGTGGCGTGCTGGCTCACCTTCGCCAGGTCCGCGGTTACGACCGACAGCCGCGAAAGCTCCTCGTTGGTCGCCCGGACCGTACCCTGCATCTCGGTCAGGATCGGAACGCTCTCGTGGCCGATATCGCGCACCGCGAGCCGGACCTCTTCCAGGACCCGGCCGAGTTTGAGCAGCGGAATCGCGAAGAGGATCACCAGAATCGCGAAAGCGATCGCCGCGATCAGGCCGGCAATCTCCCCAATGGTCATCGGTTCCTCTCCTGCTCGTACGTTTGTCTGCCCACGAACCCTACCGTGCTGGCCGCAGCACTCCTGCACTCATATCCGCCGCATGGGTATCCCGGCCGAAGCGTACGAATCACGACCGCTCGTCCCGCTCGCCCAGCTCGTCGCCCGCAACGCCGTCCTGCAACCCCGGTGCCTCCTCCCCCATGGGTCAACGTTTGACCTTCCGACCCGGACCCGCCGCTCCCCGCGCCGCTCGCAAGGTCAAAGTTCGACCGTGCGGCTCCGACACGCCGAAGGTCAGAGCCCGTGGATCAACGTTTGACCTTCCCACCCGGACCCGCCGCCCCCGCGCCGCTCGCAAGATCAAAGTTTGACCGTGCGGCTCCGACACGCCGATGGTCAGAGCCCGTGGATCAACGTTTGACCTTCCCACCCGGACCCGCCGCCCCCCGCGCCGCTCGCAAGATCAAAGTTTGACCGTGCGGCTCCGACACGCCGATGGCCAGAGCCCGTGGATCAACGTTTGACCTTGCGAACCCGAGTCCCGGTCGTCCCAAGGTCGGAGTTTGAGCTTGCGTACCCGACGCCGACTCCCCCATGGTCAAAGTTTGAGTCTGCGGATTGGGGCGAAGGGACGGCGAACTCGCCGAGATCGTCGGTGGCACCCGCTGGGCTGTGGATATCCGTACGTCCTGGCGCACGGTCCGGCCCAGACTTGCCGGGTGCCCACGACCGCCTGGGAACGAGAGCTGCCCTTCGCCGTACGTCCGGAGTCCGCCGCGACATTGATCGACCAGGGGATAACCCGCGGCATCTACCGCGGCCGCGAGTGGCGTCGCGTACGGCGTGGCTATTACGTCCCTGCGAGAGCAGGGTGGCTGCCCGACGAACAACGCTTCACCGCCGCGCAGCGGATTCTCGACGTCACGCCTGCCTTGTCGGGACAGGCGGCGCTCGCAACGTGGGCCGCGGCGTACATCTTCGGCGTCGACTGGTTGGACGGCTTCGACCCGAACACGCTCGAGGGTCTGCCGATCGACATCGTTGCCGGGGACCGCCGCCGACGGCAGCGCAAGGGAATCACCTATCGATTCACGGCGCTGCCCCACGACGAAACCGTCATCCGCCACGGAATGCGGATCACCGCTCCCATCCGTACGGCCTTCGACGGCGCGCGATGGGCCGGTTCGCTCGAGGACGGTGTGGTCTTCGTCGATGCCATCGCCCGGTTCTGCAGGCTCGATCTGGACGAGCTCAAGTCCTACGTCGCCGAGCATGCGCAATGGATCGGGATCGAGCAGGCCACGGCGGCCGTCGCGCTGGCCATGCCGGCGGTGAAAAGCACCTGGGAGAGCCGGTTGCGGATGTGCTGGCTGATCGACGCCGCACTGCCTCCACCGCTGATCAACGTCCCGATCTTCGACCCGCGCGAGCACCTGTTGGGGATCGTCGACCTCTTCGATCCTGAATCGGGTCTTGTCGCCGAGTTCGACGGCGGACAACACCGCGATCCCGAGCAGCATCGGCTGGACAACATCCGGGAGGAGAGTCTCGAGTCAGCCAACCTCGTGGTTGTGCGCTGCGACAAGACCGACATACGCCGGGCCCGCCGGCAACTCGTCGACCGACTGAACGTCGGTCATCGGCGCGGCCAGGCGCGCGATCGGTCCAATGACACTTGGACTCTGCGACAGCCCGCCTGGTGGCGACGACGATCCGCGCGATGGCCGCCGGATGGCGTCCCGCTCACGTAACTCGCAAGCTCGAAGTTTGACCGTGCGGCTCCGACACGCCGGTCGCCCCAGCCGCAGGATCAAACTTTGAGCTTGCGGGGGAAGCCGGGGGCGCGGCGGAAGCGGGGCGCGGCGGAAGCGGGGGCCGCGACGGAAGTGGGCGGGGGCGTGGGAGTCAGGTCGGATCGGGTGGATCGGCAGCGCGGACCAGGCCTTCCACGGCAGGGCGGAGCAGGGCGGCGACGTCGGCGGGACTGCGGTCGGTCAGCGGCTCGACCTGCAGCAACTCCCGTGCGATCGCCACCCCGAGATTGGTGGCGAGCAGAAGGTGAGCGCGGGCGTCCCGGTCCTCACCGGGAAGCGCTTCGGAGAGCAGGCGGGCGAGGTTGGTCAGTTCCGCGCGGGCGTGCTCCCGGGCGTCCTCGTTGGTCAGCATGGAACGCAACTGGGCGAGCGCTCCGGTTGCCCGCTCGTCGAGTTTGGCGGTCAGGCTGTTCAGTACGAAGTCGGCGGCATCGTCGATCGCCAGATCCGCGCCATCCCCCGGCTCCCCCATCACGTCGCCGAAGAGCGCACGCTTGTTGCCGAAGTAGTGCAGCACCAACGCAGGGTCGACCCCTGCCGTGGACGCGATGTCGCGCACCGAGGTCCGGTCGAAGCCGCGCTCGCCGAACAACCTGGCTGCGGCCTCGGCGATCCGCTGTCGTGTCTGTTCCTTCTGCTGAGCCCTGATGCCGGGAACCATGAGTTCACTCTACGACTGTTGAACGAACGGGCCGATTCGTTCTACATTCGTTGAATGAATCTTTCGCCCGAGCAACTGATCGGTCGCTATCACGCAGCGATGACCGCCGCCGACGCCGACGCCTTCGCCGACCTGTACGCGCCGGACGGCGTCCACGAGTTCCCGTTCTTCAACCCGTACGGAGTCACGCGACTCGAGGGACCCGCCCAGATCCGCGACTTCTACCGGCCGCTGTGGTCAGCCACTGACGTGGTCCTCGACCGCGTCCAGAGCACGGCGCTCCACCGCATCGACTCCCATACGGACGCCCATACGGACGCCCATACGGACACCCATACGGACACCCATACGGACACCCACACGGACACCCACACAGACACCCACACAGACACCGCCACCGACGGCACAGTGATCGACGAACTGGTCTCGATGGGCCGTCGCGGACCGGACGGCCGCCCGTTCCGGCTGGCCGGACTGGTCATCCTGACCGCCCGCGAGGGCAAGATCGTCAACGTCCGGGACTACCTGGACCTGATGGGTCTGGCCGCCAGTGAAAACCGCTGAGCGGCCCCGTGATCAGGAGGGGTGATCAGGCGAGGTGGCAGGCGACCTGGCGCTCGCCGGTGTCGGCGGCCAACACCGGCAGCGGAGTGCTGACACAGATCCGGCCGCGCTCACCCGCCTCGGCACGTAGCGGACACCGCGGATGGAACCGACAACCTCCCGGGATCCGCGTCGGATCCGGCGGCTCACCGGTGAGCAACGGATGTGGCGCCTGGCCGGCCGAGGTGACGGCTGCGATCAGGGCCTTCGTGTACGGATGGGACGGCGCCTGCAGGACCTCCTCCACGGTGCCGATCTCCACAATCCGTCCGAGGTACATCACCGCCACCCGGTCCGCGATGTTCCAGGCCAGACCAAGATCATGGCTGACCACCAGCGCCGACAGCCCGAGTCGTTTCCGCAGGTCAAGGATCAGCTTGAGGATCTCGCCGCGCACCGACGCGTCCAACGACGACACCGGTTCGTCGGCGATGATCACGTCAGGGTCGAGCGCGAGCGCACCGGCGATCACCACCCGCTGTTGCTGACCGCCGGACAACTCGTGCGGATAGCGGGCGAGATAGTTCTCCACCGGCCGGAGCCCGGCCTGTTCCATCGCTGCGTGCACCCGCCCGGTGAGATTCTCCCGGAGTCCGTGCAGCCGCAAACCTTCGGCGACCGAATCGAAGACGTTCTGCCGCGGATTGAGTGCGGCCGCCGGATCCTGCAGCACCAGTTGGACATGCCGGCGGTATTCCTTCAACGCGGCCGACCGATAGCCCACGGGCTGCGATCGGTAGGTCACCCGCCCCGTCGTCGGCTTGATCAGACCGACCAACACCCGGGCCAGGGTGCTCTTCCCGCAACCCGACTCGCCGATCAAGGCCACGATCTCGCCGGAGCCGATGGTCAGGTTCACGCCATCGACGGCCCGCGCCGGCCGCCGGCCCCGCCGCCCGGGGAAGGTCACGCCCACGTCGCTGACTTCCAGCAGGGGCGCAGCACTGTCGCCGGGCGACGCCGCCTGCTCCACCGGCCCGACAGCCGGGGAGACATCGGAAGCGCGCGTGAACCCGTTACGGGATGCGGACGTCACGCCAGCACCTTCAGACACGCCGACTCCCGATCCGCGCCGGCCGGCCACAGGTCGATCCGGCTGGTCGTACATTCCGGCATCGACACCGGACAGCGCGGCTGGAACGGACAGCCGACAAGATCATTTCGGAGATCCGGAGGGTCACCGGCCAGACCGCTCGGCGCCAGTCGTGAACTCGGATCGCCGATCGTCGGGAACGCTCCCGCCAATGCCCTGGTGTAGGGATGCTGCGGGGAGTCGATCAACTCCTTCGACGGCCCGATCTCCACGATCCGGCCGGCGTACATCACCGCCAACCGGTCGCAGACCGAACTCAATACTGACAGGTCATGGCTGATCATGATCATGCCGATCCTGCTGTCGGCGACCAGTTCGGTCAGCAGGCCGAGGATCTGGGCCTGCACGATCACGTCCAGAGCGGTCGTCGGCTCGTCGGCGATGATCAACTCCGGGCGGCAGGCCAGCGCCATGGCGATCATCACCCGCTGCCGTTGCCCGCCGGACAGCTCATGCGGATAGCTCGTCGCGCGCCGCGCCGACACCCCGACGCTGTCCAGCAGCTCGGCAGCCCTGGCCCGGGCCTCCCGCTCGCCCACCTTGTCGTGCAGCAGGATCGGCTCACGGATCTGTTCGCCGATCGTCCGGACCGGGTTCAGGGCACTCATCGCACCCTGGAAGATCACCGACGCCTCCGCCCACCGGACCGCGCGGATCCTCGCCCACCGGGCCTGGATCAGATCCTCGTCCTTGAACCGGACCGACCCGGTGACAGTCGCGCTGGGCGGCAGCAACCGCAGCAGGCTCAACACCGTCGTCGATTTCCCGGATCCCGATTCCCCGGCGATCCCGAGCGTCTGACCCGGCTCGAGACTGAAACCCACCCCACGTACGGCGCGGACCACGTCCCCTCCGCTCCGGTAGCTGACCGCAAGATCGGAGACATCCAGCAGAGTCACCGGTTCACCAGCCTCGGGTTCAGGATGGCCTCGACGGCCCGGCCGACCAGCGTGAAACCGAGTACGACGACCACGATCGCCAGCCCCGGCGGCAGGACGTACCACCAGGCACCGGCGGTGATCGCACCCTGGGTGAACGCCTGGTTGATCATCGAACCCCAGCTGATGTCGGTCGGGTCACCCAGACCGAGGAAGGTCAGGGTCGTCTCCGACAAGATCGCCCCGGCAACCGTCAGCGTGCTGGAAACCAGGATCAGCGGCATCACGTTGGGCAACACATGCCGCACCATGATCTGGGTGTTCCCGGCACCGAGCGCACGGGCCCGTTCGATGTACGGCCTGGCTTCCACCGCGAGCGTCTGGGCGCGGACCAATCGCGCGGCGCCGGTCCAGGAGGTGACTGCGATGGCAACGGTGATCGACACCGGACCCTGACCGAGGACGACCGACAGCGAGATCGCCAGCGGAAGGCCGGGCAGGGCGATGAACCAGTCGGTGACCCGCATCAGGAGGTTGCCCGCCACTCCCTGGTAGTGCCCGGCGATCAATCCGATGCCGGCTCCGATCACCACCGTGGCGACCGTCGCGATCACTCCGATGGCCAGCGAGGGACGCGATCCGTAGATCAACAACAGCAGCACCGAGCGTCCCGGCTGATCGGTGCCCAGCGGATAGCCCGCCTGCGGCGGGGCCAGCAGCGGACCGGTCGCCGACGCGGCGCTGAGGTCGTCGTCGGAGATCCACCACGGCGCGGTCAGGGCCATCACGGTGAACGCCACCAGCACCACCAGGCCGACCATCCCCCACCGGTTGCGGAGATAGGCGGAAGTGAAGTTGCGCAACGCCTGGGTGCGCGGCGGTGTGCCGGTCCTGATCATGGTCGATGTGGTGGCGGTCATTGCGCACGCACCCGCGGATCGATCACCCGGTAGAGCAGATCGGCCACTAGGTTCATGGCGATGATCGACGCGGAGAAGATCACGAAGGTTCCCTGCAGCAGTTCAAGATCAGGGATCTTCAGTGCGTCGTAGGTGAGCAGGCCGAGACCGGGCCAACTGAACACGGTCTCGACGGTGATCGCGCCGGAGATCAAGCCGCCGATCTGCAGGAAGATCACCGTCACCGTGGGAAGCATCGCGTTGGGTAATGCGTGTCTGCGCAGCACGTCGTCGTCCCGCAGTCCCTTCGCCCGTGCGGTGAGCAGATACGGGCTGCCCAGCTCGTCGATCAGCGAGGACCGCATGATCGTGACGTATTGGGCGAAGACCACAAGCACCAAGGTCAGACAGGGCAACGCCAGATGCCAGCAGACGTCGAGGACCTGGGCGAACGGACCCCCGGTGAATCCCGGCGTCGTCATGCCGCCGGACGGGAACAGCGTCGGGATCGGACCGACCCCGGTGCCGAGCACGATCAACAGGATCAACCCGAGCCAGAAGGTGGGCACCGACCACAGGGTCAGCGAGACCCCGGACGCGATCCGATCCAACCACTGCCCCGGTCGCCAGCCGGCCCTGGCTCCCAGCCACAGACCGACGACGATCGAGATCAGCGTCGACGAGCCGGTGAGCAGCAGGGTCGGACCGATCCGGGGCAGGACCAGCGAGGCGACCGATTGGTTGTAGCCGTAGGAATAGCCGAGATTCAACGTGATGCTGTGCCAGACGTAGATCGCGAACCGCTCCAGGATCGGCTCGTCGAGGCCGAGCGACTTGCGCAGCGCCGCCAGCTGCGCAGCATCCATCGGCTTACCGGTCGCGCGGGCGATCGAGGCGACCGGGTTCTGCGGCATGATCGTGAACAGCACGAACCCGATCACCAGCACGACGAACAGGCTGATCAGCGCAGTGATGATCTTCCGTGCCAGATAGGACCAGAACGCCGTCCGTTCGACGCGTTCCCTGCCAAGTGGATCCTGCTCGGATTCGACGAGCTCGGTGGTGAGGACGGACGCCATCAGATCATTCGCGATCGCCGGCCGTGCGACGCCGTCGCAGGCCGAAGAACACCCCGATCGCCGCCAGGACGACGACG
Organism: Microlunatus sp. Gsoil 973; assembly: GCF_009707365.1. Classification (GTDB taxonomy): domain Bacteria; phylum Actinomycetota; class Actinomycetes; order Propionibacteriales; family Propionibacteriaceae; genus Microlunatus. Next base: position 1,673,615 of record NZ_CP046122.1, read on the forward strand.
ACACCGATGACCGTGCCGATCAACGGCGCCCTGCCGGACGAAGTGGACGTGGTCTGAGCCGCAACCGGCGCGGCATGGGTCCAGTTGTAGAACAGGCTCTGCAACGGGTAGACGCCCTGGGCGTCGCCCTTGCCGGTCATGTAGCTGACCTTGTCGGTACGGACCGCCGACAGGCCGTCCTTGTAGTAGAGGATGACGTCGACCGCGGCGTCGTAGAGGATGCTCTGCATCTGCTGCATCGTCTGCGCACGGGCCTTCTGGTCCAGCTGGGTCTGCTGCAGGGCGTACAGCTTGTCGTAGTTCTTGTTGCAGAAGAAGGAGTCGGTGTTGCCGCCCTGCCCGTTGTCATCGGGCAGCACGCCGCAGGTCTGGATGCTCAACAGGTACGTCGGATCCGGGCCGGTCGACCAGCCGTCCATCAGGATGTCCCAATCACCCTTGGCCAGATTGTCGTTGAGCTGGCTGAAACTCATCGGCTCGACCTTGAGCTTGATCCCGATCGCCTTCATCCACGGCACCAGATAAGTCGCGATGGCGGCGTCGTTGCTGTCGTCGGAGTGGATGCCGAGACGGAAGCTCAGTTGCTTGCCGGTCTTCTTGTCCACCCGGATCCCGTCGGAGCCCTTCGGGTAGCCTGCCTGGTCGAGCAGCTGGTTGGCCTTGTCCGGGTCGTACCCGATCTTCTGACCCGCGCCGGGTTGCCACGCCCACTGCGGGTAACCGGACGGGACATAGCCGGCGCCGACCTGACCCAGACCGTCCAGCACCTTGGTCACCAGGGTCTGGCGGTCGATGCCGTACTCGATCGCCTGCCGCACCGTCTTGTCGTGCAGGATCGGATTGCCGGTGCCGATCGACTTGCCCGACTTGGTCCGGGCGCCGGGGTTGATCTCGATCGCGGTCCAGCCGGTCGGTTCCTGCCGGTAGGTGGTGATCCCCGATGTGCCGTTCAGCGCCTTGTACTGGGTCGCGGTCAGGCTGCCGTTCTGCTGCACCTGTCCGGTCTTGAGCGCATTGACGGCGGCGTCGGAGCTGGAGAAGTACTGGCTGATCAGGGTGTCGTACTTGGGGGCCCCGAGAACGAAGTCCTTGTTGGCCTTCAGAGTGGCGTAGGTGGTCTTGAAGGCGGTCAGCGTGTACGGGCCGTAGCCGACGACCGGCTTACCGTCGGTCGGGATGCTGGTGTACGCCTTCAGGTTCGAGACGTGGGCCTGCCAGATGTGTTGGGGCACAACCGGAAGCGACTCGTACAACAGGTTGGCCTGCTTGGTCTTGGTCTTGACGATGAAGGTGGTGTCGTTGGGCGCCGAGACCGAGGCGATGTTCTCGACCAGGGTGCCGTTCGCGGTGGCCGCGACGGTGTTGGTCATCACCAGGTTGTAGGTCCAGGCGATGTCCTTGGCGGTCAGCGGTTGGCCGTCGGACCATTTGAGGTTCGGGCGGATGTCGAAGGTCCAGGTCAGACCGTCCGGCGAGGTGGTCCACTTCGAGGCCAGGTACGGCGCCGGCTGGTTGTTCCGGTCGCTGTAGGTGAGCGCCGGGAAGATCATGCTGATCACGTTCAGTTCGCCGTCGTAGTAGGAGACGAACGGATTGAAGGTGGTCATCTGGGTGTCCGCGACGACCGTCAGCGTTGTGTTCCTCGGGGTATCGGCTGACGCCGGGACGGTTCCGCCGAGTATCGCCATGGCGCTGCAGAGCACCGCGCCCAGTAGTGCGACGACGGCCCGGATCGGCGCCCGCCGTTGACCTGTGACGATCATCCTTCACGACTCCTTCATCGATGTGCTCGCCCAGACGGTACCGGAGCTTGATTCCGGCCACGTTACGGGGATCCGCGCGTTCCGACGGCGGCTCTCAGCCTCGTCCGAGCAACTCGTTGATCTTCTTCAAGCGTTCGGTGACGGCCGCCTCGGTGCCGTGCGTGGTCGGCCGGTAGTAGTCGGCGCCCTCGAGCACATCTGGCAGGTATTGCTGGGCCGCGATGCCGTGCGGCTCGTCGTGGGCGTAGCGATAGCCGACGCCGTGACCGTACTTCTGCGCGGACGCGTAATGGGCGTCGCGCAGATGCGGTGGGACGACGCCGATCTTGCCATCCCGGACATCCGCCCGGGCCTCACCGATGGCTGTCACCACGGCGTTGGACTTCGGGGCCAGCGCGCAGTGGATCACCGCATGGGCCAGGGTGATCGCGCCCTCGGGCATACCGATCAATTGCACCGTCTGGGCCGCGGCGACGGCGACCTGGATCGCTGTCGGGTCTGCCATCCCGATGTCCTCGCTGGCCAGGATCATGATCCGGCGGGCGATGAACCTCGGGTCCTCACCGGCCTCGATCATCCGGGCCAGGTAGTGCAACGAGGCGTTGACGTCGGACCCGCGCATCGACTTGATGAAGGCGCTGATCACGTCGTAGTGCTGATCACCGTCGCGGTCGTACTGGACAGCGGCGCGGTCGACCGCACGCTCGACGATGGGCGGATCGATGATCATGGAATCCACGGCCCTGGCCCCGGCCGCGGACTCCTCGAGATAGGTGAGCGCACGACGGGCGTCGCCACCGGCCATCCGGAGCAGTGAGTCGCGGGCATCCGGGGTGAGTTCGAAGGTGCTGCCGTCGGGACCCTTCAGCCCGCGATCGTCGGTCAGCGCCCGGTCCAGCAGGCCCGAGATGTCCTCGTCGGTCAGCGGCTTGAGGGTGAGCAGCAGGGACCGGGACAGCAGCGGTGAGATCACCGAGAAGCTCGGATTCTCCGTGGTTGCGGCGATCAGCGTCACCAGTCGGTTCTCCACCGCCGGCAACAGGACGTCCTGTTGGGCCTTGGAGAACCGGTGCACCTCGTCGACGAACAAGACCGTCTGCCGGCCGCGGCCGAGGTCACGTTTGGCCTGGTCGAGAACCGCCCGGACCTCCTTGACGCCGGCGGTGACCGCGGACACCTCGACGAACCGCCGGTCGGTCTGCCGGGACACCACCGAGGCGATGGTGGTCTTGCCGACGCCCGGCGGCCCCCAGAGGAACACCGACATCGGCTCCCCCGCTGCCAGCCGGCGCAGCGGCGAACCGGGCGCCAGCAGGTGCTGCTGTCCGACGATCTCGTCCAGCGTGCGCGGTCGCATCCGGACGGCCAGCGGCGTACCGGCATGTTGATCACTGCCCAGGCTTCCGCCGGCCGGTGCCACAGCACTGGCAGCATCCTTCGGTTCGGCGATCGGCTCCCCGAACAGGTCCTCACTCATCGCTGCCTCACTCTCCCACCCGCCGAGGGGTCAGTAAATCCCTCATTTCTGCGGCGTGTCGTCCGGGCATCTCAGCCCGCGGGATCCGCGGTCCGCGACACGCCGTCCATATTGGTGATTTTGTGACCCCTCGGCGGATGGGGGGTGGGTGGACCGCCGTACATCGGGGGTCGCGACACGCCGCGAATATGAGGGGGATATGTGACCCCTCGCGCTATTCGGGGTTGGCGTCGATGCCGGCTTCCTTGCGCTGCTGGGCCGTGATCGGGGCCGGGGCGTCGGTCAGCGGGTCGACGCCGCCGCCCGACTTCGGAAACGCGATCACCTCGCGGATCGAATCGGTATCCGCGAGCAGGGCGACGATCCGGTCCCAGCCGAAGGCGATGCCGCCGTGCGGCGGTGCGCCGAAGGCGAAGGCGTCGAGCAGGAAGCCGAACTTCTCCTGGGCCTCCTCCTGCGACAGGCCCATCACCGCGAACACCCGCTCCTGGATGTCCCGGCGATGGATACGGATCGAGCCGCCGCCGATCTCGTTGCCGTTGCAGACGATGTCGTACGCGTAGGCCAGTGCGTTGCCCGGGTCGGTGTCGAAGGTGTCCAGGTTCTCCGGCTTGGGCGAGGTGAAGGCGTGGTGTACGGCGGTCCAGGCGCCGGAACCGACCGCGACATCGCCGGCCGCGACAGCGTCGGAGGACGGTTCGAACAGCGGCGCGTCGACCACCCAGACGAAGGACCAGGCGTCCTCGTCGATCAGGCCGACGCGGTGACCGATCTCCAGCCGGGTGGCGCCGAGCAGGGCCTGAGCCTTGGACCGCTCGCCGGCGGCGAAGAAGACGCAGTCGCCGGGCTTCGCACCGGTCGCGGCGGCCAGACCGTGGCGTTCGGCGTCGCTGAGGTTCTTGGCCACCGGCCCGCCGAGCTCGCCGTCGTCGCCGACGAGCACGTACGCCAGCCCGCGATGCCCGCGCTGCTTGGCGAACTCCTGCCAGGCGTCGAGCGTCCGGCGCGGCTGCCCGGCGCCGCCGGGCATCACGACCGAGCCCACGTACGGCGCCTGGAAGACCCTGAACGGGGTGTCGGAGAAGTAGTCGGTGAGTTCGGTGATCTCCAGGTCGAACCGCAGATCCGGCTTGTCGGTGCCGTACTTGTTCATCGCGTCGGCGTAGGTGATCCGCGGGATCGGGGTCTGCACCTGATGGCCGATGAGCTGCCAGATGTTGATCAGCAGTTCCTCCGACAGCGCGATCACGTCGTCCTGCTCGACGAAGCTCATCTCGATGTCCAGCTGGGTGAACTCGGGCTGCCGGTCGGCGCGGAAGTCCTCGTCTCGGTAGCAGCGGGCGATCTGGTAGTAGCGCTCCATGCCGCCGACCATCAGCAGCTGCTTGAACAGTTGCGGGCTCTGCGGCAGGGCGTACCAGGACCCGGGCTTGAGCCGGGCGGGCACCAGGAAGTCGCGGGCACCCTCGGGTGTCGAACGGGTCAGGGTCGGGGTCTCGATCTCGACGAAGTCGTGGTCGGCCAGGGTGTTGCGGGCGACCCGGTTGACCTCGCTGCGCAACCGGATGGCCCGGCCGGGAGCCGGGCGGCGGAGATCGAGGTAGCGGTACTTCAGCCGGGTGTCCTCACCGACATTGACCCGCTCGTCGATCTGGAACGGCAGCGGCGCGGCCGGGCTGAGCACCTCGAGCTCCTTGGTGACGACCTCGATCTCGCCGGTCGGCAGGTCAGGATTGGCATTGCCCTCCGGACGCTGGTCGACGACGCCGGTCACCTTGATGCAGTACTCGTTGCGCAGTTCGTGCGCCCCGGACGCGGCCAGGATCTCGTCGCGGACGACCACCTGGGCGATCCCGCTGGCATCCCGCAGGTCGAGGAACGCCACCCCACCATGATCACGACGCCTGGCGACCCAGCCGGCGAGCGTTACGGTTTCCCCGGCGTGCTTGGCCCGCAACGTACCGGCCTGATGGGTGCGAATCACTGACATTCCTCTCGTGCGACCTGCGTCGGGTCCCAGAATTCGGGCCCTAGCGATCCTACGGGTCCGCCCGAGCCCCGATCACATCGCGGTGTTGCCTGTCGAACGACGAGAACGTCCTTCCGAACGGGGGCAACGGGCCCGAACCCGCCGATCCGTCCCGCCGGAATGACGTTCCTGTCTGTCCGCCTATCAATCCGGACATGTCAGTTCTGCCCGACGACCACCGTTGCGCCGATGTCGTCATCGGTGATCACCGACGCCATCAGCCCGGCCGCCGTCAGCAACCGCAGATCGGTGGCGACCTGCTCGCGCCCGGTCTCGATCAGCAGCGCTCCACCCGGGCACAACCAGGATTGTGCCTCGGCGATGATCCGGCGATGGACGTCCAGCCCGTCGGGACCGCCGTCCAGGGTGATCAACCGTTCATGATCACGCGCCTCGGCCGGCATGAAGGCGATCTCCGCAGACGGCACGTAGGGGGCGTTGGCGGTGATCACCCGGGCGTGGCCGCGCAGACCGGCGGGCAGCGGCCTGAAGAGGTCGCCCTCGAACACGGCCGCCCGGACACCGAGGTTCTGCCGCGCGCAGTCGACGGCGACCGGGTCGATCTCGGTCGCGTACGCCTCCAGGCCGCCGATCCGAGCTGTCACCGCAGCGGCGATCGCCCCGATCCCGCAGCACAGGTCGACCAGGACGTCACCGGGTGTGCAACGGCGTACCGCCTCGGCCACCAGCAATCCGGTCCGGGTCCGTGGGACGAAAACGCCCGGAGCCACCGCCAGCCGGAGCCCGCAGAATCCCGCCCAGCCGAGGATCTGTTCCAGCGGCTCGCCGCCAACCCGTCGGTCGGCCATCGCGTCCAGTTCTGCCCGATCGGATGCCTGTTCGACCAGCAGCCCGGCCTCGTCCTCGGCGAAGACACAGCCCGCCGACCGCAACCTGCCGATCAGCAGGTCGCGTACCTCCGGGCCGGCAATCACGACCGGGAACGCTACACCTCCGGTGCGAAGAGCCGACGGGATTTACGATGCGCCCGTGGCTACCCGGACCGACCCACGCGGCATCACCCGGCGGCGACCAGGACGGATGAAGATCAGGATCCCCGAGGCGGGACCGCTGGACCAATTCTTCTTCATCGTCGCCGGCATCGCCGCCATCGGCATGACCATCTATCTGCTCCGGCAGGGATTCCGGTGGAGCTGGTCCAATTGGCTGTTCTTCATCCTGTTCTGGGCGATGGCTGCCTATCTCACCCTGCCGCGGTTGCACCGGATCCTCTCCGACATCTATGTGCCCAACTACTTCATCGGCCGCACCCGGACCAGCGACGGGCTACTGGGTGATCCGATCAACCTGGCCTTCCGCGGCGAGGAACTGCAACTGCATCAGGCGCTGCGCAAGGCCAACTGGACCCTGGCCGACGAGCTGACCCTCAAGTCGGCGGGCCGGATCATCGTCTCGACACTGGGCCGGGACAGCTACCCCGAGGCGCCGGTGTCGCCGTTGCTGCTCTTCGGACGGCAACAGGACTTCGCCTATCAGCAGGAGGTGGACGGCAGTCCGGGCAAACGGCATCACATCCGCTTCTGGAAGTGTCCCGACGACTGGCTGCTTCCGGGCGGGCACCGGGTGGACTGGCTGGCGGCCGCCACCTACGACCGAGCGGTCGGGCTGAGCCTGTTCACCCTGCAGGTCACCCACAAGATCGACGCGGACATCGACGTTGAACGCGATCACGTCACCCGCACCCTGACCGAAGCCGCTCCGGGCGTCACGATCACGCTGTTGGAGGACTTCACCACCGGCTACCACTCCCGCAACGGCGGCGGCGACTCGATCCACACCGACGGCGACCTGCCCGTCGTCGAACTGCCCGATGTCGACGAGACACCGTTGGAGGGTCGGCACCACCAGGAACGCACGCTGCGCCGGCTCGGCCTGCTCAACGCCCTTGCCGAGACCCGCGAATCGCAGCGGCGACCGCTGTCCATCCTGGGCAGTGCGGCGCTGGTGCTGGGCAGCGCGGCAACGCTGATCGCGCTGGGTCTGCTCGACTTCATCCAGACCGGAGAGTTCCGGCTGCTCATCGCCGCCAACCTGCCGTGGGCCCCAATCGGGTCGATGGTCGCGGCGACGGTCCTCGTTGTCGAGGTGATCCTGATCGTGTTGACGCTGCGCGGCAGCCAGCCTGCCCGGTTGGTGTTGATGGCCCTGCTGGTGGTCACCATCTCGGTGGGCGCCGTCGATCACCTCGGCTGGCTGCCGTGGCGACTGGGCACCAATGTGTTGGCGATCTGTCTGCAGATCGCCGGTCTGATGATGTTGTCCAGCCATTCCTCGCGGGAGTACGCCGTCGCCGCCCGGCTGCTGCGCAAGCAGGCGCAGGAACTTGCCCAGCTGGCGTCCGGGACGCAGTCCGATCCCGTAGGCCGCCGCTGAACCGCGGGACCGGATTCAGGTGTCGGAGGGCTCCAGCAGGACGAAGACCGACGACAGCAGGCCGGTGCGGGCCGGCACCGGGATACCGTTGTCGGCCAGTTCGGCGCTGCTGTGGGTCGACCTGGTGCCGGTGAAGGGGTCGAAGAGTTGGTACCGGCGGTCGGCGGCAAGACCGCGCGGCCGGACGAAGGTCTGCCCCGTGCTTCCCGGCAACCCGAAGGCGGCGAGCAGATGGTGATCATCGGCACTGAGCTGGAAGGCCGGCGTCCGTTCACCGCGTCCCCGGCGCAGCGGTTGGCCTGTCAGCCGATGCAGCACCCCGTCCCGCACCAGTGGAGCGACGTGATGGGTGAACACGGTCACGTGGCGGCGCAGCGATTCCCGCTGGTCCGGCCGCAGGTCGGGCAGCCGTAGCGAGACGCCGAAGCGGTGCAGCATCGCCGCCCTCAGGGTGGCGTCGAACTCCTCCGGGCTGAGCCCGGCGAAATCCAGCTTGGCGGGCGGGTAGTCGCCGCGCCACTGGGACCAGGACCAGTGCAGGATCGATGCCGGGGGCAGCATCAGGCTGGCGCCCCAGAGGACCTGCAGATGATGTTCGGTGTAGTCGGGGTCGGACAGGAAGGTGCAGTGCACATGCCGGGCGAGCCCGAGATCGGTGCGCAGCCCGCCGGAGGAGCAGGCCTCGAGGACGACCTCCGGATGGGCGACGCGGAAGTCGTCGAGCACCTGGTAGAGCCCGAGGTAGTGCCGGTAGAGGCCGTCGGCGGCGCCGTGGCCGTGGTCGGTGCGGGTGCAGCCGGCGTCGGGATCGACGTTGAAGTCGAGCTTCACCCACTCAGCACCGGTGCGCTGCACAACGCTCTCCAGGCTTTCCCGGACGAACCGCCGTCCCTGCTCGCTGCCGCAGCAGACGTAGCCGAGGAAGGTGGGGTCGTCCGGATCGAGCGACTCGGTCCCTACGCCGTACGAGCGGTCCGGGCGCCGGCCGTCGACCGCCAGAGCGAGGATCTCGGGCCGCTCCCGCCGCAGCCGAGCGTCCCGGCCGACCGCTTCGGCCTCGATCCAGATGCCTGCCCGGACGCCGGCCCGCCGGATCCGGGAGCCGAGTGCAGCCAGCCCGGCCGGGAACCGGATCTCGTTGACCAGATCCCAGTCACCCCGGCAGCGCGACCAGAAGCTGCCGGCGTCGGACGGACCGAACCAGCCGGCGTCGACGGTTGCGTAGCCGAAACCCAGCTCTGCGGCCAGGTCGGCGTTGGCGGCGATCACGTTCTCGTCCACTTCGGCGTCCTCGTACGGCCACCAGTGGTTCCACTCGACGTCGAGTCGATCCGAGGCCGGTGACCGTGGCACCCAGTCCGACCCGACGGCAGCGGTCAGTTCGACCGCCGCGGTCTCGAGGTCGGTGCCGGCGGCGATCACCACGGACGGGGCGATGATGCTGTCGCCGGGGCCGATCTCGGTCTCGAAGAGCCAGTTGGAGATGCCGGCGGTGAGCGTGCCGCCCTCGGTGACGTCGACATGCCAGTTGCCGCTCCACGCCGGAGCGACGACCAGCCCGGCACCGTCGCGTTCCAACCCGACCCAGGGGCTGTGGCCGTGCGCCGAACGGCCGGCCCGCGTCTCGAACCAGAGGTCGACGTCGGTCTCACCGTGTTCCGGCCGGTACTCGTCGCCCCAGGCCGAACGGAACGCGAGCGTACGCCAGCTGCCGCCCATCAGGCGCGCCTGGAGCGGGTCCATCCGGGCGACGGCCACGGGATCCGCGCCGGTGTTGGTAAGCGTCATCGAGAGCTCCCACACCGATCGGCCGGCGAGTCGACGGGCGGTCCAGCTCACCGCGATCCCGGTGTCCCGGACACGGCCGGAGACGAGCAGCTGATCATCGGCCGAACCGGTGATCTCGGGATCCTGGAGTTGATCACGTCGGGCCCGGTCGATCTCGAGCCGGACCGGCGCAGGTCCGGCGAGCGCCGGGTGGCCGTCGATGTCGAGGAGCAGACCGTCGTCGGCGGTGACCCGCAGCTGGGTGGTCATGATGTCGGGAGTTTCCTTCCGGGATTGATCAGAGACCTACTTCGACGAGCCGATCGAGATGCCCTCGAGGACGTACCGGGAGGTCAGACCGAGCAGGACGATCGGGACCGAGGCTGCCACCAGCAGACCGGCGGAGACCAGCGGCTGGTCGTTGACGTACCGCTGCCCGATCATGGACAGCGCCGGGGTCAGCAACCGCTTGCTGTCGTCGGGCAGCAGGATCAGCGCGTAGAGCAGTTCGTTCCACATGCCCAGGAACTGCAGCACGGCAAGCGTTGCCAGGCTTGGCACGGTGACCGGGACCGCGATCCGTGCCACCGTGCGGAGGAATCCGGCGCCGTCGACCTTGGCCGCGTCCAGGATGTCGTCGCTCAGCGCACGGAATGACAAGGTCAGGAAGAAGACCGCGAACGGCAGATTCGTCGCGGTGTAGAGCAACATCAGACTCGCATAGCTGCCGACCAGGTCCATCGCCGACAACAGCAGGTAGATCGGCAGGATCAGCACCTGGCTCGGGATCAGCATCACCGAGACGAACGACCCGGTGATGATCTTGGCACCCGGCGGGTTCAACTTTGCCAGGGCGTAGCCGGCGAGGGTGGCGAAGAACAACACCAGGCAGGTGGAGACCGAGACGACGAAGATGCTGCGCAGGAAGGCCGGACCGGCGCCGTACCCGCTCCAGATCACGGTGAAGTTGTGCAGCGTCCAGTGTCTGGGCAGACCGAGCGGATTCTCCAGATAGTCGAGTCTGGTGCGGAACGCGGCGATGCCGAGGAAGAACACCGGATAGATGATCGTCGCGGCCAGCAGGCACAGGCCGACGAAGATCGGCACACGCGCCGAGCGGTTGAGGGTCGGGCTGGTCATGGTTTCAGTCGCTGTGTCTCAGTCGTTGTCCTGGATGCGGAAGACGCGGTTCTGCAGCACGGTGAGCAGACCGATGAAGATGAAGAGCAGAACCGCCAAGGCGGCTCCGGGTCCGAGATTCTCGCTGCCGAAGGCTTTCAGATAGACGAGGTAGTCGACGGTCGTTGTGGCATAACCGGGGCCGCCGGCCGTCATGACGAAGATGAAGCCGAACAGCGAGGTGAACGTGTAGAGCACGTTGATGATGAACACGAACCCGAGCTCACGCCGGATGTTCGGCAGGGTGATCCGCCACAGCCGTCGCCACCAGCCGGCACCGTCCAGGGCGGCCGCCTCGAAGACCGTGGTGTCGATCGCGGAGAGCCCGCTCATGATCAACAGCGCCTGGTAGCCGAAGCCGGACCAGACCAGGGCGATCACGATCACCCAGATCGCCAGGCTGCCGTCGGTGAAGAAACTGATCCGGGTGCCGCCGAGCGCTGCGATGATCCCGTTGACCGCGCCGTAATAGCCGAAGATGCTTTTGAACATCACGCCGATCACCACGATCGACAGCACGTTGGGCAGGAAGAAGATGATCCGGAAGGTCTTCCAGCCCCTGATCTTCTCGAAGAGCAGCACCGAGACGATGATCGAGAAGAAGATCACCAGGGGCACCGACACCAGGAACTTGATGTTGTTCAGAAAGACCTGGTGGACGAGCGGATCGGTCAGGATGTTGCCGTAGTTCTTCAGCCAGACCCATTCGAAGTCGACTCCGTCGGTCTTGTTGAAGGAGATGAACAGGGCGTAAAGGACGGGATAGATCATGAAGCCGACGACGATCACGAACGCCGGGGCGACCGCTGCCAGCCCGATCCGGCGGTCGCGGCGACGCCAGGGTGCGGTCGGCCGCGTCGCCGAGGCGTCGGACCGACGATCAGTCGCGCCCAGCACCTCCGAGGCGGCCCCGACCGAGGTCAACCCTGCTCCGCAGCGAGCGCAGCCTGCAGTTGCTGGACTGCCGACTGCGGTGTCGTCTTGCCCAGGAACGTTGCCGCGTCGAGCCGGTAGTACAGGTCGATCACCGACTGCGGCATCACGTTGTCGAAGGGATAGACGATGGTGGAGGTCGATTTCAGGGCCTCGGCCTGCTGTTTCAGCAGCGGATTCTTGATCACCGACGTGTCGCCCTGCTTGTTGCTCGACCCCTCGGTCTGCGTCAGTTTGACGTAGAGGTCCTGGGTCTCGGGCTGCGCGAGGTACTTCAGGAACTCGGCTGCCGCGGCCTGGTGCTCGGAGTAGCGGGTGATCGAGATGGCCACCTGCGGGCCGCCGGCCGCGACGTCGGTGTACTTGGCGCCGTCCTCCATCGGGATGAACGACCAGCCGATGTTGTTCTTGAATTTCTGGTACATGCCCACGTCGGCCCAGGTGCCGGAGAAGTAGATCGGCGCCTTCCCCTGGATGAATCCGGTGTCGGCGTCGCCGTTGGACACCTCGCCGGCGTCCTTGTTGGTCAGCCCGGTCTTGAAGAGCTCGGACCAGGTCGTGTACGCCTTGAGCATGGCCGGACCGTCGATCTTGGTCTTGCCCGAGTACATGTCGGTGTAGGCCGGCGCACCAAGATCACCGGCGGCCAGCGCGGCCACCACCCAGGCGCCGACGTAGCCCTCCAGATCGGCGACGTAGAAGGCCGGCTTGCCGGTCGCGTCGTGGTACTTCCGGCCCTCGGAGATCAGGTCCTGCCAGCTGCTGGGCTGGTAGTTGGGGTCGAGGCCCGCCTGCTTGAGCAGCTTCTTGTTGTACCAGAGCGTGAAATAGGTGCCGGAGCCGTACGGGAGCGCGAGCAGGCTGCCGTTGGGGTCGTAGTCCTTGCGTACGGTGTTCAGCCCGTTGAACCCCGACAGCGTGTCCTTCCCGAGCACGTCGTTGAGGTCGACGAAGTACTTGGAGAAGGACAGCGTCGGTCCGCCCGTGTACTGGATGCGGATGTCCGGGCCGTTGCCGGCGATCGATGCCGCCTTGAACTGGGCGGCGTTGGCGCTGATGTCACCACCCTGCTCGACGATCTTGACGGTGATGTTCTTGTGCGTCGCCTCGAAGTTCTTGGCGGCCTGGTGCAGGAACGAGTCGGACTTGGCCGAGCCGTTGTCGTTGGTCTTGGCGAGCAGCCCGGTGTCCCAGATGAGCAGCGTCTGCGGCTCGTCTGCCGAAGCGCCCTTGTCCGAGGACGCGGAGCATCCGGACAGCCCGACGGTGAACGCCGCCAACACGACGACAACAACCGTCGCCCTCAGTCTTGCCATCGACCTGCGCAGTGTCATCCGTCTCACCTCAGAGCTTCATCGACCCAGTGCCTGACAGCGCGAATATATACTACTTTTTATGGAAGCTGAAGCAGTGTCGTCCCACCTTTTCTACTGACACGGGGATCTGGTGAACTGCTGGCAAGCAGTCGGTCGGTCTTGCGCGGACAAAAATATGATCTAATGAGGCCGAACGGGGACAGGAGGCGAGAATGCGGATCGACGCCGTCGACTTCTTCTACGCGTCCATGCCCGAGATCACGCTGGATGCCGACGGCAGCCAGGATGCGCTCCTGGTGCGGGTCCGGTCCGGGAACGACGAGGGTTGGGGCGAGTGCGAGGCGTCGCCGGTGACGTCCATCGCAGCGTTCGTGACTCCGCGGTCACACGGTGTGTGCCGGCCGATCGCCGATTCTGTGCTGGGTCAGCGACTGGATTCGGTCAGCGACATCGCCCGGATCACTGCGCTGGTGCGGCGCAACAGCATGGACCTGCTGCAGGCGGCGCACACCTTCTCCGGCATCGAGATCGCTTTGTGGGATCTGTTGGGCCGCCGCTTCGGCGAACCGGTCTGGCGGCTGCTCGGCGGGCGCCGCGCCTACCCCAAGGTGCCGTACGCCTCCATGCTGTTCGGCGCCGACGCCCAGGCCACGCTGGAAGCCGTACGGGAAGCGGTGGCTGCCGGATTCCAAGCGGTCAAGGTCGGTTGGGGCTCGTTCGGCCAGGGTTCGGTCGAGGCCGACGCCGAGCAACTCGCCGCTGCCCGTGAGGGGCTCGGACCGGACGGCCTGCTGCTGGTCGATGCCGGACAGATCTGGGTCGACGACGTCGCGAGTGCGGCGGCCCGGCTGCCCGCGCTGCAGCAGTCGGGTGCGACCTGGATCGAGGAACCCTTCCTGCCGCTGGCCTATCGGGCCCACGCGGAGTTGGCGGCACACAACAGCTCGGTCGGTATCGCCGGTGGAGAAGGAGCGCATTCGGCGCACATGGCGACCAATCTCATCGACTACGCCGCGGTCCGCTTCGTGCAGATCGACACCGGGCGGATCGGCGGCATCGGTCCCGCCAAGGCGGTCGCCGACTACGCCGCGGCCCGCGACATCGCCTTCGTCAACCACACCTTCACCAGCCAGTTGGCGCTCTCGGCGTCGCTGCAACCGTTCGCCGCCCTGGCCGACCACCGGATCTGTGAGTTCCCGTTCGCACCCAGCGAACTGGCCCGCGCCATCACCTCCGACCAGTTGGAGATCGTCGACGGGGAGCTGCAACCGCTGGACGCTCCGGGGCTCGGTCTGCGGGTCGACCTGGAGGCGATCCGGCCCTACCTGCACCAGGTGGAGATCCTCGTCGACGGTCGCCCGCTGTATGCTGACCACCACCTCGGCGGGACCCCGGTGGGCAATTCTGAGCCGTGAGGAGCGCTGTGACCCAGGTCGACGGTGATGTTCCGACCACCTCCGGCTATGCCATGCGAGGCCGCCAGGGCAAGATCATCGAGGCGATCGGACGGGACATCATCGGCGGCCGCTACGGGCCGGGTGACCTGCTCCCCCGCGAGACGGAGCTGATCGACCAGTACCGCACCAGCCGCACCTCGCTGCGTGAGGCGATGAAGGTGCTCGCCGCGAAGGGACTGGTCGAGTCCCGGCAGAAGGTCGGCACCCGGGTCAGGGACCGGGAGTTGTGGAGCGTCTTCGACAGCGACATCCTGCGCTGGCAGACGTCGACCGGTAACGCCGAGGGCGTGATGCGCGACCTGATCGAGCTCCGTCAGATCCTGGAACCCGCCTCGGCCCGGCTGGCGGCCGGCCGGGCCGGACTGGACGATCTGCGTCGCATCGAACAGGCGACGACGCGGATGATCGCCAGTGCCGAGGAGCACGAGGAGTACGCCGCCAACGACGTCGATTTCCACCTGGCCGTCTACGCCGCCTCGCACAACGAGTTGCTGAGCCGCTTCGGCCGGCTGGTCGCCGACTTCATGCGGCTCAGCTTCGACGTGCAGCAGCGGGCCCGGGCCCATGCCGTTGTCGACTTCAGCGAGGACGCCCGGGCGCACGCCGCGGTCTTCACCGACATCAACCGGGGTGACCCGGCGGCCGCCGCCGAATCGATGCTTGCCGTCGTCCTCGACGGCAAGAACGCCCTGATCGAGGCGCTGTCGACCCTCAACCAGAGCGATCAGGGCTCGGTCCGGTCCTGAGCCACGCACTCAGGTCTGCGACGGCCCCGAGGTCGTCCCGGCACTGCCGGAACTGAGCACCCGGACGTTGCCGGCGTACGGGATGAACGTCGACTCGTGTCCGTCGTCCCACTTCACGTGGAGCCGGTCGGCGTCCTTGCCGATCACCTCGCCGCACCGCCTGGCACGCCCGAGGGTCTCCGACTCGACTTCGATCCGGTCGCCAACGTTGATCATCGCGGTCACCTCCTGCGAGAACGTCGTTGTCCTGATACCAGGTGACTACCAGCCTGACCTGATCGTCCGGCGGGTGCAAGGGGTAGGCGAGGAGACCGCGTCAGGGACGGGGTCTAGCTGGAGAGCCACCCGAAGTAGAAGAGCCCGACGCCGATCACCATGAACAGCCCGGCCAGGATCCAGAACCTGATGGTGATGGTGACCTGTTCCCAGCCCTTGAGTTCGAAATGGTGGTGGATCGGGCTCATCCGGAAGATCCGCCTGCCGTGGGTGACCTTGAAGTAGGCCCGCTGGATGATCACCGATCCGGTCTCGATGCAGTAGAGGCCGCCGATGACCACCAGCAGCAGTTCGGTGTGGGTCAGGATGGCCAGTGCTCCGAGGGTCCCGCCGATGCCCAGCGAGCCGGTGTCGCCCATGAACACCCGGGCCGGTGACGCGTTCCACCACAGGAAGCCGACCAGGCTGCCTGCCAGGGCAACCGCGACGATGGTCAGGTCGAGCGGGTCGCGAACCTGGAAACAACCACGGGCCGCACCGACGTTGTGGCAGGCCTGCTTGAACTGGAAGAAGCCGATGAAGATGTACGCCGACAGGGCAAGGATGGTCGCGCCGGTGGCCAGGCCGTCCAGACCGTCGGTGACGTTCACCGCGTTCGAGACGGCGACCGTCAGGAAGTTGATCCAGATGAGGTAGAGGATCACGCCGACCACGGGCCCGAGCCGCATCAGGTCGAGCCAGCTGACGTCCCGGATCGCCGAGATCGCCGCGGTCGCCGGAGTCAGCCCACTGTCACTGTCCCGGAAGAACAGGGCCAGCAGCGCGAACACCGTCGCCACCAGGACCTGGCCGCCGACCTTCTGCCAGCCGGTGAGCCCGAGGCTCTGTTGTCGGCGGGTCTTGGTGAAGTCGTCGACGAAACCCACCGCGGCCATCCCGACCATCATCAGGACGACCAGCAGGCCGCTGGCGGTGAACGGCGTGTTCGGGCCGACCAGGTGGCCGAGGAAATAGCCGCCGACCGCCCCCAGCACGAACACCAGACCGCCCATGGTCGGCGTACCGCGCTTGATCTGGTGTGTGGTCGGACCGTCCACCCGGATCGGCTGCCCCCACCCGAGACGCCGCACCAACCGGAGGAAGGCCGGCATGATCAACAGCGTGAACGCCAGTGAGAACGCCCCGGCGACAAGAAGTGCGATCACCAGACTCCCCCTCCGCCTACGGCGGCACGGGAGCGGGCAATGGGGGGCAGGCTCGCGGTCATCGCGGGAAAGCGTACGGGTACCGGGCGGCGAACCTTGAACCCACCCGCCGAGGCACCGGCAGACCGTTACCGGTTCGAGGCCTTCCCCCGGCCACCCCCTTCCCGCACCAGGTGTTGCACCCCGCACCAGGTGTTGCACCCCGCACCAGGTGTACAGGGTGCGGCGTGCAACAGGTGGTGCGGGAAGGGTCGAGTCGGCGGGACTGGCATGATCGGTGGTGTGTCAGACCAGTACGACCACCGACTGCACCGGGTGGGTCACGACGACCTCACCGAGGACACCACCCAGACTGCGGGGATGCGCCGCCGGGAGGCGATCTCCGGCAAGTCGGTGGGCTCCAGCGCGATCTGGATGGGCGAGACGATCGTGCCGCCGGCCACCGGATCGGGCAACCACCATCACGGTGAGTCCGAGACCGGGATCTACGTGGTCTCCGGACACCCGGAGTTCGTCTTCCTGGAGAACGACCAGGAGACCCGGCTGACCACCTCGCCCGGCGACTTCGTCTACGTCCCGCCGTGGGTGCCGCACCGGGAGGAGAATCCCGACCCGCAGATCGAGGCGGTGGTGGTGATCGCCCGCTCGACGCAGGAGGCGATCGTGGTCAACCTCGACGACCTGGTCTGGGTCGGCCCGGTCGCCGTCGGCCGATCCGAGGACCAGCCGACCTGGCACGCCTACGAGCAGGCCGCGGTCAATCGAGAAGCTCCCGAGCGCTGATCGGCCGTCCGGAATCGAGCCGGTCCAGACCGCGCTCGGCGATCGTCTCGTACCAGTCGACGACCGCCCGGTCGTAGCCGTGCCGGATCGTCCATTCGACCTGGCGCAGACTCATGTGCGCCCACCACCGCCGGACGTCTTCCACCGCCGCGCAGGCCAACTGCTCCACCACCCGTTCCACACCGGACCCGTCCAGCCCTCGACATTCGGTCCCGGTCCGTAGTCTGATGCTCAGGTCGAAGCTCAGGGTCACCAGTGCGAACCGCCGGTCAGCGCGCGCGACGCCGTCCCAGTCGACCAGGCCGCTGATCCGGCCGCGGTCGACCAGCACGTTGGCGGGATGGAAGTCCAGGTGGACCAGGTCGTTCCCGGATTCCGGTCGGTCATCCGGTTGTTCGGCGGCGATCGCGCGGATCCTGGCCAGTAACCGCCGGCTCCGATCGTTATGGCCGGCCAAGGTCTCGTGCAGGCAGAAACCCGGTCCGCTCGAGGTGAGGTAGAGCTCGAGGTCGACTCCTCCGTCGCCCAGCCCGGTGAACCTGTCGACGAGGTCGAGCAGGTCCCCGACCAGCCGATTGTCGACGTTGTCCGGCGGCGATCCCGGCAGTCGTTCCTGGATGATCACCCGTTGCGTACCCAGATCGACGATCTTCTGGTACGCCGGAACGGGCAAGCCGGCAGCGGCAGCGCCGGCCAGCAGCCGACCGGTCCGCTGGATCACGTCGACCGGCGCCGCGGACCGGGTCAGCACCCCGGTCCGGCCGTCCGGCCACTGCACGTACGCCGCCCCGACCTCGCCGCGATCTGCGAGGCCGGCCAACCGGAGGCTCGCGCCTGTCCGGTCGTTCACTGCGGCGATCAGTCCGGCAGGGGACAGCGTACGTAGCCGGATACGGCGAACGGCGTAGCCGAAGTACCGCCTCAGCGCCGACGCCCCGGCGGTCGTCGAAGAGAACGATCAAGGACATGGATCATCCCGTGAAGGAGACCGCCATGACCACCCCGACAACTTCCACCCATCCCAGCCACTCCGGTCAAGCCGTCGAGCCCGCCGCGGCCGTCGAGGCCCGCTCGATCGCCGACATCCGTTCCGCCGTATTGCAGGCCCGCCGCCGCGGGCTTCCTGTCGCCGTCCGCTCGACGGGGCACGGCTCGCTGGTGAGCCCGGACGGAGCAATGCTGATCAGCACATCGTCGATGACCGGAGTCGATCTTGATCCGGACCGCCGCATCGCCCGGGTCCGGCCCGGCGCCCGCTGGTCCGATGTCATCGCCGCCGCCGAGCTGTACGGGCTGGCGCCCATGTCCGGTGACACCCCCTCGGTCGGCGTGGTCGGCTACACGTTCGGTGGCGGCGTCGGCTGGTTGGCCAGACCCTATGGGTACGGTGCGGACAATCTGGTCAGCGCACAGCTGGTGACCGCCGACGGCGAACTTGTCCGGGCCGCAGCCGAGGAACATCCGGACCTGTATTGGGCGATCCGCGGTGGCGGCGGCAACTTCGGCATCGCCACTGAACTGGAGATCAGGCTGGCGCCGGTCTCCCGGGTCATCGCCGGCGTCGCCTACGCCGACATCGATCGGGCAGCGGAGGCGCTGCAGTGGTTCGGTGATCATGCGGCAGAGTTGCCGTCGACCTTCACCGTCGCGCCCCGCCTGCTGCGCACCTCTCCGCTGCCGCAGCACGCCGGCCCGGTGCTGGCGGTCGGCGCCGTCTACGCCGGTGATCTCGATTCCGCCGCGACCGCGTTCAGCGGGCTGCATGCCATGATCGGCGCCCCGCTGTACGACGACTTCGCCGTCAGGCGCTATTCGGGGATCGCCGTCCCCGGCACCCGACCGCAGGGCTTCGAGATGTATCGCGAACTCTCCGACGGGTTGATCAAGACCGCCGTGGACAGCGTGATCGACGAGGACGGTGGGAACGCCCTCGAGTTCCGGCACTGGGGCGGTGCGACCGCGCAACCGGCACCCGGCGCCGGCCCGGTCGGCCACCGGGACGTTCCGTTCTCGATCAAGATCGACGGCGGTCCGGAGGTCGTCGCCGCGCTGGCCCCTACGGCCACCGGCGGGAAGTTCCTGAACTTCCTGGCCGACCCGACGCAGACCCGGCGGGCCTATCGGATGCACGACTGGTACCGGCTGCGGGAGGTCAAGCGACGCTGGGATCCCGACAACATCTTCCGGATCAATCACAACATCCCGCCTGCGTGACGGCTGCCGACCGGGACCTGGCGGTTGGCGCCGGCCGACGATCTGCGGGTACCGCTCAGGCCAGGCTCGCTTCGGCGGCCCGTACGGTCTGTTCCAACAACATCGCGATGGTCATCGGGCCGACACCGCCCGGCACAGGAGTGATCAGACTCGCCTTCTCGGCAGCAGCCTGCCGTTCCACGTCGCCGACATTGCCCGGGTTGTAGCCGGCATCGATCACCACGGCCCCTGGCTTGATCCACTCCCCCTTGATCAACTCCGGCCTGCCGACCGCCGCGACGATCACGTCGGCCTGGGCCACCTGGTCGGCAAGATCGGTCGTCCGGGAGTGGCAGTAGGTCACGGTCGCGTTCTCGTTGAGCAGCAGCATGCCGACCGGCTTGCCGAGAATCGGGCTCCGGCCGACGACCACCGCGTGCTTGCCGGACAGCTCGACGTCGTACGCCTTCAGCAGACGCATGATCCCGGCCGGTGTGCAGGAGTGGAACCCTGGTAGGTCGAACGCCATCGCCGAGAAGCTGTACATGGTGACGCCGTCGACGTCCTTGCCCGGAGCGATCGCCTCGAACGCCGCCCGCTCGTCGATCTGGCTCGGCACCGGGTGCTGCAGCAGGATGCCGTCCACCTCGGGGTCCTCGGACAGGTCGGTGATGACCTTGACCAGTTCCTCTGTCGTGGTGGTGTCCGGCAGTTCGACCGCCTTGGAGGTGATCCCGTTCTTGCGGGACCGGTTGCGCTTCATCTTGACGTAGGTCTCCGACGCGGGGTCGTGGCCGACCAACACCGTGGCCAGACAGGGTGCGCGACCCGCCTTCTCGGTGAATGCCGCGGCTCGGGCGGCGGTTTCGGCCAACAGTTGCTTGGAGACGGCAGTCCCGTCGATGATCCCGGCGGTCATGGGAGTCACCGTACGGCATCCCGGCCCCTCGGCCATCGCTGGCCCGATGTCAGCAACCCGGCGGGCGGTTCGCGCCGCCAACACGGCCGCCGGATGCGTGCGCCGCGGGACGGACAGGAGGATGCTTGACCCATGAGTAGCTTCGACCTGTGGGGTATCGCGCTGCTCATCGCCCACGTGCTGGTGATCTTGTTCAGCGCGTTCTCGGTCTCGGCCAACCGCAAGCCGTCGTCGGCGATCGCCTGGCTGTTGCTGGTGATCTTCGTACCGCTCGTCGGTGTGATCTTCTACCTGCTGATCGGGACCGCGAAGCTGCCGGCCGATCGCCGGAACAAGCAGCGGCTGGTGATCGACCGGCTGCTGGCCAGGAGCCCGGGAAAACTTGATCATGGCGCCCGGAGCGCGGACTGGCCGGACTGGCTGCCGAGTCTGGTCGCCCTCAACCGCAATCTCGGTGCTCTACCGATGCTGCCGGACACCCAGGCGGAATTGATCACCGAATACGACGCGATGATCAAGAGGATCGCCACCGACATCGACGAGGCCGAGAGGTACGTCCACGTCGAGTTCTTCATCCTGGTCTACGACGACGTCACCGCACCCGTCTTCGACGCGTTGGGCCGGGCTGCTGCTCGGGGCGTACGAATCCGGGTGCTGACCGATCACCTGTCGCTGCTGATGTATCCGTACCGGCGGAAGACCGAGCAGGTGCTTCGGGAGATGGGCGCCGAGTTCCATCCGATGCTGCCGATCCGCCCGATCCGCGACCCGCACCGCCGGATCGACCTGCGCAATCACCGCAAGCTGGTGGTTGTCGACGGCCGGATCGGACACACCGGATCGATGAACCTGATCGCCGCGCACTACCACAAGAAGAAGGCGCTCCGCAGAGGCCTGCACTGGCACGAACTGATGGTGCGGCTGGAGGGCCCGGTGGTCCGCGAGCTGGACGCCGTCTTCGTCACCGACTGGTTCAGCGAGACCGACGACCTGCTGCCCTTGGACTACCCGACGCAGCCGGCCGCCGACCCGGACCGGCTGGACGCCCAGGTGCTGCCCAGCGGACCGAGTTTCGACAACGACAACAACCTCAAGCTGTTCGCCGCGACGATCCACAACGCCCGTCGCCGGGTCAGCGTCACCAGCCCGTACTACGTGCCCGACGAGACCATCCAGAAGGCGCTGGTCACGGCCGGTTCGCGCGGCCTGGACGTCGAGCTGTTCGTGTCCGAGATCAGCGACCAGTTCATGGTCTTCCACGCGCAGCGCTCCTATTACGAGGAACTGCTCCGCGCCGGGGTGAAGATCTATCTCTACCAGGCGCCGACGGTGCTGCACGCCAAACACCTGAGCATCGACGACGACGTCGCCCTGATCGGCACCAGCAATATGGATATCCGCTCGTTGAGCCTGCACATGGAGCTGATGGTGATGATGGCCGGCCGGCGGCTGGTCTCCGAGCTTCGCCTGGTCGAAGACGAGTACCGGGCCAAGAGCCGCCGGCTCACCCTGGAGGAGTGGCTCCGCAGACCCCGTCGCCAGCAGGCGCTGGACAACGTCATGCGGATGACCTCGGCCCTCATGTAGACCGGCTCACCCCACCGGCTCACGCGACCGGCTCACGCGACCGGCTCACGCGACCGGCTCACTCGACCGGCTCACTCGAAGAGGCTCGGATCGCCGGCACCGACGCGTACCACCTCGGGCACCGGCTCGCGGAAATCGATCACCGTTGTCGGGTCCGGGCCGCACTCACCGGAGTCGACCACCGCGTCGATCTGGTTGTCGAGCGCCTCCTTGATCTCCCAACCCTGGGTCATCGGCTCCTCGTACCCCGGCAGCAGCAGGGTCGAGGACAGCAACGGTTCGCCCAACTCGGCGAGGATCGCCTGGGCAACGACATGATCAGGGATCCGAGCTCCGACGGTGCGCTTCTTGGGATGCAGCAGCCGCCGCGGCACCTCCCTGGTGGCCGGCAGGATGAAGGTGTAGCTGCCGGGGGTCGCCGCCTTGACCTGCCGGAAGATCGAGTTGTCGACCTGGACGAACTGGCCGAGTTGGGAGAAGTCCTTGCAGACGAGGGTGAAATGGTGCTTCTCGTCCAGATCGCGGATCGCGCGGATCCGGTCGAGTCCCTCCCTTGTTGCCCAGCTGGCAACCGAGGGCGTAACAGGAGTCCGTGGGGTAGGCGATCAGCCCCCCGTCGCGGATCAGCTCGACGACCTGGGCGATCGTGCGGCGTTGAGGATCCTTGGGATGAACGTCGTAGTATCGCGCCATTCCGTGACCCTAGTAGGCCGCTGCACCGGCGGCCAAGGGGGTTCGCTACCGTTCGGCGCTGTGCAATCCCCCAGCAGCCTGCGGACCGGCGAGTCGATGGCCAAGGTGGCCGTCGCCAGCTTCATCGGCACGACGATCGAGTTCTTCGACTTCTATGCCTACGGGCTGGCTGCCGCGCTGGTCCTCAACAAGGCCTTCTTCCCCGAGCTCAGTGATGTCGCCGGGATCCTGGCGGCGTTCTCGACCTATGCCATCGCCTTCGCAGCGCGACCGGTCGGGGCCGCGATCTTCGGGCACTTCGGAGATCGGGTCGGGCGCAAGTCGATCTTGATCGTCTCGCTGTTGATGATGGGGCTGAGTACGGCACTGGTCGGCCTGCTCCCGGGCTATGCCACCCTCGGTGTCGCAGCACCGATCCTGCTGGTGTTGCTGCGGCTGGTACAAGGCATCGGCCTCGGTGGTGAATGGGGCGGCGCGGCTCTGCTGGCCACCGAACACGCACCGCAGGGTCATCGGGCCCGCTGGGCGATGTTCCCCCAGCTCGGACCTGCCATCGGTTTCATCCTGGCCAACGGGTCGTTCCTCTTGGCCCGGGTCGCGGCGCCCGATTCCTTCGCCACGTTCGGCTGGCGGATCCCTTTCCTGGTCAGCTTCATCCTGGTCCTGGTCGGGCTGTGGGTGCGGTTGTCGATCACCGAGACACCGGTCTTCCGCCGAGCCGCGCAGGCAGAGCGGTTGTCCCGTACACCGTTGGCCGAGCTGATCGGCAACCAGTGGAAGCGGCTGCTGCTCGGCGCCGGGGTGATGATGATCCAGTACGCCCTCTTCTACACTGCGACGACCTACTGTCTGAGCTACACGACGAGCGTGCTCGAGATCGACCAGACGACGATGTTGATCATCGTGATGCTCGCCGTGATCATGCTGGGCATCGCGACGGTGGTCAGCTCGGTGTTGGCGGATCTGATCGGACGGCGACGCATCGTGATGATCGCCTGCTCGATCTCCATCGGATGGAGTCTGATCACGTTTCCGTTGATCAACACCCAGAACCACCTGTTGATCTGGCTGGCCCTTGCCGGCTGCCTGTCCCTGATGGGGCTGAGTTTCGGGCCGATGGGCGCGTTCCTGCCAGAGCTCTTCCAGACTCGCTATCGCTACAGCGGGGCGGCTCTGGCCTACAGCCTGGGCGGCGTCCTCGGCGGCGCGCTGCCGCCGTTGATCGCCGTACAACTCCAGGCAAGCGTCGGCAGCTTCGCGGTGGGTGTCATGCTCGCGGTGATCGCGATCATCTCGCTAGTCTGCATGAGCCGGCTGCCGGAGACGCGTACGGCTGATCTTGACCAGGTCAGCGCCTGATCAACGACCCAGCATCCGGTGCAACGGGCCGGCCATCACCCCACCGTCGACCGGCAGGGTGATGCCGGTGATCCACCCTGCGTCGTCCGAAGCGAGGAACGCGATGGCGGCCGCGATGTCCTCCGGCTCGCCCACCCGGCCCAGCGGATAGAGCTGCGCCATCCCCTCCAGGTTGCGCTCCTGTGGTTCCCAGACCCGGGTGCGGACCGTTCCCGGTGCCACCACGTTGAAGCGGATCCGCTGTGGTCCGTAGCGGACGGCAAGGTTCATCGCCAGGTTCGGCAGTCCGGCCTTGGCGGCGGCGTACGGCTCCTCGCCGAAGGCTGCCAGCCCGTTCACCGAGGACACCATCACCACCGCCGCGCGGTCACTGTCGACCAACAGCGGGAGCGCGGCCCGGACACAGCGCATCACCCCGGTGAGATTCAGGTCGACCAGGTCGTCCCACAGCTGGTCCGGCAACTCCTCGAGCGGCGGCATCACCGCAGACCCGCCGGCGACGGCGATCAACTGGTCCAACCGGCCGTACGCGTCCCGGGTCGCGGCGACCGCGGCATCGACCGAGGCCCGATCGCGTACGTCACAGCGGACGTACATCGCCCGATCGCCCAACGCGGCCGCGACGGCCCGGCCGGCGTCCTCCTCGCGGTCGGCGATTACCACCGTCGCGCCCTCCTGGTGCAACCGACGTGCCGTGGCGGCACCGATCCCGTTGGCGGCGCCGGTGACGAAGGCGACCTGATTCTCGAAGCGCACGGCTTGAGACTAATTGGAAACGCCCGGACTGCAGCGACACGCCGCACGGATGAGGGAATATCCGACCCCTCGCGGTATTCGGGTTGCGTGCGGACGAGGGCGAGCCACAATGGCGGCATGACGTTCGTGATCAGCATGATGCGCAGCGGTTCGAGGTAACCGTTGCGCTGACGAACGCCCGCGTTTCCTCGCAGTCTGAGGGAACGCATCGGTTCCGCGGTCTGCGATCTCCGCAACAACCCGTGCAGACCAGGAGCCATCATGATCAGCTACTTCACCACCTCGATCCCGTACGTCAACGCCCGACCCCATCTCGGACACGCGCTCGAGTTCGTCCAGACCGATGTGCTGGCCCGCCACCGCCGGCTTCGCGGAGACCAGGTCCGTTTTCTCACCGGGACCGACGACAACGCGCTCAAGAACGTCACTGCTGCCCGGGAGGCCGGGCTACCGGTGGCCGAGTTCGTCCGGGCGAACGGTGATGCCTTCGTCGGCCTCGCCGACGCACTGGCGATCAGCTGTGACGACGTGATCCGGACCGGCTCCGATCCGCGGCATCGACGAGGGGTCGCGGCGCTCTGGGACCGGATCCGCGGCGATCTCTACCGGCGCAGCTACACCGGCCGCTATTGCGCGGGCTGCGAGCAGTTCTACAGCGAGGCCGAGTTGCTCGACGGCCGCTGCCCGGAACACGGCACCGTACCCGAGATGGTCACCGAGCAGAACTGGTTCTTCCGGTTGTCGTCCTATCAGCAGCGGATCGAGGACGCGATCACCTCCGGACGGGTCGACATCCAGCCCGAACACCGGAGGGCCGAGGTGCTCTCGTTCATCCGGTCCGGGTTGGAGGATTTCAGCGTCTCGCGGGCCGCCGAGCGGACCGGCGGCTGGGGCATTTCGGTGCCGGGTGATCCGAGTCAGACGATCTATGTCTGGTGGGACGCGTTGGCCAACTACATCACCGCGCTCGGCTATCCCGACCAGCCCGCCTACCAGCGCTGGTGGGCGGGATCGGACCACCGGACCCACGTGATCGGCAAGGGCATCAGCCGGTTCCATGCCATCTACTGGTTGGGCACCCTGCTGGCCGCCGGCGAACCGTTGCCGAGCCGGATCGTTGTCCACGAATACCTGCAACTGGCCGGGCGCAAGATCAGCAAGTCCGACGCCGACGCCCGGGTCGAGACTCCTGCGACGGTCCTCGACCGCTATGGCCGGGACGCGCTGCGTTGGTGGCTGGTCAGCGATGTCAACCGGGTCGGCGACACCGACTTCTCCGAGGAGCGGCTGCGCCGCCGGTACATCGAGGATCTGGCCAACACCATCGGCAACCTGGTCAACCGCGTGGTGGTGATCACCGGGCGTCACTTCCCGGACGGGATCGGTGCGGCCGCCGGTCCGGTCCCGGAACTGGAAGCCGTACGAGGGCTGTCTGCCGGGCTGCCATCGGTCGTTGATGATGAGCTGGATCGGTTCGACCTGCGCCGCGCGACCGGGGCCATCGTCGACGTGGCCGCCGCGGCCAACCAGGCGATCGAGGCGATCCGTCCCTGGGAGTTGGCACGATCGGAGCGGGCGGCCGACCGCGAGCGGCTGGCGACCAGCTGCCGGCAGCTGGTCGACGCCTGCCGGACCATCGCGACGGAGCTGGCACCGTTCATCCCCGACGGCGCCACCCGGCTCGGTACGGCGCTGGGCAGCGGGGACCTCGTCGGCGAGCCGATTCCGGCGTTCCCTCGGCTTCCGGTCTCCGACGACACGCCGCACGAATGAGTGATTATCTGACCCCTCGCCGGAGGTGGCGGGCGGTCGGTGGACGACACGCGGCGGAAATGAAGGATTATCTGACCCCTCGGCAGACGGGACAGAGCTCAAGCTTCCTTCAACTTCAAGTACCCTCGGGGCATGCAGACCTCCGACTTGCTGAGCATCGGTGAGGTCGCCGCGCGCTCTGGCCTTGCCGCGTCGGCGATCCGGTTCTACGAGGCACACGGGCTGATCAGCTCGGTGCGGACGACCGGGAACCAGCGACGGTTCCGCCGCTCCACCCTCCGGCGGCTGGCGTTCATCCGGTCCGCGCAACGGGTCGGTCTGAGCCTGGAAGAGATCACTGCCGCCCTCTCCACCCTGCCGGAGGGCCGCACGCCGACCCGGACCGACTGGGCGCGGCTGTCGGAGAACTGGAGGCCGCGCATCGACGAGCAGATCCAACGGCTGATCAGACTGCGTGATCAACTGGACAGCTGCATCGGCTGCGGCTGCCTCAGTCTGCAGCGTTGTGCGCTGCAGAATCCCGACGACAAGGCGGCTGCGACCGGCGTCGGAGCCCGTTATCTGGAGCCCGAAGCGGCCCAATAGGCTGGCCCCGTGGCTACCCAAGTGTCCAAGGTTGCTCTGCTCACCGCAGGCGGATTCGCGCCCTGCCTGTCCGCGGCGATCGGCGGGTTGATCCAGCGTTACACCGACGTCGCACCCGAGGTGGAGATCATCGCCTACCGCTACGGCTACCAGGGTCTGCTGGCCGGCGATTGTCTGACCGTCCCGCCCCAGGTCCGCGCCAAGGCCGGGTTGTTGGACCGCTTCGGCGGATCGCCGATCGGCAACTCGCGGGTCAAGCTCACCAACGCCGCCGACCTGGTCGAGCGCGGCCTGGTCGCCGACGGCGTCGACCCGCTGCAGGCGGCCGCAGACCGGTTGACCGCTGACGGCGTCGACGTACTGCACACCATCGGCGGCGACGACACCAACACCACCGCTGCCGACCTGGCGGCGTTCCTGGCCGAGCAGGGCCACGACCTGACCGTGGTCGGCCTGCCCAAGACGATCGACAACGACGTCGTTCCGATCAAGCAGTCGCTGGGCGCCTGGACCGCAGCTGAGCAGGGATCGCTGTTCGCACAGAACATCATCGCCGAACACAACTCCGGTTCCCGGATGCTGATCGTGCACGAGGTGATGGGCCGCAACTGCGGGTGGCTCACCGCGGCCACTGCGGCCGCGTACCGGAAATGGCTGAAGGCGCAGGAGTTCCTGCCCGGGATCGGTCTCTCCCAGGAGGCCTGGGACGTCCACGGCGTCTATGTACCGGAGGCGGATCTCGACCTCGAGGCCGAAGGCGTCCGGCTGAAGAAGATCATGGACGAGATCAGCAGCGTCAACCTGTTCATCTCCGAGGGCGCCGGCGTCGAGGCGATCGTCGCCGAACTGGAGCGGACCGGTGCCGAAGTGCCCCGGGATCCGTTCGGACACGTGAAGCTCGACAAGATCAACCCGGGCGCCTGGTTCGCCGAGCAGTTCGCCGAGACCCTCGGCGCGGGCAAGGTGTTGGTCCAGAAGTCCGGCTACTTCTCCCGCTCCGCCCGTGCCAATGATCAGGATCTGGAGTTGATCAAGCAGATGACCGATCTGGCCGTCGACTGCGCGCTGCGCGGCGAATCCGGGGTGATCGGCCAGGACGAGGAGCGCGGCGGCGAACTGCGCGCGATCGAGTTCCCGCGGATCGCCGGCGGCAAGCCGTTCGACATCACCACCGATTGGTTCACTGCCCTGTTGGCCGAGATCGGCCAGGCCTGACGGATCGGCAGGACCGCCGGATCGGAGGCCAACTGACATGACCCGACCTGACATGGCCGACCAGGACTCGACCGCAGCATCGACTGTTACCCCAGGGGATCAGGCGATCCCGCGGCAGTCCCGGCTGAAGCACCGGCCCGGCGAACTGACGATCACCTCCGAGCCCTTCGGCGAGACCGCCGACGGGGTTCCGGTCGAGCGCTACACCTTCGGTTCGGACAGCGGCGTCCAGGTGCGGATGCTGACCTACGGAGCCACCATCCAATCGATCGAACTACCGGATCGGGACGGCAACCTGGCCAGCGTCCTCCTCGGACTGCCGACGTTGGCCGACTACCAGGACCACAGCCCGTACTTCGGCGCCACGATCGGCCGGTTCGGCAACCGGATCGCGGCCGGCCGGTTCACCATCGACGCAACGACGTACCAGGTTCCGGCCAACGACGGTGAGAACGCTCTGCACGGTGGACCGCAGGGCTTCGACAAGGTGGTCTGGCACGCGACGGTCATCGAGGAGGACGATCGGGTCGGTGTCAGCTTCAGCTATCTCAGTCCCGACGGGGAGATGGGGTTCCCCGGCAATCTGGACACCACCGTCTCCTACACGCTGGACGGCACCGGCCGGTTGACCATCAACTACCACGCGACAACGGACAGACCGACCCCGGTCAATCTGACCAACCACGCCTATTTCAATCTGGCCGGAGAAGGATCGGGCACTGTCGAGGACCAGTTGCTGTGGATCGCGGCTGACCGGTACACGCCGGTCGGTGCGGGTTCGATCCCGCTCGGGCCGCCGGCTCCGGTCGAGGGCACGCCCTTCGACTTCCGCGCGGCCAAACCGATCGGTCGGGATCTGCGCGCCGGCGACGACCAACTGCTGCTCACCCAGGGCTTCGACCACAACTGGGTGCTCGACGGCTACCAGCCGCAGCGGGTGCGGCAGGTGGCGGCGGCGTACGATCCCGGATCCGGCCGCTGGCTGAGGGTTTCGACCGACCAGCCGGGAGTGCAGTTCTATTCGGGCAACTTCCTGGATGCCACTTTCCCTGGTCTGACCGGCAGGATCTATCGCCAGGGCGACGCGTTCACCCTGGAGACCCAGCACTACCCCGACTCCCCCAACCAACCGGACTTTCCCACGACGATGTTGCGTCCGGGCGAGTCGTACGACAGCACGACGATCTTCGGCTTCGGCGTGGCTTGATCCGGCCCACTGATCAGTAGGCGATTACCGCGCCGACCAGCGCGAGGATCGGCGCCCGGTGAGCCGCTTGAGGGCCAGGGCAGCCAGCGCGCCCAGCCCGGCGCCGGTCGCGGCCCCGGTCAGGTAGCCGGCTCCGGTGCCGAGCTGAACCGTACGGGTCGCAACCTCCTGGGAAACGTAGCCCGGGGTACGTGACCAGTCACCCCGCGGATCCGCTGGTTGCCGCTCTGGGGCAGTGTCCTGATCGGTGTCCTGCTCCTCGGTCGCTTCATGATCATCCAAGGCGGCGAAGTCGGGTTCGGCGGCGTGTTCGGCCGTGCCGATCCACGCGGCCACGAAGAGCACCAGCCGGGCGAAGAGGTTGAGGAAGATCATCAGCGCAATCACCGGCCCGAACAGCGCGGCCGTCGGGCTCGCGGCGAACCGGCCGATCAGGAAGCTGGTCAGATATTGCAGGATGCCGAGGCCGATCGCCCCCATCAACGCCCCCCGGCGGACGGCCGTCCAGGGCTCCCGGGTCTCCGGCAGGACCAGGAACAGATACATGAAGACCAACCAGCCTGCACCGACGGAGAAGATGATCGGCACGAATGCCAGCACCGGCCGCAGCCAGCCGAACCGGCCGAGTCCGAGCCATTCGACGATGTCACCGCTCAACGACGTGGAGATCGAGGCCAGGCCGAAGGTGATCCCGATCAACACCAGGAGTCCGAGCAGGATGACGATGTTGTTGGCGTTCTTGACCAGGAAGTTCTCCTTCTTGACCCGCAGGTCGAAGCTCTCCCGCCATTGCGCCCGAACGGCATCCTTGAGATTTCCGATCCAGCCCGCTCCCGAATACAGAGCCGACAGCAGGCCGACGATGCCGATCGCCTTGAAGTGTTCCAGGGCGTTCTTGATCACCGAGATGATGCTGTCCGTGGTGCCCTTGTCCAGACCGCTCAGGGCCGCGGAGATCTGGTCGAGCAGTTCCCGTCGCAGGTCCGGCGCGACCACCACGAGGATGAAGCCGAGGATCGAGAACGCGAACATGATGATCGGCACGACGGCGAGCACCGAGAAGTAGGTGATCGCCGCCCCGAACTGGTTGCCCAGCCGGTCACCGAAGCGCTGGTTCGCCCGCAGCACGTGGGCGATCGCCGGCCTGCTGGTGATCTTCGCGACGCGTTCCTTGAGTGGGGGCATGGGCCTAGTGTGTCAAGGAATCGGCCAGGATTGTGGCACCCGTGCAGCCCAGAATCAGTAGCGGCACCAGCACCAGCCCGCGCCGGGTGAAGCGGCCCCACGGCACCCGGACGCCGGCGGCCCGGCAGCGCGCGGCCCACAGCAACGTGGCCAGGCTCCCCCATGGCAGGATCAACGGACCGGCGTTGACGCCGATCAGCAGTGCCGCAATCCGATGGCCCGTGTCGGCCAACGGCTCCAGCGCCAGATAGGCGGGCAGGTTGTTGACCAGATTGGATCCGGCCGCGGCGACGGCACCGAGCCGGAGCAGGTCCCCGCCGGAATCTCCGTGCCCGGCGACCGCACCGAGCAGCCGGCCGAGCCCGTGATCATGAGCGAACTGGACCAGCAGGAACAACACCGAGACGCCGATCACCAGTTGCCAGGGGACCAGCTTCCACCGCAACGCACGCCGATGGCGTACCAGGCAGGCGCCGACGAGGATCGCCGCGCCGACCGCGGCGCCGGAGGGTGACGTTCACCCCGAGCGCAAAGGCGGGCCCGAGACCGGCGCAGACCACAGCCGCGATCACGAACAACACCCGGTCACCGACCGGATGCCAACCCGGCATCGCGTACGAACCGCGCAACGATCGCCGGAAGATCGCCGCGAGCATGGCGACAGTGATCACGAACGCGGCGACTGCTGCCGGCCACATCAGCCCGGCGAACCCGGAGAACGATCCGGCCCCGATCGAGGCGAGCTGCCCCGATCGCAGCCAGCTCATCGCCAGCAGATTGGTCAGATTGGAGACCGGCAGCAGCAGCGAAGCGGTGTTGGCCAGCCAGACCGCGGTGTAGGCGAACAGACCAAGATCAAGCTGCAGTCGCCGGGCCAGGACGAGCACCACCGGGGTGATCAGCACTGCGGTCGTGTCCAACGAGAGCAATGCCGACGACGCGGCGGCGACGACAACCACGAGAAGCCACAGGGCAAGGACCGAGCCTCGGGCCAGCCGGGCGGCGCCGTAGGCCAGGGCGCGGAAGATGCCGATCATGTCGGACAGCTCGGCGATGACCGTGATGCAGACCAGGAATCCGAGGATGGGACCGACCCGCGTCCCGAACGCCTGCAGATCCACGCGGCAACACTACGGCCTGCCCGACGTCGGCCCGGTATCGGCGGCCCGCCGGGTGTGGCAGTCTGAAGCCATGAGTCGACTGCTCGATTCCGACGAGATCGCGCGGCAGTTGGAGCAACTGCCGGACTGGCGGCTGGACGGCGACCGAATCGTCGCAGACTTCGAATTCGAGAACTTCGGAGTCGCGATGGTCTTCGTGAACCGGACGGCCGAGCAGGCCGAAGAGGCCAATCATCATCCTGACATCGACATCCGGTGGAACAAAGTTCACTTGGCACTGACCAGCCATGACGCCGGCGGGCTCACCCAGCGGGACGTCGAGCTGGCCCACCGGATCAGCAGCGGAGAGTGAATTCGGCCAAGAGATAGTAGACGATTCACCCGTGATCAGCGAACCAGGACGCCAACAGGTCACGCTTGGACACAATTTTGTTGAAGATGCAGGCGGGTTTGTGTTGCGGGGTTCAAACTAGGCCCTAAGATCGCGTAACGCGATCAAGCCCCATGGGGTCACGCAGGCGCCGGAGCCAGCAGGCAGCGCCGCCTGTGAACGTCGGAAAGGAACACGATGAAGTCTTCCCAGATCACCCGCCGCGGTTTTCTGTACAGCTCTGCCCTGGTTGCAGGTGCCGCAGCACTGAGCGCATGCTCCGGTGGCGGGAACAACAACACCGGAACCGGAAGCAACTCCGGTACCGGGACGGGCACGTCCAATGCCAAGGGCTCGGCGCTCAAGCCGCTGCCCAAACCCGCCAAGTTCCAGGAAGCGCCTTCACTGAAGGGCAAGGGTCTGCCCCCGGTCGAGCAGCGCCTTCCTGAGAATCCCTACGTCATCCCGCACAACTGGGTGAAGCCCGGCAAGTACGGCGGCACCATGAACATGAACACCTTCTCCACGCAGGGAGCGGCCAAGGCCGACTCCGATCGGGAGTTCTTTTACGGGCACTCCCCGTTGCGCTGGCTCAACGACGGTCAGGCCGTCGGCCCGGGCCTGGTGGAGGAATGGGAGTCCAACGACGACGCGTCGGAATGGACCTTCCACTTCCGCAAGGGCCTGAAGTGGTCCGACGGCAAGCCCTTCACCACCGACAATGTCATCTGGTGGTGGGAGAAGTTCATCCTCGACGAGAAGATGGCCCAGACCCCGCCGGACGAGACCCGTTCCGGCAAGGGCACCCTGGCCAAGTTCGACGCCGTCGACGACACCACGTTGAAGTTGACCTTCGACGCCCCGGCACCGCTGACCGCTGACCGGATGGCCATGTGGGTCAACGGCAACATCGGCCACAACGGACCGATCTGGGTCATGCCGAGCCATTACCTGAAGCAGTTCCACCCCGACACGGGCAAGAACGTGCCGGACGACTGGGACACCGTCGGCGGGCTGATGGAGCAGAAGGCGGACTGGCACCGGAATCCGGACTGCCCGACGCTGATCGGCTACAAGTGCAAGTCGTTCGACAACAACAAGGGTGTCGTCCTGGAGCGGAACCCGTACTACTACGCGGTGATGCCCAACGGCGATCAGCTGCCGTACCTGGACGAGATCCAGATCAGCGTCGTGACCGACGCCGAAGCGGGCAAGCTGCAGGTCCAGCAGGGCAGCGTCGACTACTGCCAGGCCGGCTTCAACAGCATGACCCTGAACGATGTCCAGGGTGTCCGGGACAGCGCCGGCAAGTCCAATATGGACGTCATTCTGTGGGACAGCGGTTCGGGCACCGGCTCGATCTTCTTCTTCAACTACGACTACTTCGACGACGACCTGCGCGAACTGATCCGGAACCCCAAGTTCCGGCAGGCACTCTCGCATGCGTTCAACCGGGAAGCCGTGCAGAAGGCGGTCTACTTCAACACCGGTGAGCGGACCACCGGCACCCTGAGCCCCAAGGCGAAGGAGTACCACGTCAACGCCACGGGCGAACAGGTCTACAAGCAGTGGCGGGATTCCTACGTCACCCACGACCCGGAGAAGGCCAAGCAGCTGCTCGACGAGATCGGCTGCAAGGAGGGTTCCGGTGGCATGCGGACGATGCCCAACGGCAAGCCGCTCAAGCTGCGCCTCGATTACGCCGCTGACGAGTCCGACGAGCACAAGACCAAGGACGATCACCTGGTCTCCGACCTCAAGGCCGTCGGCATCGAGATGCAGATGAACCCGATCGCGCCGCAGACCTACGACGACCAGTGGAAGTCCGGCAAGTTGATGTCGCACAGCAACTGGGAGGTCGGCGACGGTCCCAACCATCTGTTGTACCCGCAGTGGCTGGTGCCGCTGGAGTACACCCGCTGGGCTCCCCTCGAGGGCCAGTGGTACCAGCAGATCGGAACATCGACCAACGCCAAGGAGACCAACGTCGACCCGTGGAAGCGGCACCCACCGCGGATGGAGCCGGACAAGAACGGTCCGATCCAGAAGATGTGGGACATCTACAACCAGACCAAGGTCGAGCCGGACGAGATGAAGCGGACCCAGATGGTGTGGGACCTGATCAAGATCCACGTCAGCGACGGTCCGTTCTTCCAGGGCACGGTGGCCAACTACCCGCAGGCGATGTATGTGAAGAAGGACCTGCGGAACGTTCCGAAGCGAGAGAACCTCGCCCAGGGCGGGATGGTCAATCCGTGGATCCACCCGACGCCGGCGGTCTACGATCCGGAAACCTATTACTGGGAGAATCCGGACCAGCACAGCGCCTAGTGGTAGTCGGCTGACGAGATAGGACTTTCCCCGTGCTGGTATTCATCGTTCGCAGGTTGGCCTATGCCATTCTGACGATCGTCGCGGTGTCGTTGATCGCGTTCTTCATCATCGAGCTGGCGCCCGGCTCGGCGATCACCCAGGAGATCTCCAGGCTTCGTGCCCAGGGCAATGTGGTGAGCGTCCAGCAGATCGCTGCGATGGAGGAGCAATACGGGATCAACGACCCGTGGATCGTCAAGTACTGGAAGTGGGCCAGCGGGCTGTTACACGGTCAGATGGGCCAATCGTTCCTCTACCACGAGCCGGTTGCCAATCTGATCGGGAGTCGACTGGCACTCTCGGTGACGTTGAGCTTCGGCGCGATCATCGTGGCGTGGGCGGTCGCCATCCCGATCGGGGTGTATTCGGCCACCCATCGCTACACCGTTCCGGATTACATCGTGACGGTGATCCAGTTCGTCGGTGTTGCGATTCCCGAGTTCCTGTTGGCACTCGGCGTGATGACAGCAGCGGTGCGATGGTTCGGTGTGGAAGTCGGCGGGCTGTACTCCAACGAGTTCCGAAACGCGCCCTGGAGTATGGCCAGATTCGGCGACCTTGTAGGTCACCTCTGGATGCCCTTGGCGGTGATCGCG
Source organism: Microlunatus sp. Gsoil 973 (assembly GCF_009707365.1). Taxonomy (GTDB): domain Bacteria; phylum Actinomycetota; class Actinomycetes; order Propionibacteriales; family Propionibacteriaceae; genus Microlunatus. The sequence continues at coordinate 1,708,812 of NZ_CP046122.1, forward strand.
GTAGGCAGTACGGCGTGGCTGACCCGTGTCATGCGGGCCAACCTCTTCGACGTACTCGGCCAGCAGTACGTGCAGACCGCGCGCGCCAAGGGCGTTCCAGAACGCAGGGTGATCTGGAAGCACGCCGTCCGCAACGCCCTGCACCCGTTGGTGATGACCTTCGGGACCACGTTGTCGGCGTTGATCTCGGGTGAAGCGATCGTCTCGATCGTCTTCGCCCTGCCGACGACAGGGCAGGCGTTGGTGCAGACATTGATCAGCAAGGACACCTATGTGGCGGCCACACTGCTCACCCTGCTGTCGATCTTGCTGGTGATAGGCAACCTGATCTCGGATCTACTGCTTGCCTGGATCGATCCACGGGTCAAGGTCACGGATTAGGAGGCGCCACCATGAGTCAACTCGCTGAGGCAGAAGCGACCGGCCTGATCCCCGACGACGACCGGGCAGCCCTTGCGCCCGAACAGTCGAACATCGGTGAGGTCTCCCAGACCCGGCTGATGCTCCGCCGGTTCAAGCGGAGCAAGCTTGCGGTGGTCAGCGTGATCATCCTCGGACTGATGTATCTGGGCGCGGTCTTCGCCCCGTTCCTGTCGCCGAACGACCCGGCCGCGGTCGACGCCGACTACAAGTTCTCCAAACCCAGTCAGCTGACCTTCAGCGGCGGCGGCCCGGGGATCTGCCGGGTCTCGCAGAAGATCGACCCGATCAACATCAGGACGATCTACACCACTGACTGCAACAACGCGATCCCGCTGCACTTCTTCGGCAAAGGGTTCGAGTACAAGCTCCTGGGGATCATCCCGACCGACCGGCACCTGGTGACCGTCAACGAGGGCAAGTTGTTGCTCTTCGGAGCCGACAGCCAGGGCCGCGACATCATGAGCCGGATGATCTTCGGCTCCCGGGTCTCGATGACCATCGGTGTGCTCGGCGTGCTGATCGCAACGGTCCTCGGATCGATCATCGGCACCATCTCGGGATACATCCGCGGGGCGACGGACACGATCATCCAACGGTTCATCGAGATCGTGATGTCCATACCGCAGCTGCCGCTGTGGGCGACGATGGCCGCCGTGTTACCGCAGAACATGTCGGTGACCAAGCGGTACCTGCTGATGACGCTGATCCTGTCGCTGGTGACCTGGACCGGCCTGGCCAGACAGGTGCGCGGCAAGGTCATGTCCTATGCCAGCGCCGACTACGTCAACGCCGCCAGGTCGGCCGGCTCGTCCGACACCCGGATCGTGCTGACCCACCTGGTGCCGAACGCCGCCAGCCACATCGTGGCCGTATCGATGTTGGCCGTCCCGGCAGCCATTCTGGCCGAGACCGCACTGTCCTTCCTCGGCATCGGCATGCTGGATCCGGCGATCAGTTGGGGTGTCCTCCTGCAGGACGCATCAAAGATTGACGTGCTGCAGCAGTATCCGTGGGTGCTCATCCCGGCACTTGCCGTGATCTTGTGCATCACCTGTTTCCAACTGCTGGGCGACGGCGTGCGGGATGCCGTCGATCCGTACAGCTGACCGGCCACCCTGTAGATGACTGACGGGAGAATGATGACTGACGGCCAAAGCGACACGATCGTCTCGGTGCGGGACCTCGAGGTGGAGTTCCCGACCACGTTGGGCTTGGTGCGCGCTCTCAACGGCGTCAATTTCGACATCCCCCGGGGCAAGGTGATCGGGATCGTCGGGGAGAGCGGTTGTGGCAAGAGCGTCACAGCGCGGGCGATCATGCAGATCATCGAGCGGCCGGGCCACATCACCTCGGGCTCCATCGAGTTCCACCGCACGCCCACCGAGGGCGCGACCACTGAACTGTTGAGCGAGCCCGAGGACAAGGATGCGGCGACCCGCTCGGGCGGCGTCGACATCGCCAAGCTGGATCCGAACAGCCGGGCGATGCGTTCGATCCGTGGCGGAGAGATCGCGATGATCTTCCAGGAGCCGATGACCTCGCTGAATCCGGTCTACACGGTCGGTTCGCAGATCGAGGAAGCGATCCTGCTGCACCAGACCGACGACAAGGAACAGGCTCGGCAGCAGGCGGTAGACATGCTCCGCCAGGTCGGCATGCCGAACCCGGAGCGGATCGCGAAGTCCTATCCGCACGAGCTTTCCGGCGGTATGCGGCAGCGGGCCATGATCGCGATGGCGCTGTCCTGCCACCCGGCGCTGCTGATCGCCGACGAGCCGACCACAGCGCTGGACGTGACGACAGAGGCGCAGATCCTGTCACTGATGCGGAAGCTGAAGTCCGACATCGGGATGTCGATCATGTTCATCACCCACAGCATGGGCGTCGTCGCCCAGCTGTGCGACGAGGTGATCGTGATGTATCTGGGCCGCGTGGTCGAACGGGCGTCGGTCGACGAGATCTTCTACAACCCCAAGCATCCCTACACCCGGTCACTGTTGCGTTCGATCCCACGGATCGGCGCGCAACGCCAGGAGAAGCTGGAAGTGATCAAGGGCTCGATCCCCGACCCGTACGTCCGGCTACCAGGATGCACCTTCCATCCGCGCTGCCCCGACTACATGGACGGCATCTGCAACACGATCATCCCGGCCGAGACCCTGCTTGCAGGTCCGACCCGGCACGGCGTCCGGTGCCATCTCTATTCGGAGAACAACGAGGGCGAGCTGGATCCGCTGGCCACGTCCAAGGGCGTCGACGGGATGAAGAACGACAAGCAGCCGGCGACCGCCGCGACCTCGGAGGCATGAGATGACCGAGACTTCTGCGCAGACCGCGACCGGGACCGCCGCTGCCGTCTCCGAGGACGAGCGGCCGCTTCTCCAGGTCACCGATCTGAAGAAGCACTTCCCCATCCGGGGCGGCCTGCTTCGCCGCCAGATCGGCACGGTGAAGGCTGTCGACGGAGTCAACCTGTCGGTCAAGCGCGGCGAGACGATGGCGATCGTCGGTGAGTCGGGCTGCGGCAAGAGCACCACGGGACGCACGATCCTGCGCTTGGAGGAGCCGACCGGAGGCGAGATCGTCTTCGACGACTCCGAACTCGGACCGGTGAACGTGGAGAGCGCCGATCGGCGCACCATGGAGAAGATCCGGCCCAAGATGCAGATCATCTTCCAGGACCCGTTCGCCTCGCTGGACGCCCGGATGACGGTCGGCCGGGTGATCGCCGAGCCGTTGCTGATCAACAAGGTGGTCCAAGGACGCGCACTGCGCGACCGGGTCGCCGAACTGCTCACCCTGGTCGGGCTGCGCCCGGAACACGCCAGCCGCTACCCGCACGCCTTCTCCGGCGGTCAGCGGCAGCGGATCGGCATCGCCAGGGCGATCGCTCTCAATCCGGAGTTGATCATCTGCGACGAGCCCGTCTCCGCGCTGGACGTGTCGGTCCAGGCCCAGGTGATCAACCTGATGGAGGACCTGCAGGACCGGCTGGGACTGACCTACATGTTCATCTCCCACGACCTGTCGGTGGTCGAGCACATCTCCGACCGGGTCGCGGTGATGTACGTCGGCCGGGTCGTCGAGATCGGCACCACCGCGGAACTCTTCTACAACCCGCAGCATCCCTACACCGAGGCGTTGCTGCAGGCGGTTCCGCAACCGGATCCGCGGCAGCGACTCGAGGTCGTGCCGCTGACCGGGGACGTCCCCAGCCCGGCGTCACCGCCGTCGGGCTGCTATTTCCACACCAGGTGTCCCTACGCCCAGCCGATCTGCTCGGAGGAAACGCCGCCGCTCCGAGAGATCAAAGTGGACGGACTGACCACCGGCCATCAGGCCGCATGTCACTTCTCCGAGGAGTTGAGCTTAAAGGGGGCCGTGGTCTCATCCGAGGAGACCATTCCCGAGGCGGCATCAGCAGCAGGAGCAACAACCGCGTGACGAACCAAGCCAGCAAGTCCGACCGTCCCGAGCGCCCTCGGTTCACCGGAACCACCGTCTTCAACGACCCCAAGGGTCGCTTCGAGTTCCGCTACCCGTGGGATTGGATCGAGTCCGATCTCGAGGATGATCGCGAAGGCGTGATCATGCGCCCGGTCGAGGACGACGAGTCCACCTATTTCGCCGTCTGGGTCAACGAACTGGAGGTCGAGGTCGTCGCGGATGATCTTCCCGACCTGCGTGAGGGTTTCGAAGCGGGCCTGCGGCAGTTGACCGACTGCCAGGTCGAGAACGTCGACGACAAGAATTACAACAACATCGTCAAGGTCGAGCGGCTGATCACGTTCACCGAGGATGGCGAGACCCGCAAAAGGCGGGTCTGGGCCCTGTACGCCGACCGCTGGCAGATCCTGGTCGCCTTCCAGGGGTCGACCGTCGAGGAGTACCACTACTGGCTGCCGATGGCCAACTACTGCTTCTCCACCTTCAAGCTGCCCGAGGCCCTCTGGTACGCCACCGACCCGTCGATCCAGAAGACACCCACGGCTTGACCGCTCCGCTGAGGGCCGTTCTTCCCTCAGCGGTGCGGTCTGCCGCGCTCCCGGCGTTCGGACCTTCGACCGGACAGATCAGTCCTCGAAGGCCTCCGGGGGCGGGCAGGAGCAGACCAGGTTGCGGTCGCCGTACACGCCGTCGATCCGTCCGACCGGCGGCCAGTACTTGTCCTGCGCCCCGGCAGCGATCGGGCCCTGCCGCAGGCCGAACGGATAGGCGGCGATCGTCCGGCTGTACGGATGGTGCCACTCGTCGGCCATCACCACGGCCGCGGTGTGCGGGGCGTTGTGCAGCGGATTGTCGTCGACCGGCCACTCCCCCGATGCGACTTTGTCAGCCTCCTGACGGATCGCGATCATCGCGTCGATGAAGCGGTCGAGCTCGGTCAGGTCCTCCGATTCCGTCGGCTCGACCATCAGGGTGCCGGCCACCGGGAAGCTCATCGTCGGGGCGTGGAAGCCGTAGTCGATCAGCCGCTTGGCGACGTCGTCGACGGTGACCCCGGTCTGCTTGGTCAGCGGCCGCAGATCGAGGATGCACTCGTGGGCGACCAGGCCACCGTGTCCGGTGTAGAGCACCGGATAGTGATCGCCCAGTCTGGCCGCGACATAGTTTGCCGCCAGGACGGCCAGCTGGGTGGCCTTGGTCAGCCCTTGTGGGCCCATCATCGCCATGTAGGCCGCGCTGATCGCCAGGATGCCCGCCGAGCCGTACGGCGCTGCCGACACGTTCTTCGGGATGAACGGCACGAGGTGTTCTGCGACGCCGATCGGACCGACGCCGGGACCGCCGCCACCGTGCGGGATGCAGAAGGTCTTGTGCAGATTCAGGTGGCTGACGTCACCGCCGAACCGGCCGTACTGTGCCAGCCCGAGCAGCGCGTTGAAGTTGGCGCCGTCGATGTAGACCTGCCCGCCCGCATCGTGGACGTCGGCGCAGATCTGACCGATACCGTCCTCGTAGGCCCCGTGGGTGGACGGGTAGGTGATCATGATCCCGGCCAGTTGATCACGGTGGGTGTTGATCTTGGCCCGCAGGTCTTCGCGGGAGATCGTGCCGTCCGGATTCGCCTTCACCACAACGACTTTCAGGCCCGCCATCGCCGCCGACGCCGCGTTGGTGCCGTGTGCCGAAGACGGGATCAGCATCACCCGACGCTGATCATCACCGCGGCTCTGGTGGTAGGCGTGGATGGCCAGCAGTCCGGCGAACTCGCCCTGGCTGCCCGCGTTGGGTTGCACCGACACCTTCGCGTAACCGGTTGCCTCGGCCAGCCAGCCCTCGAGCGTCGAGATCAACTCCCGGTAGCCGTCGGAGTCCTCCTCCGGCGCGAAGGGATGCAGATCGGCGAAACCGGGATAGCTGATCGGCTCCATCTCGGCCGTCGCGTTCAGCTTCATGGTGCAGGAGCCGAGCGGTATCATTCCCCGGTCGAGTGCGTAGTCACGGTCGGACAGCGATCGCAGGTAGCGCAGCATCGAGGTCTCGTTGTGGTGGCTGGTGAAGACCGGATGGGTCAGGAAGTCGCTGGTCCGTTCCGATCCGGCAAGGTCACCCCAGCGATCACCCGTGGTGCCGGCATCGCCGCCGAACGCCTGCCGCACCGCGGCGAGATCCACCGGCGTCGTGTCCTCGCCCACCGAGACGCCGACATGATCATCGTCGATGAGCCGCAGGTGCACGCCCCGCTCGCGCGCGTCGGCGACGACAGCCCGCGCCCGGCCGGGGACGGTGAGCTGCAGCGTGTCGAAGAAGGACCGGTGATCGACGTCAACGCCGTCGATCCGTCGCAGATCCGCGGCCAGGGCGGTCGCGTGGTCGTGGATCCGTCGGGCGATTGCCCGCAGCCCGTCCGGGCCGTGGTAGGTCGCATACATTGCCGCCACGACGGCCAGCAACACCTGGGCGGTGCAGATGTTGGACGTCGCCTTCTCCCGGCGGATGTGCTGTTCCCGGGTCTGCAGCGCCAGACGGAAGGCGGAGACACCCTGGGCGTCGACGGACGCGCCGACCAGCCGGCCGGGCAGGGAGCGTTCCAGTCCCGACCGGACCGACATGAAGCCGGCGTGCGGGCCGCCGTAGAAGAGTGGCACTCCGAAACGCTGGCTGGAGCCGACCGCGACGTCGGCGCCCCACTCCCCCGGCGGCGTGGTCAGGGTGAGCGCCAGCAGGTCGCATGCTGCGATCACCATCGCCCCCTTGGCGTGGGCGGCATCGGCGATCTCGCGCAGCGCGTCGGTGCCGAGCAGTGCACCACTGGTGCCCGGCGTCTGGACCACAACCCCGAAAAGATCATGATCGGCGATGGCATCAAGCAGCGGGCCGTCGGCGACGACGACCTCGATGCCCAGCCCCTCGGCGCGGGTCCGGGTGACGGCGACCGTCTGCGGCAGCGTGTCGGCATCCATGATCAACACCGCGCCCTGCTTGGTGTTCCGCCGAGCCAGCGCGGCGGCTTCGGCAACGGCCGTCGCCTCGTCCAGCAGGCTGGCGCCGGCGACCGGCAGCCCGGTCAGGTCCTCGATCACCGTCTGGAAGTTGATCAATGCCTCCAACCGGCCCTGGCTGATCTCCGGCTGGTAGGGCGTGTAGGCGGTGTACCAGGCCGGATCCTCCAGCACGTTGCGGCGGATCACCGGAGGGGTGACGGTCCCGTGGTAGCCCAGGCCGATCATGGCGCGTCGGGGACTGTTCCGGGCGGCGAGCCCGCGCAGCCACTCCAGTGCCTGGGTCTCGGTCAGCGCCGGCGGCAGGTCGAGGCTGCCGGACATCCGGATTCCGCCGGGGATGGCCCGATCGACCAGTTCGTCCAGGGTCGACATGCCGAGCGCCTTCAGCATCATCGCGGTCTGGTCGTCGTCGGGACCGATGTGCCGGTCGGCGAAGACGTACGACGCACCGGTCGAGGCACCGTTCGGGGCAACTGTCGATGCAGCTTTCGAGGCAACTGTCATGGGAGGGCCGCTGATCCTTTGTGACGAGTCGGTCGGTTGGCGGCACACCGCTGGTGGGCCGTCTCCCCACTGTCACCCCAGGAGGCTCCAGATTGCCTGTCGTCCGCGGTCCTTGGTGCCTGAGAGGTTCCGGGGAGGTTGCCCCTTCGGCGCCGTTCCGTGGCCGGAATGGTCTCTCTCGCGTCGACATTCGGCATCGCCGAGTTTACAGGAACCCTGACGGGAACCGCTTCTCCCGGTCAGCTGCGCAATGTCTGGCTCGGCGTCTCGCCGAACGCCTCGCGGTAGAGGGCGGCGAAGCGGCTGGGGCTCAAGAAGCTCCAGCGCAGGGCGACCGACGTGACCGAGTCGGGACCGTACGGGTCGGCAGCCGTCAACTCGGCGCGGGCGCGATCCAACCGGGTCTGCCGTAGGTAATTCATCGGCGTCATCCCGACGTGCCTCCGGAAGGCGTACTGCAAGGCGCGGACGGTCAGGCTGCTCGCCGCGGCGATCTCTCCCACTGACACCGGCGAGCCGGCGTTCTCATCGATGTACGCCTTCGCGCGCCGGACCGCGGGCGGCGCCGCCACCGGGGTCGGAGCGTCCCCGTCGGCCGCATTGTTGGGGAAGGTCTCCAACACCCGCGCGACGAGATAGTCGATCGCCGAGGCCCTGACGAGCGGGCTCCCACCCATCTCGGGTTCGGCCAACACCGACCGGAGATGGGTGATGGTGCGCTGCAGCTGCGCGGCTGCGTTGGCGCTGATCGGATGGTGGTCGAGGAGTTCGATCCGTCGGTCCGCATCGGCGAACCGCGCCAGCAGCGAAGGATCCACCATGGTGAAGCTGTACCGGGCGTTGTGGATGCGGCCCCGGAAGGAGCGGTCCGGCGGAGTGAACGACAACAGCTGGCCGGGACCGAACGACTCCGCGTCGCGCCAGCCATCGACCTGATGATCAGCGATGGCGCCAGACTCGATGCTGCACAGACAGATCTTGCCGAGCGCGTCGACGTCGTAGCTCATCTCGAAGGCGAACTCGTTCTGGTCGATGGTCACGCCGGGCTCACCGATCCGGTCGACGGAAGCACGGATGTCGTCGGTGCTGCTGCCGATCCGCATGGGAGCATAGGAGTTGATCAGGAAATGTTCCGTCTGCTCCAGGTTCGTACTTTCGAATGTCAAAGCGCCCAATCTGACCTCCCCCCGCCGGCGCCCCGGACGCCATCTGCGCCTCGGGACTCGACGCCATCAGGTCTGCCTATTCTGCCACGCGAACCTTCGTTTTCTGATCCGAATGGTTCGCTTTTGGCGCTAGTGCTCAGCCGTCCGCCGCGGCAGAGTTGACTCCTACGGTTCAGGCGAGGAACGCCGTTCGCCGCCGAGAGATGGGCTTACAACTGATGGCCGACGCGTACACCTTCGAGTGCCACCCGCGCACTCCGGCCCCGATGACCCGTCTCGAACACGCGGCCGAATTCGCTCGGCTTGCCGAGCAACTGCATTCCGAGCCTCAAGAAGAGCGGACCCTCGGGCGCATCGTGTCCCTCGCCCTCCAGACGGTGGAATCGGCGGACAGTTGCAGTGTCACGGTCAGTCGGGGCAAGGGCAAGCTCACGGTTGCCGCCGCAACGGACGAGGTGGCGGGCAGGATTGCCGCGCTGCACCAGCAGGTCGGTGAGGGACCCTATCTCGACGTGTTCTCCACCTTCGGAATGGTCAGCGTTGACGATCTGACCCTCGACGCCAGGTGGCCGCTGCTGACCCGGGCCGCGGCCGACCTCGACGCGCGGAGCCTGTTGAGCATTCGGCTGGATCTCAGTGACCCGGCGCTCACCGCGTCGCTGAATCTGCTGGCGGATCTGCCGTACGCGTTCGACACCAACGATCTGGCGATCGCCGGAATCTTCGCCCGACATGCCGCCTCCGCGCTGGATGTTGCCCGCCAGGGGGACAGCTTGCGGGCGGCGGCCCGATCCCGGCAGATCATCGGCGTGGCCGAGGGCATGCTGATGCAGCGCTTCGGGCTGACCCTCGACCAGGCCTTCGAACTGCTGCGCCGCTATTCGCAGACGCACAACATCAAGCTCCGGGTGCTGGCCGAGCGACTCGTCGAATCGGGGCAGGTGCCCGCAGTCGGTGATGTCGCGGACAATCTGCAGCGGGCCTTCGGCCTGGAGAATCCGCCACCGGAATCCTGATTCCGGCGTGAGCTCGACGCCGCGAATCCCGGCGCAGTGTTGGCCGGGCAGCAGACGTCGCGTCAGCCGGCAGCGCGGGCCTTGCGACGCCGTGACAGCTCGTCGTCGGTCGCCTCGAGGATCGCCGCGGTCTCTGCGTCGTGCGCGTTCTCTTCGACCCGCTCCACCGGCAGGGTCGCCAGCGATCCCTCGATGTCCTTCCACACGCCGCCCAGGGCGATGCCGAAGACGCCCTGGCCGCCGCGGAGCAGGTCGATCACCTCGTCATCGGAGGTGCACTCGAAGACCGTGACGCCGTCGCTCATCAGGGTGACCTCGGACAGGTCGTTCACTCCGCGGGACCGCAGGTGATCGATCGCCGTGCGGATCTGCTGGAGCGAGATGCCGGCGTCGATGAGCCGCTTGATCACCTTGAGGATCAGGATGTCGCGGAAGCTGTAGAGCCGCTGGCTGCCCGAGCCGCTCGCCCCGCGGATCTCCGGGGTCACCAGGCCGGTGCGGGCCCAGTAGTCGAGCTGGCGATAGGTGATCCCGACGACCGTGCAGGCCACCGGGCCGCGGAAGCCGCGATCGCTGGGCAGCGGTGAGAAGTCTCCCTCGAAGAGCAGGTCCTGGGTCTCGCCCATCGGCAGAGCGGGCTGATCGGCCGCGTTGTCGGCCGTACGTCCCTTGCTTGTCACGGATGCCTCCCAGGAAGGACTCTCATCAAGGTAATTCCACACTGCGGATTACCTCTACGAACCTACGACCGTCGGTCTTCGGGGGGTCAACGACACGCCGCGATGGAACCGCATCTCCCGCCGTCTCTCAACCTCAACTTGAGGCTGGCCCACGGGGAGAGTGATGCCTGCCAGGGTCCTACGCCGCCCCGGATCCGGCCGCCCGACCTGCGTGGTCCACGGCACCGGCCCCCGAACGTCCCAGACGCAAACTCAACGTTTGAGCCAGCGGCTCCCAAACCACGATGATTCGAGCCGCACACTCAACGTTTGAGTTTGCGATCACCGCCCGACCGGGGACAGGCCACACCCAAACTCAACGTTTGAGCCAGCGGCTCCCACACCACGATGATTCGAGCCGCCCACTCAACGTTTGAGCTTGCGACCACCGCCCGACCCGGGAGAGGCCACACCCAAACTCAACGTTTGAGCCAGCGGCTGCCAAACCACGACGATTCGAGCCACACCCTCAACATTTGAGTTTGCGACCACCACGCCGCGCCCCGGAGAGGCACACCCAAACTCAACGTTTGAGGTAGCGGCTCCCACACCACGACGATTCGAGCCGCCCACCCAACGTTTGAGCTTGCGACTCGCCGGACTCACCGGGCAGTGACGGCGCCGACAACGAGGTGGGTCCGATCAGTGATCCGGGCCGCCGGTCACGAAGTCGTCCGGGTTGACCTGGTCGAGGAACTCACGGAACTTGGCGACCTCGGTGTCGGAGTCCAGGGACTCCTCACCCTCCTCGGGGGCATCCTCGTCCGGCATCAGTACGCCGGCCTCGTCGAGTACGTCTTCAGCACAGTAGATCTCACACCCGGCCCGCAGCGCGATCGCAATCGCATCCGAGGAGCGGGAACTGATCTCGACGCCGTCGATCACCAACACCGCGTAGAACGTCCCTCCGGACAACTCGGTGATGTGCACTTCCGACAGCGTGTGGCCCAGACCCGACAAGATGTCCACGATGAGATCGTGGGTCAGCGGGCGCGGCGGTACGACGCCCTCCTGGGCGTTGGCGATAGCCGAGGCCTCGCCGGCACCGATCCAGATCGGCAGGTAGCGGGCGCCACCCACCTCACGCAGCAGCACCATGGGCGAGTTCGATGGCATTTCCACTCGCACACCGACCACATCGAGTTCTCGCATACGACCACAGTACGTCGCACCGCAGGGGTTGGAACATGCGCCCGGCCGGATTGATCTTCACGTAACGAAGGTCGTTACGAACGCCATTGACCCGGCCCGACGGCCTGCCGCCGTCAGCGATCCATGCCGGTACGGATCAGGGCTGCGTGTACGCCGATGACCAGCTGGGTGACCTCGGCGGTGACGTCGCCGCGACCGTTCTTGCCGCGGGAACGGGCGTGCGGGGCAATCGCCTGTTCGACCAGACCGATCTCCCGGTCGGCGGCGAGTTTGAACGCCCGGAGATGACGGCTGTCGATCCCGTAGACGGCCAGCCGGCGGGCGGCGACGGCGATGGCCAACGCCTCGCGTCCGTAGTACTGGGTGCCACGCCGCGGCACGATCACCTGGATCGACTCCAGTTCGGCCAGCGCCGACTCGGTCAGCCCGCTGGCCTCGAGAAGGTCGGCCCGGGACAGCCGCAGCTGTTTCGGCGGCTGCCGGGACTGTCCGCCGGCCTGGGTTGGCTGGGCGTCCGGCGGCGCTGGACGCGGCGGCAACTCCTCGGACCGGGCCGCCTCCTGTCCTACGGGGTCGACGGCCGGCTCGGGACGGACGACTCCGTTGACCTTCGGCCGGTCCGACGGCCGGACATCGAGTCGGGGCCGCTCCAGACCGCGATCGAGCTGTTCCAGGTGCTCGCGGATCACCTTCAGCGGCAGGTACTGGGACTTCTGCACCCGCAGGATGTACCGCAGGCGTTCCACGTCGGCCGGGCGGTAGCGGCGGTATCCCGACGTGGGCGCACGTTCCGGCGCGAGCAACCCGACGCTCTCCAGGAATCGGATCTTGGAGATGGAGATGTCAGGAAACTCTGACTTCAACGAGGCGAGCACCTGACCGATGCTTCGCACCGTCGAGTTCGCTGCCATGCGTGTTCGGTGCCCCCTCGGGATCAATCGGCGGATCGGGCCCAGCCTAACTGGGGGTGCGCACCGGTCAACGAACCCACCCGCGCACGACACACCGCTAATATCCGGGAATTTGTGACCCCTCGCCGGTTGGGGGTGGCGGCCGGTGCGGGCTCAGGAGCGGGCGGCGTAGTAGACCAGGCGGAACTTGCCGATCTGCACCTCGTCTCCGGGCTGCAGCAGCTGCTCGTCGACCATCTGGCGGTTGACGTAGGTGCCGTTCAGGCTGCCGACGTCCTTGACCACCACACCGTCCTCGGTACGGGTGAAGACGGCATGCCGACGGGACACCGAGATGTCGTCCAGCAGGATGTCGGCATCCTGGCTGCGTCCGACCGTGCTGGCCTCGGTGTCCAGCAGGAACCGGCTGCCCGCCTCGGCGCCCCGGCGCACGATGAGCAGGGCCGAACCCTTCGGCAGGGCGTTGACCGCCGACTCGTCGTCCGGACTCAGCCCGTCGTGTTCCATCTCCGGAACAGCCGACATCGTCCGGGTGGTGTCCATCGATTCCGGTGCCGCCTTTTCGGCGCGCTCGGGCTTCTCCAGCGGGCTGCCGCACTGACTGCAGAAGTTGCTGCCGTCAGGATTGGCGTGGCCGCAATTGTTGCAATAGATCATTCGGTCGGACTCTCCCCACTTCAGCTGTCCACGTGTTCAGCGTAGGCGTCGGCGTCCAACAATTCGTCAAGATCGGTGCCGTCTGCCGTTTCCACCTCGAAGAGCCAGCCGTCTCCGTACGGTTCGGCGTTGACCAGCTCGGGCCGGTCCTCGAGGGCCTGGTTGATCGCGGTGACCGCGCCCGAGACCGGTGAGAACACGTCGGAGACCGACTTGGTCGACTCCAGCTCGCCGCAGGAATCTCCGGCCGTCACCTCGTCACCGACCGACGGCAGGGACACGAACACGATGTCGCCGAGCTGCTCGGCCGCGTACTCGGTGATGCCGATCCGGACGGTGGACTCGTTGCCCTCGCGCACCCACTCGTGTTCAGCGGTGTACTTCAGATCCTCTGGGTATTCGGGCACGAACCTGACTCCTTGAGGTTGTGGGGTCGATGGTGGGTCACCGCTTCGCCGTTGGCGACGATGCGGGGTGAGCGTACTGATTCTTCTTCTGGGTGTGCAAGGAGTCGATGATCACACTCGACTCGCGATCAATGCTGATTCGGCCCTGGGCGTTTCCGGTGACCTGATCGGCGAAGCCGCCGCGGAAGCTCGCCCCGGACGCCAGGCTGTCGCTGTCGCCGATCGCCTCGATGACGACCGGAGTGGTGACGGGTTGTCCGTCGACCGTCACGTTACCGGCACCGCCACCGAACCAGGTAGACGCCACCACTCGGTAATGATCATTGATCTCGATCGCCTCGGCCCCGGCATCACGCAGTTCCTCCACACCTTCCAGCATCAGCTCCGGGGTGAGCTTGCCGTTCGGATCCTTCACGGTGATGCGTACGCCCGGGCCTTGGGCCTTCTCGGTCCCGGCCAGGATGCCGAGATCACCGATCCGCTTGCGGGTCTCGCTGCGGGCGACCCGCTGCCGGTCGGCACCCGACCGCAGCGTCTCCCGGGTCTTCTGCAGGTCCTCGATCTCGGCCTCCAGCCTGCGGGACTCGCTGTTCAGACCGTCGAGGATCTGCACCAGGTCGTCCTGTCGGGCGTTCTGGTACGGGTTGTCGGCGTTGTTGGTTCGGATCTGCAACACGCCGCCGAAGGCGACCAGGAACAAGATCAGGGCGGCGATCAGCTGGCCGCGGCCCGGCCGGACGAACGCCTGTCGGGCGCGACGCCGTGGGCTCTCCCCGTCGTTGTCTCCTCGGGTTCGACGGCCTCCTCGGGCACGGTCTGCTGGGACTCCTTGTCCTCGGGCACCCTGTCGTCGGTCGGGTCGGAGTCTTCGTCAGGCATGGAAGAGCGCTCTGCGGATCGCGGCGGCGTTGGTGAAGATCCTGATCCCCAGGACGACGACAACACCGGTGGACAGCTGGGAACCGACGCCGATCTGATCGCCGACGTAGACGATGGCCGCGGCGATCAGCACGTTGGAGATGAAGGAGACCACGAACACCTTGTCGGTGAAGGTGCCTTCCAGATAGGCCCGGAACGCGCCGAACAGCGCATCCATCGCGGCGACGATGGCGATCGGCAGATACGGCTGGAGGAACTGCGGTACGCCCGGTTGAAGGATCAGGCCAAGAATGACGCCCGCAATCAGGCCGAGGATCGGGATCATCGCGTCCTTCCGGTCCGTACGGTCAATCCGGGAACACCGTTGAGTCGCAGCTGATCTGCCGGCGAGACGTCGTAGCGCATCCCCTGGTTCTCCTTCAGGGCATTCCACCACGGGCCGGCCGACGTCTCCAACAGTCTGGCCTGAAGGGTCTGCGGACTGCCGATGGCGTCCACCTCGTAGGGCGGGGTGAGCGAGCGGTAGTTGACGGTGATCGCCTGTCCTGCCTCCCGGATCGCAGTCAGCGCGGTGAGTCGTTGGCCGTTGATCTGGATCGCCTCGGCGCCTGCCGTCCAGAGTCCGTTGACCAGGACCTGAAGGTCGACATCGAGGACCTGGTTGCTGACCTGCGCGCCGCTCTGGCTCTGGCCGGTGCCGTCGTCGACGATGATCTTCAGACCGGGTCCGGTGACCGCCGCTGCCCCGGTCCTGGATTCCAGATCGGACAGGTGAGTACGCAACCGTTCGGCCTGGGCATCATTGCCCAGCCCGGTGCTGCGCAGCCGGGCGTTCTCGGCGGCCAGCTCATTCTCCTCGTCGCGCAGCCGGGCACGGTTGGCCTCGGCAGTCTTGATCCGGGCGACGAGTTGATCACGTTCCTTCGCGACCACCGGCCGGGACCGGGTGGTCTGCAGCGCCGCCACGGTGAACAGGGTTCCGACGATGACGGCGATCACCGCGAAGGCCACCCGGGAGCTGGTGCTGTGCCGCTTGCGCCGATCGGCCTCCCGCGCCGCCACGACGGCGTAGTCCGGATCGATCGGGTGCTCGGCGATCTGCTTGAGCAGATCCATGCTGGCGTCGAGGGCGCGCGGGGACCGCTGATCACGCGTTCTTGTCGCCTGTCCCACCGCTCCGACCCTAATGCGTCAGCTGCCCGAATCGGCAATGCGATCCGGCACGGACGGGGCCGCGGGGCCACGGAGGACGTCGGCGTAGAGGGTACGGATCTGTGGTCCGACGACCGACCAGTCGTAGCGGCGCACGGCCCGCCGCGCACGGGCGTTCAACAACGTGCGGTCCGTGTCCAGGGCACGGTCGACGGCCCGGGCCAGACCGGCCGGGTCGCCGGCCGGGAAGACGAAGCCGAGTGGGTCGCCGCCGGTACCGCCGAGCAGATCGGTGAAGGCCGGCAGGTCGGACGCGACCACCGTCGCACCGGCCGCGATCGCCTCGATCAGCACGATGCCGAAGCTCTCCCTGGCGATGTGCGGCGCAATGAACAGATCCGCGCTGCGCAGCAGCCTGGTCCGGGTGGCGTCGTCGATGCGACCGGCGAGCAGCCTGTCGACCGGCAGCCCGCGACGGCGGATGATCTTGGTCATTCGTGCCCGGTTGCCGCTGCCGGCGATCACCACCTCGAGATCGGGCCGGCGTCGCTTGATGATCGGCAGCGCATCGAGCAGCACCGGCAGACCCTTTCGGGGTTCCTCGAGACGGCCGAGGAAGACCAGCCGCGGATGATCACCGCCGCGCCACTGACCTTGGGCGACCGGATCATGATCGAGATCATGATCGAACTCGTCGGCCCGGAAGCCGTTCGGGATCACAGCCGGGTCGCGGGCGAGATGGCTGACGACGACACCGCGGGCCGGCTCGGAGACGGCAACCCCGGAGTTGATCTTGTCCACCACCGGGCCGAGGACCCGCCCGGCCAGTCGCATCAGCGCCGACCGGGGTGTCGCCGTGTGATAGGTCGCGACGACCGGCGTCCGACTTGCGATCAAGGAGGACAGCGAGGCGCCGGGGGCCAGCGGCTCGTGGATGTGCACCAGGTCCGGTCGTACCGTCGCGAGCCACCGCCGGACCCGGTGGTCGACGGCAGGCCCGAACCCGACCCGCGCGATCGATCCGTTGTACGGGACGGGAAGCGACCCGCCCGCCGAGGTCAGCTGGTCGGGAGCGACGCCGTACTGCCCGGCCCGCTCCGGATCAAGATCACCGGGAGCCAGGATCCGGACCCGATCACCGATGCTGGTCAGGTAACCGGCCAGCCCCAGGACATGGTTCTGTACGCCGCCGGGCACCGACAGTGAGTACGGGCAGACCAGCCCGACGGTCAGCCCCCGATCCTCCGACCAGTCGGGTCGCGGGGCCGCAGCCTGCAAGGATGTCGGCAGCACATCGGTCACGCCGCGCCCTCCGGGGTCTGTGATCGATCGACGAAGAACGGCTGCATCAGGTGCCAGTCCTGCGGATGCTCCGCGACACCGGCGGCGAAGAAGTCGGCCTCGTCCTGGACCATGGCGATCAGGCCGTCCCGGCCGGGACGATGCTCGATGCGCGGGCCGATGTCCAGTTGCAGACCCTCGGGAGTGAACCAGCTGACCATCGGGAAGAGCGCTGCCCCGGTGCGCCGGGCGACCACCGCCGGACCGGCAGGCATGGTGACCGGGTGGCCGTTCCAGGTCACCGGCACTCCGCTGCCGAGCAGATCGCGATCGGCCACCAGACACACCAGGCGACCGCCGCGGGCGGCGGTCATCAGCTCCGGCAACGCCGCCGGATCGCGGTGCCCGATCACCTGCATGCCGAGGCCCTCACGGAAGGCACGGAAGGCGGCGAACGCGGGGCCGTCGAGCTCCTCGACGACAGTGCTCACCGGCATCCCCGTGACGCAGGCCCAGGCTCCGGCCAGGTCCCAGTTGCCGCTGTGCGGCAGGGCGATCACCGCACCCTCACCTGCCATCGCCCGGCGCAGCTCACCCTCGCCGGTCGTCGTCACCCGGGAGATGATCTTGGAACGGCTCCAGCCCGGCAGGGCGAACACCTCGAGGAGATTCCTCAGGTAGGAAGCGATCCCAGCCCGGAGCAGGTCGCGGTCGGGCTCCCGGTCGGTGGCGTAGCGGAGGTTCTGGGCGTACTGCCGGATGTGCGGTCCGCTGCGGTCGACGGCGATCGCCGCTCCTGCGGAGCTGATCATCCGCTGCACCGAGGCCGGGATCCGCGGGCCGATGCGCCAGCCGACCTGGTAGAGCAGCCCGAGAGACCAGTCAGGCGCCGGCGCCATGGGCGTCCTGCTCGGCCGCCTGGCCGCGTACCTTCAGGATCCGTTGGAAGACGGTGAAGGTGCTCATCGCGGCAAGGGCGGTGACCGCAAGCTCCAACACATACGGGATGCCGAGGCCGCTGAGCCAGGCACCCATCAGGATGATCAGCAGCCGGTCGGCGCGGGCGGCGAGGCCGCCGCCGGCCTGGTAGCCGAGGCTCTCCGCCCTGGCCTTGACATAGGAGGTCAGCTGGCCCATCACCAGCGCCCACAGGGTGACTGCCGCCCAGATCGTGGTCCAGCCGAAGGCCGGTGTCCGGTCGGCGACGGTGTGGCCGTAGACGAAATACAGAGTGATGCCGGCGAAGACCGCGCCATCGCCCACCCGGTCGAGGCTGGAGTCGAGGAACGCGCCCCACTTGCTGCTGCGCCCGGTGGTGCGGGCCATCTGGCCGTCGACCATGTCGGCGAAGACGAACAGGAAGATGATCACCGTGCCCTGCCACAGCCAGCCCTGCGGATAGCAGATGACGGCACCGAAGACGACGCCGAGCGTGCCCACGATGGTGATCACGTCCGGTGAGACGTTGTGCCGGACGAAGAAGGCGGCGATCGGGGCAATCACCTTGGTCCAGGCGGTGCGGAATCGTTCCAGCATCGATTGGCTCACTCCCTACCAGGGTCTGGGCGGTCGGCGTCGTCCAGCCAGGCGTCGTGGACCAGCTTCCAGGTGTCACCCAGCAGTTGCGGGATCGCCTTGGTTCGGCCGATCACCGGCAGGAAGTTGGAGTCGCCTCCCCAGCGCGGCACAACATGCTGGTGCAGATGAGCGGCGATGCCGGCGCCGGCCACCGCTCCCTGGTTGAGGCCGAGATTGAAGCCGTGCGGGGCGCTGACCCGGCGGAGCACGCTCATCGCCCGGGAGGTCAGTTCGCCGACGGCGACCCGCTCCTGGGCCGTCAGGTCGGTGTAGTCGGCGACGTGACGATAGGGGCAGACCAGCAGGTGACCCGGTGAGTACGGGTAGAGGTTGAGAACCACGAAGCCGAGTTCGTCGCGATGGACGATCAGACCGGTCTCATCGTCCAGCGTCGGGATGCGGCAGAACGGACAGGTCTCCGGCGTGCCGTCCGGCGGCTTGTTCTCGCCCTCGATGTAGACCATCCGGTGCGGGGTCCACAATCGCTCGAACCCGTCGGGCTCGCCGGCGAAGTCGGCTGCGCTCTCGTCGTTCATGTCGGGTCCAAGCATGCCGGATCAGCTCCCCAGATTCCGCAACGCCCCGCGCAGCGTCGGCTCGGAGCCGTCCTGTGGGCGGCGGCCGGCCGACTCAGACCTGTTTCCGGTCGGCGATCGCCTGGGTGATTTCGGCGATCGCCTCATCCACCGGTACGCCGTTGCGCTGGCTGCCGTCGCGGAACCGGAACGACACCGCTCCCGCCTCGACGTCCTGGCCGCCGGCGATCAGCTGGTAGGGCACCTTCTGCTTGGTCCAGGTGCGGATCTTCTTCTGCATCCGGTCGTCGCTGGTGTCAACCTCAACTCGAACTCCAGACTTTCGGAGTTTCCCTGCGACGCCGAGCAGATACTCGTCGAACTCGGCCGCGACCGGGATGCCGACGACCTGAACCGGCGCCAGCCAGGGCGGGAACGCGCCGGCGTAGTGCTCGGTCAGCACACCGATGAAGCGTTCGATGGAGCCGAACTTGGCCGAGTGGATCATCACCGGCTGCTGCCGGGTGCCGTCGGCCGCCTGATACTCCAGCCCGAACCCGGCGGGCTGGTTGAAGTCGTACTGGATGGTTGACATCTGCCAGGTGCGGCCGATGGCGTCCCGGGTCTGCACGGAGATCTTCGGACCGTAGAAGGCGGCGCCGCCGGGATCGGGAACCAGCTCCAGGCCGGAGTCGACGCCGACCAGTTCCAGGATGCGGGTGGCGGTCTCCCACTGCTCCTCGGTGCCGATGAACTTGTCGGAGTTCGGGTCGCGGGTGGACAGCTCCAGGTAGTAGTCATCCAGGCCGAAGTCGCCGAGCAGGCCGAGGATGAAGTTCAGCAGGTGCTTGATCTCCCCCGGCGCCTGCTCGGGTGTGACGTAGGAGTGCGAGTCGTCCTGGGTCATGCCGCGGACCCGGGTCAGGCCGTGCACCACGCCCGACTTCTCGTAGCGGTAGACCGAGCCGAACTCGAAGAACCGCAGCGGCAGTTCGCGGTAGGAGCGGCCGCGGGACCGGAAGATCAGGTTGTGCATCGGGCAGTTCATCGGCTTGACCCGATACTCCGCACCCTCCAGTTCCATCGGCGGGAACATGGTGTCGGCGTAGTACGGCAGGTGGCCCGAGGTGTAGAAGAGGTTGTCCTTGGTGATGTGCGGGGTGCCGACGTAGGAGAAGCCCTCCTCGATGTGCCGGCGGCGGACGTAGTCCTCCATCTCCCGCTTCAGCACGCCGCCCTTGGGGTGGAAGACAGCCAGGCCGGAGCCGAGTTCGTCGGGGAAGCTGAACAGGTCGAGTTCGATGCCGAGCTTGCGGTGGTCACGCTTGGCCGCCTCGGCCATCCGGTGCTGATAGTCGGCCAACGCCTCCTTGCTGGGCCAGGCGGTGCCGTAGACGCGCTGCAGCTGCTGGTTGTTCTGGTCCCCCAGCCAGTACGCCGCCGAGCTGCGGGTGATCGCGTAGGCGGGGATGTAGCCGGTGTGCGGCACGTGCGGCCCGCGGCAGAGGTCCTTCCAGGCGACCGAGCCGTCGCGGCGGACGTTGTCGTAGATGGTCAGCTGGCCGGCGCCCACCTCGACGCTGGAGCCCGACTCATCATCCGCCGATCCCTTCTTGCCGATCAGCTCGATCTTGAACGGCTCGTTGGCGAGTTCCTCACGGCCCTCGTCGTCGCTGATCTCGCGACGGACGAACCGCTGCCGCTCCTTGATGATCCGGGTCATCTGCTTCTCGATGGCCTTCAGGTCGTCGGGGGTGAACGGCTCGGAGACCTGGAAGTCGTAGTAGAAGCCGTCGGTGATCGGCGGGCCGATGCCCAACTTGGCCTCGGCGTACAGATTCTGTACGGCCTGGGCGGTCACGTGGGCGGCCGAGTGGCGGATGATGTTCAGCCCGTCCTGGCTGCCGATGGTGACCGGTTCGACGCTGACCTCGTCTCCGCCGCCGTCCACCAGTGGTCGGGCGAGGTCGCGCAGCTCGCCGTTGACCCTGACCGCGACGACGCTGCGGTCCTCACCGTAGAGATCCAGACCCGTCGTCGTCTCGTCGACCACCTGTTCGGTTGCGTTGTTGTCGCGAACCACAGTGATCCTGGTTGACGCCACGGGTCCTCCTGCTCCTGGTGGTGGGTGTGCCGGGCTAGTCGCCCGAATCGCACCGGCAAGCCTAAACCCAGCGTCTGGGCCGGCCAGGCATGAGCCCCGGCCCACTCCGCGCATCCCGCAGACGCCGGGATGTCCGTCCGATCAGTTCGAGCCACAGCGCGTCGTGCAAAACAGACACGGGCAGCGTCGTGTAGGTGTCGCGGATGCGTAATTCTGTCGAAGAAGTCGGTTAGCTCTGCTCAACACGGGGTAAACGCCACAGCTAACATCGCCCCTGTACACAGCGACGCGTGGGCTTGTGTTCTTTTCGGGGCTACCCGCGGCCACATGCCGGGCTTCACTCAAGCCACTCTTCTCTGCTAGCTTCCCTTCTGTCCCAGAAATCATGGGACCGCAGCGTGGCACTCGAACAGCTGGGGGTCGGCGCCGGCACCGGAGAGGAGGCCCGGGCCAAAGTCAATCCGCGATAGATCGGCATGGAGAAAGGGTCAGTGTGGATCTGCAGACCTATTTGAGGATCCTTCGGAAGCACTGGCGAGTGATTCCTATTGTCAGTCTTGCGGTCCTGGCAGCGACTGCGGGCATCACCTATCTGATTCCCAAGACGTACGAGTCACAGCTGCAATTCTTCGTTTCGACGGTCGACACCAGCAACAACAGCCAGCTGGCACAGGGCAGCGACTTCCTGCAGCAGCGCGTGAAGTCCTATTCCCAGCTGCTCAAGGCACCGGTCGTGCTCCAACCTGTTGTCGAGAAGGTCGGGCTTACAACGTCGCCGAGTCGATTGGCAGAGCAGGTGACGACCACGATCCCGACGGATACCGTCCTGATAGACGTAACAGTTACCGAACGGTCACCGCAGACGGCGCAGAAGATTGCAGCGGCAATCGGAGACCAGTTTCCGAAGACAATCACGGAGCTTGAACGCGTGTCCTCCGACGGCCAAAGCCCCGTCAAGGTAACTGTCACTCAAGCACCCACGCTTGAGCTCATTCCGGTGAGTCCAAGACCAATCAGGAACTTCGCGTTAGGCCTTGTCCTCGGACTCATTATTGCCATTGCGACCGTCGTACTCAGGCACGTGCTGGACACGCGGATTCGCACAAAGGATGACGTTGAACGGCTAATCGATGACGTTGCTGTCATCGGCACGATTCCGTTCGATGCCGAGGCCACGACGGCGCCCCTTCTTGTGGAGACGGGCCCCCTGTCAACCCGGTCGGAATCATTCCGGACACTCCGAACGAACTTGTCTTTCGTCGGTACAGCGGAGCGCGCTCGAACGATCGTGATGACGTCTTCGCTACCTGGTGAAGGCAAAACGACCACTTCGGCGAACCTCGGCGTGGTCCTTGCCGAATCGGGTGCAAGCGTCTGCCTCGTCGAAGCTGATCTTCGTCGTCCTCGTCTGCTCGACTATTTCGGAATGGAAGGAGCCGTTGGGCTCACTGACCTTCTGATCGGCCGGGCGGACTTGGCTGACATTCTCCAGCCCTATGGGCGGCACCAACTCTCTCTGGTCGGAGCCGGCCAGATACCACCGAACCCCAGCGAGCTTCTCGGCTCCCCCGCTATGAGAGAAGCGCTCCAAGAGCTCTCGGAGAAGTTCGACTACGTGCTATTGGATGCTCCTCCAATGCTGCCGGTCACGGATGCAGCAGTGCTAGCGACCATCACCGATGGAGCCGTAATCGTCGTCGGAAGCGGATTGGTCACCCGAGATCAGCTGGCAACCGCGGTCGACGGATTGGACAAGGTAAATGCACGAGTCTTGGGAACGGTTCTGAATCGTATGCCAAGACCTATAAGAGGTCGATATTACGACTACAAGTACGAATATCACCCACGTCGGGAGAAGGCGACCTTTCCCGACGGCCCGATCGACTGGGGAAACGACACGATTGACGACAGAGTCAACCATCGCGCCGGTTCTGTGGTTGCTGAGGCCGACACGGCAGCTCGAGCTGCGCGTGCTCTCGAAGCCGCTGACCCGGCCTGATCCTGGAGCCCCGTATGGACACCCCCCACCCCATACTTCACGCCTCGAAAGCAACTTCATCTCGAGTTGTTGCCAATGCGGGCTGGCGCCGCAGAGAAACCCTGGTTCAGGCCGGGTGGGCGGCGGCGGATGCATTGGTCATGGTCGTTGCGTCATTCGTTGCGGCCTGGGTCCGATACGACCTCAGCATCGAGACCGTACTGCTCCGGCCGACCGCGGCGTTCGCAGTGTTGGCAGCCTTCTTGTTCCTGATCTTCGGGGTCCTGATCGGTCCTTACCGAATCGGACACCTGCGAGGCTCATTCGAGGAAACGGCAGATCTCGGCCGCGCCGTGGTCGCGACCGCCCTGCCTCTGATCGCTACCGTCCTGTTTACCGACTGGCTCCGTGGCGTACCGCGCAGCTTGGCCCTGCTTGCCCCAGCGCTGGCTCTCGGAGGAATGTTCACATTGCGATTCGTCGTCCGGTCCTATCGCTGGGGTCGCGGTACCGAAGGACCCGGCCTCCGCAAGGTGATCATCTTCGGTGCCGGTCTCTCCGGGCGGCAGCTCGTACGTGCCTTGCAGAACGACTCCCATACGTCGTACGCGCCGGTTGCCATTTTGGATGACGACCCGCACAAGCGACGCCTACGCATCGACGGCCTGCGAGTGCAAGGCGGACGTGAGGCCATCGCGCGGGTCGCCGAGCAGACGGATGCATCGGCGTTGGTGATTGCCATCCCGTCGGCGGAGCGGGAACTTCTCGCTGACCTGCGAGCGGCGGCTCGCGGCGCAGGACTGGATGTCCTCGTCCTCCCGCCAACCGACGCGCGCATAGGTCGCATCAACAGCGGAGATCTCCGCAATCTTGACCTGGAAGATCTACTCGGTCGCCGTCGTGTGCAACTGGACGAGGGTGCAATATCCGAGTCGATCAGGGGCAAGGTGGTCCTCGTCACGGGAGCCGGCGGATCGATCGGCTCCGAACTAGCGCGACAAATCGATCGCTTCGGCCCCCGGAAGTTGGTTCTGCTCGACCGCGATGAGTCGGCCCTCCACAAAGTGCAGATGAGTCTGACCGGCCGCGCGCTTCTGGATGACGGGACGCTCGCGCTGGTGAGTATCCGCGATCTCGACGGGCTGCGGGACATATTCGCTCGCGAGACGCCCCACTTGGTCTTCCATGCAGCAGCACTGAAGCATCTGACCCTGCTGGAGCAATTCCCGCTCGAAGCGTGGAAGACCAATGTCCTCGGCACCTTGAACGTGTTGCGCGCCGCCGAGGAGAGTGGCGTTGAGGTCTTCGTCAACATCTCGACGGACAAAGCTGCCAATCCGAGTTGCGTGCTCGGGTACAGCAAACGCGTCGCGGAGCGACTCACCGCCCACTACGCGACCAAGCAGAACATCGGCCGGTTTGTCAGCGTTCGGTTTGGCAATGTTTTGGGATCCCGTGGCTCGGTCATCGAGGCGTTCACCGCCCAGGTCCAACGTGGCGGACCGATCACCGTCACTGACCCCGAGGTCGAGCGTTACTTCATGTTGATCCCCGAGGCCAGCCAGCTGGTCCTCCAGGCCAGCGTGATCGGACGCGACGGGGAGGTCATGGTCTTGGACATGGGGTCACCCGTCAAGATCGTCGATGTCGCGAAGACGTTGATCGAGATGTCCGGTCGCTCAGACATCGAGATCGTCTACACCGGGCTGCGCCACGGCGAAAAGCTGTCCGAGGAGTTGTTCGCGCCCAACGAAGCGATCCGCAACTCGGGGCATCCCCTCGTCAACGCGGTCGGCGTACCACCGATCAATCCATGGGACGTGGTCAATGCCGACCCGACGAGCGGCGAAGAAGCGCTTAAGTGGATGCGTCACGCCGCCACTTACGACCTGCCGGCTCCGGATCCGAATGAAATGATCAACGGCGCGGGCACGCCTGTTGACGGTGACCTGGCGTTGACGGCTGCGGACCTGCGGCCGCATGTCCGTCGTTAAGGAGTTCGGTTGTCTCGCATCTTCCTGTCACGGGCTCATGTCACCGAGGTCGAAGAACGCCTCGTTCTAGAGGCTCTGCGATCGGGTTGGGTCGCGCCGCTAGGCCCCATGGTCGACCGATTCGAGTCCGAGATCGCCGACCGGGTGGGGGTCCGGCATGCCTTGGCACTGTCGTCGGGCACGGCGGCACTACATCTCGCGCTGCTGGCCGAAGGTGCCGGGCCGGGCAAGGTCGTTGTGCTTCCGTCGATGACGTTCGCTGCGACCGCCAACGCTGTTCTCTACACGGGGGCGGAACCGGTTTTCGTGGATTCGTCAGCGGGAGACGCCAACGTCGATGTCGACCTTCTGGTGTCCGCTGTTGACACGTTGCTCGCGGAAGGCCGAGACATCGCTTGCGTCCTGGCCGTTGACCTGTTCGGGCGCTGTCTGGATTACAGCCGACTTCTTCCCGAGCTCGAGATACGTGGCGTGCCACTGGTCGAAGACGCTGCCGAGGCGCTTGGGGCGAGCCATGCCGGCGAGGCAGCCGGGTCGTTCGGACACAGTGCAGCTCTATCCTTCAATGGCAACAAGATCATGACCACGTCGGGCGGCGGCATGCTGCTCAGCGACGACGTCGAATTGATCAACCATGCCCGGTACCTGTCCACCCAAGCCAGACAGCCAGTGCCTTGGTACGAGCACACGGAGATGGGTTTCAACTACCGGATGTCCAACATCCTCGCTGCGCTCGGTGTCGGTCAGCTGTCGCGGCTCGACGACATGATCCGGCGGCGTCGGCAGCATCGAGAACGGTACGCCGCGGAACTCGCCGACCTGCCGGGAGTCCGACTCCTGGGTGGTGGCCTGCCCGAGGATGCCTCGAACGACAACTGCTGGTTGACGTGTCTGGTGATCGACGGCGTAGGTACGAGTGCCGATGCAGTGGTCGCCGAGCTCGGAAAGCACGAAATCGAAGCCCGGCACCTGTGGAAACCCATGCATTTGCAGCCGCTCTACTCGTCGGCGCGTGCCTTCCTCACAGGAGCCTCCGAAACCCTGTTCGCACACGGAGTGACACTGCCGAGTGGGTCGGAGCTGAGCAATACTGATATTGATCGTGTGATCTCCGCCCTAACCGGCATTCTGAAGGGAAGAGTGGAAGCCGCATGAACAATCCGGTGTCCGGCACGGTCGTCGCGATAACCGGAGGAACCGGATCCTTCGGATCAACGATGGTCCGGCAATTGTTGGATTCGGACGTCGCGGCGGTGCACGTTCTCAGTCGTGATGAGGCCAAACAGGACCAGTTGCGAACCGAGTTGGCCGACCGTCGTCTGAAGCTGTTCCTCGGCGATGTCCGTGATTACGAATCCGTCACCGAATCGATGGTCGGTGTTGACTTCGTCTTTCACGCCGCGGCACTGAAGCAGGTGCCCTCGTGTGAGTTCTTCCCTGAGCAAGCGGTGCGCACCAATGTGGATGGCAGCCGCAACGTCATTCGTGCGGCTGCAGCTGCGGGTGTGCGGTCTCTTGTGTGTTTGAGCACGGACAAAGCGGTCTATCCGGTGAATGCCATGGGCATGTCCAAAGCATTGATGGAGAAGACAGCCCAAGCTTGGGCGCGAAACCATCCGGACGGTCCAACAACCGTTTCGATCACCCGCTATGGAAATGTCATGGCGTCCCGCGGCTCAGTCATCCCGCTCTTCATCTCGCAGCTTCGCAAGGGTCTGCCGCTGACCATCACCGATCCGGATATGACCCGGTTCCTGATGTCGCTCGATGAGTCGGTCGAGTTGGTCCTCCACGCCTTCACCAACGCACAGCCGGGCGATCTCTTCGTGCGGAAGGCGCCCGCTTGCACAATCGAGGTGCTTGCCCGAGCCGTCGCGAAGGTGCTAGGTCAGAATCCCGAGTTCAAGGTGTTGGGCACACGTCATGGGGAGAAGCAGCACGAGACGTTGTTGAGCCGTGAAGAGATGGTTCACGCCCGGGACCAAGGCGACTACTTTCGGGTGCCTTTGGATGCCCGCTCACTCGAATACGAACTGTACTTCGAGGAAGGTGAGCAGAGGCCGGCGCAGATCGGTGACTACACGTCGGCGAACACCACCCAACTCGACCTCGATGGTGCATGTGAATTGATCAGCGGATTGCCGGTCATCCAGGCGGCACAAAGAGAACTTGCCCGATGAGGGTTCTTCTGACGGGAGCCCAGGGATTCCTGGGCTGGCACACTCACGCCCGGATTCATGCACTCAGTGGTCACCAGGTCGTGCCCGTTGGTCGGACCGACTGGCATCGGCTCGGCGAGCTGGCGGCCGACTGCGACGCTGTGATCCATGTCGCAGGGATAAACCGCGGCGAACCTGATGAGGTCGAGAAAGGCAACGTCAAGCTGGCCGAGGATCTGGCCGTCGTGATGAGACGTTCGCCGTTCTCTCGGATGATCTACGCAGACTCGATCCAGGCAGGAAGTGACACTCCCTACGGCCGAGGCAAGTCACGAGCCGGCCAAATCCTTGCTGCCGCCAGCGAGGATGTCGGAGCTGACTTCTCCGACCTGCGGCTACCGAATCTCTTCGGCGAGGGATGCCGACCGAACTACAACTCCTTCGTGGCCACCTTCGTTCAGCACGTGCTGAACGACTCATCACCACAGATCGTTGACAGGCCTATCGACTTGTTGCACGTCCAGGATGCGGCAGCAGTCCTGATCGATGCGCTCGAGAGCCCATCTCCTCCCGCGGTCCCGTCTGGGACGTCGACCACAGTGCAGTCGGTCTTCGATACATTGGCATCGATGTACGCCCTCTATCAAAGGGGCGACATCCCGGCGCTCGCCACGGACTTCGACCTCCAGCTCTTCAACACGTTGCGGTACGCGATGTTTCCGGCGTTCTATCCGATCCGACTGCCCAGGTATGCCGACCATCGTGGGGCGCTCACCGAGGCCGTAAAGGTCCACGGCGGCCAAGGCCAAAGCTTTGTTTCGACCACCGTTCCCGGCGTGACGCGCGGTGAGCATTTCCATCTGCACAAGGTGGAGCGGTTTGTCGTCGTCAGCGGCCGAGCGCGGATCGAGCTGCGCAAGGTGTTGTCGTCGGACGCGGTGACTTTCGACGTCGACGGCGACAATCCGGCGGTCATCGACATGCCGACGCTGTGGGCGCACAACATCACCAACACGGGCGATACTGAGGTGGTGACGCTGTTCTGGGCGAATGAGATCTTCGACCCGGCCGCACCAGACACCTATGCTGAGCCGGTCCGCAAGGTCGAGGAGGTGCCCGAATGAAGGTAATGACAGTCGTCGGCACCCGACCCGAGATCATCCGGCTTTCCCGCGTCATCCATCGGTTGGACGACACAGTCGATCATGTGCTGGTCCACACCGGGCAGAACTACGACTACCAACTCAATGAGGTCTTCTTCGAAGATCTTGATCTTCGCAAGCCCGATCACTTCCTCCAGGTGGACACCTCGTCCCTGGGACGCGTGCTCGGCGAGACCTTGATCAAGTCCGAGGAAGTCCTGCGTTCGGAGCAGCCTGACGCCGTTCTGGTGCTGGGTGACACCAACAGTTGTATCGCCGCAGTGATGGCGAAGAGGATGAAGATCCCCGTTTATCACATGGAGGCGGGCAACCGTTGCTTCGACGAGAACGTTCCAGAGGAGACCAACCGTCGGCTTGTTGATCACGTCGCGGACTTCAACCTGGTGTACACAGAGCACGCCCGACGCAACCTGCTCGCAGAGGGCCTGCACCCGCGGCGAATTATCAAAACAGGGTCTCCGATGTGCGAGGTATTGGAGGCCTACCGCGAGGGCTACGAAAGTTCCGACGTGCTGCAACGATTTGGGCTCAACCCTCAGGGGTTCCTGCTCGTCAGCGCGCACCGCGAGGAGAACGTCGACTCCCCCACCCGGTTGCGCCAGCTTCTGCGCGGGGTCACCGGGGTGCATGAGGCAACGGCACTTCCCGTCTTCGTGTCCACCCATCCGCGAACCCGCAAACGGCTCGAGGCCCTGGACGACTGGCGTCCCGAGACGTGGATGACGTTCTCGGAGCCGCTAGGCTTCAACGACTACATCAGGCTGCAACTCGAATCCGCATGTGTACTCAGCGACTCCGGGACAATTGCCGAGGAGTCCTCCATACTCGGCTTTCCAGCCGTTACGCTGCGCGATTCGATCGAACGACCCGAAGCTCTCGACACCGGTGCGATCATCATGACCGGATTAAGCGCTGATGACATGGTTTCGGCTGTGCAACAGGCGACTCGCGACCTCGCCAAGGATCGTGACAGCGTGGTGCCGGACGACTACAGGATCTCGAACACGAGTGATCGCGTCGTCCGCTTCATCTTGTCCACCGCCCATCGGCATCACAACTGGGCCGGCATCAGGGGCGGATCGGTCGATGGCTGAGCCCTTCGTCTGTATCGGGGCGATGAAGTCCGGAACAACGACTTTGTACGAGCTCCTTAGACAACATCCGCAGGTCGATGTTGTAGCTGAAAAGGAATCCTCCGACCTGCTGGATTCCTCGACCGCGCGGCGGCTCGCAGAGCGGATCTCGCGCAGTGCGGCAGTTGTTGCCGGTGAGGTGTCGACAGCCTATATGCAGTCACCGATTCATCCTCAGCCTGTAACTCGTGCGGCCGAGACGCTTGGCAAGGACGTTCGCGTGGTTGCGATTTTGCGGGATCCGTACGGGCGCGCGATCAGTCATTGGCAACATTGGACACAATTGGGTCGGGAAACGCGACCGGTCGACGAAGCACTCCTGGATCCCGATGGCGCCTACCGTGCCTTCAGCAGCTATTACCGTCAGCTTCTTCCATGGCTTGATAAGTTCGGCGAGGATCGGCTTCACGTGATCAAATTGGAGGACTATCAATCTGCGCCGGCAAAGACCGCGCAGTTGCTGTGGGACTACCTTGGCGTCGCCGCTCGTGGAGAGGCTGACGACATGGAGGTCCACGTCAACTCAGCCGCGGACCGCGTCGTTGCGGTCGGGATCGGTCGGCGGCTGCGGGCGTTTCGGATATATCAGCTCGTCCGTCCCCTGGTTCCGGAAGGCGCACGACGTATGGTCAGTACGGCGCTGGGCGGGGCGAAGAATCGGCAATATGCTGCGCCCTCGGACTATCTGCGCTCCAGGTTCGGTGAGCTCATCGCTGAGGACGGGAACAAATTGCTAGCACGGTGGCCAGGACTCAGGTGGGACTGACATGAAGATCGAGATCCTCGACAAGGCCGCAGTGGCTGCCGCCGGGCTCGACGTGCCGGATATTTACTATCTGCCGCAATATGGCTCTACTGCTGAACTGATCGACGGTGGGCAGTGGGAGTGCGCTGTCGCCGAGGGCGGGACTTTCTTCTTCCCGTATATACGACGATCGATTCCTATCGCAACTGGTGAATGGGATTTGGTCAGCCCCTATGGATACGGCGGCCCGATCTCACGCGAAGATGGTGGCCTGGCCAGGTTTCGGAGGGCTTTTTTGGACGATGCCCGCAATCGTGGCTGCGTTGCAGAGTTCCTACGCACGAACCCGCTCGATTTCGCGGAGCGGGATATGTCCGCGCTCCACGTCGCCCGTTGGCGGCCACACGCCACCTTCGCGGTGAATGTGGTCGACGGAGTCGAGGCGTACTGGGAGCACTGTGCTGGGCGGCACCGAACTGCGGTCCGGAAGTCGGTTAAGTCTGGTGTCTCCGTCCGCGAAGTTGCCGCATACGCGTTGCTGGACTCAGATAGCGCATTCCGGCAGCTCTATCGGGACACTATGGATCGCGTCGGAGCTACAGCTCGCCTGAAGTTGACGGACGAGTATTTCGAAGCGCTGGTCTCGGGATTGTCGGATCACGTCTCGGTGATTGAAGCAGCGACCAGCGACAAGGTGTTGGCAGCGGCGGTTTTCATGCGATGGGGTCGACGTATTCACTATCACCTGTCCGGATCGTCGCCCGACGGGATGCGGCTGGGCGCGACCAATGCGGTCCTTGACTATGCGGTCCGTGAGTTGCTTCCGGCCGATGGTGTGCTCCACCTCGGCGGTGGAGTATCAGGAGGCGATGGCCTCGAGACGTTCAAGCGTTCAATCGCCAATCGCCAACTCTCCGTGTTCCTTTGCAGCACCGTCGTCGACGAGGGTCGCTACGACGAGCTTGTCCGCGAGTTTGACGCGGATCCGGACTCGTCATACTTCCCTGCCTACCGAGCATGAGGTACCTGGCGCATTCAGATGGGTTCGAGGACTTCCTCGCTCAATTGAATCGGGTGTCGCAGTCGATTCCTGAGCCGGCGCTTTCCGCCACACCGGCAAGCACCGTCCAGATTGTCGGCCTGCCCCGGTCGGGCACGACGGTGCTGTACCAACTCCTTGCCCGGACCGGTGCGGTCGGTTACCCGTCAAACCTCATGGCATTCTTCCATCGCGCGCCTTGGGTCGGAGCGGTGCTGCAACAGCGTCTGACTGGTAGCGACCCAACGATTTCCCTCAGTTCTCTTGCGGGTCGGACACCGGAACCCCTTGACCCGCATGAATTCGGGTACTTCTGGCGCCGAGCGTGTGGACACAGCACGAATAGCCTGGACCAAGACCTCAACCCGCTTCGACCGGCGGATCTGCAGCACGACCTGGACCTGGTCGCGGACGTGTTCGGACGCCCAGTTGTCTACAAGAACTTCCTGGCGTTGGCACACGCGCCCGCGATGCGTCGCGATCTGAAACGGATGCTGTTCATCAGCGTCGAACGCGACCCACTGGATGCAGCTGTCTCTCTGCTGGCGCTTCGCAGCCGACTCGGAGTCCCCGACGACCAAGTCTTCGGGACGGCGCCGGCACTGTTTTGTCCAGACCCGAGAGATCCGATCACCACGGTTGCGCGGCAGATCGCGTTGTTGACCCGACAACAGGCAACCTGTGGCTTCGCGGTCAACTCTGACTCCATCGTCATCCGATACACCGATCTCGTCGACCAACCGCGTCGTGTGATCTCCGATCTGATGGATTTCCTGCAGTGCACCACGAATCGACTTAACGCCGTGATCCCAGAGAAGCTGCCGTCTGGGGCCGGCGCCTCGCGCCTACCTGGCGATGTTCCGGAGCGACTACGCAAATCGATAGAGCGCACCGAGCGAGAACTGTCCCACGACGGCAGCGAAGATGCCGCCACAGAAAGGACATCATGAAGGTTGGAATCGTCTCCCCTGGTCGTACGAGCTCGGGCGGATCGGCGTTTTCCGGCAACCTCGTCCCGGCAGTGGAGAAGCTTCTCGGTCAGCCGGTTGTGTCGGTCGGGATCCCGCCGACCGGCACCTTCCGGCCACCGGCTGCGCTGACGTCCTGCACTCATGTTGTGTTTGTCGGATCGCGCGCCGAGCGGATACCTGGGGCCAAGATCATCTTCTGGCCGTTGAATGTCGCGCCCTTGGAAAAGCACGTCGTGCGGACTGAGGCCTCGAGTCTGAAAAATCGCGTGCGCCATCTCGCGCTGCTCCAGCGCCTGCGCCACTCGGTTACTGCGGCCGACGGCATGGTCTTCGGCTCGATGCACGCTCGCACGCTGTATCAGGCCGAGTTTCCAGCAGCCGCCAGACTGCCGTATCAGATCAACAGGGGCGGCGCCGCGTCGATTGCCGCAAGCGCTCGCGCTGAGGCTGCCGACCCCTTGGTGCTCTTGGTTTCGCATCTCTATCCGTACAAGGGAATCCTCCAATTCGTCGAGGCCGTCGCACAGGCAGCGGACCGTCTGCCGGATGCGGTCCGATTCCGGGTCGCGGGCGCGGATCGGGACACACGGTACGCAGCAGCGGTACGGCAGCGGGTCCTTGAGTTGGGCATGGATACGCGGATCGAGATTCGCCCGGCGGACCCTGAAGAGATGGCCGACCTATATGCGTCGGCGACAATCTGCGTGTTCACCTCGACCTGCGAAAACGCCGGATCGTTCGCTTTGTACGACGGCCTGCACGCAGGGGTGCCGACCATCTGCTCAGATCGATCGTCAATGCCCGAAATGGTCGGCGACGCAGTGCGTTTGATCAACCCGTACTCGGCCGCCGAACTGGCCGACGAAATCGTCTCGTTGCTGTCGGACGAGGGGGCGCGAGAGCAGCTTGGCGCGGCGAGCCTCCGCTGGTCAGCTGCGTCGCCGAACTGGGAAGATCGAGCAGCGCAACTCCTCCATTTCCTCGGAAGGCACGTCTCGTGATTAAGACCACGATCCGGCAAGCTGCTCGCCGGGTAGCTCTCCTGGGAATGGAGTCGGTATACCGGCTGTCTGGAGCAACCCGGCGCGCTACTGCCGCCCCCGGGGCTACCCTGCTCCTAATCCACAACACTCCTCCGGGGGCACTCGATCGTCTGCTGAAGTTCGTCGATTCAAAGCCTGACAAGATCACCGACTTCACCACTGCCGTGCGATCCAGCGTCGAACAAGCGCCGGCTCGCCGAATGATCGCACTGACATTTGATGACGGATTCCGCAGCAATATGGCGGCGGCCGAGGAATTGAGCCGACGGGGTGTCAGCGCCTGCTTCTACGTGCCTACCGGAGTCATCGGACTCACGCAGCAAGGTGAAGTAGATTCGTTCTTCGGACGCCGACAGGCCGAGGGCGTCATGACTTGGGATGATCTTGAACACCTCGTCAGTTTGGGCCATGTAGTCGGCAGCCACGGTGTGCATCACCGACCACTGGCTGACGCTGCATCCCAAACAGATGCCGAGGCGGAGGTGAAACTGTCCGTGCAAACGCTGCGCGAGCGACTCGGCACCTGCGAGCACTTTGCATGGCCGTTCGGCGGTCTGCGCCACGCACCCACATCCGAAGTGGTCCGTTGGTGCTCCGAAGTCGGCGTGGTCGCCGCCTCGGGAGTGAGGGGCCGAAACACAGATCGGACGTTCAATCAGACTGGGTATCTGCTGCGCGACGCGGTCGACCTGAGGTGGATCGGTACCGACTTCCGCGTGTTCTCGGCCCACCGATACCTTGCCGAGCAGCGATAGCTCTCCGGTACCCGATTGTCCAGACCACCTGGCCTGCGACGCTCGCCAGCCCAAATGCCCACGCCGCGCCCGCCGCTCCCCAGCCGAGCGTGCCGCAAGCACACGCAACTAGGACGACGGCACCTAGCACAACTGAAATCCAAAGTATTGCCGACGCTCGCTCCAGTACTCTGAGGCCGATTCGGGCCCCTTGGCTCATCGCGGTGCCGGCGATCCACAACGCAGTTGGAATGAGCAAGCTGTGCGCAGCGGCCCAGTTCTGTCCGGCAATCGCGACGCCGAGGCGTTCCGGGAGAAAGTAGAGCACCACAGTCAGCAATGCGGTCACGGCCAGGAGCGCGCCGCTGATCATCCGCGTGAAGTGTTGCAGGTGGCGCAGTGACGTAAGCGCCCTACGGGCGGCTTCTGGCACCGCGAATGCCAACGTGGCCAGGATGAGGGTACTGATCGGGCTGACCAACGTGCGCGAGGCGCTGATCTGTCCTAGTGCGGCATGGCCCGCCCACACCGAGACAATGATCAGCGACGTTCGGCCAGCGAGTTGCTGCGCCAACACGCTGCCGACTAGCCGAAGACCGAGGTCGCCCTGGGTGCGAAGCCAATGCCAGCAAGACTGAACCTTTGGCAGGGTGCGCAGTTGGACGACGCCGAGAATGGCTCCGAACGCCGACCCAAAGCCCCAGACGAGCATCACGGCGGGCGCATCCGCATGGCCGCGCGTCGCCACAACAGCCAGTGCGAGCAACGTCGCCGCAAGGCAAATTGCATCATTAGCAGCCGTGCCCCAAGGCCGCCGTGATGCGAACAGCGCGGTTCTCCAAGCATCTTGCACGAGCAGGATGGCGAACGTTATACCCGCAGCAACCATCAATCGGCCGGAACTCCCGCCGGCAATGGCCCAAACGACTGTGCCCACGACTGCGATCATTCCGAGGCAAGCCGACGCGCCGGCGGCCATTGCTGTCGCGCGCCGGCGCACGTCGTCAGGCTGGGTCGAGAACCTAATGGTCAATGGTTCGAGCACCAGTGATCGGATCGACGTCTGGGCCAAGATCACCAGGGTGCTCACCAGCGTGTACTGACCCAGCGCATCCAACGGCAGCAGCCGCAATGCGGAGAACAAGACTGCAAAGTTCTGGAGGCTGTAGGCGGCTTGGTCGACCAGCGCACCCCCGGCCCGTGAGCCGACGACTCGTCGGATTCGGTTCCGGGAGCCGCGCGGCCCAATCGTTGCATCTCGCGGCGACTCTGACTGATTGGACAGCATTCTCACGTCTGAGGCTGGGACGGACGGCGACCGACCGGCCGCAAGGTGGGTGACCGGGGAAAGGTCACTTGTCTTTGGCACTGATGGTTGCCAACTTCGGGTGTGATCCACCGCGGCAGCGTGGCGAGTGACCGGCCGGTCAAAGATCGCGCCGCGTCCCGCACACCCCAAAACAGGCGACTCGTCTGGAAACTAGCCATGCGGCGCGGTGCGTAGCCGCGAACGTCGTCGTGCACCGGCCGCGCGCCTCGCTGTTCTCTGTGACTGCGAATGGGTTACCAGCCTGGTCAACACCGCCGCCGGAACGAGCAGCATCATCCCTTCAACTGCGGCGGTGATAGCTTGCCCAATTGAAACGCCAAAAATATTCTTGCCGAGCGTAAACAACACAACCGCGTAGAACACGACCATCGCGGTACGACTTGGGTCGACCGGTCTGAGCCAGCGCTCCAAGAACCCGAAAGCCAGCCCGATCACTAATGACAAGACCAATGCAATTAAAGTGCCGAAGTTCCACACCAATTCTCCGGTCATGCCTGGCGGCACCCCGGACTG
The DNA here is from genome assembly GCF_009707365.1 of Microlunatus sp. Gsoil 973. GTDB lineage: Bacteria > Actinomycetota > Actinomycetes > Propionibacteriales > Propionibacteriaceae > Microlunatus. The sequence goes on from NZ_CP046122.1 coordinate 1,744,527, forward strand.
CGTCGTCCCATAGAGTTCTTGCCCAATCTCTCGACCCGGAGAAATAATGGGCTTGTCGGGCCAAATCGAGCGAGGAATCGGCGCGAGCGCGAACACGGCAATCGTCGCTCCATTCTCGTACGGCAGGACGTCGGGAACCGCTGCCACGATACGGATTGACTTTCCAAGATCATAGCCATTGCGGTTGAGCAGGCCACTGTTCAGGCCGTATGCAATACTGAAGCCGTTACCATCGTCTTCCGAAGATGATCGGTTCGCAGTTAAGACACCTATAGCGAGCAGAACAGCCATTCCTGCAGCTACCAGACCGAGAGCGGAAATCCTCCCTCGCACGATGTGAATCACGGCGAAGACCGCAGCTGCCAAATAGACAACGTCCGACCGTGTCGTCGTCACCCAGTTCAGTGCGAGCGCATCTACAAAAAAGGCTGCGAGCACCAGTATCCGGACCACACCCAGGTGCTTTCGCGTCGAGAGCCAATAAGCCAGCAGGATAATTGCACCAATAGTGCTGGCTTCTGAAAGGAATTCGAGGTATCCGTAGGTTCCGGTGCTTGTACCATCCGCCGCGACCGTCCCGCGACGTTGTGAGACCGAGCCTCCAAGTCCGCCGACGCCGACCGTGTACCCATACATTGCGATGGTGCCGATGCCCGCGTACAGCGCTGCCAGCAACACCACGAAGCCCTCCGGAGCATGACTGTGCAAGAGCCAACTGGCGCGTGGGGCCGACGGTCGCGAGCCCTCCGATCTTTCACGCGTGACTGTGGTTGGCTCGGGAGTGCTCGCTACAGTGCCTATCTCCGCGGCTTCATTCTGGTCTGGGCGAGGCCTCGCCACGCCGGCAGCCAGCACGTAACCGATCGCTGCGAGCCCAACCGACGCGAGCGACACCATGCTCGACCCGAACAGGCCGTCGAATGTGGCACCACCCAGGAAAAAGAATCCACGAACTCCTGGCTCGGATAGCCGACCGCGATGAGTATTCCACGAACGCCGGACCCCAACGTCACAGCAAAGGCCACCATCCCCCAGATCGAGAACAGACTGTGCCGATGGGAAATGAACGGCAACTGGGTCATGATCGAGATCAGGAGCCCGACCGCCGCGAATCCAGCGCGGTCCACACCGGACGACCACAGCAGCCAAAAGACCATCGACGCGGAAAATTCGAGAGCGATGGCTACGGCCACGACCGGCCTGATCGCCACGTAGCGGGCGTGCTCAGACAGCCGACGTCTCCGCCCGGCGACCACGCCTTCCGATCCAGGAACCACCTGTCACCTCCCAGGTCGGGGATACGGCAAGTAGAGCAACGCTAGCATCCGACATGCTAACGAGCTGCCCGGTACACAGTGGAGCGTGCATTTTCGGTCAAGGTGTTGCCCTCCATCGCAACGCCGCTGGATGCAATGATTGTTACGCCGTACAACTGGGTCTTGCCATTTCCGGTATTTCCACAACGGTTATTGACAACCGTAACGTTTGATCCATGGTAGATATTGATTCCCACGCGGGCACGCTCGGGGGTGGAATTCGAGACATCGGCGCGACCGTTGTCGAGGCACTCATTGTCCTTGACCAATACGTCAGATGTGTATTGTGACTCGGCCGACCCAATGGAAATGCCAGCGCTAGCATTCCTCAAACATTGGTTTCGAGCCACGACGCCGTTCATGCTCTGTCGCGCAACGGTGATGCCAACATCACCGCTTGCAACGCATACATTGCCGACAACCTGGAATCTTTGACATCTATGCAAGGATATCAGGTCCGCAGACCCACGTCCCACCGGATCTTTGTGAGACACGGCCGTCCCTCGAACATGATTTGAATTGATTCGGATGTTCACGATGGGCTTGTCGTCTGTCCCGTTGACCTGAATAGGTTGGCGCACTGTGCCACTCGGATCCGGGGGCCAGATGGTGTTTCCGATGATGTCTACGTTGGATGCGGCGCCATCATCGTTACTACGAATCCAAATCGCTCGTTCAGCCCATTGCTTGAAAGTCGAATCCCGAACATCAACGCCTGATGGGTCGTTGTTCAACAGCACCCCGGTTCTGAATCCAGTGAAGGTGCAGCCCCGGATCGTTAAATTCAGAACTCCGGGTGCTGTGTCAAGCGCCGTGTGGCGAGACGCGCGTAGGTCCGACAATAGGTCGCATCCTTGGATCAGTACTCGGCGACTCCCTTCGCCGACCCGGACGGCTGTTGTCCCTCTGAAGCCTTGCGCGTCCAAAGTCAGTGGACCCAGCCCGGTGTTCACCGCCGACCTCATCGTTGTGATCCACACTCCGCCAGTAGCAAGGCAAACGAGCCGAGAAGCTGGTGAACGGCCGGCCAGGAAGACACCACTAGGTAGGTTCAGGCTTGCGCATCCCCATCGGCCAGGCGGCACCAGCAAAACCCCACCACCTCGTTGGGCAAGGTCGGCCAGCCCGACTCGAAAGGCGCGCGTGTCGTCTGCTCCAGCGCCTCTCGCGCCGTACGAAACTACGGATTTGACGCGACGAGTCTGAATGGCGGTCGGCGTGCCGGGAGCCGGGGTCTCTCGCGGAGGTTTCGGTGCAGGTTCTTTCCCGCAGCTAGCGGCACCGGCGATCAATGCTGCGGCGCCAAGACTCGACCCTATTAGGAGATCCCGACGGGTCAGCGCGCACCTCGAAAGATATTGATCGGTCAACGCTCCCACCCGATCACCGAGCGGCCTGTCGTTCGTCTGACGATCCCGCCTGGTGCGACGTGACGCTTACGACCGTCCTCACCAACCAATGGATGTCGGATTTCAGGGACCAAGCCTCAACGTAATTCCGATTCAGTCTGACCTTCTGCGGCCAGATCACGTCGCGATTGTGCTGCTCGGGATCGGCAGCGCGTGAAAGGACCTCTTCTTCGTTCCGAAAAGCTAGCGTTGCCGGCCCGGTGATGCCCGGCCGCACGCTCAGAATGATTTGGTCTCGTCCTTGCAACCGATCAGCCCAGCCGGTGACGTCCGGGCGCGGACCGACAAGGCTCATCGAACCGACGAGCACGTCCACCAGTTGCGGAAGCTCATCGATCTTGAAACGACGAAGTTGTCTTCCGATGCGGGTGATCCGCGGGTCGTCGATCGTCGTCACCGTAGTGGTGTGTGTAGTTGAGGAGCGCATCGTCCGAAGCTTGTGAACCCTGACCGGTCGACCGTTCCGCCCGACCCGGATGTGGGTGAAGATCCCCCACTCGCGGGTGTCGACCGTGGCAACGACGAAGCCCGCAGCCATCAGCGGGGACGTCACCACAGTCCCGACGCCCGCGACCACGACGTCCAAGGCACGTTTGGCGGCTCGCTGTCGCCGAGACAATCCGACCGCCTGGATCACCGACGAATCCTGGACACTGCGGTTACGCATAGCCGAGAGCTCGCAGGGTATCGCCGCCGAGCTCCTCCAGCTTGGCCAGTCTTTCAGGACCGAGAGCCTTCCGGCCCCTGCCGACGCTGCTCTTTTTCACGATCTCTGTCGCCCGGCGGTCCATCAACGCAGTCCGACCGAGAAATGCGAGGATCTGCTCGAGCCCCGCGGTGGGATCGGCTACGAACTCCTCGTAGACGATCTCGTGCACGCGATCGTTCGGAAGGACGGCCAACTGTCGGCGCGACGTCTCCACGCACCGCTGCCACTGGATCAGGGCGATTTCGTCGAGGCTATGTCGCCGCTGAAGAATTGCGGCGTCGTGCGGTTTCGGCCCCCACCACGTGGTGACGCGAACCTCTCCATCGACCTTTCTGGCAGTGCGGCCGGCCCGCTGCTTCAGTCGCCGTCTGGCGAAGGCCCCGAGATGCCGCGGGAAATCGCTGCCTGGGACGTACCTGGCTTTGCGAAGCGTATAGCGCAGATCCAGCGGAGCGTTCCAGCGCTGCGTCGCCGACGCGGCCGCATCGATACCGTCCCGACGGATGAACAGAAATTTCGCGTCTGGGAACACTGCAGCGGAAAAGCTTACCCGCAGTGAGGTGGCGCATGTCTTCTCTACGACAGTGTCGAGTTTGTCGCGATGCGCCAGTCGATCGAAGGATCGCCGGAGGTAACGGACGACTTCAGGACGAGCATTCTGGACGGTCAATTCGTCGTGCGGAACATTGACGTTCCCGTGCTTCCACAACAGATTGATCTCGTCGCAGTTCCAGGTGCCCATTCCGGGCAGTCGGGTCAGCACGTCGCGCAGCATGTTGGTGCCCGAGCGCGGCGCACCGACAATGATCACAGTCTCAGACATCGTCGACGATCCCGTCTCGAAGGCCGTCCCGAAGGCGCACCCATTTCGTCAGGGCATGTTCGGCGGCGAACTCTTCGGCGGCCCACTGCTGTACGCGGTCGATCAACTTCTTCGTTGCGTCTTCATCGCCAAAGGTTTCCGCCGCGGACTGCACGGCTGCAACCAGTTCGTCCGGCGTCGATGCGGTCCATCCGGCACGGCGATCGGTGACAGCGCGAGACAATTCGCTGTCGTCCTCGCAATAGATCAGCACGGGGAGCCCTTCGCAGAGGTAGGTGGCGGTCTTGCTCGGATAGGCGTACCGGACGACATTCGGGGCGAGACTGACCAGCCCAAGGTCGGCTTGATTCATCAGCGCACGAGCCTCCCAAGGACTGCCGTGCGGTAGGAAGGTGACCCTCAAGTGCGGATTCCGAACCTTGTCCGCGGCAACCCTCAGCGCGGGAAGGGCTTTGCCCTCCCCCATGAAGACCAAATCGACGTCGACGTCAACCGTTCCCAACGCCGCTACCACCTCTTTGAGCCGTTGGAAACGCCCGATGTTTCCGGTGAAGACGATCATGGTCGCCCCAGGACGGCGCTCATACCGAGCCTGGCACTGTGGTTCGGTGCGCGAGGTGAAATCGGGCAGCGCAAAGTTGTTCAATACCACCAGCTTCTGCTGCAAGCGGGCATCGCGTCGGAGCGTGGCCCGCCGCATGTCATCGGACAGCACCACGATTCTCGACGCGCGCTCCATCGTCTTTTTGTCCGCGACGAGAAGGGCGCGATAAACGAGTGAGTTTCCGAACTCTCCAGAAAGCCGGCCGATTTCTGGTTGGAGGTCCATGCAGTGATAGATGAACTTCGCCCCTCGTCGGCGGGCCACCCAGGAAACAATGAAGCCGAGAGTCACCTGCGGCGCCGTTGAACACATGACGATGTCCGGCTTCGGCCCCATCAGGATCTTCGCCGCAATCATCAGGGGAAAGATGATCAGGTTCACCACCTGGCCGACGCGAAAGCGATGCTCGTCGGCTACCGGGACCCGCTCAACATCCAGGAGGCCGAGACGCTCCCGCGCTGGTTGGCGTCCTCGCGTCCGGTTGTAAGAGGGCTGGGCCGTTAACACCTGGATGGTGTCACCGTCCTGAGCCCACCTGTCAGCGATCGAGCGCAATATCGATGCGTATGGTGCGGCGTCCGGCCAGAAGTATCGGTGCACGACGACAATTCGAGCGCTCAATTCGCCTCCCGTCCTCGTGAAGCATCGCAGCCGAACGTTCCGGACGGTCATTCTGTCACGGAAGACCGATCCGTCGAGGATCTGGTCAATAGGGCAACAATCGGGGGCATCAGGCGGTCCACCTGGGTAAACATCTGCTCGAAGATCTTGTCGGCCTGTCGGAACGGGTCAACAATTTCCGCTTGCTCGTTGGTCCGCGCCTGGACGTCAGCCCGAGCTTCTTCCGCGGCCTGGGTTGCGCTACGGACGAAACTTCCAGGGCCAGAGGGAATCGTCCCGGTGTCGATCACCCGCTGAGCAAGATCGGAGAAGTCGGCCAACGCGTAGGTGCGACGCAGGAGTCGCGGGTTCATCCGCACCACCTGCGCGCGATGGCTCCTGCTGGCGCAGAGGACGAGATCGGCGGACGCCGCAAGCTCCGCCGTCAACTGTCTGGCCGAGAAGTGGTCGGGTCGCAGACCAGACTCACGCAGGCGCTGGGCGACCCGCGGGTCCATTTCAGAGTCGACCAGCGCGCCGGTACCGGCGCTCGACACGCTGATATCGGTCTTCTCCAGCGCAGCGGCCAAGCGCCGTTCGATGTAGGGCGACCGACAGACATTCCCGGTGCAGACGACCAAGATCGTCCCGTCTCTCACATCAGATCCATCAGTCACACATCAAGGCTACGGGTGGATGCGTCACCCCAGCGAACCCGACTGCCTGAGTTCTAAGACTTGCCCCTGATCGTGTCGCCTGCCCATAACCAGATCGAGCCACCGTGGTTGCTGACTGCGATGTTGCCGGCATCGGGCTGGATGTCCTTGAAGCATCGCGTCTTCTTCTTGATGTCGAGCTCACCGTCCTTGATCGTGAACCTCTGAAGCTCCAGCCCGTCGCATTCAGTTCCCTTCACAGCGATCACGAATCGGTTATCGTCGGCGCTCAGGCCGACCGCATCTGAATGCTCCGCGGCCGTCGTCCAATCGGCTCCCCCGTCCCTGATCCGAATGCTTCGGTCGCCGCACAGAGCCGCGGACTGATCGTCACCCCGTCCGGCCAGGTCGACCAGTCCGGCTTCGCCACATGGCTTCGACGTCGTGTCCTGCGGGTCGTGCACGGTATTGAGATCGTCCGGTAACCGGAACCAGGTCCCCGACAGCATCGAGTTGTCGGTCTGCCACTCCCGCGCCGGGGTAGGCGTCCACGGCATAGATCGGCTTGCAGTCCTGGTCGGCACCGATGGCGAAGACCGACGAGTCCCCGAATGCCCGAAGCCGGACGACCGACTTGAGGCCCGAGTCGGTCTCCCTCCAGGTCTTTCCGCCGTCGGTCGTCACTTCGATCTTGCTGTCCTCGCCACAGCCGGCGGGTTCGGCTCGCCAGGCGACCTGATCAGAGTTCGCGGCCAGCAGTCGACGCGGGCTGCCGCTGACCAGATCCCGAGACGGTGACGACTCGGACGACTCACCAGGTAAGGACGCTTCCGCCGAGGGATTCGGAACGGACGCCGAACCCGTCGGCTCTGTCGGCAGCGCGGACCCGGCCGCGTCGGCGGGTTCGGGGATCGCGTTGCGTCCGGAGATCAAAGGCACGATCAGCACCACGTTCAGTGCGAGTAGTGCGAGGATCACCACCGTGGCTCCGTGCTTCGAAACAAATCGACGCATGACTGGGGAGCATAACGGGGTCATCTACCCCCCGGCCCACCGTCGCACCCGTCGCCGCCGCGCACCGAGCTGGACCGACGGCTCGGTTGCGCCGCTTACGGCTCCCCGTCTGGACCGCCGCCCGCGGACTGATCTGCGGCGCCGATAACCTGCAGCAACGCCGTAGACACACCAGACAGCGAGGAGCGGCATGCGGATCCTGGTGACCCACCCCTGGTCCGACCCGTCCGCGTCCTGGGACATCGCCCTGGAACACCTGCCCGGTTGGGAACTGCAGGTGTGTCGGGAGGACGAGATCCTGCAGCATCTGGACGGCGTGGACGTGCTGGTTCCGATGCCCAACGTGGTCTCCCGGGAGATCATCGGGGCCGGCAGCTTCGGACTGATCCAGCAGTACGGTGTCGGGCTGGAGAGGGTCGACGTCGAGGCTGCCACCGATGCCGGAGTCTGGGTCGCCCGGCTGCCCGCCGGCCTCACCGGGAACGCCGACAGCGTCGCCGAGTTGGCGGTGGCGCAGATCCTGATGGCGGTCCGCCGGATGGATGAAGCTCGCGCCGCCGTTGCCCGCGGCTGGTGGCAGCCGATCAGCGGCTCCCTGATCGGCAGCACCGTGGCGATCGTCGGACTGGGCTCCATCGGCACCGCCCTGGCGCAGCGGTTGTCCGGTTTCGGCTGCCGGATGATCGGCGTCCGCGCGCACCCCGAAGCCGGCGGACCGGGCTCCGTCGAGAAGGTCGTCGGTCCTGCGGAGCTCCCGGCCGTCCTGGCCGAAGCCGACGTGGTGATCTGCTCGGCGATGGCCAGCCCCGAGACTCGTCATCTGTTCGGCGCCACAACCTTCGCCGCCTGCAAACCGGGCGCGGTCTTCATCAATGTCGCGCGCGGCGTGATGGTCGATCAGGACGCGCTGCTCGCCGCCCTGGACTCCGGCCAGCTCTCCTGGGCCGGACTCGACGTCTTCCAGAGCGAACCGCTGCCGCAGCAGCATGCGCTCGCCGACCACCCGCGCGTCATCGCCACCCCGCACATCGGCGGGCTGACCCGGTCGATGCTGGCCCGCAGTGCCGAATTGTTCGGCCAGAACGTGCTGCGCTGGCAGCGTGGCGAACCGCCGCTCTGGGCGGTCAATCACCCGCCCCGGCCGCGGCCCGCTCCAATTCCGCCACGTCGAACTTCTGCATCTGCAGAAACGCCTTCGTGACCCGGTCGACCGCCTCGGGATCGGCGCCGGTCATCAGCTCACCCAGCCGGGCCGGGACGACCTGCCAGCTGACCCCGTACCGGTCGGCCAGCCAACCGCACTGGCTGGGTTCGCCACCACCGGCAAGCAACCGGTCCCAGTAGTAGTCGACCTCGGCCTGGTCCTTGCAGTCGATCAGGAACGACACCGCCGGGGTGAAGGAGTACGCCGGACCCCCGTTGATACCGGTGAACCGCTTGCCGTCCAGTTCGAAATCCACGGTCACCACCGAGCCGGTCTCCCCCGGCCCCGACTCGGAGTAGTAGCTGACGTTGGTGATCCTCGAGTTGGGGAAGATCTCGCAGTAGAACTCGGCGGCCTCCTTGGCCTGCGTGTCGAACCACAGATTGGGTGTCAGCTCGGGCATCGGGCTCTCCTCTCCTCGGGCCCGCGGATCGGGCCCTGCACCCCTGCGTCGATCAGGACGGGCCGGGATCGACAGATCCGACCCGATCAGCTTCCCGCCTGCTGTGCCACTGCGCCAGCAACACCATGCCGATGAACGCCGCCGCCGACAGCACGGCCGGCGGCAGGAAGACGTGCGGCAGTCCGAGGCTGGCCGCGCCGAGGCCGCCGACCGCTCCGCCGAGCGCACCGGCGATCGGAACCGAACTCATGAAGATCCCCGACGCCGTCCCGACCCGGGACGGGTAGAGCTCCTGGGCGATCACCACTCCCAGCCCGGCGACACACCCCCACTGCCCGGCGACCAGCACCTGACCGGCGATCACCCCGGCCACCGACGTACTGGTGGCGTACGCGATGTCGGCGATCGCACCCAGAGCGATCCCGACCGCGAACACCCGCAGCAGACCGAACCGGTCCGCGCACCAGGCGGCGACCGGCATCAGGCAGAACTCCAGCAGCGGTTGTAGGCCGATCACCGCGCCGCGCAGCGAGTCCGGCAGACCGAGGTTCTGGTCCATGTAGATCGGCAGGTAGCCGAACTTGATGGTGTCCCCGGCCATCGCCACGACGGTCAGCCCGGTGAAGACGATCAGCGCCGCCGGACCACCGTCGGCGACCACCTCGGTGACTCCGTCCGCGGACACCCGGGTGACCCGGCGGTAGCGGATCACCCGCTGGGTGCCGAGCGGAATGATCTGCGCCACCAGGCAGGCTGCTGTCGCCAGCAGGACGGCGCGGAGCCCCGCGATGCTGCCGAACCAGGCGCCGAGCACCGGTCCAAGGATGAAGCCGGCGGTGTACGCCATCCGGACCACCGAGATCACCCGGCTGTCGGCGCCGGTCGGGGTCCGGTTGAGTTCGTCACGGCAGGCGGCGAACAGCTGGCTCATCGCGGCACCACCGATGCTGAGCGCGACGATGCTGACTACGAACGGCACCCAGATCGCGTGGGCGAAGGCGATCACCGTCCAGCCGGCGGCCCCGGCCAGTGCGCAGATCCGGTAGAGCACCAGACGGTTCTCGCTCCGGTCGCTCAACCGGCCGATCAGATAGCCGGCGACCGGTGCCATCAGATTGGTCAGGTAGTACAGTCCCGCGACCGACAGGCTGGCGCCCAGGTCGTCGACCAGGAAAAGCGTCAGCTGTGGCGCGGTCGCCGACAGTCCGATGCCGGAGAAGAAGAGCCCGATGACGGCGGCACGGAAGAACCGGGAGCCCGCGATGATCCGGATCGCCGACCCGTTCTCGGTCGACTCGGTCGCGGTCGACCCGGCCGCTGTCACCGTGCGATCACCTCCAGACGAAGATGATCATGAACGATACCGGCCGGACTCAGCTGCCGTTCAGCAGGGTGCGTCCGTAACTGTCGGTCCGGTCCGCCAACCCCGGCAGCAGGTAGAAGTAGCCGCCGCCCACCGGTGAGATGTAGTCGGCCAGCGGTTCGTCGATCAGCCGGGTCTGGACCGACTCGAACTGCCGCTTCAGGTCCTGTTGGTAACAGGTGAAGAGCGTTCCCTGGTTGAGTTGTCCGTTGCTGTCCAGGCCGAGGTCGTAGTTCCAGGCGCGGCGCAGGATGGCGCTGCTGTCGGTTTCGGGCGTTCTGGGGTTGGCCAGCCGGATGTGCGCGTTCCGCGGGGTGATCAGGCCCTGCGGGTCGCGGTCGAACCGCGGTGGGGTCTGTTCGCCGTCGCCGTCCAGCGGGCTGCCGTCGTCACGGCGGCGGCCGATGAGGAGTTCCTGCTCCGGTAACGACACCCGATCCCAGAATTCGACCAGATTGCGGATGATCCTGATCACCTGGAAGGTGCCGCCCTCGCGGGTCCAGATCAGCCTGTTCAGTGTGGCAGGGTCGGTCGTCGACGGGTTGGCCGTGCCGTCCTTGAAGCCGAGCAGGTTGCGGGGCGCACCGGCGGGTCGGGGTGGTGAGCTGAATCCGTCCACCCGCCACCGCGGCACGAACGCACCACGGGTGTGCTTGGTCAGGTCCCGCACCGCGTGAACGACGACATCGGCCGTCCCACCGAAGAACTGCAGGGTGAGGTCGCCGTGGCACAGTGCCGGATCCAGATTGTCGTTGGGGAAGGTCCGCATCGGTACCAGTCCGGCCGGTTTGCGGGCGACCAGACCGAAACGATGGTCGAACAGCGAGGCTCCGACGCCGACCAACACGCCGACCTGTCCTCCGGCGAACGACGGGCCGAGGATGCCGTTGTCGTCCGGTGGCCGCGACGGATCCGATGGTGCCGCCGGCACGCCGGTCGCCAACAGCGTTACCCGCCTGCTGATCACCTCGAACAGGTCGGCCAACTGCCGTCGGTTGGTGCAGATCACGTCGAAGCTGATCACCGCCGCAGAGCGGGCGGGCTCGTTGAGCAACACCCGTTGGTTCGGACCGTACGGGGAGACGTCCGGCACGGTCGTGGTCGGTGGGATGTCGTCGGCACGGGCGTTCGATCGGGCTGCAGTGACCAGGGCGGCCGCAGCACCTGCCGCGGCACCGCCGAACAGGAAGCCGCGGCGGGCCAGGCGGTGATCGTCATCCGGCGGCGTGGTCGCTGGTTCCTGGTTCATGATCAACTGTCGTCCCGGGTGGTCAGCACTTCGAGTTCGGTGGGGATCGGCGCGAGTGTCTCCAAGGTGCCGGCGAGGGTACCTTCGAGCCGCTCGCGCCCAGCGACGGTCAGGCCGGCCAGGGCCGGCCAGCTCCGGTCGGAGTTCCGTAGGTCGGTCAGTACGCCGTCGAGATGATCAACGGCCTTCTCGGCCGAGGTCAGCAGCCCGGGATCGTTCTGCTCCAGCAGGGGCGTCAGCGCTTCCAGGGTCATCCGCGTACCGTCGATGGCAGCGGTGACGGTGGCCAGCGAACTGTGGCTGCCGAGATCGTCCTGGCCGGTGAGAGTGAACTGCAGGGTGTTCTCCAGGATCTCGTGGCTGCGCAGCGGTACGTCGTTCAGCGGGGTCAGCTGATCCGGAAAGGCCCCGATCAGGCCGTGCACGTCCCGGTCCAATCGCCGGCAGGCGGAGCGGAGTTGATCACGGGAGCCGTGGTGCCAGAGCAGGTATTCGATCTTGTGGAAGCCGGTGAAGTCGGGATCCCGTACGCCACCGGGCGACCCATTCGGCATCCCGTCGATGTTGTCCGCATAAGCGCCGAAGGTGTCGTACGCGGCACCCAGCCGGTCATAGTCCAGATGGGCGGTCAACCAGCGCTTCTTGATCACTGCACGGTCGTCGTGACCGACCGTCTCCTGCAGTTCGTCGGTGTCCGCGGCGAGCCGGTCGAGACCGGCTGTCACTGACCTGCGGTAGCGGGTGATCACGTTGCCGAGGTCGGCCTGGGTGGCGGGGATCCAGCGATGGACGCCGCTGACCATCCGGCCCGTGGCTGTTGCCTCGCCGATCGTGAACGGGTCGGAGTAGCTGGTGGTGCCGTCATCTGCTTCGCAGGAGACGCCGAACCGGCCAGGTGGCAGCACGACGATCAGCGTCCGGGTGGTGCCCGGGGCGATCATCTCCGCCTCTCCATAGGCGTACCGGCGCCGACCGTCCAGGACACCCACCTCTTCCGGACTCTTGCCGGTGTTGCTGATCCGCAGGGCGTTCCGCCCGGAACGCAGACCGGAGAGGCCGGGCAGGCATCCGGCGCTGCTGACCGTCAGTGCGCTCTCGCCCGGCAACGTCGTATCGTTGGTCGTCCGACGTGGTTGATCATCTCCTATGCCCGTACAACCGATCATCAGGCCAACGATTCCGGCGAAGACGATCATGACCGGAACGAACCGCCGTCGTAGGTTCACCGACTTGCCCTCACACCGTCATGTCAGCATCGGACTGTTGCCGAAAGGCGACCCGGAGGTGAACGGGTGATGCTGTGCCGGATCTGAGAAGCGGCCGTCGTTCACCTGGAGCTAGGAACCTGTCATCCGGCGGTCGATCGATCGGCACGCAGGGCCGGAAGATTCGGCTCCGTGACTGATCACCAGAAGCGCCCCGGGCGCCACCGCACCAAGATCATCACCGCGGCCACAGTCGGGTTGCTGGCCTCAACGACACTTGCCCTGCAGGCCTGCGGGGTCCCTGTCGTACCGGAGCATCGTCCTGCTCCGCACCCAGACCACTCCTCGGTGGTCCGGACCAGCACACCGATCAAGCACGTCGTGGTGATCTTCGGAGAGAACATCAGCTTCGACCACTACTTCGGCACCTACCCGCACGCGACGAATGCCGACGGGACGCCGTTCCACGCCAAACCGGGAACTCCCCGGGTCGACGGCCTCCTCACCAGGGTCAAGGGCGGCGGCACGCTGCTGACCGACAACCCCAACGGCGCCAACCCGCAACGGCTTTCGGCGTCGGACCCGAACGGGATCCTGACCTGCGACCAGAACCACGACTACACCCCGGAACAGGCGGCGTACGACGGGGGAAGGATGGACGCCTTCCTTAACAACGTCGGAAATGCGTCCGGCAAGTCGCCGACCGGCAAGGCGTGCCGGGCAACCGACGATCTGGACTACTACGACGGCAACGCCGTCACCGCCCTGTGGAACTACGCCCAGCAGTACGCGATGAGCGACAGCGCCTACAGCGACGTCTTCGGTCCGTCGACGCCGGGCGCGGTCAGCGTCGTGGCCGGCAGCACCGGCGGCTTCGACAGGGCAGCCGGTTCGGTCAAGTACGCCACCTCGCCCCAGAACGCCGCCGAGGCGCAATTGGTGGCTGACGGAAGAGGGCGGTATTCGATGATCTCCGACGCCGACCCGTACTACGACGACTGTGGCGCGGGTGCGCTGGTCGGTGAGAGCGGCACCGGTCATACCGTGGGTGATCTGCTGAACCGGAAGGGCCTGAGCTGGGGTTGGTTCGAGCGCGGCTTCGCCCCGACCACCGGTTACAGCGGCCCATCGCAGAAGGGCAGGGCCTACGACCCGACGGCGGTGACCGGCCGCGCTGTCTGCGGTGCCACCAGCAACGTCGGCAAGGCGATCGGCGGCACCGGCCAGTACGGCACCAAGGCCGACTACATCCCCCACCACGAGCCGTTCCAGTACTACGCGTCGACCGCGAACCCCCATCACCTCGCGCCGACCTCGCTGGCTGACGTGGGAACCGACAGCCAGCACTACACCGCAGGCAAACCCGACTTCGACACCGCGAACCATCAGTACGACATGTCCACCTTCGACCGGCTGGTCTCAGCGATCACCGCCGGCAGGCTCAGTGCCGATCATCTGCCGGCGGTCAGCTATCTGAAGGCGCCCGGTTACCAGGACGGCCACGCCGGCTACTCCGACCCGCTGGACGAACAGCAGTTCATCGCCAAGGAGGTCAACGCCCTGCAGAAGTCTCCGGACTGGAACTCCACGGCGATCGTCCTTGCCTACGACGACTCCGACGGCTGGTACGACCACCGGTCGGCGACCATCAACAATCCGTCCTCGACCGCGGCCGACGTGCTCAACGGACAGAACCAGTGCCGTACCGGCAAGATCGCGGGCCACACCTCCGAAGCCCACACCTCCGAGCAAGGTCGAACCGTCCGACCGCTTGCCGGCGAACAGGGCCGTTGTGGTCCGGGCCCGCGGCAACCGCTGGTGATCATCTCGCCGTACGCCAGGGCCAACTTCGTTGCGCACAACCAGACCGAGCAGGGCTCGATCGTCAAGTTCATCGAGGACAACTGGCGGCTCGGCCGGATCCCCGGATCCACCGACGCCATCGCCGGGTCCGTGGATCCGATGTTCGAATTCCGCTCGCACCACCGGAACCGCAAGTTGATCTTGGACCCGATCACCGGGGCCAAGGTCCACGACTCGGGGCATTGAACCTGATCACCGTCCACCGTCCACCGTCCATCCATCACCGACCGTCCATCGCTGGGCGCCGCTGCTGCCGATTTCGCAGCATGTGTTACGAGATCCACGCTGTTGGGGCATCCGCGCCCGAATCCGCAGCACCTGTTACCAATTCGACGCCGAGGCGACCCGTGACCCGTCCGCGCCCGAATCCGCAGCACGTGTTACCAAATCCACGCGATCGGGGGCGGCCGCGCCCAAGTTCGTAACCCGTGTTACCAATTCGACGCGGCCAGGGGCGTCCGCGCCCAAGTTCGCAGCACGTGTTGCCAATTCGACGCCGAGGCGACCCGCGACCCTGTCAGAGCCCGAATCCGCAACACCTGTTACCAAATCCACGCGATCGGGGGCGCCCGCACCCGAATTCGTATCAGGTGTTACCAATTCGACGCGGGCGTGCCACGGTCGAGGCGATCCGCGCCCAAATTCGCAGCACGTGTTACCAATTCGACGTCGGAGGCGTAGCAGACGAGCGGGCTCCAGGAGGTCCTGGAGCCCGCTCGTGTCGGTGGTGCTGCTGGGTCAGTCGACCTGTTCGACCTGGACCTGGTTGTACGCGTTCTGGATCACGCTGCCGAAGTACGGTCCGTACAGGACGTTCGGCTGACTGGTGTAGCCGAAGGAGTTGACCGAGGTTTGCGTGCCGGTGCCGGTCGACTCGTCGAAGTTCTGGAACCACGGCCCGCCGGAGCAGCCGCCGGTCAGATTGGTCTTCAGGGACAGGTCGTCACTGCCGCCGTAGGTGTCGTTGCCCGCAACACCCGACGCGTAGTCCAGCGTCTGACCGTTGTACGGAGCGGCGGCGGGATAGCCGAAGGCGTACACCTGCTGCCCGCGTGCCTGATTGAAGCCGATCGCCTGGCTGCCCACGGCATCGGTGAGGTACCGGCCGTTCAACGGCGCGACCACGGCGAAACCGACGTCGTAGTTGAAGTCGCCCTGCTGGGCCCACTGGCCGGTGGTGGCGACCTCGGTCGCGCTCCACTCGCCGTACGGCGCCCGCCCGTTGTTGTAGCCGGGGACGAACTCGAAGTTCGTCACGAAGTCGCCGGGGCCCTCGTTGACACAATGGCCGGCCGTGGTCACCACGCTCTTGTTCTGGGCCGGTACGACGCTGCCGGAGCAGACGTAGTCGACACCCTGCAGTGTCATGAAGACCTTGCCGGTGGTCGCCACCACCTTGCCTCCGCCGGTCCACGGGCCGCCGGTGTTGGTCGAACTGCTCCTGTTTTTCCCGTGACCGTTCGCACCCTTGACGATGGTCGGCTTGCCCTGTGCCACCTTGTCCGGGTGCCAACTGCTGCTCGGTCCGACTTTCAGCGTGTGGGCCGCACGCATCCGCTGCGGCGTCCAATAGTCACGGACCTTGGCCCGGGCCTGCTGGGTGGTCGCCAGTTGATGCGCCGGGGCGACGTTGTGATGTTGGGGTGCTGCTGTGGCCTGCGGTCCCGCCAGCAGACCAGCCGCGGTGACCAGGCCGCCGACGGCAGCAGCGATCGGGGCGGCCAAGCGGTTTCGTCGGGTCATCCCTTGCCTCTCTTGTGCAGCGCCGCGCGGGGGTCGCGGACGGGCTACTCGACGGTAATGAGAGGTTTTGACATGCCGCAACGCTTACCGATGTCCGGATCGGATCGTGTCCGGTCTTGGACACTCGCAACGCAGTATCTGCGGAACTCGGCCCGATCCGACGGAGAAATACGCCCCCCGGGCTTGCGGATCTACTGCCACCTGGTTGAGGATCCGCGGTGCCCGTGCGGGTCACATGGATGCGCCGAGCAGGCCTCGGGTCAGTTGGAAACCGACGTTGCCCGATCGATCGGCCTTCGGCCGGATCCGGCCGGATGCTGCATCGGCAACGACCCGCAAACCCTCGGCGGCGGCCTCGTCGATCGACGGGTCCAGGGTCGCGTCCAGGTCGGCCGCGTGGGCGGCCGCCGTGTCCCGATCCGTGCTCACCTGCAGAACGGGCAGGAACCGATGGCCTGGCAGCGTGCCACCCACGACATGGACCAGCGCCGACTGGGCGCCGGTCGCACCCAGCCCGGTCGCAGTCTCCAGCCAGTCGGTCGTCGGCATCCGCATGACGTGCCAACCCGGGCGGGCGGGTCGCTGGCCATGGGCGATCGTCGGCCGGATCCCGCCTGCCCGGAAACCCAGCGCAGCCAGGAAGCCGGCGTTGCTCAGCAGCCCGCTGGTCGCCGGTACGACGACCGTTCCACCGGCCCGGACGATCCAGCCGCCGATCCGCGCAAACGTACGGCCGACCACATCCGAGACCGGGCCGCGGGCATCGATCGCGATCGAGAGGTCGCCCAGCGGCCGGTCTTCCCGGTCCGGGACGGCAAGCCCCAGGGCGCGGGTCGAGAACCAGTCGCGGACCCGTTGACCGGACGCCTCGATCCCGCCGTCGAGTTGGATGCTGGCCCAGCCGAAGCGTTCCGGGTCGAGCTCGGCGGCGATCAGTTCCTGCCGGAAGAAGTCGTTGTGGGTCTTCTCACAACCGTGCTCCAACAGCAGCGCAAGCCGTACGTTGGGATGCGCCAGATAGCCGACCATGGTCCGGGCGAAGGTCACCACGTTGGCCCCCGCGGACACCCCGCAGCCCTCGGTGTGCGGCAGGGCGACGGCCCGGGTCGTCCGGCCGGCGGTCCAATCCTCGGCGGCGGCCTGTTCGGCCAGTCGCGCGGCGATCTGACCCGAGCAGAGCGAGGTCGGCAGCACCAGCGCGGTCTGTTCCGGCGCGTGCCCCCGCTCGGCCCGATAGAGCCGGATCGTTTGTGCCGGAGCCTCGGGCAGCTCCAGATCAACGGTAAGCGGCAGGCCGGGCAGCTCGGCGTCCCGCTCATCGGCCGGCAGTTCGTCCAGTCGCCGGTTGAGCCGACCGTCGATCGTGATCGAGATGCCCTGACGCGGCCCGGTCTGCTTCCAGTTCCGCCAGATCGACACCTGGCTGTGCCCGGCGAGCTCCCCGGCCGTACGCTCCCCCGAAGCCACCCGGAGCGTCTGCTCGAAGGTCTCGCTGGTCAGCCGGTCGAAGTCCTCGCCGTCCAGGTAGCGACCGGCGTTGACGTCCATCTCATGGCTGAGCAGCTGGTAGCGCCGGGTCGTGGTGACGAACTTCAGCGTCGGAACGAACGGGAAGTTGGTGATCGATCCGTTGCCGGTGGTGAAGAAGATCAGATTCGACCCGCTGGCCACCTGTCCGGCAACCGATTCAAGATCGTTTCCGGGGCTGTCCATGAAGACGTAGCCCGGCCGTGGGAACAGTTCGCCGTAGTTGATCACGTCGTCCAGCCGTACGGCCCGGTCGAGTTTCCGCGCCGCACCCAGGGACTTCAGCGAGATGTTCACCAGCCCGCGGTAGATGTTGCCACCCGAGGGATTGTCCTCGGTGGTGTGGCCGTGCCAGCTGACCCGCTCCTTGAAACTCTGCACGGCAGCCAGGAAGCGCCGCGCGACGTCAACGCTGCGGACGTTCTTCAGCACATAGCCCTCGGCGGCGATCAACTCGTCGGTCTCGGCCAGGCAGGCGATACCGCCGTTCCTGATCACCTCGCGGCCGACCGCTCCGGCCAGCGGGTTGGCGCTGAGTCCGGAGAAGGCATCGGAGCCGCCGCATTGCAGGGCGATCTTGAGCTGGGACACCGGCTGCTCGGTGCGTACCGCCGACGTCACTCCCGGCAACCAGGACTCGACGGTCGCCGCAGCCTCGGCAAGATCATCCTCGAATCCGCCGTGCCGGTTGAAGGTCGCGCAAGGGGCGATCACCGCCGGATATCCATGGGCCTGCATGAAAAAGTTGATGTCCTTGCTGGTCAACACCGCGCCGGGCTCGTCGACCAGCAGCACGGCGCCGATATTGGGATGAACCAACGTGCCGGCCAGCACGGCGAGGACGAAATCGGCATTGTTGGGCCGGGTGTCCTCCCCCGCCTCGGTGTGTGCCACCGCGACGACGCCGTCGAAGCCGTCGGTCGCCGGATGGCGGTCGGCCAGCCGCTTGGCCAACTCTGTGGCAAAGGCACCCGACCGCGAGGTGACGCCAACGATCACCACATGGTTCCGGGTCCCGACGGTGCCGTTGCTGCGGGCGAAACCGGAGAACGTCCGCGGCTGCTCGACCGGCGGTACTTGATCACCGATCAGCAGGCGTGTTTCGTCGAGCCGGTACGGATCCAGCGGCACGTTCTGCGCCGACGGTTCGGCCGGCAGTCCCGGCACCTCCCGGCTGGACAGGGCATCAAGCACCGGCCGGGTGCAGACATAATCGCCGGGCCGGAGATCGCGCAGTGCGGTGGCGAAGGGCGTGTTCCAGCTCAACAGCGGCTCGCCCGCCGTCACCAGAGCGACGACGAACCGATGTCCCTCCATCACCCGATGGGCCAGCGGGAAGCGCCGATCCTTGTCGATGATCATCGTGCCGGCATCCAGCGTCCGGGATGCCACCGCACAGTTGTCCCCCGGCTCGGGAATCACAGCGACCTCGGAGAAGTGCGCGGTCGGTCCGGTGTGGGTTTGCGAAGTCATCGACATCCTGTTCGTGATCCTGCTGTTGGAGATCCTGCTGGTGGTGGTGATCCGGCAGTGCGGTACGGGTCGGGACGATCATGCCGCCCAGCGCAGCGCGAACGCGTCCCTGCGGCGCGCCAGGTCGATCAAGGTGTCCCGGGTGGCAGCCGGCAACGGCTGGAACGGGGCACGGGTCCGGTCACTGGTGATCACCCCTCCCGCGGCCAGGACGGCCTTGGCCGCAGCCAGACCGCATTGCCGGTTCTCGTAGTGCAGCAGTGGAAGCAGCCGTTCCCATTCTTCCTCGGCACCCCAGCTGTCGCCTGCCGTCCAGCGGCGCATGATCGACACCAGTTCTGCGGCGGCCAGCACGCTGCTCATCGTCCCGACAGCACCGGCCCGCAGGTCGGGAATCAGCGTGACCGCCTCCTCGCCGTCGAAGATCCCCGGCAGGGCCTCGGACCATTCGGCCAGTGCGCCGATCTTCGCTGCGGCCTGGGGCACCTCGATCTTCGCGTACCGGACGGTGTCGATCTTGGTCGCCAGGTCGCCGATCAGTTCGACCGGCAATGCTGTCGGACTCATCGGTGCGTCCTGGATCATGATCGGGATCTGCACCTCGTCCGCGATCCGGTGGAAGTAGTCGAGAACCGCGCCCGGTCCGACGCGCAGCGTTGCACCGAAGAACGGTGGCATCAACATCACCAGGTCGGCACCGCGTTCGGCGGCCTGGGCACAGCGATCCGCGGCGATCCGGGCGCTGTAATGGCTGGTGGTCACGCAGACCGGAACCCGACCGGCAACATGGTCAAGCACCGTCTCCAGGACGACGTCCCGTTCGTCGTCGGTGAGTGAGAACTGCTCGGAGTAGTTGGCGAGGATGCAGATGCCGGCGACGCCGGAATCGATCAGGTAGTCACAGACCCGGCGCAGACCGGCCACGTCGAGTTCCTCGTCGTCGGTGAAGACCGTCGGCGCGACCGGCAGCACGCCGGTGAGCACATCAGGTCCTGTCACAACCTCGAGCCTACTGCGCGGGTTCGGGTGGCTTCCGGCGAGGTTGTCATCCCGTCGGCTGTGCACCAGAGGGGTTGTGACCGGCTTCGCCACGGGTAACGATGGCCGTGTGACCGATGCACTGCCGGGGAGTATTCGTAGGCTCAGCGAGGAAGAGTGTTGGGAGTTGGTCGACGCCGCAACGGTCGGCCGCGTCGGGTTCGTGGCCGACGGCGACGTCAAGATCATCCCGATCAACTACATGGTCGACGTCGACGTGATCATCCGCACCCTCCCGGACGGGATCATCGCCAAGGTGGCCGGGACCAGGGTGACCTTCGAGGTGGACTACCACAGCCCGGAGGGTGCCGGGTGGAGCGTACTGATGCACGGCCCGTTGAAGGCCCTTCCCGAGGACGAGGCCGTCATGGTGGAACGCTGGAACCGGGTACTGCCCTGGGCGGGTGGCAATCGGAGCCTGTTCCTGTCTTTCACCCCCGACAGCATCGACGGTCGCCGCGTCGCTCGCCACCGCAACTGACCGGCGTACCTGCCAGACTCCCGACCGACCAACCGCCCTCGTCGCACCAGTTCCTCGACTCCGCACCAGTTCGCCCGTCTCGCACCAGTTCGCCGATCCCGCACCAGTTCGCCCGTCCCGCACCAGTTGGCCCGTCCCGCACCAGTTGGCCCGTCCCGCACCAGTTGCAGCGGGTGCGCCGTCGAGTAACTGGTGCGCCGTCGAGTAAGTGGAGCGGGAACGAGTAAGTGGAGCGGGAACGAGTAAGTGGAGCGGGAACGAGTAAGTACTGCGGGAACGAGTAAGTGCGGCGGGAACGAGTAAGTGCTGCGGGAACGAGTAAGTGCTGCGGGAACGACCAACTGAGGCGGGATCGACCAACTGAGGCGGGACCGACCAACGGAGGCGGGACCGACCAACTCGTGCCAGACCGATCAGCCACCTCAGTCATCGGAACCGGCGGTTGCGGTAGGCGCGCGGGCTGAGGCCGTACCAGCGCCGAAAGCGGGTGGAGAAGTACAGCGGATCGGAGAAGCCGACCTGCGCAGAGATCTCGCCGATCGGCCGGGCGTCCAGGTCAAGCAGCCGCGCGGCCGACTCCAACCGCCGCCGCTCGACGAACTGCTGGGGGCTGATGCCTAGCTGCGACCGGAAGAGGTGCGCGAAGCGCGAGGACGACAGGTTGCAGGCGGCGGCAAGGCGGGTGACGCCCAGCTCACCGGCGAGGTCGCCGCTGATCAGGTCAAGGGCGGTCTGCAACCGGGGATCGGTCGCGGGCGCCTCCGGATGCTGGGTGTCGCAGAGCAGTAGGGCTGTCTCGAGGGCGTTCACGGCCAAGAGTTCGCGGTTGCGGGTCGTGCCCGCGTCGTGGCGCACGCAGTCCCGGAGTGCGCTGGTGATCCGGTCCGCGATGGTCGGTTCGGTGCGGAGTTGTCCGATGCCCTCGGCCGCCTCGGGCCAGACCAGCAGCGGCTGCCAATCGGGGCGTGGATGGAAGTGCACGTAGAGGAAGTGCCAGTGCTCCAGTCGCGGCTCGACGCCGTAGTCGTGCCGGGTCGCCGGACGAACCAGCGTCGTGGTTCCGGGCAGTGCCCGGACATCGGCTCCCTGGGTGCCGAACCGGCCCTCCCCGTCGAGGGTGTGCAGCAACAGCCAGTCGGTGGTGCCACGGCTGCGATAGGTGGCATAGCCCGACCCGACGTCGAACTCCCCCGCGACCAGCCGGGCCACCGTCGGCGTGAACGATTCCGTAGCAGGATCACGAAGGTTCACAGAGACATACGCTATAGCGATCCATGATCACCGGCGGCAGGCTGGTTTCATGACGACCTCCAGTGACACCGGTACGCGGACGCCCGGCATCACCGTCAGCAGCCCGGAGACGACCGATCTGAGGGCGGGCTACGACAAGGATGGAGTTGTTCAGGTCCCAAACCTGTTGAGCGCGACCGAGGTGGCCACGATCCGCGCCGCCTTCATGGACCGGGTGGCCGTTGACCACTCACTGGCGATCAACGACGGTGTGCCCGAGGACGACGTCCTGGCCCGGTTCCCCCGGTTCGTCCATCCGCACCGCCGGCCGGATCTCGAGGTCGGCAAGCTCGCGCTGGATTACCTGCTGGATCCGCGGATCTTCGGGATCGTCACCACGCTGATCGGGCCGCCCCTTGGCGCCCAGTCGATGTTCTACTTCAAGCCTCCCGGCGCCCGCGGCCAGGCGCTGCACCAGGACAACACCTTCCTGCGCGCCCACCCGGAGACCTGCATCGCGGCCTGGATCGCGATCGACGACGTCGACGCCGACAACGGTGGGCTGGCCATCGTCCCGGGCTCTCACCGCACCGAGTTGGTCTGCCCGGAACCGGCCGACCTGGGCGAGTCCTTCACCAACGCCCAGGTGCCCGTCCCCGACGGGCTGTCCACCGTGCAGACGGTCATGAAAGCCGGCGATGTGCTGTTCTTCCACGGGAGCGTGGTGCACGGCTCCCGATCGAACACCAGTCAAGATCGTTTCCGGCGGTCGCTGATCTTTCACTACATCCCCGAATCGAGTGTGGAGATCGCCGCCTTCTACCACCCGCTGGTCCATCCCGACCGGCGCGACGTGTTCATCGCCGAGGCGACCGGCGGCGGTCCGTGCGGAGACCTGCTCGACGGGATGGACGCCTGAGTCGCTCAGCGTGTCCGGACCTCACCCGAGCATGCCGAAGACCAGATTGATCGCCGTCGCCAGGATCGCCACCCCGAACACGTAGGAGAACAGGGTCTGGCGCAAGACGACCACCCGGATCGCACGGCTGGAGACTGCAGTGTCCGAGACCTGGTAGGTCATGCCCAGGTTGTAACTGAAGTAGAAGAAGTCCTGATAGCACGGCGCGACCTCGGTGTTGAAGTCGATGCCGCCGCCCTCGGCGTAGAAGACGTAGGCGTACCGGACCGCGTACATCAGGTGCATGGTGGCCCAGCTCATGAAGACACCGGTCAGCGCGATCGCTGCGGCGATGATCCGGGTCGCCGACGAGCCGACCGTCAGCAGGACCACGATCGCCGCCAATCCACCGAGGGCGACGCCGACGACAACCACCTCGTCGACACCGGGCCGGAAGTCCTCCCGGCGGGCGTGACTGCGGGTGGCCGCTGCGTCCATCGGCCACAACGACAACCAGCCGGACCCGACGAAGGCGGTCTCTCCGGCCGCGATTCCGGTCAGCACACCGAGCGGTACGCCGACCAGTGCTCCGACCACGGTCCCGGTGAGGAGCCCGAGGAGGACGGCGACCACCAATCGCAGCAGCGCCGACGACCGGAACGCCTCGCCCACAGCGGAGCTCACGGCTCCTGATCGTAGTCGCGGCCGGTCGCCGGCAGCGGCAACACTCTGCGTTCGACCCGGCCTGAATGGGTAAGTGCACCGCTCGACGTGGCCGACTGCAGGAGGAGGTGCCGTGTCGAACCAGAGACTGGCTGAGGTGCCCGGTGAGCAGGCAACCCGCCCACAGGACATCCCGAAACGCGGCTGGTTCCAGATCGCCAAGCGAGGCTGGAAGGAATCCAAGGCAGACCAGGTTCCGCTGCTGGCGGCAGGAGTGGCGTTCTACGCATTCCTCTCGCTGTTCCCGGCGCTGATCGCGCTGGTGTTGATCTACGGTCTGGTGGCCGACCCGGCGCAGATCGCCAACGACGCCAATCAGTTGACCAGCGCGTTCCCCGGTCAGGTCCGGCAGTTGATCACCAAGCAGTTGACGATGGTCTCCACGCACAACCAGGGTGCCGGGATCGGGTTCGTGGCGTCGATCCTGATCGCGTTGTGGAGCGCCTCCGGCGGCACCAGCAATCTGATCACCGCGATCAGTACGGCCTACGACGAGGAGGAGAAGCGATCCTTCATCAAGAAGCGGGCGCTGGCCCTGGTGCTCACCCTGGGCGCGATCATCTTCATGATCATCGTGCTATTCCTGGTCGCCGCGCTGCCTGCGGTCCTGCAACTGTTCAACAACGCCGTCGTCAGGTTCCTGCTTCAGGTGGTGCGCTGGGCTCTGCTGGTCGTATTGGTCGTCGGCGCACTCGCCGTTCTCTACCGGGTCGCACCCGACCGTGACGCCCCGAAGATGAAATGGGTGTCGGTCGGCGCGGTGATCGCAACACTGTTGTGGATCGTCGCCTCGGTCGGCTTCTCCGTCTACGTCGCGAACTTCGGCAACTACGCCAAGACGTACGGAGCACTGGCCGGCATCGTCGTCCTGCTGTTCTGGTTGTGGATCACCAGCTACGCCATTCTGCTCGGCGCCGAGATCAACGCCGAGGCCGAGCAACAGACCGTCGCCGACACCACGCGCGGCGAGCCGCAGCCGCTGGGCAGCCGCGACGCCGTCAAGGCCGATTCGGCCCCGCCCGAGACGTCGGCTTCACGCTCGCGATCGAAGGAGTAACTCATGTCAGACCGACCATCAGACCGACCATCAGACCGACCATCAGACCGACCATCGGATCGGCTGGAACCTCGACACCGGACCGACCCTGCCGAGACGTCGCTGCGCGATCTCGTCCGGCAGATGTCGGAGGACTCCAGCCGGCTGATCCGCTCCGAGTTCAAGCTGGCCCAGGCCGAGATGACCGAGAAGGCCAAGGGGATGGGTGCGGGGATCGGTGGCTTCAGCGCCGCAGGCCTGCTGGCCTTCTTCGGCTTCGGCGTGTTGCTTGCTGCCGCGGTCCTCGGGCTGGCCACCGCATTGCCCGCCTGGCTGGCCGCGGTGATCGTCGGGGTCGCGTTGATCGCGATCGCCGGCATCGCGGCGTTGGTGGCCCGGCGCAAGGTCGCGGAGGCGTCCCCGCCGGTGCCGGAACGCACCATCGAGACCGTCAAAGAGGACGTCCAGGAGATCAAGGAAAGGGCGAAGTCATGAGTACCATCCCCCAGCCGCCCGAGCCCGGCAAGGGCGCCAGTCGCGAAGACATCGAAGCAGACATCGACGCCACCCGTGACCGGCTGGCCGACGACGTCGCCGCGCTGGCCGACAAGGTCAACGTCCCCGGACACGTCAAGGCCAGGATCGACCAGACCCGCGGCAATGTCGGCCAAGCGGCCAGACACGCCAGGCGGCAGGCGACGCAGAGGGCCCGGACGCTCCCCAGAAGTGCCCAACTTGCCATCCCCGGGGCGCTGGCGACGTTGGGACTGATCCTGATCATCGTCGGCCGCAGGCGTCGCGCCCGCTGACGTTCTGGTGGCGCTGCGCGACGTTCCACCAGACCGACCAGGGCGCCGGAGGCTCAGGTGCGGGCGACGATCTGCTGCAGATCGATGCCGGGCGGCAGCGTGCCGTACTCCAGTCCGCGTTCCGGGGACAGTCGGCTGCGGATGAAGGCGTCGGCCAGGTTGCCGGACGACTCGCGCAGCAGGAGCGACGCCTGCAGCGCCAGGGCCATGGACTCCACGACTCTTCGGGCCACGCGGGGGCCGTCGGCGGGATCGGCCCTGACCTGATCGAGCAGGGCGTACATCGACTTCAGCTGCTCATCGAAGCCGGGGTGCTCCCCCGCCGCCAGTCCGACCTCCCGACCGAATGCCTCGACGGTCTCGGGCTGCCGCATCATCGCCCGCAGCACATCCAGGGCGATCACGTTGCCCGAACCCTCCCAGATAGCCATCACCGGTTGCTCCCGGTAGCGCCTGGCCAACGGGAACTGCTCGGTGTAGCCGTTGCCGCCCAGACATTCCAGCGCCTCGTACGCATGCTGCGGGCCGCGCTTGCACACCCAGTACTTCGCGACCGCGGTAGCCAACCGGCCGAACGCCGCCGACTCGTCCGAAGCATCGGTGTCGTCAGAACAGGCGGCGAGCCGGATGCCGGTCCAGGTGGCTGCCTCGGCCTCGAGGTGCAGATCCGCGAGCACGGCTGTCATCGCGGGTTGGTCGATCAGCAGCCGGCCGAAGGCTTGCCGGTGACGAACGTGCCAGACGGCCTCCGCAACGGACTGCCGCATCCCGGCCGCGGATCCGAGGATGCAGTCCAGCCGAGTCTGGTTGACCATCTCGATGATCGCCCGGACACCGCGACCTGGCTCGCCGACGAGCCTGCCGACCGCGTGATCGAGTTCGATCTCGCTGGAGGCGTTCGACTTGTTGCCCAGCTTGTCCTTGAGCCGTTGGATGAAGAAGTTGTTCGCAGCTCCGCCGGGCAACCGGCGCGGTACGAGGAAGCACGAGAGACCAGGCTCGGTCTGGGCCAGCACCAGGAACGCGTCGGACTGCGGCGCCGAGCAGAACCACTTGTGTCCGGTCAGCAGCCATGTGCCGTCGTCGGCTTCCGTTGCCGTGGTCGTGTTGGCCCGAACATCGGAGCCACCCTGCTTCTCGGTCATCGCCATGCCGAAGACCGCCGATGTCTTGGTGGCAGGTTCGCGCAGCTCGGGATCGTATCGGCGGGAGTAGACCCGCGGCAGCCACTCCTCGGCCAGCGCGGGAGTGAGCCGGAGCGACGGGACCACGGCGTGAGTCATGCTGACCGGGCAGGCGTGTCCGGGTTCCACCTGGGCGAACAGCATGAAGGTGGCCGCCCGGGCAACATGCGCCCCGGGTCGAGGGTCAGCCCAACAACTGGTGTGCGCGCCGCGCGCGACGGCCTCACCGAAGATCCGGTGGTAGGCGGGATGGAAGTCGACGGCGTCGATCCGGTTGCCCCATCGGTCGTGGCTGGAGAAAATCGGCGGGTTGGTGTTGGCCTGTTCGGCGTCACGTTGGAAGTCGGCACGGCCGACGGCTGCGCCGATCTCGGTCAGTTCCGGCTCGGCCCAGCCGGCGCCGTACCGGGCCACAGCATCGACAAGCGCCGGATTGCTGGTGAATTCGTTGACGTCCGTACGTGGCGGAGCCTGGTTGAACACCTCGTGTGTCCCGGTCATGGCTCTCTTCTTACACGTACGACCGCATTACGGGTGAAGGATCGGCGACGACATCGGGCCTGGTCAGGGTGGGCGATACTGGATTCGAACCAGTGACCCCTTCGGTGTGAACGAAGTGCGCTAACCACTGCGCCAATCGCCCCTGTCGGACTGCGTCACCTGCCGGTGGCGCGGTAGGAAACTGTACCGCATCCGCTTCGGCTTCCGGCAACCGAAGAGGCGTCGTGACGCCCCGGCATGATCATGGATTTCGCGTGTCGGGTGCCGGTTTGGTCTCTTGCTCCGGCTCCGCTATTGTTTCTGCTCGCGCCCGGTGAACGTCGGAGGCCGAACTCCGATAGAATCCAGCGCAGCATGCGGACGTGGCTCAGTTGGTAGAGCATCACCTTGCCAAGGTGAGGGTCGCGGGTTCGAATCCCGTCGTCCGCTCGGAGGGGGCCTGTCCCACTACCCCGTAGCAGGGTTGAGTCCCTGTGGTGGTGGAGTGGCCGAGAGGCGAGGCAACGGACTGCAAATCCGTCTACGTGGGTTCAAATCCCATCTCCACCTCGGGCGATTGGCGCAGCGGTTAGCGCACTTCCCTGACACGGAAGGGGTCACTGGTTCGATTCCAGTATCGCCCACCCAGCAGTCCCCCGGCCGACTGCGCGCGTCAAGAGGAGGCGCAGCAGCCGTCGGACCGAATCCCGGTCCGTGGCCGGTGCCCAATCCTGGATCACCGGCCGTACGGACCCAGCTCAGGCGAGCGACAGGAACAGCTTCTCCATCTTCTTCGCGTCGAGGTTGTCGGCCGTGGGGTCCTGGACCAGGCACTCGCGCAGCCCGCTGGCCACGATCGCGAAGCCCGCGCGGTCCAGTGCCCGGGATACTGCCGCGAGTTGGGTGACGACGTCCTCGCAGTCGCGGCCCTCCTCGATCATCCGCAGGACGCCGGCGAGTTGCCCCTGGGCCCGCTTGATCCGGTTGATCACCGGCGCCATGTCGTCGGGATTGAGTGCAGGCATCACGACTCCTGTTGTCCGTCCGGTGAACCCACCTGTTGTGCTGTCTGAAGGCCGCTCAACACCGCCCGCAACCGTTCCTTGGCGTCGGCTGCCACCTCTGCTAAGGCCGGCTCGGAGGAGAAGCTCAGCATCGCTTGGGGATCGAACGCCTCGACCAGGCTGGTCTCAGCGTCGAGTGCGCGCACCACGACGTTGCACGGCAGCAGCGCGGCGACGGAAGGGTCAGCCTGCAAGGCCTGATACGCCAACGGCGGTCGGCAGGCGCCCAGGATGATCTGTGGCGCGATCTCCTTGCCGAGCTTGGCCTTCAGGGTAGCGGCCAGGTCGATCTCGGTCAGTACGCCGAAGCCCTGATCGGACAGCGCACCTCGGACGACCTCGACCGCCTCGGAATACGGCAAAGCAAGCGTCGCGGTCAGCGTGTACCTGTCGCCGGACGGCGCGGTCATCGTGCACCCCCGACGGAATCGGCCGTCTCGGCGTCGCGCGCAGCCTCGGCCCGAATGGTATCCATGTCGAGCCGTCGCAGCTGGCCGATCAGGTCTTCGAGGGCAGCCGCCGGCAAGGCTCCCGGCTGGGCGAACACCAGCATCCCCTCCTTGAACGCCATCAGGGTGGGGATCGACGTGATGTTGGCCGCGGCCGCCAACGACGTCTCGGCCTCGGTATCCACCTTGCTGAAGAGAACATCGGGGTGTCGCTGTGACGCAGCCTCGTAGGTCGGCGCGAACTGACGGCAGGGGCCGCACCAGGAGGCCCAGAAGTCGATGAGAACGATGCCGCTCGAGTCGGCCGGAGTCTCCTGGACCCGCTTCTCGAAGTCCTGCCCGGTCAGGGTCACGGTGCTCATAACAGTTCCTCTCGTGTTTCAGTGTACCCCGGGGGGTATTGCCGTCGAGAACCAGAGTAGCTCGCCGACCATTTCGTCACGGGCCGGACCTCTCGGCTGCCTGCAGGGTTTGGATATACCCCAGGGGGTGTTATCGTAGAGCGTACCAGATACCCCCTCCCGTATTGACTCACCGTCAAGGAGAATCCCCCGTGACCTCGGTCCCTGAAGCCAACATCGATGAACTGGCGACTGCCGTCCGCGACGGAGCGCAAGTGATCGACGTCCGGGAGACGCACGAGTACGTCGCCGGCCACGTACCCGGTGCAGCCCTGATCCCGATGGCGGAGCTGCCGTCCCGAGCCGACGAACTGGACCGGACTCGACCCGTCTACGTCATCTGCGCCTCCGGAAACCGCAGTTCGGCGATGGCGGCATTCCTGCGACAGACGGGCGTCGACGCACGCAACGTCACGGGCGGCACCGGGGCGTGGGCAGCGGCCGGACGCGCCCTCGAAGCCGGGCCGGCCGCCCGATCCTGACGCCCGCTCACCGATATAGACCTCCAGGATGAGACATGACCGAATCCCCGCCGACCTCTCCGACGATCGCAACCGAAGGCTTCACGGTGATTCCGCTGGAAACCCCGACCCTTGGGGATCGCAGTTACGTGGTGCACGACGGCACGGTGGCCTTCGTCGTCGACCCGCAACGCGACATCGACCGGGTGCTCGACCTGGTGGCCGAACACGGCGTGCGCCTGACCCACGTGTTCGAGTCACACATCCACAACGACTACCTGACCGGTGGGCTGGCATTGGCACAGCTGACCGGAGCGGCCTACCTGGTCAACGCCGAGGACCAGGTGTCGTTCCAGCGCACCCCGGTCCGCGACGGTGAGACGATCGCCGTCGGTGACCGGACGCGGGTCACCCCCATCGCTACCCCCGGACACACCTTCACCCACCTTTCCTACGCGTTGTCCGACGGTCGGGACGGCCGCACGCTGGCCGTGTTCTCCGGCGGCTCACTGCTCTTCGGCGCCACCGGCCGACCCGACCTGCTCGGTCCCGAACACACCGATGAGCTGGTTCGGCTGCAGCACGGCTCGGCCCACCGGCTGGCGTCGATGCTGCCGGATGAGGCTGCCGTCTACCCCACCCACGGCTTCGGATCGTTCTGCTCCGCTACCCAATCCGAGGCGGATGCCTCCACGATCGGCGAGGAGAAGCACTCCAACCCCGCGCTGACCCAGGACGAGGACACCTACGTCCGCGAGCTGCTGGACGGGCTCGGCGCCTACCCCGCCTACTACGCCCACATGGCGCCGGGCAACCTGTCCGGACCGTCCGAGCCGGACCTGTCCTTCCCTGCACAGGCGGACCCGGCCGAACTGCGGCGGCGGATCGAGGCCGGTGAATGGGTCGTCGACCTGCGCAGCCGTACAGTGTTCGCCGCCGGTCACCTGCCGGGATCGCTGAACTTCGGTCTCGACGGCGCCTTCGCGACCTATGTCGGCTGGCTGATCGACTGGGGTGCCCCGCTGACCCTGCTCGCCACGACAGCCGAGGAGGTCTCAAAGGCCCAGCGCGAATTGGTCCGGATCGGGATTGACCGTCCGGCAGCGGCCACCACCGGCGGGCCGGAGGACTGGATCGCCGGCACCGGGCACCAGTTGGGGTCCTTCCCGACAGGCACCTTCGCCGACCTGGCCCAGATCCGCCACCACCGCCCGGTGGTCGTGTTGGACGTTCGCCGGTCGGAGGAACACGCCGACCGCCACATCGACGGCGCGATCAACATTCCCATCCACGAACTGCCCCATCGACTCGACGATGTTCCCTCCGGCGAGGTCTGGGTGCACTGTGCCGGTGGCTACCGAGCCTCGGTCGCCGCATCGTTCCTGGCCCGCGCCGGCCACCGGTTGGTGGCCATCGACGACAGCTTCGCCAACGCCGACGCCGCCACGCTACCGATGACCGACGGGACCTCGCCCGAATGACCGTGCTGGTCGCCATCGTCGCCGGGCTGCTGATCGGACTCAGTCTCGGGGCACTAGGTGGCGGCGGATCGATCCTGGCGGTCCCGGTCCTCGTCTACGCCCTCGGCCAGACCGCCGCACAAGCCACGACCGGCTCACTCAAGGAGAAACCAGATGTGCCGAGCCGTCACCTGCAAGAGATGCGGCAGGACGACCTGGGCCGGATGCGGCCAACACGTCGATCAAGTCCTGGCCGGCGTCCCGAAATCCCAGCGATGCGAAGGACATAAGGATCTTCCGCCGAGCAGCGGCCTATTCGCCCGACTGTTCGGGCGCTGAACACTGCGCCACAGGCTGCCGATCGGAACTGATGGCTGGTTCGTCGGCCGCCGCTCGCGTACCGGGCGCGCTCGAACGGCCGGCGAAGCGGCGTTTGAGCCGCAGGAAACGCGTCTCGAGGAACCGGTACGAGGCTGCAGGCACCGCGAAGATCAGTGCAGCCGTCAGCGGAAGCTGAATGAGTCCGCGCACCGGAATCATCGCGACCAAGGTCACCAGTGGCGCGTTCCACAGGTACATGCCGTAGGACCGCTTGCCGACCCAGACCAGCGGGCGCAGGCAGAAGACCCGGCGCAACCAGGAACTGGCCCCGCCCGCGGCGTGCGCGATGATCACCCCCGCCAGGAGCGCGATCACGGTCGACAGACCGTGGTCGTACGGGACGGCGGTGTAGCGCTCCGGCACGACGACGAACGCCGCCAGCAGAGCGCTCGCCGTGACGGCCATCCATGTGCGCACTCGTGGCGCGACGACGGGGCACACGAACGCCAGCAGGGCACCCAGGAAGAGTTGGTCGATCCGGGTGTCCGGCGCGTAGTAGATGCGACTCTTGTCCCAGCCGGCGACGGCCGGAACGATCGCGTGGTACGAGACGGCGACGACGCAGAGCGTTACAACCGCCACCAGTGGTCGGCGGATACGCAGGATCACCACGAGCAGCGCGGGCCAGACGAAATAGAAGTATTCCTCGACCGACAGTGACCAGGTCGGAAGCATGTCCTGAAGATCCCGACCCCCGGCCGCTACGACAGCCGATGTGTAGGTCAGTGCGGTCAGCACACCGAACAAGCTGGCGTTGCGCCCGGGAACCTGCAGGACCAGATCGGCAACCGTGACCATCAGACACACGGCCAGCAAGGCGGGAAGCAGTCTCAAACCGCGGCGGATGTAGAACCGTGGAAACGACACGGCGCCCGACTGCTGATGTTCGGCGATGAGGAGTCTGGTGATCAGGAATCCACTGAGCACGAAGAAGATGTCCACCCCGACGAATCCGCCTGGAAACCAGCTCTCCCGCGTGTGGAATGCGACGACGCCCAGCACAGCCATACCGCGGATGCCATCCAGTGATGGGGTGTACTTCCCCGGTCCAGGCGTGGCGATCTTGTCCATCTGTTCCCCCGATCAGACGTATCAGGCAGGAACGTTACGTCGACCGCTGGGTTCGTGTTTCCCGGTTGGCGAACATCCGACTTGAATCAGGACCTTCGTCCCCCGCCCGACAGGTCAGGGCACCGTCAAGATGATCTTCCCCGGAGACTGCGTCCGGCCCCTGGCCGCGTACGCCTCACCGCCTTCGGCCAGCGGGTAGGTCTGCGCGATCGGTACCTCGATGTCTCCGCTGGCCAGCTGGTCGGCCAGACGTTGTAGTTCCTCGGGGTGCGGGTCGACGATGAAGAACATCGCATCCACCCCGGCAGCCGCGGCGAGGTCGGCGTCGGGCGGCTCCTGCAGGGTGATCAGTCGACCGCCGGGCCGAACTCCCCGGTAGGCCCAGTCCGGCGTCCCGGCACCGGCGGCGTCGATTGCCGCATCGCAGGATGCCGGATCGAGTCGGGTGACGTCGTCGCCGACCAGCACCTCGTCGGCGCCGTACCGTTTGGCTCGATCGACCGCACTGGCGGATCGGACGGTGGCGGTGACCTTGATGCCCATCCGCGCGGCGAACTGAGTGACGAAGGATCCCACTGCCCCGGTGGCGCCACGGACCAGCAGTCGTTGATCATTTGTCAGCCGGGAATGGACCAGCGCTTCCGACGCGGTCAGCGCCGGAAGCACTGCCGCGGCCGCGACAACGTGGGAGACACCGTCGGGCTTGCGTACCAGGTTGGCGGCCGGCACGAGGACGTACTCCGCGGCTGCGCCGTTGCGATTGAAGGGCACCAGACCGAAGACTTCTTCCGACACAGAGAGGCCCTGCACCTCGGCTCCGAGCGCCGTCACGACGCCGGAGACCTCATGCGAGGGAATGATCGGGGTCCGGTCGACGCCGTCGGCCTCCCAGGTCTCCGGCCAGGTCAGTTCATCGAAGGTGATCGCCGCCGCCCGCACCTGCAGACAGACCTCGGAATCACCCGGTGCTGCCGGTGCCGGGGCCTCTTCATACCGCAACTGTTCGGGACCGCCGCGTGCGTGGGCGCGCAGAGCCATCATCTGCTTGGGCAGGTCGTCGGATGTGGCCGGACTGTTCATGGGTCTGCTCCTTGGGTTCTGGGTGTCGCGATGGATCGAGCCGTCAGTCGGCCCAATCCGAGTTCAGGACTCGGTCGACCATGCTGGGGAGCCGAAACTCCGGTTCGAAGTGGGTCAGGACGTCGGCGTTCACCGTGCCGTAGGTAGTGTTCGGCCGGTCCTTGATGCCGTCATAGGTCGCCTGCAGGAATGCGCGTTTGAAATTGTCGCGGGGATGGGCGTCGACGATCTCTGCGACCAGGTCCGGCGGCAGGTCGTCGAGCCCGGCTCCTACCGCGTCGACGTGCACGCCCAGCTGCACGGCGGCGATCTCGGGTCCCATCCGGATCGGAATTCCCGGCGTGGTGTGCAGTGCGATCGCGTTCCAGACGACGTCGGTGGCCTGCGCCGACCAGCCCCGGTCGAGAAGGAAGCGTCGGGCGTGGTCGGCGCCGTCGATCTCGAACCGTTGTTCCGCGTCGGAGAACGGGCGAACCAGCCCCAGGTCGTGGAACATCGCCGCGACGTACAGAAGCTCCGGGTGCGGCGCCAGGCCGAGCCGAGCTGCGCGGAGCGATCCGAACAGGAACACCCGTCGGGAGTGGTGGAACAGCAGCGGAGTGGCCGCCTCGACGACCAGCCGGGTTGCCTCGGCAGCCGTGCCGGAGTCCGGAATCTCGATCCCGGCGATGAGCTCTGGCATGTCAGTGTCGCTTTCTGATCACTGCGGAGCGCGGTCGATGCGACCGTAGTTGGTCCGGAGCAGTCCGTAGATCGCGCCGTCGTGGTAGCTGCCGTCCTCCTCCATCGAGTACGCCCGACGCAGACCCTCCCGTTGGAAGCCGAGTCGTCGCAGGAGCCGGACGGACGCGTGGTTGTCGGCGATCGTCTGGGCCTCGACACGGTTGAGTCCCATCCGGGTGAACCCGAATCGCAGGATCGCATCGAGTGCCTGGGTCGCGAACCCGCGTCCCCAACAGTCGCGGCGGAGGTCGTAGCCGATCTCTGCGCGGCGATGGAACCTTTCCCAGGCGTTGAAGCCGAAGAGCCCGATCGCCCGGTGGTCGCCGAGGGTGACGGCCCAATGGATCGCCAGGTGCGCCTCGTAGGCAGCCCGAAGTTCCTTGATCAGATCAACGGCCTCGGCGACCTCCCGCATCGGTGCGGAGTTGAACCTCTGAACCTCCGGGTCACTGCGCCAGACGAAGAGCTCCGGGGCGTCCTCCGGCTTCCACTCCCGCAACACCACCCGCCGGTTGGTGAGCGTCGGGAACGCCGCGAAGTCGAAGGTCTCGGCCACGTCGTCTTTCTAGCCGTCTCGGCGCCAAACGTCCAGCAAGACATTCAGGGACGCCGGCCAGACGCACCGGGCGGAACCGGTCCGGTCCCCCAGTCCGCGCAGCCGGCAGCGAAGTCAGCGATGCTGCAGCGAGTATCCGGGAAGATTGACGGCCTCCGCTTTCTCGAAGAACAGACGCTTGGCCAGCGGACGCAGCGGCCGGCTCACCATCAGCCGGGTCGAGACCAACCGTGCCGTGATCGCGGCACGGGTCTGCGGCGCATAGCCGCGCATCCCGCCCGGGGGTAGCTTCTGCCCGGTCGTCACATACGGGCGCATGATCTCCTCGTAACGGGCCAGCGCCGCGGGCAGCTCGGCCCGGGTGGCAATCTCGTTGCCCAGTACGTAGGCACCGACGATCGCCAGGCTGGTGCCCAAGCCGGTGAGCGGTGTCGGGCACCAGGCGGCGTCGCCGACCAGCGCCACGCGTCCCTTGCTCCACTGAGGCAACTGGATCTGGACCAATGAGTCGAGGTAGAAGTCGTCGGCGTACTCCGCCGCCTCCAACAGCTGAGGCACCAGCCAGCCGGCGCCGGCGAACCGCTGCCGGAGGATCGCCTTCTGGGCGGCCAGATCGCGTCGATCGTAGGACAGCGGCTGCGATGCGAACGCGAGGCTGGCCTTGGACTGCGTGATGGTCCGGCCCGGTCGGACCGACGCCGTCAACCCGCCCGGCTCGTTGTACATGCAGTACCAGCCGTCGAGGTCGGCGATCATCGGAGCGGTGAACCAGGCCATGTAGCCGCCGATCGGGCGCACGGGATCGAACTGTTGATCGGGGTTCTGCCCGAATGCCAGCCGACGGGTCGCCGAATGCGGACCGTCCGCGCCGATCACCAGATCGGTGTCGATCGAGCTGCCGTCGGAGAGCAACGCCTCGATCGTGTCACCGCGATCGAGGAGCTGCTGGATCCGCGTGCCGAACCGGAAGCGAGCACCCCGGGCCCGGCTGTCGGCGACCAGCAGCTCGGCAAGTTCGCCGCGCAGGATCTCCAACTCCGAAATGATTCCGTCGCCGCCGAAGGTCTCCACCGTCATCTCGGTCAGATGCCGCCCGTCGGTCTCGACGTCGGCGATGCCGCGTTGGTGCAATCCGAGGTCCTGGGCAGCGTCGGCTAGTCCCAGCCGATCGAGGACGACCCGCGACGCGCCGCGGATGTCGACCGCCTGACCGCCCGGGCGGACACCGTCGGCCACTTCCAGCACCGTGACGTCCACGCCGGCCGCGGCGAGCACCGAGGCCGCCACAGGCCCGGCGATACCGGCTCCACTGATCAACACCGAATCCACCATGAACGCTCCCCCGTCTCCGGCGCCCGACCGCGCCGCCGTCGGGAGTCCACCAGCATCGCGAGCCTGCGTCGACGATTCGGGCGGTGCCGAAGCGAGCCGCCCGCCTCAGTTCGCCTGGTCGAGCCTGTCGGCGCCGCTCGCCGCGATCAGTGACCCGGCCAGGGCCGTCTGCCGGTAGAAGACGCGGCGTCCGCTCCGCCAGGCCGTGAGCAGTCCGGCCGCCCGCAGGCAGGCGAGATGCTCACTGATCGTGCTGGCGCTCTGGTCGAGTTCCGCAGCCAGTTGGGTGGTGGTCATCGGCACGTCCAGGCGGGTGAGGATCACCGACCGGGTCCGTCCGAGCAGACCAGACAGATGATCATCGGCCGTTGTTTCCGATGCCCGCGCGCCGGTGAACAACCCCTCCCAGGTACGGCCGACGCCGCGGGCGCCGTACACCACGACGAGGTGCTCCGTCTCGTCGTGATCGATGATCAACTTCGGGTAGCTGAACACCGACGGCACCAGGGTCAGCCGGCGGCAGCCGTTGACCGTGTTCTGGTCGACGTGGTGCGGTTTGTTGATGCGGAACAGGTCTCCGTCGATCGCCGTCTCGGGGTGGATGTCCTCGAGCAGGCTGTACATGCCGCCGGTGACGATGCGGCCGGCGCGGTGCGCGACGTCGTCCTCCAGGACCGACTCGATCGCCGACCAGTACGGCTCGACCGCCCGGCGCCAGAAGCCGTCGAGGGCCGCGGTGATCCGGCGCAGACCGGCATCACCGCGCCGCAAGGTCTCGGCGAGGATGCCGGGGATCGAATCGGTCTGCCAGACGTTGACCATCTCGTCGGCGATCGCATCGATGCCGTCCTGCTCCAACCGCGCCAGCTGTGAATCGATCGAGGCGTGAGTCTCATCGGCAGCCCGATACATGAAGCTCGGCAGGAAGGGCCGATCCGGGCACAGCGCCGTCAGCAGCCGCAGGTCAAGATCCTGCGTCGCTGTTCGGGCGTGCAGCAACCACCGGCGATGGATGCCGGCGCGCGCCGGCTGATCGAACAGCACCAAGGCCGACCCGAGCTCGGCCAGTGGAGAGAAGTTGAACCGCGTGTGTCCGAACATGTCCGGGCTCAGCTGGAATGCCACCATCGTCGGGTCCTATCGCCAGAGTTGCCACCGCCTGGATGATCACCCATCACTCGCCTTTGCCAGGTTGTACGGGTCATGGTGACATCGCAGCAGTCCCACTTCGGTTGGAAGCCCAACCGAGGGTCAAGGATCGCGCGGACACGGGTCGGCGCCGGATGATTCGGCCTCGACCGAATCCACCGCCGTCGCGATGATGTTCCTGCGGGACCCGCTCAGACCGGGAGCTCCAGGCTGATCCTGGCAAGATCCATTCGCCATGCTGCGTCCTCGCGGGGAGTCGGGGAAACATCCAGGCCAGCGGTCAGCAAGCAGTGATTGGCGTTCCTGGCCGCCATCAGAACGGGAAGATGACGCTCCCACTCGGCGGGGAACGGCCGGGTGCTGCGATACCCATCGAGCAAGGCGTCGCGGAGTCTCGGATAGTCCGGGTTGTACGGCCCGGCGGGGTATCCCGCCAGATTTCCCAGAAGCGGGCACACGTCGTACACGTAGCAACCGATGCCGCAGTCGCCGAAGTCGATCACCCCGACCTGCCAGCGGTTGCCGACCCGGGAAAGGTGGATGTTGCCGAGGATGTAGTCGCAGTGGATGACCCCGAACTGGTCGCCGAGTTCGGCGAAGATCGCACGCGTCCGGTCACCGATGTCGTCGAAGTCCGCCCGGTCGGCCGGCGACAGGATCTCTCCGATGTTCAGCACCGGCCGGAACGGTGACGCGGCCGTCGTGAACATCGCGTCGGCGTCCCAGCGAGGGAGGCCGTCCGCCGGGGTGATGTCCTGCGCCGCGTTATGCATCAGGGCCAGGGTCCGGCCGAGCTGCCGTACGGCTGTCAGATCGAGGCCGTCCCCGGGTCGCCGGACCTCCCCCTCGACCCAGGTGATCAGGTCGGCGTGTTGATCATCGGACACCTCGACCAGCAGGTCACCGGTCCGCGCCGGCACCGGCTTCGGCAGGAGGACGCCAGATCCGGCCAATGCCGTACCGAGATCACGCAGGTAGGCGAGTTCAGCCCGGGTGTTGGCCGTCGTCCGGTAACCACGCCGGTGCACGCGCAGCGCGTAGCGGGCGTCGGTAGTGACGACCCGGAAGATCATCGTGAGCCCCGAGCCAAGCAGCTCGATCCGCGTCCCGCGCGGCATGTCGTACGCCGACAACGCGGCTCTGGCCAACTCCTCGGCCCTGCGGTGATCCGTGATCGCGCGACTCCTCAGCGTCCGACTGCCTTGTCGCACCGTAGCCCGGCCCGGGACGGCGACACGACCGAATTTCCTCGACCGAGCTCGGCCGCCGTGGCAGTAGCATGCGGCGCCATGCCCATCAAACTGGAGAATGTCGGCATCGCGGTCCGTGATCTTGAAGCCACGATCGCCTTCTTCACCGACCTCGGACTCACCGTCCTCGGTCGCGACACGATCAGCGGCGAGTGGGCAGACACCGCCGTCGACCTGGACGGCAACCACGTCAAGATCGCCATGCTGCAGACGCCGGACGGCCACGGCCGGCTCGAACTCTTCGAGTATCTGCATCCCGAGGCGATCGATACCGAACCCACCCGGCCCAACGAGATCGGCATGCACCGGGTCGCCTTCTCCGTCGACGACATCGACACCGCGCTCGAGATCGCTGCACGGCACGGCTGCCGCCCGTTACGCGGTGTGGCCAACTATCAGGACGTCTACAAGCTCACCTATCTCCGCGGCCCGAGCGGCATCATCGTCATGCTCGCCCAGGATCTCACCAGGGCCTGACCACCCCCAGACGGCCGGCGGGGACCGATCCCCGCCGGCCATCGTTATCCGGGCGGGTCGCCGGCTACTACTTGACCTCGCGGAGCTCCTGAGGCCAGCCGCAGCCTTCGGCGACCTTGCCCGCCCACATCTTCGCCTGCTCGATGTCGGGCACGTCGATGATCGTCAGTCCGCCGAGAAACTCCTTGGTCTCCGCGTACGGTCCGTCGGTGATGATCAACTCGCCACTGGTGGCGTCTGCACTGAACGCCTGGTCGATCTCCTCGACCAGGCCGCCGGCGTAGACGTAGACCCCCGCCTCTTTCATCTCCTCCACGACGGCCTTGGCCAGGGGGACCACGGCCGGCGAACCACTCCGCATCGTGATCGCCCACCCATTGCTGGTTGAAGTAGATGATGTATTGGGTCATGTCTGCTCCTCTCGCGTGGCGCGGGCCGGGTGCACGCACCTTCCAGTTGCTCCACGAACGGGGTCGGCCGAATCCGACACACTGACCGTACCGGGCATCGAACTGATCTTGCGCCATGCTGTTGCTGCGACGCCCGGTAGAGCCGCGACGATCGCACGACACAGGAAGGCTCCCCCGTGAAACTGCTGCTCACCTCCGGTGGCATCAGGAACGCCAGCATCCGCGCCGCACTGGTCGACCTGCTGGGCAAACCGATCACCGAATCCAACGTCCTCTTCGTTCCGACGGCGCAGTGGGGGCAGCCGGCGTGTACGCCCGCGTCGGTGTGGGAGTCGATCGCTGACCTGTCCACGGGTGAGCAGGCCGGCGAGTCGGGCTGGAAGTCGGTCGGCGTCCTCGAACTGACGGCGCTGCCCACCATCGGCACCAAACGCTGGGTCCCGTGGGTTCGGCAGGCCGATGTCCTGCTGGTCGACGGCGGCGAGGCGACCTACCTGTGCCACTGGCTCCGACAGTCCGGCTTCACTGATCTGATGCCCTCACTGAGCGAGACGGTCTGGGTCGGAATCAGCGCCGGCAGCATGGTGATGACTCCACGCATCGGCAGCCAGTTCGTCGACTGGCCCGACTCTCCCGGCGACGAGACGTTGGGTGTCGTCGACTTCTCGATCTTCCCGCACCTGGACTTTCCGGGGTGGCCGGACAACGCCATGGAGAGTGCGCGTCACTGGGCGAAGACCATTCCGGGGCCGGCGTACGCGATCGACGACCAGACGGCCATCTCGGTCGTCGGCGGCAGGGTCGAGGTCGTCTCCGAGGGCAGCTGGGAGCTGCTCAACCCGTGGTGATCACGTTCCCGCGGGAACGCCCCGCCACCTGATCAGGGCGGCAGCTGATCAGGCAGGTTCGAATGCGGGCAGCTCGATGGCGTCGTGGAAGCTCCTGCCCATGGCCAGCTCGGTCACCTTGGGCAGTCCCATCAACGCCATCGTCGCGTTGCGAACCAGCAACTGGAGTCGGTTCCGCGGTGCGAACGCCGAACCCAGCCGCCGGGCCGCCTGCTGCTTCGACTCCAGGAACGGAGCGAGCCGGGACTGGTACCGGGCGAACGCCTGCCGATGATCCCCATCGGCGGCCGCCAACTCCGCTGCCAGTACGTACGCCTCCACCATGGCAAGAGCCGAACCCTGACCGGCCAGCAGCGACGGGCACGCCGCCGCGTCGCCGACCAGGGCGATCCGACCGCGGGTCCAGGACGGCATCCGGATCTGGCTCACAGCGTCGAAATAGAAGGTGTCGAGAGCCGACGAGTCGGCCGGTGGCATGGCGTCGAGGAGTGCGGGGATCTCCCAGCCGGCCCCGGCCAAGCGTTTCCGGAGCAACTGCTGCTGGTCGGCTACATCGTCCAGCGGCACCGGGCCGTCATGGCGGACCGTGAACACCGCCATGGTCAGGTCGTCACGCAGCGACACCCGGACCGCCTGGAAGCCCACCTCGGCGTGCATCATCGCGACGAGTTCGTCGCGCGGCCGGTAGCCCGGAACATCGAAGACCGACACCACGGTGTTCCGGTAGTCCTCGAACTGTTGGTCCGGGCCGAAGGCGAGCCGTCGGACCCGGGAGTGCAGTCCGTCCGCCCCCACCACGA
Organism: Microlunatus sp. Gsoil 973; assembly: GCF_009707365.1. GTDB lineage: Bacteria > Actinomycetota > Actinomycetes > Propionibacteriales > Propionibacteriaceae > Microlunatus. Next base: position 1,785,479 of record NZ_CP046122.1, read on the forward strand.
GGTCGAAATCCCGTTCCCCGCCCCTCTCGAGAGTGACCCGGACGCGCTGCCCGTCGTCGTCCAGCGCGCGAACCGTGTCACCGAGGATCAACTCGGCTGCGCCGTCGAGAGCGTCGTAGATCGCCGCCGCCAGGTCGGAGCGGGCGATGCTGACATAGCGTTCGGTCGAGCCGACGATGCCGTCCAGGCGCAGCGACGCGATCCGCCGACCGCTCCGGTCCACCGACCGGGCCGCTGTCATCACGTACCCCTGCCGTTGCAGCCTCGGGACGATGCCCATCCGATCGGCAACCTCGAAACCGGCTCCCCAGAAGTCGATCAGATAGCCGCCCCGCCGCAGTGCCGGCGCCCGTTCGACCAGCGTCGGCTCGTGGCCCGCCTGCAGCAACCAGTACGCCAGGGTCGGCCCGGCGATCCCGGCTCCGACGATCAACACCCGCATGCTGCCGACCTCCAGCGATCTGACCCGAACAACGCCACGGAGTTCAGTCTGGACCTATCGGTCGGATCTGGCGAGGGAGCGAGGTCGGCCTCAGGCGCCGGTCGTGACGGGCCTCCCCTGCCGGGGTGCGGTGACCTTGCTGCCGTCGGGGCCGATGATGACGTAGATCAGCGTGGCCACGAACCCGAGACTCACCAGGCCCGCCACCAACAGGATGACGAACCAGGCCTTGTCCTCCAGGGCAAAGGTGTTGACCACCGCGCCGACCCAGGCAACGAACTGTCCGATGCTCGCCAGGATCAACACGAGTACACCCACCGAGGCCATGACGACCGCTGCGACAAGCGACGGGCTCCGCTCGATCCCGACGACGTCGTCGCCTTGCATGATGAGGCTGTCGGACAAGACGGCAACCGCGATCGCGGCGATGATCAGGGCTACCGACGCGATCATTCCGAGCAGGCTCCAGACGAAGATTGCCACCACTAGTTTCTTGGACACGACCCATCCCCTGTCGTTGACCTGTTCCGGCCGGCAGCCGCCGCGCCGGGGCGAGTTCTGCCACCTCAAGCCTTGCCGACCCGGTCGGGCGCACCAGTGGCCAAGGTCCCACGGAAACAGGGCGGGAGCGCGGGGACAGCCGGTGGATCGGTCAGCGGCTGACCACGAAGAAGAGCACCCCGACGACGGCGTAGGTGATCACCAGGGCGGCGCCCTTCGCGCGGCTGACACGCCCCCGGCCGAGCAGCACGGCGGGCACCAGGACGGCAAGGGCGTATCCGACGAACTCCACCGGTTGGAAGGCCATCGGCAGTGGCTGCAGCAACAGGGAGATCAGCACGACGGCCGGGATGACGAAGGTCGCAACCTGGGCCGCCGAACTGAGGCCGATCTCGGTGGCCAGCGCGACATTGCCGCGGGCCGCGACGACGACGGCGCCGCCGTGCTCGGCCGCGTTCCCGACGATGGCGATGATGATCGCGGAGGTGAAGAACTGTCCGAGTCCGGTGTGCTCGGCGAAGGTCTCGATGGTGCCGGTCAACAGTTCGCTGACCACGGCAGTGGCGACTGTTGCCAGCCCGAGGGTGACCAGCCCGCGGGTCAGGGACCATGCGCCGTCGCTTGCGTCCGGACCGTTGTCGCGATGCAGTCGTACCGCCCGCCGGATGTGCACGGTGGTGATCACCAGATAGATGGCCAACAGCACCGCGGCGATCACGACGGCGTACGACGTCAGCTCGGCCGGCCGGGATTCGCCACCCGTTAATACCGAAGGAAGCAGCGTGGCGACTCCGAACAGCCCGGCGGCGAGGGCGACCTGGCCGAGGTTGGCGAACACCGACCGTCGGGAGACACGCGCCGTGCGGCCGAAGACCAGGGCTGTGCCCAGCACCAGTAACAGGTTGCTCACCACGGATCCGGTGAGCGAGGCACGAACGACGGTGAACAGGCCCTCGTGCACCGCGAACAGGCTGATCAGCAGCTCGGGAGCGTTGCCGAAGCTGGCGTTCAGCAGCCCGGCGACGACCGGGCCGGTGTGTTCGCCGACGTTGTCGGTCGACTCCCCGATCGCGAACGCGAGCGGGATGAGCGCCAGCGCACTGACGATGAACAGGGCAGTGCCGTGGACACCCAGCAGCGCCAGCACGACGTCGATCGGGACGAGGATGGTCGCCGCCCACAGGATCCGCCTCGTCACTCCTGGATGCTCCCTCCATCGGCCGGTGGCCGGATTGCCGGGGCAACTCTACGGATTCGGCCCCGGACGCCTCCGCCCGCCCTGGCTGAGAGCGAGCTGAGTGGGGAGCCTAGCGGACCTGTTCGGCGAAGATCTCAGCGAACCTGCCGCGAGCCACTGCCGCGGACATGACCATGGTCCCGCGAGGTCCCGCCTTTCGGCAGTTCGCCGACAGCGGTGTAAAGACCAAGATCAAAGACGAAGACAACAACAAGGCCTTTGATCCGGACACGGATCACCATTCGGGAAGGAACGATCATGAGCGTTCATCACGGAACGCACACCGCGGGCCCAGTCGCCCGTGCCGCCGCCACACCACAGGAGAAGGTGGCCGTCAGAAGGCCCGGCGACGTTGCCGAGGTCTCCACGCAGCGCGCCAGCGTCCCCACGGTACGCACCGCCGCGGCCCGTCGGATCCTGGCCGTGCTCCGGTTCGCCACCGGATTCATCTTCCTGTGGGCGTTCCTGGACAAGACCTTCGGACTAGGGTTCGCAACCACGAGTGAAAGGGCGTGGCTGAACGGCGGCTCGCCGACGAAGGGCTTCCTGTCCTCGAGCGAGGTCGGGCCGTTCACCGGTATCGCCCACGCGATCGCCGGCGCAGGATGGGCCGACTGGCTGTTCATGATCGCCCTGCTCGCTGTGGGCGTCGCGGTCATGGCAGGCATAGCGCTCTGGCCGGCCGCCATCGCCGGCTCGCTGCTCATGCTGATGATGTGGGCGACCGAGTTCCCGCCCTTCCGGTTCACCGCCGCCGGTGATCCGAGCGGATCGACCAACCCGATCGTCGATTACCACATCATCTACGGGCTCGCGCTGTTCGCACTGGCCGCAACCTCTGCGGGTGTCACCTGGGGCCTGAGCCGCTACTGGACCCGGCTCCCCTACATCCGCGACCACACCTGGACCCACTGACGCAGCCTTCCCGCTCAGCGGATCCACAACGGTTCGGCGCCGGCCGCCCAGGTCGGCGCCGAACGCTGCTGTCCGCGGCCCAACTGATGATCACCCCGGCATGATCCGAAACCTGTACGACCCCGGATTGATCGAATTCCGCGATCGATTCGTACTCCCTGCTGTGAGCGCCCACCCATAGGGACCCACAACAAGGAGGAAACACATGCGCAAGGCCGTCACGTTCGCAGTGGCCGGCATCTGCTCGCTGGTGATCACCGGCTGCAGCAATTCGATGAACTCCCCGTCGAGTTCGTCAGGACAGCAGGCAGCACCCGATGGTGCGCGTGGCCAGACGGTCGCGATCCGCGACGGATCCGGCATCGGGAAGGTTCTGGTTAACAGCAAGGGACGCACGCTGTATCTGGATGACCAGGAGAAATCCGGCCGGATCCTGTGCGCCAAGGCCGACTGCACCGCCATCTGGGCTCCGCTGACCATCAAGGGCAGGAAGGCGCCGACCGGGCCGGCCGACGTCAACGACAAACTCGGCACCATCAAACGGCCCGATGGCATCACCCAGGTCACCCTCGACGGCGCCCCGCTGTACACGTTCGCCTACGACATGATTCCAGGAGACGTCAAGGGCGACGGTCAGCAGGACACCTTCGACGGTACGTCCTTCAGCTGGCACGCGGCGACACCGAGCGGCCCTGCCGCAGACCGGTCCGGCAGCAACAGCAACGGGGACAGCGGGAACAGCAACAACGGTGGATACGGGGACTACTGATCACGACCAGGCGGCCGCGTCCTACTTCTTGCGAAGCTGGGCACCGAAGACCGCCGCCTGGCTGCGGCGTTCCAGACCGAGCTTGGCGAAGAGGCTGGACGCATAGTTCTTCACGGTCTTCTCGGTGAGGAACAGCTTCTCCCCGATCTGCCGGTTGGTCAGCCCGTCGGCGATCAGGTCAAGAACCTCACGTTCCCGCTCGGTGAGCGCGGCAAGCCGGGGATCGGTCTGGGTGGCGTTCTGCACCTGGGTCATCACCTGGGAGATCACCGACGGGTCGATCAGCGACCGCCCCATGGCGACCTGCCGGATGGCGTCGACCAGACCGGCCGTACGGACTTCCTTCAGCACATAGCCCGACGCTCCGGCCAGCACCGACGACAGCACCGCATCCTGATCGTCATAGGAGGTCAGAATCAGACAGTACGTTGTCGGCATCTCCGAGCGGATGTCGCGGCAGACGTCGATGCCACTGCCATCCGGCAGTCGCATGTCGAGGATCGCGACATCCGGTCGGCAGGCCCGGACCCGAGGCAGTGCCTCGGCGGCCGTCCCCGCCTCGCCGACGACCTCGAACCCCGCGACATCCCCGAGCAACTCGGCGATTCCACGGCGAACCACCTCATGATCATCAAGCAGGAAGATCCGGATCGGATGCTCGGCGGCATCATGGTTGGTCGTAGTCACGTGATCATCCTCGCTTGATCATTTAGATTGACGGCTCTCATCTGGTCATCACCTTCCAGCTGGCGACCGTCCCACCGCCGGGCGCCGGTGCCACCACGAACGAGCCGCGATGGTTGTGCGCCCGTGCGCTGAGGTTGGCGATGCCGCTGGCCCTTCCCGGGTTATCGATGCCGACACCGTTGTCCACGACGTTGATCGTCAACTCGTTGTGGACGATCTCCACATCGACCTTGACGGACGTGGCATGCGCGTGCTTGGCGACATTGGTCAGCGTCTCCCGGACGGTGGCTATCACGTCCGCGGTCAGCGACTCGTCGAACTCCAAATCGAGCAGCCCGGCGAACGTGACGTTGGGTGCGAAGCCCAGCGCCGGGGTGACGTCACTGACCACTTCGAGGATGCTTTGCCGAAGCCCCTCCCGGCTGATCGCGACGTTGCCGCGCAGCTCGAAGATGCTGGTCCGGATGCGTCGGATGGCCCGATCAAGATCTTCGACCCGGCTGTGCAACCGTTGGGCCAGCTCCGGATGGGAATGCAACTGGCCTGCCGCCCCCTCAATGCTCAGACCGATCGCGAACAGCTCCTGGATGACGTGATCATGAAGGTCGCGAGCGATCCGGTCACGATCCTCCAGCATGATCATCCGCTGCTCTGCCGCTCGGACGTCGGCGAGTTCCAGCGCGACGCTGGCGTGTGAGGCGAAGACTGCCGCCATGGAGACTTCGGTGTCGCTGAAGGCCTGCCGGCCGCGTTTCCGCGCCACCGTGAGCAGTCCGCGGGGCTCCTCGTTCCCCCGCAGCGGCAGCGAGATCAGCGGGCCGACCTCGATAACGCTGGCGACGTGGCTGCCGGGAAAGTCCGGGTCGCCGATGATGCCGGTCATGTACGGCTGCCCGCCGACGATCACCCGCTCGCCGATCGTCCCGGGCAACGGGAAGCGTTGCGCCACGAGTTCGTCGGCGCGCTCGCCGAAGGCGAACTCGACGACGAACTCGTCCCGAGCAGGTGTCAACAGCCCGACCGTCACCAGGTCCGCGTCGGCGATCACGATCGATTTCCGCGCGATCGTCCGCAACGGGTCCTCACCGGAGGTGCTGAGCAGTTGCTCCTGCACCTCGGCCGAGGCCTCGAGCCACCGTTGCCGGAGCTCGGCCTCGCGATACAGCCGGGCGTTGCTGATCGCCGTGCCGGCAGCCAGCGCCAGCGCAACCACCAGTTCCTCGTCGTCGGCGCTGAACTCGCCGTTCTCGCTATTGGCCAGGTAGAGATTCCCGTACACCTCGTCCCGGACGCGGACCGGAACGCCGAGGAAGGAGTCCATGTCCGGATGCCCGGGCGGGAAGCCGACCGACCGGTCGTCATCGCCCATGTGCCGCAACCGGATCGGGCGCGGATCGCTGATCAGGGCACCCAGCAAGCCCTTGCCCTCGGGAAGATCACCGATCGACTTGGCCGTCTGGCCGTCCACGCCGACATAGATGAACTGCTCCAGCCCACGATCGTGTCCGATCACCCCCAGGGCACCGTACTGCGCGCCGACGAGTTCGCAGGCCGCCTCCACGATCCGGCGCAACACCCGCTCCAGCGACAGGTCGCCGGTGACGGCCTGGATGCTCCGCAACAGCTCCCAGACCCGGCCACGCGCTCGCTTGAGCTCGTGGGCTCGATCAAGGAATTGATCGATCAACTCGTCGATCTCGAGCCTGGGAACCTCAGGTATTCGCTGATCTGCTTCTTCCCGGTCCACGAATTCCACCGTACTGCTCGGGACGCCGGCCATCAGCGATCCGGCTCGATCACCTCGCCGAGACGCCGGCGGCGTGTGGCCGGCGACGTCGGCGCGACTCCGATGCGGAGCAGGACGTGGGGGAACCGGTCGGTCTGCAGAGTTCGACGCACCGTGCTGCGGACCGACGGAACCTCGGCAAGCTGACTGGACAGCCCGACGGCGTAGCCGGACCGGGTGGCTTCGAGCAGGACTCGCTCCAGCGCCTCGCCGCCCGCAGCCAGTCGGTGGGATGATCGCGCTCGGTGGTGATCAACGCCAGCCGTTCACCGCTCTGCGCGGGAGTGTTCGGGTCGGTGCCTCTGAGCCGATCCGGGTCACCCCGCCAGGCCCGCAGTTCGGTGCGGTACGCGGGATCCAGTTGCATCACCAGGGCGGCCTGACGATGTTGCGCTTCGGCCAGCCGCGCTTCGGGTTCGGTCAGAACCGCCAGCTCGGCACCCTCCTCGGCTGCCGACAGCTGAAGATGATCAAGCAGTTCCTGGGGCACCGGCTGATCGCTGAACAGGCGGGTATTGGTCCGTCGGGACTCGACAGCCTTGTCCAGGAACGCCATGGTTCCGTCGTCCACCACGCTGCCGCCGTCGACCGTGATCACCGCGCACGGCTCACCGGCAGCCACACCCGCCGGGAATCGGTGGACGTCGACCGGTACGCCGTCCGCTGCCAGCGACGCCCGGGCGTTGAACAACGCACAGCCGCAGCTGATGATCAGCTGCCGTCCGGTCGGGTCGTGAACAGCGAGCTGCCGTGCGCGATCCGGGATCATGATCAGCCGGTCCGGTCCCAGCCGCAGCCGCCACGGTTGACTGTTGTGCACCGACGGCGCCAGCGTGGCGCGTACGGCGGCCCGCCGGAACGCGTCAGTCATCCGCGTCGGATCAAGAATCATCATTACCTGGCCCCATGTGTGTATGGAATGCCTCCACTGTCGTCCAGGCGACGACTCGCGCGTAGGGACTTTCGCCACTGCCACCGGTGCCTTACGGCGCGAGTTCCGGCTCCCGTCGCCTGCCCGACCCACCGCGGCGTCCCGCCTTCCGCTGCGGGCACCAGGACGGATCAGCCGCCGACGGCCCCGCCGCGGACCCGACGGTGGCCGGCGTCGACGCGTACCGTCCAACCCCGCTGGTCGAGATGCTCCAGCAGCGGGATGATCACCCGTCGGGTGCTGCCCAGCGCCTGTCGTGCCGCACTGGTGGTGAACGGCTGGTCCAGGCGGGTCAGGATGCGCATGGCGCGGGCCGGCGCCGTCGGGAGCAGGACGACATCGCCGGCCAGGCGGATGATCCGGCCGGCCCGCTCAGCCGCGGCAAGCTCTCTGCGTCCGAGGCCCCAGGCCTCCAGGTCGGCCTTCTCCGGGGCGGCGTAGGGATTGGCCGCGAGCCGGTCGGACAGCTGCCGCAGCCCCGTCTCGGCGACACCAAGATCATCCACGGAACGCCGGCGCATCACCCGACCGTCGCTGATCATCAGCCCGGCGGCCCGGGCCAGCGGCGGCACCAGACCCCGATCGGGCAGTCCGGTGAGACGCCTGGCCGCTTCGATGCTCAGACGCGGGTCGAGCGGATTGGTCCTGGTTTGTTCGTCCAGGGCAGCGCTGAGCGCCCGTTGGCATCGGCTGAAGGTCTGCGGGTCGACGAGCCAATCGTCGATGATCACCGACTGACCGGGGTCGTGCACGGGCAGTCCGAGCAGCCGAAGTTGCGATCTGCGGACGAATCCTCGGCGTCGGACCTCCTCGGCCAACACCTCGGCGTCGGACGCGGTTTCGCGGCGACCCAGTTCAGCGGCCCGCTGCCGGGCAGCTCCCCGGCGGCGCAGTTCCGGCGGATCGACGTCGAGCACCCGCGCACCGGCGGCGACCGCGTGCCGGCCCGGATCCCGCAGCACCAGCCGGTCACCCGGCGCGACCGGTAGCGGACGGGCCAGGGTCAGCCGCACCATCTGGCCCCCGAGCGGGCGAAGTCGTACCGGCACCGCAGCTGTGCCCAGGTGCACGACGAGATCGCCACGAAGATCATCGACCTGCCGATCGCCTGCCGGCCGGCAGGCGACGTCGAGCACGGCCGAGGTCGGCCAGGCGTCGGGGGTGATCAACGCGTCCCCGCGGCCGATGTCAGCCACCCCGACGCCGCGCAGGTTGACCGCCACCCGTGCGGTCGCAGCGACCTGATCATGAGCCTCGCCCAGGGATTGCAGGCTCCGGATCCTCACTCCGCGACTGCCCAGCTGCAACCCCTCACCCACCTGCAACGTCCCGCTGCCCAACGTTGCGGTGATCACGGTGCCGGCGCCGCGGATGGTGAACGAACGGTCCACCCACAACCGGACGCGTCCGTCGCGGGGCGGAGCGACGAGTCGACCCACCAGGCCGGCGAGCTCGGCACGCAGCTGATCCAGGCCGGCGCCGGTGATCCCCGAGACCGCCACGGCAGGCAGCTTTCCGAGACTCGATCCGGCGATCTCGGCCGCTGCTTCGGCCATCGCCGAGGCCGGATCTGCCAGATCACTGCGCGTGACGACCAGCAGCCCCTCGGTCAGTCCGAGCGCGTCGACCGCGGCCAGGTGTTCGGCGGACTGTTGCCGCCAGCCCTCGTCGGCGGCGACAACGAACATCACCGCCGGTGACGGGCCGAGGCCGGCCAGCATGGTGCCGATGAAGCGTTCGTGGCCGGGTACGTCGACGAACGCGACGACCTCGTCAGCCCTCTCAGGGCCGACGAGCGTCGTCCAGGCGTAACCGAGGTCGATGGTCAGGCCGCGACGCTTCTCCTCGGCGAACCGATCGGGGTCCATGCCGGTCAGTGCCCGGACCAAGGTCGACTTTCCATGATCGACATGACCTGCCGTTGCGATCACATGCATCGGTCAACGTCCCATGTCGGCCGGCGCGGCGGCCACCCGGATCACGTCGATGATCACCTGGTCCGACTCCGCTGGGACGCAGCGCAGGTCGAGCAGGCATCGGTCCCGTTCCACCCGCCCGACGACCGGCGGGTCCGCTCGGCGCAACCGCGATGCGAAATCGACCGGCAGCGCCACCGCCCAGCCCGGCAGCGCGACTCCGGCGCCGCCGCCCCCGCCCACCGCACCGTCGGACGGCACGACAGACACGTCGACCAGGTCGGCCACGCCGTCGGCCACCGCCGACGCCCGGGCCTGTAGCACCTCGGCATCGGTGCGCAGCGCCTGCCAGGTCGGCGTTTCCGGCCCCGTCAGTGTCGCTTCCAGCCCGGCCAGGGTGAGCTTGTCCACGCGCAACGCCCGGGCGAGGGGATGCCGCCGGAGCCGTTCGATGATCATCTTCTCGCCGAGGATCAATCCGGCCTGCGGTCCGCCGAGCAGTTTGTCTCCGCTCGCCGTGACCACGGTTGCGCCGGCCCGCAACGTACTGTCGGCGTCGGGTTCGTCCGGCAGCAACGGGTCTGGTGCCAGCAGTCCGCTGCCGATGTCGACGACCACCGGAACCTCGAGCCGGACAAGATCAGCGACCGACACGCTGGAGGTGAAGCCCTGTACCCGGAAGTTGCTCGGATGCACCTTGAGAATGCACCCGGTGTCGGGACTGATCGCGTCGGCATAGTCGGTGATCTTGGTCCGGTTCGTCGTACCGACTTCGCGCAACCGGGCACCCGTTGACATGATCAACTCCGGGAGTCGGAAGCCGTCGCCGATCTCCACCATCTCGCCGCGGCTGATGATCACCTCCCGGCCGGTCGCCAATGCCGTAGTCGCCAGCACCAGTGCGGCGGCACCGTTGTTCACCACCGCCACGGCACCGGCGGCCGGCACCGCGGCCTGCAGGGCAGCCAGCGCACCACGGCCGCGCCCGGCACGGTGCCCGTCCGCCAGATCGAACTCGACGTCGGTCGGCCCGGCGGCCCGAACCAGTGCCTGCACCGCCGCAGCCGACAGCGTGGCCCTGCCGAGGTTGGTGTGCAACACAACTCCGGTGGCGTTGATCACCGGGCGGATGCTCGCTGCCGAGTCGGGTAGCGCGGCCACCGCCGCATCGGCGACCGTCTCCGGGGCGATCTCACCATCCCGGGCCCGCTGCTGTGCCGTGATCACCGCACGCTTCACCAGGGCCGGACCGAGCCGACGACGGGCCGCCTGCAGCCTCTCGTCATTCAGCACCCGATCGGTCCGCGGCACCCGGCGCCTGTGGTCCACCCCTCTCCCCCTTCCTGCCGAGGGGTCAGATATTCCCTGATTCCTGCGGCGTGTCGTGATCACAGCGGGTGATCCTGGCGGCGATCTTGGAACTTTGGCGGAGACGGACGGGAATCGAACCCGCCAAGCCGAGCTGCTCGGCTTCACCGGTTTTGAAGACCGGGAGGGCCACCAGGCACCTGTACGCCTCCGCTGGCCACCCTAACGGTCCTCGGTGGATCAACCTCACGTCCTACAGTGGCCGGGTGCCCACCGACGTGTCCCCGCAGCTGCGCAGCAGCTACCGACTGACCCAGTACGCCCACGGCGGCGGTTGTGCCTGCAAGATTCCGCCGGGAGAACTGGAGAAGCTGGTCACTGGGCTGATGCCGGCCGTGTCGGATGATCTTCTGGTCGGACTCGACACCGGCGACGACGCGGCCGTGGTCAAGATCGCTGCGGACCGGGCCGTTGTGGCGACCACCGATTTCTTCACCGCGGTCGTCGACGACGCCTACGACTTCGGCCGGATCGCCGCCGCGAACGCGCTGTCCGACATCTACGCGATGGGCGGCGAACCGCTGGTCGGCCTGAATCTGGTCGGCTGGCCGCAGGACGTGTTGCCGATGGAACTGCTGGCCGAGGTGCTGCGCGGCGGAGCGCAGATCGCCCGGCAGGCCGGGATGCATCTGGCGGGCGGGCAGAGCATCGACGACCCGGAACCCAAGTACGGTCTGGCGATCACCGGACTGGTCCATCCGGACCGGCTGCTGCGTAACGACACGGCACGCCCCGGACTGCCGCTGACCCTGACCAAGCCGCTCGGCGTCGGCGTACTGAATAACCGGCACAAGGCCACCGGCGAGGTGTTCACCGAGGCGATCGAATCGATGGCGACGCTGAATGCCGACGCGTCCCGGGCAGCCCTCGACGCCGGCGCGGTGGCCGCCACCGACATCACCGGTTTCGGCCTGCTCGGCCACGGCTACAAACTGGCCCGTGCCTCCGGGGTGTCGTTGATCATCGACGCTGCGGCCGTGCCCTATCTGGACGGTGCCCGGCAGGCGCTGGCCGACGGTTTCGTCAGCGGCGGGACCCGGCGCAATCTTGATTGGGTCACGCCGCAGCTGGTCTCCGGCGTCGGCGAGGACGAGTTGATCTTGCTGGCCGACGCGCAGACCAGCGGCGGGCTGCTGGTGGTCGGCGAGGTGCCCGGCTATCCGGTGATCGGTGAGGTCGTAGCTGCCGGCGATTACCGGCTGATCATTCGCTGAGGGGCAACTTGGCCCGGTGATTGAAGCCTGCCGTGGCTGGGCACAGGCCGACTGTCCAGGATCGTCACGACAGGAGGTGCCATGGCAGCGGCAGCAAGCACCGCGCCCGGACACGCACACCGACACTGGTGGCAGCGGGTGGCAGCCGAATACTCCGGATCCGCAGACCGGCCGCTCGGCGCCTACCTCACCGTGATGGCCACCTACGGCGGACTGGCTGGCGGACTGACCCTGGTCGGCCGGCGCCTCCGCCGTGCCGGGCCGCCGGGCGTCCTGGACATCATGTTGGCCGGCGTCGCGACCCACAAGGTCGCCCGGCTGATCTCCAAGGATCCGGTGACCAGTCCTTTACGCGCACCGTTCACTCGCTACCTCGGCACCTCGGGCGAGGCCGAACTCAGTGAGGAGGTCCGCGGCACCGGGATGCAGAAAGCCGTCGGAGAGCTGATCAGCTGCCCGTTCTGCATCGGACTCTGGATTGCCACCGGATTCGGCGCAGGACAGGTCTTCGCACCGACCCTGACGCGGCTGGCCATGGCCGTGTTCAGCGAACTGGCGATCGCCGACTTCCTGCACTTCGGCTACTCGCTGGCCGAACAACGCCAGCAGCACCAGTGAGCACACACATTCCCCGGAGAAGGAGCCCATGTCCTCTGTAGTCGTCGTCACCGGTGCCTCCGGCGGAATCGGCCGGGCCTGCGCCCGGGCGTTCGCCGAACGTGGAGCTGCGGTCGCGTTGCTGGCCCGAGGAGAGAAGGGGTTGCAGGCCGCAGCCGAGGACGTACGCCTCCGTGGCGGCACACCGCTGGTCGTTCCGGTCGACGTCAGTGACGCCGACGCGGTCGAGGCCGCCGTGGAACGGGTCGAGACCGAGCTCGGGCCGATCGACGTCTGGGTCAACGCTGCATTCAGTTCGGTGTTCTCCCCGTTCAAGAAGATGACGACCGAGGAGTTCCGCAGGACCACTGAGGTGTCCTACCTCGGATTCGTCTACTGCACCTCAGCGGTGCTGCAGCGCATGCTGGCCCGAAACCGGGGGACGATCGTCCAGGTGGGTTCCGCCCTGGCCTACCGGTCGATCCCCCTGCAATCGGCATACTGCGGCGCCAAGCACGGCATCCGCGGCTTCAACGAGGCGCTCCGGGTCGAACTGCTGCACGACAAGAGCAACGTGCACACGACGATGGTGCACATGCCCGGTGTGAACACCCCACAGTTCCGCTGGCTGCTGTCCCGGATGCCCCAGAAGGCCCAACCGGTGCCGCCGATCTACCAGCCCGAGATCGCGGCGCAGGCCGTGCTGTACGCCGCCGACCATCCCCGGCAGCGCGAATACTGGGTGGGTGCCAGCACCGTGCTGACCATTCTCGGCAACAAGGTCGCACCCGGACTGCTCGACCGGTATCTGGCCCGGACCGGCTATCGGAGCCAACAGACCGGGGAACCGCAGGATCCCGATGCACCCGTCAATCTCTGGGAGCCGGCCGACGGCCCGGAGGGAGCCGACTTCGGCGCCCACGGCGCCTTCGACGATCAGGCCAAGGCCCGGGCACCGCAACTCGCACTCGCCCGCAACAAGTACAAGCTCCTGGGAGCAGCCGCGGCGCTGGCCGCGGGGACCGGTGTGTTGGTCCGCAAGGTCCGGCGGTGAACCGGCACACGCTGACCGACGACTACCCGCTGCATGTCCTGCGGGAGTACGCCCTGCTGGCCGACGGGTCACGGGGTGCCGTGCTCGGACCACGCGGTGAGATCGGCTGGCTGTGTGCACCGTCCTGGGATTCCCCCGCCGTCATTTCCCAACTGATCGGCGGACCCGGGATCTATGCCGTCACACCGACCATGCCGTTCGTCTGGGGCGGCAGCTACGAGGACGGGAGCCTGATCTGGAACAGCCGCTGGGTGGTCCGGGAACACGCCATCGTCGGCTGCCGCGAGGCTCTGGCCTACCCCGGCGACCCGCACCGGCTGGTGCTGCTGCGGCGGATCACTGCCGAACGACGCAACCGGGTCCACATCGACCTGCAGCTACGCGGCGACTTCGGCGCCACCCCGATGACCGAACGCCGCCACCATCGCAGCCAGCACGACAAGCAGCACAACGAGCAATCTGAGAACGGCGACTGGACCTGGCGGCTGGGCCCGCTGTACGTGCGCTGGACCGGCGCGCCGGAGGGCCGGTGGAGCGATGACCGGTTCCGCGGGGACCTGATCGTCGAACCCGGCCGGCGCTACGACCTGGTGTTGGAGATCAGTGATCGACCGCTGCCCGACCGACCCGACCCCGACCGGTTGTGGCAGACCACGCAGGAGCGCTGGCAGCAGGGCCGGCCCGACCTCTCCGGCACCGCGGCGCCACGGGATGCTCAGCAGGCGTACGTGTTGCTGCGTGGTCTGACCAGTCCGGCCGGAGGGATGGTCGCTGCAGCAACCCTCGGCCTGCCCGAGCGGGCCGAACGCGGCCGCAACTACGACTACCGCTATGTCTGGATCCGCGATCAGGCCTACGCCGGGCTGGCCGGCGCGGTCGGCGACCGGGCCCTGCCGCTGTTGGACAACGCCCTGGAGTTCACCACTGCCCGGCTGCTGGAGCACGGCGATCGGCTGGCGCCGGCGTACCGAATCGACGGCAGCGACGTTCCCGACGAGACCGAGCTCGACGATCTGCCGGGCTACCCGGGAGGAGTCGCCCGCGTCGGCAACCAGGCCAACAGGCAGTTCCAGCTCGACGCGGTCGGCGAACTGCTGCAACTGTTGGCCGCCGGTGCCCGGTTGGACCGGCTCGGTCATGATCACCACCAGGCGATCGACATCGCCATCGACGTGATCGAGCGGCGCTGGCACAAGCCCGACGCCGGCATCTGGGAGCTCGACGACGCCTGGTGGACCCAGTCGCGGCTCTGCGTCGTCGCGGCACTCCGCGCGATCGGCCGCGAGGCACCGGCCACCCAGTCGGCCCGGATCAGCGCCCTGGCCGACGCGATCCTGGCCGAGACCACCCGGCGAGGACTCTCCCGCGGCGGCTGGTGGCAGCGCAGCCCCGATGATCCGGGCGTCGACGCCTCACTGGCGCTACCACCGGTGCGGGGCGCGCTGGCCGCCGACGACCCGCGGACCGTCGCCACCCTGCGTCAGGTGGAGAAGGATCTGGTGATGGACGGGCACGTCTATCGTTTCCGACCTGACGAGCGACCCCTGGGCGCTGCCGAGGGGGCCTTCACGCTGTGCGGATTCATCCTCAGCCTGGCCCATCTCCAGCAGGGGGAACCGGCTGAAGGCCTACCGCTACTTCGACATCCAGCGCAGCGTCTGCGGGCCGCCGGGAATCCTTTCGGAGGAGTTCGACGTCGATCAGCGCCAACTGCGCGGCAACTTCCCGCAGGCGTTCGTACACGCGTTGTTGCTTGAGGGCGCCCAGCGCCTGGGCGCCGACAACACCTCCGGTTCCTGATCCCGCTGGCCGATCACCCGACTCACGTGCTGACTGCACCATGCGAACCGCCGCGCTCCATCCGTTGTCGCTGCGGAACGACGGTGTACCTGGGATCCTGGGCGGAGGCCTGTCCGGCCTCGAAGATGCCGAATTTGGTGCAGACCGACCCAGCGACCAGGGCGGCGCCGGAGGCCATCGCGGCGATCCGGCTTCGCCGACCGAGCACGATGCCGCCGACCGCGCCGGCCGCGGTGAGGACCTTGCTCGCCTTCATCAGCCGCCCGGCCCGGCCCTCGTGGAGGGTCTCGGCGACGATGCCCAGCGACGTTTCCATCCGGTATTCGGCAGCCAGGTCCACCGCCGCCCCGATCGCGGCCATCCGGCGCGCCGGACCGGCCTCGGCCACCGGTGCGGCGATCATGCCAAGACCGCCGGCCGCGGTCGCTGCGGACGCCGCGAAGATGTACGGCAGTTCGCGTTGGCCCTCATGCCAGGTCGGGGTCGCGGTGTCGGCGATCAGCACCCCGGTGTAGGTGCCCACCATCGGCGCGACCGCGGCAGCCGCCAATCCGGCCGGTCGGGCCGACCGGCCCAGCAGCCGGGCGACCCAGCGCAGCGGCTCGGGCAGTCTCCGCTCCAGTGTCGGGGCGAGTTCGGCTACCGCGGCGACACCGGCCGCCGGACCGAACGCGGTCAGCGACCAGGTGCCCAGGGACATCGGCGAGGTCGGCTTGATCACGCGCAGCATGTTGAGCGCGCGGGAGGGACGGCCCAGGTCGTGCACCAGGGTGTAGAGGCTGACGCCGACCGAGGCGAGGGCACTGACCCGGGACACTCGTCGCAACGCCGGCCGCCCGGTCAGATCCGCGCCGGCCGCCAGCAGCGACGACCCTGCGGCGAGGCCGCCGGTGAAGAAGTACGTCGGGATGTCGGGTTTCCACGGCGACGCCTTGACCACGGGCCGGCCGTAGTAGGACTCGAACTTCGCGTCGGGCACCACCGGCTGTTCCCGGCGCCCGCCGCCACCCCGTCGCCGACGCCCGTTGGTGCTCGGTGCCGGCCCGGGCGCGGGGCCGACGCCGGCCGGTCGGTCGGCGCTCATCGTCTGCCCCCGACGAACGCGGCCACCGCAGTTGCCGCCAGCCCGACAGCGGCCACCGCCGCCCGTTTCCACATCGCCGGCAGGTCCCGGGTGGTGACCACCGGATCCGGCGGCAGCCCGTACACCTCGGGTTCGTCCAGCAGCAGGAAGAACGCCCCCGCCCCGCCGACACCGTCATCGGGATCGGCGCCGTACAGCCGGGCGTCGGTGACTCCGGCGTCGTGCAGCTTTCGGATCCGCTGCCGGGCCCGCTCCCGCAGTTCGTCGACATCGCCGAACTGGATCGACTCGGTCGGGCAGGCCTGCGCACAGGCCGGCGTCTTGCCGGCACCCAGCCGGTCATAGCACAGGGTGCATTTCTGGGCGATGCCGACGTTCTTGACGCCCGGTTCGCCCTCCCGGCGCTCGATCACCCCGTACGGACAGGCCGGCACGCAGTATCCGCAACCGTTGCAGATGTCGTCCTGTACTACGACCGTGCCGAACTCGGTCCGGAACAGCGACCCGGTCGGACACACGTCCAGGCAGGCCGCGTCGGTGCAGTGCTTGCAGACGTCGGAACTCATCAGCCAACGGAAGTCCGACCGTTCACCCTGCCCGGACTCACCCGGACGGCTGAACGACGGCATGCCAAGATCAACCGGTGGTCCGCCCGCCTCCGGCTCGGCGACGCGGGTCTGCTCGCCGCCCAGCGGCTTGCGCTGCTCGATGAACGCGACATGCCGCCACGTGCTCGCCCCCAACGCGCCGGTGTTGTCGTAGGAGCTGCCGAGCAGTTCGTAGATGCCGTCTTGGGGGACCCCGTTCCACTCCTTGCAGGCCACCTCGCAGGCCTTGCAGCCGATGCAGATCGAGGTGTCGGTGAAGAACCCCTTGCGGCTGGGCGGTTCGGTCCAGCCGGCATCGACCGCCGGTCCCTCGGGGCCGGCCTCGAACGACTGGTTCAGTGGCAGATCGAACGGCAACTTCATCATGCCTCCTCGGTCCCCGATCGGTCCGTCCTCGGGCGGATCCCGTTGATCCGCGGACCGGCGTTCGGACTGTCGGACGGTGTCCGCCGGGAGTTGCCGGTGTCGGTGGTGATCCCGGCCCGCCGTTGGTAGTCGGCGACGAACTCCAGCAGTTCCGGTCCGCGCGGCCGTCGGCCGGGCCGGATGTCACAGGAGGCGACCTTGCTTTCCTGGATGTGCACGTTCGGGTCAAGGGTCACTCCGAACAGGTCGTTCGCCGAGTCACCGCTGACCAGGGCGTCCTGTCCGACGCCCCAGTGGTACGGAAGCCCGACCTGGTGGGTGGTGCGTCCGGCGACCCGGAGGGGCACCATCCGTTCGGTGACGATCACCCGGGCCTCGATGGCGGTTCGGGGGCTGATGATCGTCGCCCAGCCGAGATGTTCGGAGCCCCCGCTCGGCGGCCAGTTCGGGAGAGATCTCGCAGAAGAACTCCGGTTGCAGCTCCGACAGGTACGGCTGGAAGCGGCTCATCCCGCCGGCGGTGTGGTGCTCGGTCAGCCGGTAGGTGGTGAACACGTACGGGAACACGTCGGCGCCCGGTTCGTCGCCGGACGGACTCTGCAGGTTGTCCGGCCGGGGGAACACTTCGCGGGCCGGGTTGGACTGTTGGCTGTAGAAGGCGTTGCTGAACGGCGATTCCTGCGGCTCGTAGTGGGCCGGTAGCGGGCCGTCCAGCAGCCCGGACGGCGCGTACAGCCAGCCCTTGCCGTCGGCCTGCATGACGAACGGGTCGTCCCCGGCCAACGCATCCGGTCCCGTGGCGTCCTCGTCGGGCCGGTAGGACGGCGCCTTGGTCGGCTCGAAGTCCGGGACGTCCGGCCCGGTCCACTTCTGCTCCTGTTCGTCCCAGACCAGGTACGCCTTGCGCTCGCTCCAGGGTCTGCCGTCCGGATCGGCCGAGGCCCGGTTGTAGAGGATCCGCCGGTTGGATGGCCACGCCCAGCCCCATTCCGGGGCGACCCAGCTCTGCTCGGATCCTGGTCGCCGCCTTGCCGCCTGGTTGATCCCGTCCGCGTACACCCCGGTGTAGATCCAGCAGCCGCCGGCGGTCGAGCCGTCGTCGGCCATCTGCTGGTAGCTGGCCAGCGCGCTGCCGGCGTGCTCTCCGGAGACGAACTCGCCGTTGATCTCCCGCAACACGGAATCGGCCGACACCTCCCCGGAGGCTTCGGCCTCGTAGTCCCAGGTCAGATCGAGGATCGGCCGGTCCCGGTCGTCGGTCGACCCGGCGAGCCGCCGCCGGATCTTCTGGCCGAGCCTGAAGACGAAGTCCAGATCGCTCTGGCAGTCACCCGGCGGTTCGACCGCCTTGTGGTGCCACTGCAGCATCCGCTGCGTCTGGGTGAAGCTGCCCGACTTCTCGGTGTGCGCCGCGGCAGGCAGGAAGAACACCTCGGTGTCGATGTCGGTGGTCTTCAGCTCACCGGTCTCGATCTCCGGCGAATCCTTCCAGAAGGTGGCCGATTCGATCATGTTGAAGTCGCGCACCACCAGCCACTTCAGCCGGGCCAGGCCGAGCCGCTGCATCTTGCCGTGCGCGGAGCCGACGGCCGGATTCTGGCCGAACAGGAAGTAGCCGTCGATCTTGTCGTCCAGCATGTCCATCACGGTGGCGTACGTTCCATGATCACCGGTCAGCGTCGGCAGGTAGTCGAAGCAGTACTGGTTGTCCTCGGTCGCCGCATCACCCCACCAGGCCTTCAACAGGTTGACGATGTAGGTGCGGGCGTTGGCCCAGTAGCCCTTCTGGTCCGGGCTGGCGATGCCTTCGACGTAGGCGTCCAGCGAGTGGTGCTGACCGGCCATCGGCATCGGCAGATAACCGGGCAACAGGTTGTACAGGGTCGGGATGTCGGTCGACCCCTGGATGCTCGCATGACCGCGCAGCGCCATGATCCCGCCACCGGGCCGGCCGATGTTTCCCAACAGCAGTTGGATGATCGCGGCCGTCCGGATGTATTGGATGCCGACCGTGTGGTGGGTCCAGCCGACGGAGTAGACCCAGGCGGTCGTCCGATCCCGGCCACTGTTGGCGGTGACCGCCTGACAGACGTCGAGCAGTTGCTCCGGGGTGACCCCGCAGACCTCCTGCACCATCTCGGGCGTGTAGCGCGCGAAGTGCCGGCGCAGGATCTGGAAGACGCACTGGGGGTCCTGCAGGGTCTCGTCCTTCCGAATGCCCTTGGCCCCCATCGCCGCGCCGTGCCCGCCCAGCTCGTACGCCGCGGCCCGGCTGGACTCGGACTCCGCATGCTCCCCGGAGGCCGAGACGCCGCTGCCGTGTCTGCTGCCGTCCTGATCTTGTTGTTCCCGTTGTCGCCCCTGTTGTCGCCCCTGTTGTTGCCCCTGTTGTTGCTGCTCCTCCTGGCGGGTCTCCTGCTCCTCGTCCTCACCTTCTGCGTGGGAGGTGGGACCGGAGGTCGCGGCGTGTTCGGTCATCCCGGCGTAGGACCAGGTGTCCGGATCGTACTTGCCGCTCTCGGCGTCGTACCCGGAGAAGACGCCGTCAAGATCATCGACGTCCCTAAAGTTCTCGTCGATGATGTGCGAGGCGTTGGTGTAGGCCAGGACGTAGTCCTTGAAGTACTTCTCGTTGCTCAGGATGTAGTTGACGATCGCGCCGAGGAAGGCGATGTCGCTGCCTGCCCGGATCGGCACGTGCGTGTCGGCCAGCGCCGAGGTGCGAGTGAAGCGGGGATCGACATGGATCACCCGAGCGCCACGCTCCTTGGCCTCGGTCACCCACTGGAAACCGACCGGGTGGCATTCGGCCATGTTGGAGCCCTGGATCACGATGCAGTCGGAATTTTGCAGGTCCTGCAGGAAGCCGGTGGCACCGCCCCGGCCGAACGAGGCTCCCAGACTGGGAACCGTTGCACTGTGTCAAATGCGGGCCTGGTTCTCGATCTGGATCGCGCCGAGCGCGGTGAAGAGTTTCTTGATCAGATAGTTCTCTTCGTTGTCCAGGGTGGCACCGCCGAGGGCTGCGATGCCCATGGTCCGGCGCAGTGGCTGGCCGTTCTCGTCGGTGTCCTGCCACCAGCGCCGGCGGGACTCGACGACACGGTCGGCGATCATGTCCAGCGCCTTGTCGGCGTCCAGCCGCTCCCACTCCGTGCCGCCGGGGCGTCGATACATCACATGCTTGATCCGGTTCGGCGCGTTGACCAACTGCTCGCTGGCCGCACCCTTGGGGCACAGCCTGCCCCGGGAGACCGGCGAGTTCGGGTCGCCCTCGATCTGGGTGACCCGGCCGTCCTTGACGTAGACGTTCTGACCGCAACCGACGGCGCAGTAGGGGCAGACGCTCTTGACGACCTTGTCCGCGGTCTCGGTGCGGGCGGTCCGCTGCCGGGTCCGCGGCGATTCGGCAGCGGCCCCGCGGCCGAGCGGATCGGCACCGGTGAACTGGCGGATCACAGGCCAGCCCAGGAACGCCTTGCCGATGCTCATTCGTCGACCTCCGCTCTTCCCAGCCGGTGGGCCACGGCCCGCTCCACCCGTGGACACCCGACTACATACCCGCCTGTAAGCACCTTAACGGCGACGCCCGACGGCGTCCCTCGACCCGGCAGTCTCCAAGCCTCAGGCCTGCTGTTCCCGATCCGTCAGGTACTGATCGATCTCGGCGAGATCGACACCGATGAACTCGGGGACCGAGTTGGGTGGCGATTCCGCAGGTCGGAGTTCGTAGCTCTGCCCCACCTGGGCCAGGATCAGGCCGAGGTCGTCGGCGCGTTTGCCCAGGGCAAGTCGGTAGTCGCTGTCTTCGATCATGATCTCATCCTCCTCGGCGGTGGCTTCGATGACAACGGCCCTCGCGTCGAGCACGCTGTTGTGTCGGTCGGCGGGGTGAAGACCTATTCGTCCAGCGCTATGGCAGCCAGATGCTGCTCGATCCACCGTTGTCCGGACTCGGCTTGGCTGCCCGGTTGGTTCCGTTCGTGCTGCTGGTGGCCGCCGGCCTGATCGTCAGAGCACGGCAGCGCGGGCACGCACGGAGCCCTCGAAGCACTGCACGGCGGGGACGCCGGGGCGGCCGAACGCCAAGCGCGTACCCAGGGTGTCCTGCCAGGGCCGGCCGCCGTACCGGGCGGTGGACAGCTGGTCGCGGGTCGTCGATTCGGTAACACTCGGCGCGATTTCGCCGCCGGATGCCGCTGCGAGCCCGGAATTCGTACCCCGTGGTGCGAATTCGGCGCCGCCCACCGCTGAGGCCGCCGGTTCAGTAACACGTGGCGCGAATTCGACGCCGCCCACCGCTGAGGCCGTCGATTCGGTAACACGTGGTACGAATTCGACGCCGCCCACCCCTAGGGCTGTCGATTCAGCAACACATGGCACGAAATCGACGCCGGAAGGCCGCTGAGAGTCGGAATTCGCACCACGTGGTACGAATTCGGCACCCAGCACAGGCACCGGGCAACGAGAGCCGAGCAGCGAGGGCACGCGGACCGACGCGTCAGCCGCGGATGCCGACCGTTGTCGCCCCCTCGATGAAGTACCGCTGGCCGAAGGCGAAGATGATCATCATCGGAATGGTGACCACGAGCGAAGCGACCATGACGTACTGGTAGTCGCCGTGTCCGCCGGCCGTCGGGCTGTACATCGTCATCGCATAGTTGATCCCGAGCGGAACGGTGAACTGCTTCGGGCTGCCGAGATTGAGATAGATCAGCGGCCCGATGAAGTTGCTCCAGGAGGCCTGGAACTCGAAGATCCAGACGATGATCGTCGACGGGATGGCCAGCGGGAACGCGATCCTGCGGAACAGACCGAAGTAGGAGCAGCCGTCGACGCGTGCCGCTTCGAAGAGATCACGCGGCAGCCCGGAGTAGAACTGCCGCATCAGGAAGATGTAGAACGCCGAACCGAACAGGTTGGCTCCCCACAGGGGCACGTTCGTGCCCAGCCAGCCGGTGGTCTTCCAGATCAGATAGTTCGGGATCAGCGTCACTGCCCCGGGCAACATCATCGAGGCGAGCACCAGCCCGAACAGCAGCCGTCGTCCGGGGAACCGGAAGTACGCGAAGCCGAACGCCACCAAGGAACTGGACAGGGTGACCAGGGTTGCGGCCAGGACCGCGATCAACATCGAGTTGCCGACCCAGGCCAACAGCGGCAACTGGTGCCAGACCTCGACGTAGTTGTCGAAACGCCAGGTCCTGGGGATCAGCCGGTTGTCGAAGACGTCTCCTCGCGGCTTCAGGCTGGCCGCGATCAACCAGGCGAAGGGATACAGGAACAGCACCGAGAAGCCGATCATCAACAACCACCGGACGACCTGACCGATCCGGTGGACGACCATCGACGGACCGCGATCCGGCACCGACTCGGCACCCCGGTCAGCCTCGGACAGTGCAGCCGCCGCACCGGTGGTCAGCCGACCGGGCAACTGCCCCGGCACCGGGTTGCTCACCGGGTTGGTGACCTGGTCAGTCATCCCGACCCCCTCCGTAGAAGACCAGCTTGTTGCCGATCTTCATCTGGATCAGCGTGATGATCAGAATGATCACGAACAACAGCCAGGCCATCGCGGCGGCCAGACCGAAGTTGAACTGCTGGAAGGCCTGCTGGAAGAGATAGACGCCGTAGAAGAGCGCAGCGTCCGGCGCCGATCCGTTGGCGTCACGGAAGAACAACAGGTACGCCTGGTCGAAGACCTGCAGCGCGGCGATGGTGTTGACGATCACCAGGAAGAACACCGCCGGCGAGATCATCGGCAGAGTGAGCCGCCAGAACTGCTGCCAGCGGTTGGCT
This sequence comes from Microlunatus sp. Gsoil 973, assembly GCF_009707365.1. Lineage (GTDB taxonomy): Bacteria > Actinomycetota > Actinomycetes > Propionibacteriales > Propionibacteriaceae > Microlunatus. The sequence goes on from NZ_CP046122.1 coordinate 1,808,553, forward strand.
CCGTCGACCTGGGCCGCCTCGTACAACTCGCGAGGGACGTTCTGCAGCGCGGCAAGCAGGATGACCATCGAGCCGGCGGCACCCCACAGGGTCATCATCACGATCGACGGCTTCACCCAGTGCGGATCGGTCAGCCATTGCGGACCGTTGATGCCGAACAGGCCGAGGAACTGGTTGATGGCGCCGACGTTGCCGTTCAGCAACAACAGGAAGACCGATGCGGTGGCGACGTGCGGTGTCATCTTCGGCAGGTAGAAGATCGTCCGGAACACTCCGCTGCCCCGCACCATGCCGTTGAGCAGCAGCGCCAGCACCATCGCGAACGCCAGCTCCAGCGGGACCGCCATGATCGCGTACACGAACGTGTTGAACAGCGACGTCAGCACCTTCGGATCGCCGAAGATCAGCTTGTAGTTATCGAGCCCGGCCGCCGTCGCCGAGTTGCTGGCGAGATCGAAGTGGGTGAACGACAGGCCGAGGCTCCAGCTCATCGAGATCACGGTGAAGATCAGGAAGCCGACGACCCAGGGTGCGATGAACAGATAGCCGGCCAGCACCTCACGGCGACTGGCCTGTCTGACCCGGACCCGTGCCGGTCGAAGCGTCACGGCCATCGGTGATCAGCCGTTCCGCCCGGCGTTGGACTGTGCCCAGGCCCGCAGCGCGGCTGCCTGGGCGTCGTCGAGCGCTTTCTGGGGCGACTTGCCACCGGACAGCGCGACGATCACCGCGTTGTTCAGGTTGTCGGTGATCGACTGGCCGACGGCGGATGCTCCCATCGGGCGGTTGTCCGGCAGGATCTTGTAGTAGGTGTTGATCACCTGGTCGAAGTCGGCGTTGCCGCTGGACTTGACGAACTGGTCCCTGTTCGCCTTGTCGGCAACCGGTGAGCCGGTGAACAGGCCGGTGTTGATCGAGTCATCCTTCTGCACGGTCTTCTGTCGGGCCTCACTCGCCTTCTGCCACGCCTCCGGTGAGGTGATCTTGATAGCCCAGGCGCAGGCGGCCGACGGGTTCGGGCTCTTCGCCGGGATGGCGTACGCGGCACCACCGGCCATCGCCAGCGTCTTGCCGTCGAGGGTCTTGATCGGGACCGCTGCGATGTCGACGTTCTTCTTGTAGTCGGACAGCACGTTGACATACCACTGTGCCCACACCTGTGCGCCGACCTGGTCCTTCACGTACTGGTTCTTCGCGCCGAAGACGTCCATCGAGTCCAGCAGGCTCTTGCCCTTGGCGTAGCCGCCTTGCGCGTCGGACAGCTGCTTCAACCAGGTCAGGGCCTTGACGTTGTTGGCATCGTTCAGGGTCGGCTTGCCCTTCTGGTCGACCGTCCTGCCTCCGAACACCGCCAGCCAGATGGCGGCCGATCCTGGCATGTCGGGTACGAAGCCCAATCGGGTCGGTTTCCCTCCCGACATCGCGGTCATCTTCTTCGCGGCCGCGAGCAGCTGGTCGGGCTTGGAGGTGTCCAGTTGGTCAAGGGAGACGCCGGACTTCTGCAGTACGCGCTTGTTGGCGATGATCGCCTCGGCCTGGAAGAACTCGGGTATCCCGTAGACCTTGCCCTGATAGGTGACGTCGTTGATCACCGACGAGTAGAAACGCTGGCTCGGGTTGACACCCCAGGTCGCATAGCACTGGTCGAGGGGCATGATCAACTTCTTGTCGGCCAAGGTGTCGATCTGCGCGCGATCGGCGTAGATCAATCCCGGCACCTGGCCGGCGGCAGCCTGAGCAGCGAACTTCTGAGTGTCGAAGCTCGACGTGTCCATGGTGACCTTGACGCCGTTGAGTTGGGCCGTCGCGTAATCAGACCGTGACTTGCCGACCTCGTCGGACGGGTTGAAGCCGTACGTCTTCAACTCCCCGCCGACCGACTTGCTGAACTGGGACTTGCCGGAAGAGCCGGAGCTAGGCTGATTGCTGTTCGGCCCACAGGCCACGAGCGCTGCACCGACGGAAAGCCCGATGATCACTCCTCCGAGCTGCTTCAGCCTCATAGCTGGGTCCCCTCCGGTTCCGCGTCCGCCGGCCGATCCGGCGTCACCCCTGGAAGTGGTTCCCCGAGCCGGGCAGTTGAAACCCGCAGCCTTGCAACGGTTGCGAACCGGCCAGGAAGGGTATGCGGAGATCGTGAACCAGCCGATCACTGCGGTGAGAACCGATCATCCGACGTCGATGTCCGGAACGCCCAAGATTCTGGCGACCAAGGGCGTCTTGCCGCCGTACAGCTATCCGCAACAGCAGTTGACCGAGGCGTTCGCCGATTTCGTCGGCCTGGACGGCCCACGCCGGCGGCTGTTGGAGAAGGTGCACGGTAACGCCGGCGTGCAGACCAGACACCTGGCTCTGCCGGTCGAACGCTATGCCGGTCTGACCGACTTCGGCGTCGCCAACGACGCATTCCTCGAGGCCGGTTGTCGATTGGCCGAAGAGGCGGTTCGAGAGGCGTTGACCGCCGCCGACGTGGCACCGGAGCAGGTCGATGTGATCATCGCGGCGTGCAGCACCGGGGTATCGGTGCCGTCGCTTGACGCGCGGATCATGGTTGATCTCGGCCTGCGCGAGGACGTCGTTCGGATGCCGCTGGTCGGCCTCGGCTGTGCCGCCGGCGCCGGAGGGGTGGCCAGGCTCAGCGAATTCCTTCGCGGCCGCCCGGACCGGGTCGGTGTGCTGGTCACCGTCGAACTCTGCTCCCTGACGCTGCAGCGGGGTGACACCTCGACGGCGAACCTGATCGCCAGCGGGCTGTTCGGGGATGGAGCCGCGGCGGTGGTGATGACCGGTGCGCTGCCGAATGGTCGACCGGTCGATGTTGCCGCTGGCCCGGTGGTGGTCGACACCCGAAGTCGGCTCTATCCGCACACCGAGCGCGCCATGGGGTGGGATGTCAGCAGTTCGGGGCTGCAGATCGTGCTGGGGGCTGAGATTCCCGAACTGATCCGCACCTACCTGGCCGAGGACGTCGATCGGTTCCTCAACGAGAACGGGCTGTCCCGGGACACCATCGACTGGTGGGTCTGCCATCCGGGCGGACCGAAGGTGCTGGAGGCGGTCGAGGAATCGCTCAAACTGACCGATGGTGAGCTGGCCGTGACCTGGGATTCGCTGAGCCGGATCGGCAACATCTCATCCTCGTCGGTACTGCACGTCCTCGACGACACCATCGCGCAGCGGCGGCCAGAGCCCGGCTCGTACGGATTGATGCTGGCGATGGGGCCGGGGTTCGCGCTCGAACTGGTCCTGCTGCAGGCCTGAGCCCGATGGCGTCGCAGCTCTGGTTCACGGCCCTGATCCTCGCGGTCGGCGCCGAGCGGCTCGTCGAACTGGTCGTGGCACGCCGCAACAGCCGATGGTCCTTCGAACGCGGCGGTGTGGAGTACGGCCGCAGCCACTATCCGCTGCTTGTCGCGCTGCATTCCGGGTTGCTCGTCGGCGCGCTGGCCGAGGTCTGGATCCGTGGCCCGGAATTCGTTCCCGCGCTGGGCATTCCGATGCTGGCACTGGCGATCATCGGGCAGGCGCTGCGGTGGTGGTGTATCGCCACGCTAGGGCCGCACTGGAACACCCGAGTCATCGTCGTTCCGGGGACGGCGCCGGTGCGCGGCGGCCCGTACCGGCTGCTGCATCATCCGAACTATCTGGCCGTGGTGATCGAGGGCGCGGCCCTGCCGCTGGTGCACGGTGCCTGGATCACCTCGGTGGCGTTCACTGTGCTCAATGCCGCGGTGCTGACCGTCCGCATCCGGGTGGAGAACCGGGCTCTCGCCTCGCTCGCCGCACCGCGCTGACCACGACAGGCCAGATCTCGCCTGCAACTGTGCGCACAACACAGCATCCCGCGCGGAGTCGTCAGTCGCGCGGGATGCCGGGATCGGCGCGGCACGAGCCGCAGCACAGGAGTCAGTCGCGGATGCTGGCCACCGCGTCGCGGGCCTTGTCGATCAAGGCGGCGAACGGCCCGACCGTCCACTGCATGGCCGGTTTGCCGGCCGCGGTGGGGTGCGGCCTGGTCGGCGCCACCTTCTCCACGGCCTCGATCCGCCGGCCCATCCGGGCCCGCTGGTCGGCGTCACAGTGCTCGAGGACTGCCGGGAACTCTTCGTGCTCCTCGTTCTCGGCGTGCTCGTCGACGCTCGTCTTCAGCTCCGCGAACTGCTTCTCGAAGTCGGCGCTGTCGACGTCGAACGTCTCCAACTGCTTCAACACCTCGTTGGCTTCCTGCTCCTCGGAGTTCCGGGCGGCAGCAACGCCGTCGGCGGCGATGTCCTCGGTCACCGGCCGGAGCACCATCTCCTCCGCGGTCTCGTGGACCGCGAGCAGTCCCCGCAGTTCCTCGAAAGCATCGTGGCGCTGCTCGCCGTGCGATGACTCGACCTCGTCGAACAGGTCCCGAATCTGTGCGTGCTGGTTCAGCAGAAGCCTGATCACATCACCTTCCGGCAACTGGGCAGCCTTCTGCCGATCCTCGGTTGCACTTCCCATGCTTGTCTCCTTCGATCACGTGATCGGACGGCTTGGCCCGACTGCACTCCGGGCCGCTTCTCTACTGGTGGGTCTCTTCGATCCGCAACGCGGTGCCGAAGGCGAACAGGGTCGGTGCCCAGGTGGCGATGAAGATCCCCCACCGGTCGGCCTGGGCCTTGTCCGACCCCTTCTTCGCGCGGCTGGTCAGATAGCTGATGTACGTCAGGCCGATCGAGGCGATCGCACCCGCGTAGGCGTAGTCGCTCTTGACGCCGAGCTCGTGCAGCTTCTTGATCATCTTTCCTCCGGTCCGTGCCGACCGCCAAGCCGGCTCACTCGGGTGGTTGTCGATGGGTCACCTGGTGGTCACCGTTGCTATCGGGTACCCAGACCGCCGGGCGCATACCACCGACGTTTCGCGCGTGACGTTTCGGCCCCGGCACACCCGGGGAACCTCAACCGCATGCGGGTCTTGCTGTGGCACCTCCATGGGTCGTGGACGGACGCCTTCGTCCGCGGCCGGCATCACTATCTCGTCGTTGACGACGAACCACAGCGCTGGCCCGACGGCGTGGAGCAGGTACGCCGCGAGCAGCTGGGCATCAGCCGACCCGATGTCGTCGTGTTCCAACGCCCCGACGAACCGGAGTGGTTCGCACGGGCCTTCGGCGCCGAGACGGAGGGCGTGGGGAAGATCTATCTCGAGCACAACACACCGGACGGACCCGCGGCGACCAGCGGTCACCCGATGGCCGATCGCGACGATCTGCTGCTGGTCCACGTCACCTGGTTCAATCATCTGATGTGGGACAGCGGAGCGACACCGACCGCGGTGTCGAGGCCATGCACCTGGGCATGCCCGTTGTCGCTCTCTCTGCGACTGAGGCAGCGACAGCCGTTCCGCCGGGCACCGGCGTCGTTTCCAACAATCCCGGCCACCTGATCGAGACCATTCAGATGTTGATCAAGAACCCGGAGGTCGCGCGGAGCCTCGGTGAGGCGGCCCGGGCCCATGCGCTGGAACACTTCGGCCTCAGCCGGTTCCTCGCCGACTGGGACGAGGTCCTTGAGGACTGCCGTCGTGTGCCGAGTCACGCACCGAGACAGTGACCGCGGGGAACAGCTACGCCGGCGCCAGGATGGCAGCGGTGACGCCGACGCCGATCAGCAGCCACACGACGTAGTCGCCGACCCGTCCGGAATGCACCCGGCGCAGCAACCGCACCGGCCTCCGGACAACCTCGGGTGGTCGCAGGCCGCCCGGTAGCCGGTGCCGCAGCACCGCCAGCGCCGCGACGGCGCAGGCCGCCGCAACGGTCAAGCAGGAGAGCAGCACCCCATGCAGGTCCCAGCCGGACGGCACCGGCCCCGCTACCGGCGGATAGCCGATCCGCCCGTGCAGGACGGCCGCGACGTAGCCGTCGGCGTCAAGGAAGCGGTCGGCCGCGACGGTCGCCCGGGCGGCGATCGACGGCACCAGTCCGAGCGCACAGCCGATGACCACCAGGGCGCCGGCCGAAATGATCATCCGGTTGGGAATGTCCTCACCGACGTCGACCTCCATCAGCTCCTCGTCACCACTCATCCCCTCCGCCTCGATACCCTCCGGTTTCCTACCGGCACCGACCGCGACGCGGAGCCACACCCGTAGCACCGCTCCCCCGGTCAGCGCCGAGATGATGATCATGAACGGCGGACCCCAGGCTGCTCCGGCTTCCGTCATGGCTGTCTCGGCCAGCGACTTGCCGAGTCCCGCGGCGAACGGCGGCAGCCCGGCCAGGCCGAGCGCAGCCAGCAGGAAGATGCTGCGCACTCCGACACCGTCCCAGCCGCGCAGCCGCTGTCCGGCACCCCACAGGGTGAACTCGTCGACGCTGCCGAACCGGTCGAGCAGGATGCCCGCACACAGGAAGAGCGCGCCCTTGACCGCGGCGTGGCCGAGAACGAACAGCGCGATGCCGGCAAGCGACTCCGGGTCACCCACCGACAGCGCGACGAGGAACATTCCCATGTGCGCAATGGTCGAGTAGGCCAACAGCCGCTTGAGATGCCGCTGCAGCAGGCACATCACCGCCGCCAGGACCGCGGTCGCTGCACCCAGCACCAGAAGGACCCGGTCGATACCGGCCGCGACGGAGGTTGCGGCAAACCCGATCCGATAGACCCGCAGGACACCGTACAGACCGAGTTCCACCATCACCCCGGAGAACAGCACACAGACCGGTGTCGGCGCTACCGCGTGGGCGTCGTCCAACCAGAAGTGGAACGGCACCACAGCCGCCTTGACCAGGAACCCGGTGGACAACAGCACGAAGGCGATCACCACGAAGGTGCTGTGATCACCGGCGAGGCTGCGCGACAGTTCGGCGAGATTGAGTTCCCCGGTGTGGGCGTACACCATGCCGATGCCGATCAAGGACAGGTAGGCCGCAACCGAATTGACGATGCCGAAGTTGATCGCCCCCTGCACCGCGGAAGGGTCCTCCACCTTCAGCCCGGTGAGGGCGTACGCGGCAACACCCATCATCTCGAAGAACACGAACATGGTGAAGATGTCACCGGCCAGAGCGAATCCGGTCATGCCGGCCAGGAAGAACAGCATCAACGCGTGGAAATGGCTGCCCGGTGCCCGGAAGTAGTGCCAGGAGAAGCCCAGCGCGATGATCATCAACGTCGCCGCCAGCAGCGCCAGCCCGATACTGAGCTGATCGGCCTGCAACGCGATGCCGACACCCGTGCCGCTGCCACCGGGCCGCCAGTCACCCAACCAGCTGACGATCCGGCGCCGGCCGGTGATGATCAGCGCAGCCGTGCCACCGCCACCGACCACGACCGCGACCATCATGGTGCCGGCCCCGACCAGGCGTCCCGGCAGCCGCTGGCCGACCCCGACCAGCACCGCTGCTGCCAGAACCGGGATGATCACCAGCAAGGGCAGCAGTTGGCCGGCCGTGTCAGCAGAGGGCACGGCTCAGCCCTCCAGCGATCGGAGTTCGTCCGGATCGACCGTTCCGCGGCGTTTCGCGATCTGGATCACCAGGGCCAGCAGCATGGAAGTGATTGCGGCCGAGACAACGATGTCGGTCAGGCTGAGCGCCTGCACGACCGGGTCGACGACCGGCGTTCCGCGGTGAACGGTCGACCCGAAGATCGGTGCAATCCCGCCGTACTGGTATCCCACCGCCAGCAGGAAGACGTAGGTCCCCGACTGACAGACCGACAGGCAGACGACGGCATGGACAAGATCACGACTGATCGCGATACCGACCAGCCCGAGAAGCACGATGGCACCCGCCACTGCGTAGGGGTAGTAGGCCAGGAAACCGATCACCGGGCCGCGCCTTCTCGACCGTCCCATTGACCGGCAGCCGGTTCCTCCTCCAGCGCCAGCGCCTGATCGAGGAACCCGGCCAACAGGATCACCACACTGCTCACCACGGCCATGCCGACCGCACAGCTGAGCAGCCCGACAGTCCCGGCGCTGGTCAACTGACCCATCCGACCCTGCGGAACGACGTTGCTGAACAGATGACCGGCAACGGCAAGCCCGGCAAGGCCGATCGCGATGAAGCTGACGAGTCCGGCCGCTTCGGTGATCTCGAAGAGCGGCAACGGGCGCATCCGCTCCAACAGCCGGTAGCGACCGCCGACGTACAGCAGATGGAGGCCGGTTGCCAGCACCACACCACCCTGGAAGCCGCCACCAGGAGTGATCGCACCATGGGCGACGACATCGATCCCGATCAACAACGTCACGGGAAAGAACACCGCGGTCAGCAGTCTGGTGGAGTCCATCACCGGCATCTCCGGATCGACCTGACGGCGCCGTTCCCTGCGCACCGGCCTGAGCAATGCCGCGACTCCGGCGACCGACGCGACCAGAATGGTCTCCTCACCGAAGGTGTCCAACGCCCGCTGATCGAAGTTCACCGCGGACACCGCATTGGCTGTCGCATGCCGGAAGCTCGCCGCAACCGCAAGATCGCGATAGGGATGACGGTGGCCGCCGAACGCCGGCAGACCGAGCACGCCCACCGCTAGAACGACCACGGCACCGGCCAACCCGAGCGCCAGAAGGACCATCCGCGCCCGGCGGCTCATCGGTCCTCCCGGCCCGACCGACGCAGCGTCGTGATCTTGCGTACCGCGAGCATCACCATCAACGGCACCACCGCGGTGCCGACCGCAAGCTGGCTGAGCGCCACATCGGGAGCCTGCACCGCGACGAACAACAACGACAGCAACACCCCGTAACCGCCCAGGGTGACCGCCTGCTGCGCCGGACGGCGGGTGAAGACCACCACCGCGGCGCCGATCAACACCAAGGTCAGCAACGCCGCGATCACGATGATCATCGGGGCTGCCTCCCCACGTCTTGTCGCCCAGCACCGTCCTCGGCCGTGACCAGCCGAGCGATCGACGTTGTGAGCACCGGTGCCGACAGGGCAGCCGCGGCAACACTGACCGCGATCGCTGCACTGCCCAGGGTCAGCCCCTGGTGGATGATCGCGGCGATGCCGAGCAACGGCAGTGCCAATGTGCTGCACGGCGCCAAGAAGTGCAGCCGGGTCACCGCGCTGCGTGCGGTGACGACACCGGCGGAAGCGACCATCACCACGGCCAATGCCAGAACGATCAGAACGGCGCTGATCACCGGCCGAGGACCCCCGGTGACCAGGGCCGGGACCAGGCCGGAGATCAACTCAATCACGGTCATCCCCGGCCTGGTCCCCCGCAGGCCGCCGGTCCGGTGTCAGCAGCCGGGTGAAGACCAACAGGCCGGCCGCCGAGAGTAGCGCCAACACCACAGCGACGATCAGATAGGAGGACTGCCCGGCGACCATCGCCAACGCGATGATGATCATCAGACCGGACACGGTGATCAATTGCAGTCCGATCAGCCGTTCGGCGGGCGTACCCGTCGCGCTGCGGTACAGACCGGGCAGCAACCCGGCCACCGCGATCACCAGCACGGCAACCATCCAGATCATCGCCGAGCCACCCGCGCGCTCAGATCGGGCCGACCGCCGACGAGCCGGTCGAGCTGCAGGCTGCCGTCCTCGGATTCGACCCGCAGGACCACCGAGCCGGGAGTCGACGACACGGCCAACACCGCGCCCTGCCGCCAGGTGATCGCCTTCGCGCCGTCACCGGACGGCACCGGCACGCGTACCGAGCGCTCCTCTCGGGCAGGTTCCCGCCGGCCCGCAGCGAGCCACCGGACAAGTCGCAGCAGATCGGCCGAGGCCACGGCCGGCACCATCGCCGCCCACCCCAGCCAGCGCAGCCACATCCGTCCGGGAAGCCCCGGTTGCCCGCCAATCGCGCGCCGGGCGACCCGAGCCAGCACAGCGCAGAGTCCCGCGGCGGCGAACCCGATCGCCAGCTCCTCGCCGCTGATCGATGACACCGTCGCTGTCCAGATCAGGGCTCCTGCCAGCCACCACGCCGCGATCTCGATCCCGGCACGCACGCGTGTCTCCCTTCCTCGGGGCGTCCAGCCGCACCGGCCTGGTACCCGAACCGTGACCCGCGGAACAGCGATCACTGGGCACCCCTCAGGTTTTGCGCGAAGACGATGAAAAGCACGATCGGCTCTCAGGATCCTCAGAATCGGCAATCACCATCCCCGACCATTCCCGGTTCGCCGACGACGGCGCGGGTAGCGGCCAAGAGACCGGACAGAAGACACACCACTTCAAACACCACTTCGAAGGACTGGCGATGGCTGAAACAGTTGCCGATTATCTGCTCCGACGGTTGCGGGACTGGGAGGTCGAGCAGGTGTTCGGCTATCCCGGCGACGGCATCAACGGCCTGATCGCAGCCTTCGGCGAGGCCGACAACAAACCCCGGTTCGTCCAGGCGCGGCACGAGGAGATGGCCGCCTTCGAGGCGGTGGGCTACGCAAAGTTCAGCGGCCGTGTCGGGGTCTGCGTCGCCACGTCCGGCCCCGGCGCGATCCACCTGTTGAACGGGTTGTACGACGCCAAACTCGACCACGCGCCGGTGGTGGCCATCGTCGGCCAGACCGCACGCAGCGCGATCGGCAGCAGCTATCAGCAGGAAGTCGATCTGAAGACCCTGTTCAAGGATGTCGCCGCCGAGTACCTGGTCGAGGTGAACGTCGCCGAGCAGCTGCCCAACGCCATCGATCGCGCCATCAGGACCGCTGAGGCAACCCGGTCGCCAACGGCGTTGATCATCCCCAACGATCTTCAGGAGGAGGAGTACACCCCGCCGGGCCACGCGTTCAAGGAGGTGCCGTCCAGCCCGCCGGGCACCGCGTGGGGCCGGGTGGTCCCGCGTGAGGAGGACCTGCGCGCCGCAGCCGACCTGATCAACTCCGGCTCCAAGGTGGCGATCCTGGTCGGCCAGGGAGCCCGGCCCGCCGCTCAGCAGGTGATCGAGCTGGCCGAGGCAACCGGCGCAGGCGTCGCGAAAGCCCTGCTCGGCAAGGACGTCCTGCCCGATGACCTGCCGTTCGTCACCGGCGCGATCGGCCTGCTCGGCACCCGGCCGAGCTACGAGCTGATGCGTGACTGCGACACGCTGATCATGATCGGCTCGAACTTCCCCTACAGCCAGTTCCTGCCCGAACCCGGCCAGGCCCGCGCCGTACAGATCGACATCGACGGCCGGTTCATCGGCATGCGCTACCCGACCGAGATCAACCTGGTGGGTGACAGCAGCAGCACCCTGGATGCGCTGTTGCCGATGATCGAACGCACCTCCGATCGGTCCTGGCGGGAGACGGTGGAGAAGAACATCGCCGACTGGTGGCAGACCGTGCACAACGAGGCCACGGTGAAGGCGGATCCGATCAACCCGATGCTGATCGTCTCCGAACTCTCCGATCGCATTCCCGACAACGCGATGATCACCGCCGATTCCGGCTCGTCCACGAACTGGTACGCCAGGAACCTCAAGATCAGGCCCGGGATGCGGTCCACGCTGTCCGGGACGCTGGCCACCATGGGACCGGGAGTCCCGTACGCGATCGGCGCCAAGTTCGCCCATCCCGACCGGCCGGTGATCGCACTGGTCGGCGATGGGGCGATGCAGATGAACGGTATGGCGGAACTGATCACCATCGCCCACTACCACCACCTGTGGAGCGACCCGCGCTGCATCGTCTGCATCTTCCACAACAACGACCTCAACCAGGTGACCTGGGAACTGCGCTCGATGGGCGGATCGCCGAAGTTCGAGGAATCGCAGGTGCTGCCCGACGTCGACTTCGCCAGCTTCGCCGCCTCACTCGGGCTGAACGCGATGCACGTCGACGACCCGGAGCAGATCGGTGCGGCGTGGCAGGGCGGGTTGGACGCCGACGTGCCGACGGTGCTGGACATCCGCTGCGACCCGGAGGTGCCGCCGATCCCGCCGCATGCCACCTTCGAGCAGATGAAGGAGACCGCGGCTTCACTGCTCAAGGGCGACCCGAACGCGCTGCACATCATGGTGCAGGGTGCGAAGACCAAGTTGCAGGAGTTCAGGCCGGGAGAGCGCGGCAGATGAGCCGTCGAGCGCCGGACGTCCGCGAGGTCCGGGCCGCGGCCTATCAACTGCCGACACCGACTCCTGAGGCGGACGGCACCCTCGCCTGGGACTCGACCACGATCGTCGTTGCCGAGGTGTCGGCCGACGACGTGGTCGGACTGGGCTGGACCTATGCCGATGCGGCCTGCGTGCCGCTGATCACCGGAGTGCTGGCTCCGGTGATCACGGGTCGGTGTGTGCTCTCCGTACCGGAGAACTGGCAGGCCATGCAGCAGCGGATCCGCAACCTCGGCCGCCCCGGCCTGGTGTCCTGTGCCCTGTCCGCGGTCGACATCGCGTTGTGGGACGCGGCTGCCCGATGGCTGGACGTCCCGGCGGCCGATCTGCTCGGCCGCTGCCGCGAGGAGGCCGCTCTCTACGGCAGCGGCGGCTTCACCAGCTACGACGATGATCAACTCATCGATCAACTCAGGTCCTGGACCGACCGCGACATCGGACGGGTGAAGATCAAGATCGGCGAGTCCTGGGGTGGCCGGACGGACGAGGACCTGCGACGGGTCGGTCTGACCCGGGAGACCGTCGGTCCGAACATCCAGGTGCTGGTCGACGCCAACGGCGGCTACACGGTCGGCCAGGCCCGGCGGATGGCCGACGCCCTGGCCGAGCTGGGAGTGATCTGGTTCGAGGAGCCGGTGTCCAGTGATGATCTTGCCGGATTGGACACCGTCCGGGCTTCCACAGTGATCGACGTGGCTGCCGGCGAGTACGGCTACGACCTGGTCTATTTCGCTCGGATGGCGCCGGTGGTCGACTGCCTGCAGATCGACGTCACCCGCTGCGGCGGCTTCACCGAATGGCGACGGGCCGCCGCCGTCGCTGCGGCGAACGGCCTGGAGGTGTCGGCCCATTGCGCGCCGAACCTGTCTGCCCAGGCGGCCGCGGCAACCCCCAACTTCCGGCACATCGAGTGGTTCGCCGACCACGAACGGATCGAGTCCGAGCTTTTCGCGGGCTGCCTCGATCCGTTCGGCGGCTCAGTCACCGTGCCCCGGACCGGCGCCGGGCTCGGGCTGGTTTTCCGGCGGGACGCCGCCGAACCGTACGCCGTCTGATCACGCCAGGTGATCGGTCGGGAGACGCATAAGCATCAGGAGGAACACCATGGCGACCATTGATCTGCCGGCCCCGGTCCAACGCTCGGAGGGAGCGCAAGATCTCGACGTCCCCGGGATGGTGCAGGCCCTGCGTGACCGGGTTGACGGCGAGGTACGGTTCGACGACGGCAGCCGGGCGGCGTACTCCACCGACGCATCCAACTTCCGGCAGGTGCCGATCGGCGTGGTGCTGCCGCGGACCACGGACGCCGGGGTCGAGGCGGTCGCCGTCGCGCGCGAGTTCGGCGCACCGATCCTGTCCCGCGGCGGCGGCACCAGCCTGGCCGGTCAGTGCACCAACACCGCCGTGGTCATCGACTGGTCCAAGTACTGCCATCACTTGGAGTCGGTCGATCCGCAGGGCCGCACCTGCATCGTCCAACCCGGCATCGTGCTCGACGAGCTAAACCGCCAACTGGCCGATCACAAACTGCGCTTCGGACCTGAGCCGGCCACTCACATGAACTGCACGATCGGCGGCATGATCGGCAACAACTCCTGCGGCGCAACAGCGCAGCGCACCGGCAAGGTGGTCGACAACATCCGCCGTCTGGAGGTACTGACCTACGACGGAACCCGCTTCTGGTGCGGTGAGACCAGCGACGAGGAGTACGCGGCCATCGAGCGGCGCGGCGACACCCGGGCGACCATCTACCGACAACTCCACCGACTCCGCGACGAGTACGCCGACGAGATTCGCCGGCGCTACCCCGACATCCCCAGGCGGGTCTCGGGCTACAACCTGGACTCGCTGCTGCCCGAACACAACTTCGATGTCGCCGGACTGCTGGTCGGCAGCGAGTCGACACTGGTCACCGTGCTGCGGGCCGAACTGGAACTCGTCCCGGTGCTGTCCGAGCGCAGCCTGATCGTGCTCGGCTATCCCGACATCTACCGGGCCGGCGACGCCGTACCGGCGATCCTGCCGCACGAACCGATCGCGCTCGAGGGTGTCGACCACAAGTTGATCACCGATGAACAGCTGAAGGGCCTTAATCCGCAGGCCATCGCGGAACTGCCCGAGGGCGCCGCCTTCCTGATGGTGCAGTTCGGCGGCAACACCACCGAGGAGGTCGACGAGCAGGGCAAGCAGCTGCTCGAGGCGCTGCACGAGACCGAACACGAGCCCGACGTCGCCTTCTACGACGACCCGGACCGGGAGTCGGAACTGTGGGCGGTCCGGGAGGCCGGCCTCGGCGCAACGGCGCATGTGCCGCATCGCCCGGACACCTTCGAGGGCTGGGAGGACTCGGCGGTCGGGCCGGACCGGCTCGGTGACTACCTGCGCGGTCTGCACAAGCTGTACCAGGAGTTCGGCTACGCGAGCGAGACCGGCCCGAGTCTGTACGGTCACTTCGGCCAGGGCTGCGTGCACACCCGCATCCCGTTCGACCTCTACACGGCCGAAGGGGTGGCGACCTACCGCCGGTTCATGGAACGCGCCGCCGATCTGGTGGCCGGATTCGGCGGGTCCTTCTCCGGCGAGCACGGTGACGGCCAGAGCCGCGGCGAACTGCTGCCCCGGATGTTCGGCGACCAGATCGTCGAGGCGTTCGGCCGGTTGAAGGCCGTCTTCGACCCGGCCGACCGGATGAACCCCGGAAAGGTGGTGGCGCCGTACCGGCTGGACGAGAACCTTCGGCTGGGCGGCCACTGGGCACCCTGGGATCCGCAGGACCTGTACTTCAAATATCCGCACGACGGCGGCTCGTTCGCCGAGGCGGCCAACCGGTGCGTCGGAGTTGGCCGCTGCCGCCAGCACACCAACTCCGGTGGGGAGGTGATGTGCCCGTCCTACCAGGTCACCGGCGAGGAGGAGCACTCGACCCGTGGCCGGGCCAGGCTGCTCTTCGAGATGGTCAACGGACACGGCGACAGTCCGGTCACCGACGGGTGGCGCTCCGAGGCGGTCCACGACGCTCTCGACCTCTGCCTTGCCTGCAAGGGCTGCAAGACCGACTGTCCGGCCGATGTCGACATGGCCAGCTACAAGGTCGAGTTCATGGCCCACTACTTTCGTGGCCGGCCCTGGAAGCGGCCCCGGTCCGACTTCGCCATCGGCTGGGTCCCGGCAGTCGCCCAACTGGTCAGCAGATTCCGGATGGCCCCGCTGGTCAACCGGCTCAGCCACACCCCGGGCCTGCATCGGTTGGCGATCCGGCTGGGTGAACTGGCCGACCGGGAGATCCCACCGTTCGCTGAACAGACGCTGCAGCAGTGGTTCGGCTCCCGCACCCCCACCGGTGACGGAAACCGCGGCACGGTGCTGCTCTGGCCCGACACGTTCACCAACAACTTCCATCCCCAGGTAGGACGTGCTGCTGTCGAACTCCTGGAGGAGGCGGGCTGGCGGGTCACCATGCCGCAACAGCCGGTCTGCTGCGGACTGACCTGGATCTCCACCGGTCAGCTGGGCATCGCCCGCCGGGTCCTCACTCGGACCGTACGGCAGCTGGCGCCCCACGTCCGCGACGGCGGTCTGGTACTCGGCCTGGAACCCAGCTGCACGGCGGTGTTCCGGTCCGACGCGCCGGAGATGTTCCCGACCGATCGGGACGTCCGCCGGCTCCGCGACCACACCGTGACGCTGGCCGAACTGCTCACCGAACACACGCCGGGGTACCAGCCGCCCCAGGTCGGCGGGAAGGCGATCGCCCAGGTGCACTGCCACCAGCACGCGGTGATGGGCTGGGACAAGGACCAGGAGCTGCTGCAGGCGGCCGGGGTGGATGTCGAGCACCTCGAGTCGGGATGTTGCGGCCTGGCCGGCAACTTCGGCTTCGAACGCGGGCACGAAGAGGTCAGCGAGGGCGCCGCCGAACGGGTGCTGCTGCCCCGTGTCCGGGAGGCCGACGATGCCACCGCCGTGCTGGCCGACGGCTTCAGCTGCCGGACGCAGATCCACGAGCTGGACAGCAACGGACGCGACGGGATCCATCTCGCCGAACTGCTGGCCGGAGGACTGACCGACAAACGCTGACCGGCGTTTCACCCGACCCGTGGGCGGGCAAAGATCCGATATGGATCTCGGACTGAGCGGGCGCACCGCGTTGATCACCGGCGGCGATTCGGGAATCGGCCTGGCCACCGCAGGACTGTTGCTCGGCGAGGGCGCGCGGGTGATCATCAGCGATCTCGACCAGGCGGAACTCGACCGCGCCGCGGCGTCGCTCACGGCCGGCGCCGACCGTGACGCGGTCGATCAACGGCTGTACGCCATCGCCGCGGACATCACCGATCCTGAGTCCATCGCCCGGCTCCGCAAGGAGGTCGCCTCCGTCGGCCGGCTCGACATCCTGATCAACTCCGCGGGCGTGACCGGGGCGACCGGCGCCTTCCACGAGATCGACGACGACGGCTGGGAGGACACGCTTGCCGTCGACCTGATGGGCCCGGTCCGGGTCACCCGCGCGTTCCTCGATGATCTTCGCTTCTCCGGCCACGGACGGCTGATCTTCCTGACCTCGGAGAACGCGATCCAGCCCTATCCCGAAGAGATCCCCTACGACGCGGCCAAGGCAGCGCTGCTGGCGATCTCCAAGGGCCTGTCCAAGACGTACGGCTCGGACAACCTGTTGATCAACTGCGTCTCCCCCGCGTTCATCAGGACGCCGATGACCGACGCCATGATGGACAAGCGCGCCGATGAGCTCGGAGTCAGCACCATGGAGGCGGTGGAGAGTTTCCTCGCCGAGAAGCGACCCAACATCGAACTCAAGCGCCGCGGAGAGCCCGAGGAGGTGGCATCCGTGATCGCCTTCCTCTGCTCGGAGCGGGCCAGCTTCATCACGGGCTCGGACTATCGGGTGGATGCCGGATCGGTCGCCTCCATCAACTGAGAACCAGTGCCGTCAAGCAGGGACCATCAAGCAGGGACCATCAAGCAGGGACCATCAAGCAGGGACCATCAAGCAGGGACCATCAAGCAGGGACCATCAAGCAGGGACCATCAACTCCAGGAGTGGTCATGAACGCACCGAACACACTCAACACACCGGCAGACAGCTACGACTATCTGATCATCGGTGGCGGCATGGTCGCCGACAACGCCGCCAAGGCGATCCAGGACGTCGACCCCAACGGAAGCGTCGGGATCATCAGTTCCGATCCCGACGAACCGGTCACGCGTCCCGCACTGACCAAGAAGCTGTGGACCGATCCCGACTTCGAGTTCGAAGAGGTCTGGCTGAAGACGGTCGAACAGACCGGGGCGCAGTTGATCACCGGCGTGACCGTCGACTCGGTCGACCCGGCCCGCCACCGGATCACCGCCGGCGGGAACACCGTGGGTTACCGGCGGCTGCTGCTGGCAACCGGTGGCGAACCGACCCGGCTTGACCTGCCTGAGGACGACCGGGTCATCCACTTCCGCTCCGTCGACGACTACCGTCGACTGCGGGAGCTGTCCGGGAACGGTCGGCAGGTCGCCGTCGTCGGTGGCGGGTACATCGGCACCGAACTCGCCGCCGGGCTGTCCCAGAACGACACCAAGGTGATCATGATCTTTCCGCAGGAGCTGATCTATGCCGAGAAGTTCCCGCGACACCTGGCCGAGCATCTCACCGACCTCTACCGGCAGCACGGGATCGACCTGCGTCCACAGACCAGGATCACCGGCGGCGAAACCGGACCCGACGGAGTTCGGCTCAGCACCGAATCCGGCGACGGGATCGACGCCGACGCCGTGGTCGTCGGACTGGGCGTCACGCCTCGTACCGAACTGGCCGAGAAGGCCGGACTCGAGGTCGATGACGGCGTGATCGTCGACGAGTTCCTGACCACCAGTGACCCCGACATCCTGGCTGCCGGCGACATCGCCAGCTATCCCGACGCGATCCTCGGCCGACAACGGGTCGAGCACGTGGACAACGCCAACGCCATGGGCACCCAGGCGGGCCGGAACCTCGCCGGAGCACACGAGCGGTACGACTACACGCCGTACTTCTACTCCGAGCTGTTCGGCAACCGGTACGAGGCGGTCGGCAGCCTGGACGCATCCGCCGAGACGGTGGAGTCCTGGGACGGTGATCACGAGCGCGGCGTCGTGTACTACCTGGACGGTCGGGGCGGTGTCGCCGGCGTGCTGTTGTGGAACGTCGAGGACCAGACCGATCGGGCCCGCGAAGTGATCAAGAAGTCCGGCGACCGCGAGATCGACCGGGACCTGCTGCGCAACGCGATCCCGCTGGGCTGAACGGCCCAGTCAGGCCTTCTGCCACACCGACACGTGTGACCGGCTCTCGCCGGTGAACGGCTCACCCGACCAGGTCGCCCATCGGTTCTCCAAACCCATCCCGGCGAGCTCGGCCATCAGGTCGAGTTCGGCCGGCCAGGCGTACCGGAAGGGTACGGCCGCATAACGCGGTCGGCCCTCGACGAAGGTGATGTGATGCGACGTCATTTCCTGCGTCGCGGTGTCATAGGTGTCGAAGCCCAGATGCCGCTCAGAGACGTCGAAAGGCACCGCGTCCTGGCCCGGCGGCAGCCGGCGAAGATCAGGAACCATCACCTCGATGACGAACCGCCCGCCCGGCCGCAGGTGCCGGGCGGCATTGCGGAAGCAGTCGGTCTGGGCCCGCTGACTGGTGAGGTTCATGATCGTGTTGAAGACCAGATAGACCAGCGCGAACTCACCGGGCACCACGGCGCTCGTCATGTCTCCGATGGCCACCTCGATGTCCTGTCCCCCGGCCTTGGTCCGCAACTGGTCGACCATCGCCCGGGACAGCTCGATACCCTCCACCGGGACGCCGCGTTCGGCCAGCGGCAGCGCGATCCGGCCCGTACCGATTGCGAACTCCAGAGCCCGCCCATCGCCGGCCAGTTCGGCCAACCGTTCGACGGCCGGCGCGATCTGTGCAGCCTGGAACATCGGCGACTCCGGGTCGTCGTAGCCTGCGGCGACGTCTGCCCCGAAGTACCCATCGGGATCGTCGGTCATCCTCCACCTTCCTCTCGTCTGCCCACGTGTCTGCCGTCGTGTCTGCCGTCTTGTCTGCGCCCGCTCCCGCACCACGTGCTGCACCCCGCACCGTGTGTACACGGTGCGGGGTGCAGCAGTTGGTGCGGCAAGGGCAGGGGTGGCCGATCGGGCTTGATCAGCCCTTCAGACCGCTGCCCGCGAAGCCCTCGACGATGCGCCGCTGGAAGATCAGGAACAGGATCACCAGTGGCAACGCGCCGAGGATCGAGGACGCCTGGATGTCGCTGAGTCGCTGGCCGTACGAGCCCTGCACCGTCGCCAAGCCGACCGGGATGGTCATCAGCTTCGGGTTGGACAGGACGAACAGCGGCAGGATCAGGTTGTTCCAGGTACCGACGAAGGTGACGATCGCCATTGCCGCCATCACCGGCCGGGACAGCGGCATGATGATCGACCGGAAGGAACGCCAGTAGCCCGCGCCGTCGATCCGCGCCGATTCCTCGAAGTCACGCGGGATACCGTCGAAGAACTGCTTGAACACGAAGACGGAGACCACAGTCGGGATCTGCGGCAGGATCACCGCCCAGTAGGTGTTCAACAGCCCACCGATGTTGAGCATCTGGAAGATCGGGACGATCAGGACCTGCGGCGGCACCAAAATGCCGCCGATGAACAGCAGGAAGATCACGTTCCGACCCCGGAACCGGAGCCGGGACAGCGCGTACGCTGCCATCGCCGAGAACAGTACGGCGAAGATCGTCGTCAGCGCTGCGGTGACGAAGCTGGCCAGGTACCAGTTCCAGATGTTGCCGGCGGACAGCAGCGTGAAGTACGACGCGAAGGTCAGGTTCCAGTCCTTCAGGATCGCACCGGCACCCACCGCCGACACGCCGTTGTCGGTGAGCGAGGTCTTGATCGCCCACAGGCTGGGGATCAGCCACAGCACGGCAAAGATGATCAACACCGTCCACGCGACGATGGTGAAGGTTCGTCCGGAGCCCCGGGCACCGTTCTCGGGAACGTGCCGTGCCGGTGCCGCCGCGGACACCCCGTTGCGGGCTCGGCGCGGTGGCCGGGAATCGGGCCCTTGTTCTGTGGTCGGCGTCTCCGCCGTACGCTCGGTCATCGCGTTGCCTCCCTTCGTTCCTGAGCCCGCACGATCAGCTGGCGGACCAGGGTGATCAGCAGGATGACGATGAACAACAGCACCGAGGCGGCCGAGGCAGCACCGACCCGGTAGTCGGTGAATGCGGTGTTGGTGACCAGGCCGAGCAGCACCTGGGTCGAGATGCCCGGCCCACCGGCAGTCATCAGGTAGACCTGATCGAAGATCTTCATGCTGGCCACGATCTGCAGCAGGATCACCAGCGTCGTTGTCCGGCCCAGCAGCGGGATGGTGATCGACCGGATCTGCTGCCAGGGTGAGGCGCCGTCCACCGCGGCGGCCTCGTACAACTCTCGCGGGATGTCTTGCAGGCCGGCGAGATACAGCACGAAGTTGAAGCCGATCGTCCACCAGACGGTGGTGATGGCGATACCGACCATGGCGATACTCGGCGTGCCGAGCACCGGCAGTGGAGCATCGTCACCGAGCAGAGTCTGGAACGAGTTCCACAGGCCGGTGCCCGGGGTGAAGATGAAGGTCCAGATCAGCGCGATCGCCGCCGACGGCAGGATGAACGGCACGAAGAAGGCCAGCCGGAAGAACCACTGCCCGTGTTGTGCCCGGTTGGCCAACACAGCGAAGACGAAGGCCAGGATCACCAGTGGCGGCGTGGTGTAGATCGTGAACTGGATGGTGTGCCACATCGCCGACCAGAACTCCGGCTTGGTCAGCATCTCTTGGTAGTTGGCGAATCCGGCGAACCCGCCGAATCCGTTCCTGATCATCGTGGTGTTGAAGAAGCTGGTGATCAGCATGTAGATCACCGGCCAGATCAGGAACAACACGTAGAAGACTCCGAAGGGCACAAGGAAGAGCCAGCCGGCCCGGCTCATCCCCTTGGTCCGCGGACTTCCGCTCTCGTCGTCTCGCGTCGGCCGCGCGACCGGCGCCGATTGGATTTCTGCAGTCGCCGTCATAGCGGGCTCTCCGTCCTCGCGTAGATCTCAAGCTGTTGGCGGGCGCTGGCGAGCGCGGCCTTGGGCGATGCGATCCCCTGCAGGACCAGGCCGATCTGGGCGCCGACGATGTTCTCGAAGTTGGAACCGGAGCCGGAATACCACGCCGGCGCGTCGTAGACCGCATAGTTCGCCGCCTGCGCGTAGTTTGCCTGCGGCAGGAGCTTCTTGTACGCCTCGCTGTCCTTGATCGGCAGATAGGCCGGAACGTGACCGCCCTTGGCCCAGGTCATGCTCTGCGAAAGCAGGAACTTGACGAAGCCCATGGTCCGCTTCAGCTGGTCCGCGCTGCGATCCATCCGTGGCAGGACGAACATGTGGGAGTCCGCCTGGGCGGCCGGCTTGTCGTAGATCGTCGGCACCGGAACCATGCCGAACTTGAATCCCGGAACCGCCTCGGCGGTACTGATCTCCCACTCGCCTTCCAGGTAGAAGGCCGACTTGCCGGTGAACATCATCGTTTCCGCGCCGGCGTAGTCGGTGGTCGGTGGCATCAGGCCGGACTTGGTCAGCGACTGGATCCAGGCCAGCGTGTCGAGGGTGAGTTCCTTGTTGTAGGTGAGCTTCCGCCCGCCGTCACCCAGCCACGGCGTGTTGCCGTCGCGCTGGCTGTAGAGAGTCTGGAACCAGCGCCAGGGAGTCGACGTGTCGCCGACCGAGCAGACCGACGCTCCGTAGGCACCCGTCACCTTCTTGGCCGCCGTCAGCGCAGCCTCCCAGCCGTCCTTGCCGTGGATCGGCTTGAGATTGCCGGAGCTGTCCAGGAGACCGGCCTTCTGGCAGACGTCCTTGTTGTAGAACATGACGAACGGGTGGGTGTCCAGCGGGATCGCGTACGTCTTCCCGTCGACCTTCGCCTGGTCCCAGGCCGTCTGGTTGAAGTCGCTCTGACTCAACCCCACCAGACTGAGCATGTCGTCGGTGATCTCGGTCAGCAGCCCGGCGCTCGCCAGATTCTTCATCCGGGTCAGGTGGGCGATGCACACGTCCGGCGGCGCACCGCCGACGGTGGCCAGTGAGACCTTTGTGTAGTACGGGTTGCCCCAGCTGAACGTCGCCGCTTGGAGTGGCGACGCACCCGGAGACTTCTCGTACGCATTCTGCATGTCGACCATGCGGACCCCGTCGCCGCCGCCGAACAGATTCCAGTAGGTGACCGTGCCGGGTGCGAGCTGTGTGCGGGCAATTCCGGCCGACAATGCCGATCCGCATCCCGACAACCCTCCGGCGAGGCCGAGACCCGCGGCAAGCCCAAGGCCGCCGCGGATCAACCCTCGCCTGGAAAGACGTGTCGGAGCGGAGAACGGGCCGCTTCCGCGGTCGCGAGAAACCATCTGCGTCCCCTTTGGCGCTATCCCTCCGTCGCTCCGACAGCGGGCACGATGATCCCGACAACCCGCGCGGAGCCTTATGAAGTGACTGTATCGACGTACCGTTCGAGTTTCAACGTTGTAAGCCCGATCGTGACCCAAGGTGTCGGGTGATCAAGTTCTGACTCGACAAACCAGCTCGGCACCGGACCGGGATCGGGTCAGCCGAGTGCGGCGACGCCGATCGCGGCCAGGCTGATGAGCCAGCTCAGAAAGCTGCCGAGCAGGAAGTACTCGGTGACTTCGTCGATGCCGACACCGGTCACCGAGCCGCCCCGGCGGCGGGCGTTCAACTCGGGGAATCTGATCAAGCCCTTGGCGGCGATCACCAGGCCGGCGGCGGTCGCGTACCCGCTGAAGCCGAGACCGAAGATGAAGATCCGCTCCAGCGGTCCGAGCAGTCGGCCGCCACGGAGTTGATCAGAGGCCTGCGGTTCGCCGAACGGCTTGATCGTCCCGGTCGCGGCCAGTACCAGCCGGACGATCTCGTTGCCGGTGCTCAACTGGATCAGGAACAGACCGAGCACCAGCAGGAAGCGATCCGGTCCGACGCTGACCAGGCCGTACCACCCGGTGGCCCGGAGCCAGTCGGCGAGCACTCCCCCGGCCGTACCGGCCAACGGACTCAGGATGATCATCACCAACACACCGGCGACCAGCACGGTCAGCGGCACGGCCTGGTGCAGGGCTCCGACCCGGGAACGTCCGGACAACACCAACCAGGCGACGGTGATCAGCCCCGATCCGACCAGCAGGCAGACGGCGCCGATCGAACCAAGATCGGCCAGCAGACCGAAAGCGATGATCATCACAGGTCCGGCGATCACCGGCGCCCAGAACGGCAGCGCCTGGCGCCGGCACAGATCGGTCAGCCCGATGGCGATCAATAACACACCGACGACGCTCATCGCACCTCCCGGAGCATGGCGCTGGCAGCGACGATCACATCGAGGCCGTCGCGCTGGGCGCGCTGCGACACCGCCGAGGTGGAGATGTCCTCGGCTCGGGCGATCTCGGTCTTGCTCCGGCCTGCCACCAGACCTCCCAGGATCCGCATCGAACGGTCGTCCAACGATCCCATCAGATGGTCCCGACACAGCAGTGCCGCCTCCACCGCTGCCTCGTTCGGACCACTGCCGTCGGGCGCCGCGCGATAACAGAACCGCGCGTTGCGCGTGCCGGGGTGCATCGCCCTGGCCTCCACCGTCTCGATCGCGGCACGGGCCTGCCACCAGGCCGGACCGTCCTGGGTACGCCGCTCAGGGTCGAGGATCTCGACCTTCCCCCAGCCGATGCCGAACCGGATGTCCGTCTGGGGCGCCAGTAGGATCCGCAACAGGAAGGCGGCATGCAGCGCGTCGCCGACGGTGGCATAGCTCGACTGCACCTCGTCGCCGGCCAAGATCGTCGGCGGGTCAAGGCTTGGCGTCTGCCGTTGTACGGCCGACAGCGCGCGGGAGAGCCGCTGGTGCAGTGCCTGGCGATCGACGGCCGTACGCGATGCGACGAGGTCCCCGATCAGCGCGGCCCGCATCCCGGTCGCTGAAGCTTTTTCCTTCACCCGGCCATTGTGAAGCTATCTCCTTCAAGCACGCAAGGTTGAACTTGATGGCTTACAAGCCCGGGACCTGCTTCCCGCACCACTTGCGCGGCGGCGCACCCGCTGCAGCCGGTGCGGCGCCGACAAACTGGTGCGGCGCCGACAAACTGGTGCGGCGCCGAGAAACTGGTGCGGCGGGGTCAGCGGCGGGGACGCACCACGGTGACGTCGGTGCCGGCGCGTCGCAGGGTCTCCACGACACCGCGCGGCGTGAGGTGGTCGACGATCACGTGGTCGAACTCCCGGAGTTCGGCGCAGGCGTGCAGCGCCCGGCCGGAGAACTTGGTGTGATCGGCGAGCAGGATCCTCACCGATGCCGCATCCATCATCGCTCGCTTGGTGTCGACGGTCTCCGACGCCTGGAAGTAGACCGTTTGGTCGATGATGGCGGCTGCTGACATCAGCAGCAGATCGCTGTGCAACCGGCGGATCGACTCGTTCGTCACCCGGCCCATGAAGGAGGCGCACCAGTTGTAGTACTCCCCGCCGAGGCCGATCAACGACAACCCATCGGTGTTGCTCACCTCATTGATCGCGCTCAGCGAGTTGGTGATCACCGTCAACGGCGCACGATCGACGAGCAACGGGATGATCTGGTGCACCGTGGTCGAATCGTCGAGCAACACCGACTGCCCGGTGTTGACATGGCGCAACGCCGTCCCGGCCAGAGATCGTTTGATCTCCAGCTGTTGGGTCTGCCGGTAGACCACGCTGGATTCCACCAGGGTCGAAGCCTGCGCGGTCGCCGCTCCCCTGGACTTGCGGAGCAGTCCGCGGCCTTCCAGTTCGTCAAGATCACGATGCGCGGTCATTACGCTGATCCCGAACCGCTCGGCCAGTTCCTCGATCCGGATCGACCCGTGCTCCATCACGGCCCGCGCGATGGCGTTCTGCCGTTCGGTACGCCTGTCCTGGCGGGATCCGGAAGCGGTGCTGGTCATTTCAGCCGCGCAGTGCCGAGGCCTCGTCGATCATCACCGCGACGGCAGCGGGATCGTGGGCGAACCGGCCGAGGAACAGCCCGTCGACGGTCTCGGATCCCAACGAGGACAGCAGTCCCGGCTTGGCACTCCCACCGTAGATCACCCGTGTTCCGGTCAACCGATGGTCGTCGGCGACACCGGCGCGGATACCGGCGCAGACACCGCGGATGTGCTCAGTGCTCGCCGGCTCGTCGGCTCCGATCGCCCAGACCGGTTCATAGGCGATGATCAATTCCGGAACGCCCTGATCGATCTCAGTGAGTGCCGCCGCGACCTGGCCGACACAGAAATCGGCCGCGGCGGCCGGGTCGACCCTGTCGACCTCGCCGACGCACAGGATCGGGACCAGCCCGTTGCGTACGGCCGCGGCGAACTTCCCGGCGATGATCTTGTCGTCCTCACCGAACAACCGGCGCCGTTCGGCATGTCCCACCTCGACGTAGCTGCAACCGAGCAGGGCAAGATCAACACCGCTCACCTCTCCGGTGTAGGCGCCGTGATCGGCCCAGCCCAGGTCCTGGGCGCCGTACCGCACCGGGGTTCCGCGGGTGATCATCGACACCGCATCGATCGACACGAAGGTGGGCAACACCGCCACCTCGACCCGGCCCTCGGCGACCGCCGGCGACCGGCCGGCGATCGCCACGACTTCGCGTACCCAGTGCTGGGTGGCGGTGTGGTCCAGATAGAGCTTCAGGCTCACACCGAGGAAGACCGGGGCCATGTCGGTTCCGGAGGGTCAGCAGGACGACGCGGCGGCCTGGTCGGCCGACGTGTCGGTCCTGCTCTCATAGTCGCTGATCACCGCGACCTTCTCCGCCGAGGCACTGGACTCGTCGAAATGCAGCGTCAGCCACTCCTTGGCCAGCTTGCGGGCCAGCTCCAGGCCGACCACCCGCTGACCGAAGCACAGCACCTGGGCATTGTTGGACAGCACTGACCGCTCGACCGAGTACGAGTCGTGGGCGGTCACCGCCCGGATGCCGGGCACCTTGTTGGCCGAGATCGCCACGCCCAGTCCGGTGCCACAGACCAGCAACGCGCGGTCGACCTCGCCGCGGGACACCATCTCGGCTGCCTCGATCGCGATCGTCGGGTACGGCGTGTGCCCGTCCGCGTCGACGCCGGCATCGACGACCGCCTCGACCAGGTCGGAGTTCTCCAGATCCTTCTTCAGCGACTCCTTGTAGTCGAACCCGGCATCGTCGCTGCCCACCACGATCCGCCACTTCTTGTCAGCCATGTCAGTTCCTTCCCAGCCTTGTCTCACGAAGCTCTTGTCTCAGCGGCCGCGGGCGGCCAGTTGTTCTCCGATGGCGGTGACGATCAGCGCGAACGAGATCGCCCCAGGATCCGCGGTGCCCAGGCTCTTCTCGGCATGCGGGCGGGCCCGGCCGAGCTTGGGCAGCAGATCCTTGGTCGCCTCGGCCGCCTTGGTCGACTCGGCTGCTGCGGCGGGCCAGGCCTCGGCGAGGGTCCGGCCGTCCTGGATCTGCTCGGCCAGGGTCTCCGCGAACGGGCCCAGCGCGTCCACCAGTGTCTTGTCGCCCGGGTGGGCGCCGCCGAGCCGCGTCACGGCCTCGGCCCCCTGCCGGACACCGGTCACCACCGAGTCCGGCGTCGCCGGGGCGTCGTCACCCAACGCCCGGCCCACTCCGTCCAGCAGGGCACCCCAGATAACTCCGGAGGTGCCGCCTGCCTGCGCACCCCAGGAGGCGCCGGCCTCGACCAGCAGCGTCTGCGCCCCGGCGCCGCGCTGCAGCAACTCCTGGGCCGTCTCGGCGGCTGCCCGCGCGCCGCGTTCCATGCCGATGCCGTGATCACCGTCACCGGCGACCGCGTCGAGCTTGCCCAGTTCGTCCATGTGCTCACGGACGGTTGCATGCACGGTGTCCAGCAACTGCGCGGCCAGCGCCGCCGCCCGGCGGGAATCCTCGCTCGCCTCGCCGACCTCGACCGCCGCCGCCTCGTCGACGTCGCCCAGCACCTCGGAGTCCTGTTGGGCGCCGATACTGCCCTTGCGGTAGCCGGGGGTGTAGGCGGGCTTTTCCCAGAGTTCGAGCATCTCGTCGTCGACCCAGACCAACGACAGTGATGCACCGGCCATCTCGAAGCTGGTGACCAGCTCGCCGACCTCGACGCCGGCCACCTGCACACCGTCCCGTTCGGCCAGGGCGCGGATGTCGTTGAAAAGGATGAACAGTTCCTCGTTCTTCACCGACCCGAGCCCGTTGACGAAGATCAACGCCCGGTCCCCGGCATCGGCGGGTTTCTCGGCGATCACCGCGTCCCACAACATCGCGGCGAGGTCCTTGGCCGACAGCCGGTCGGTCTCATCGATTCCCGGCTCGCCGTGGATGCCGACGCCCACGCCCATCCGGCCTGCCGGAACGGTGAACAACGGTTCTGTGGCGCCCGGCAGCGTACAGCCGGAGAACGCGACACCCAGGGTGCGGCAGTTGTCGTTGACCCGCTTTGCCAGCGCCACCACCTCATCCAGGGATTGACCGGCCTCGGCCGCGGCGGAGGCGATCTTGTAGACCGCGAGCGCGGCGGCGATGCCGCGCCGCTTCTCCGCCTCATCGGGCTTGGCCGAGGAGATGTCGTCGGTCGCGAAGAAGGTCTCTGCCGCGACACCCTCGGCCTTCAGCCGATCCCTTGCCTGGTTGAAGTTCAGCACGTCGCCGGCGTAGTTGCCGCAGGTGAGCAGTACGCCGCCGCCGTTCTCGACGGCCTTGGCGACGTTGTAGACCTGCTGGCCGCTCGGTGAGGCGAAGACGTTGCCGACCGCTGCTCCCGAGGCCAACCCGGGACCGACCAGCCCCGCGAACGCCGGGTAGTGTCCCGAGCCGCCACCGATCACCACCGCGACCTGACCCTCCGGCGTCGCGGTGCGGCGGGCGACACCGCCCGGTACGGCCCGGACCAGATCGGCATGGGCGGCCACGAATCCGGCGGTTGCCTCCTCGCTGAACCGCGCAGGATCGTTACTGATGTAGGACATGCTTGGTTTCCTATCTGCTGGGCGTCGTGCTGCCTGCGACGGGCTCAGCATAGACCCCGACTTAACACCGCCGGTGTGGGATGTCACACCACTCGTGTGCGGTCGTTCCGGGGCCGGTTCGAGAGTCGCTCAGGGTCTCCGATCCCGGCTCGAACAGCGCCTCGTTCGGCGCTGAGACCTGGATAGGAACGCAGTCGGGGCGGCGGTAGCGTACGGACACCCGAAAGTTCGAAGACACCTCGGACACACCGAAGTGCGGACAACTATGGACGCGACGCGGCGAGCGGAGGACGGATGGCAGATCGTGATCGGATCGCGGACCTCGACGCGGTCGGTCAGCGAGCCGGCTATCTGTCCGGCGAGCTGTCCCCGGTCGAGGTGGCCGAGGCCGCGTTGGCCCGCATCGCTGCGGCCGAGCCGGTGCTGAACGCGATGCAGATCGTGTACGCCGACCACGCCCTGGCCGCTGCCCGGGCGAGTGAGAAGCGCTGGGCCGACGGGGACCCGCGGGGACCGCTTGACGGCGTCACCGTGACGATCAAGGAGAATGTGGACGTTGCGGGAGAACCGACCCGCTGGGGCACGGCCGCGAGTCCTCCGGTGCCGGCCGCCCGGACCGCGCCGATCGCGGAACGGCTCTCCGCCGGCGGCGCGGTGATCCTGGGCAAGACGACGATGCCGGACTGGGGAATGTTGTCCTCGGGTGTGTCCTCGCTGCACGAGACCACCCGCAATCCGTGGAACCCCGATTGGAACCCGGGCGGCTCGAGCTCCGGCGCCGGCGCTGCCACCGCGGCCGGTTATGCACCGCTGAACTTCGGCAGCGACATCGGCGGCTCGATCCGGTTGCCGGCCACCTGGAACGGCTGCGTCGGCTTCAAGCCGAGCTACGGCCGTATCCCGGTCGATCCCAGCTACACGGGCCGGACGATCGGGCCGCTGGCCCGCATCGTCGCCGACATCGCCCTGGCCATGCCGGTGGTCTCGGGTCCGGACGAGCGGGACCCGTACAGCCTTCCCGAGCAGCTGATCGACTGGACCGACGCCGGTTTCGATCCGCACGCCGTACGGATCGGGTTGCTGCTCGACGCGGGTACCGGCACCCCGGTCGCCGACGAGGTCCGGACCGCCGTCGCTGCCGCTGCCGACGTGTTCGCCGATGCCGGCGCAACGGTCGAGCCGCTCGACCCGTTCCTCACCACGCGGTTGTTGCAGCAGGTCGACCTGTTCTGGCGGGTCGGCCACTGGAACGACTACCTCAACCTTCCGGCAGAGCGCCGCGGTCTGCTGTTGCCGTTCATCGCCGAGTGGTGCCTGGCCGGCAAGGAGCTGGGCGGACCGGAGGCGACCGCCGGCGCCAACGCCCAGATCGAGGTCGCCCGTCGAACGCTGGCTGCCACCGCAGGCTTCGATCTGGTGCTGTCCCCCGCCGCTCCCGAACCCACGTATCCGGCCGAATGGCCGATGCCGAGCAACGACGTCGATCACGCGATGGACCACATCGGGTTCTGCATGCCGTACAACATGTCCGGGCAGCCGGCGATCAGCATCAACTGCGGGTTCACCGGCGACGGGCGCCCGATCGGCGTACAGATCGCGGCGCGCCGGTTCGACGATCGCGGAGCACTGGCCGCGGCTGCCTTCTTCGAGACGAACCGCCCGGAGGCGGCGGTCCGTCCCTGGCCGCGCATCTCGCGCCACAATTGACGCGCCGGCTCCAGCCCGGGAAGTCGAAACGAAGCCGACCAAGAAAGGCTCACGATGAGCAAGCCCCGATCCGCCCAGGTACGGCCGGCGGCGTCGCGCCGCGTGCGCCTGCTGGTTGGCACATTGTTGGCCGGCCTCGTCCTGCTGGCTGCGGCATGTTCCGCCGGCGCCGGCGACAACGCGCCCGCCGGTAAGTCCACCGGTGCCGCCGCGCAGACGCTTCAGGTCGGGCTCGGTGCCGCCCCGGCCAATCTGGACATGACCCAGACCGCGGGAGCAGCGATCCCCCAGGCGCTGATGTACAACGTCTACGAGGGTCTGGTGAAGCTGGACGGTCAGGCCAAGGTACGGCCGCTGCTTGCCAAGTCCTGGACTGTCAGCAAGGACCGGCTGACCTACGACTTCACGTTGCAGTCCGCGGTGAAGTTCTCCAACGGCGACCCGTTCACCGCCGACAACGTCAAGTTCAGCCTCGGCCGGGTGCCGGACTGGAAGGCGAACACTCCCAGTTACCTCGCCGCGATCAAGTCCGTCGACGTGGTGTCCGACACCGAGGTCAAGATCAACTTGTCGGAGCCGGACAACAACCTGTTGTTCTGGCTCGCCGGACCGTTGGGCGCGATGTTCGACCCCAAGGCGGTGGACGATCTCGCCAACAGCGCCGTGGGCACCGGTCCCTTCGTCCTCGATCGCTACAACCGCGGTGAGTCGTTGATCTTGAAGCGCAACGATGCCTACTGGGGGCCGAAGGCAAAGCTGAGCCAGGTCACCCCTGCGCTACTACGCCGACGCCAACGGCCCGGTCAACGCGTTGCGCAGCGGGGACATCGACGCCGTCTACCAGAGCCAGGCCGCCGACCAGGTCAAGCAGTTCCAGGCCCAGGGCCAGTTCAAGGTCGAGACCGGCACCACGCAGGGCATCACCGTGATGTCGATGAACCCGGGCCGGGCGCCGTTCAATGACAGGCGGGTCCGGTTGGCGATCATCTACGGCGTCGACCGCAAGGCGATCAACACCGCATCCACCAACGGCCTGGGCAAGGTGCTGGGCGCCCCCGTGCCGCCGACCGACCCCTGGTACACCGATCTGGCGGACAAGTATCCGTACGATCCGGCCAAGGCCAAGCAGTTGCTCGCCCAGGCGGGCAAGACGCATCTCAGCGTCGACTTCGCGGTGCCGAACCTGCCCTACTGCCAGACAATCGCCCAGGTGGTGAAGTCCGATCTGGCCAAGATCGGCGTCACAGCCAACCTGCACACCCAGGAGTTCCCGGCGGTCTGGCTCGACAAGACCTTCACCCAGAAGGACTACGACCTGACCGTGATCAACCACGTCGAGGCGCGCAACATCGTCAACTACGGCAACCCCGACTACTACTGGAACTACGACAACCCGCAGGTCCGCAAGCTTCTCGACGAGGCCGCGGCGGCGCCCGGCGACGCGCCGTACGCGAACGACATGAAGAAGGTCGTCGACATCCTGGTCCACGACGTACCGGCCGACTGGCTCTACAACGCGCCGAACATCGTGATCACCAAGAAGTCGGTGTCCGGGATCGACGCCAACGACAACGGCGTATCGCTCGACCTGACCGACGCCAGCAACCCGTCGTGATGACGGGCGGGACCATGATCGAGATCATGCGCCGGTCACCCATCGTCCCGTCGGTCGCTGTGAGGCGCTGATGGCGATCCGCCTGGTCCGCAGGGCGGCGCTCTTCCTGCTCACCCTGCTGGTCGCCTCGGTCGTGGTCTTCGGCATGCTGTCGATCCTGCCCGGCGACGTGGCGCGAACGATGCTCGGCGTGCAGGCCACTCCGGAGACCGTCGCCGCCCTGCGGCGAGAGCTCGGTCTTGACCGGCCGCTGGTCGTGCGCTACCTGGAGTGGGTCGGAGGCCTGCTGCACGGCGATCTCGGCACCTCCTATGTCACCCACCAAGCCATCGCCGGCGAGGTTTTCGATCATCTCCAGGTGTCGCTGATCCTGGTCATCTCCGGAATGATCATCGCGGTATGCGTCGCTATGCCGGTTGGAGTGTTCGCGGCATACCGGCAGGGCAGGGTCGCCGGTGCGGTGCTCAGCGCGCTCAGCCAGCTCGCGGTCGCCGTGCCCGGATTCCTCGCCGGCCTGCTGCTGGTGATCCTCTTCGCCGTGACCCTGCGCTGGCTTCCGGCCAGCGGCTGGGTTGCGCCGATCGAAGGCGTCGGCGGCTTCCTGAGCCACCTGCTGATGCCTGCCCTCTCGCTCGGGCTGATCCAGGGTGCGATCCTCAGCCGGTACGTGCGCTCGGCGGTGCTGGACATCATGCGGGAGGACTTCATGCGGACTGCCAGGTCCAAGGGCCTGACACCGTTCCGGGCACTGGTCCGCCACGGGCTCCGCAACGCGCTCATCCCGGTGCTGACAGTGACCGGGATCGAACTCGCCGCTCTCTTCGTCGGCGCCATCGTGATCGAGTCGGTATTCGTCGTGCCCGGGATCGGCAGCCTGCTGGTCCAGGCGGTACAGAACCGCGATCTGATCGAGATCCAGGCCATCGTGATGCTGATCGTCGCGATCGTCCTGGTGATCAACCTCCTGGTCGACCTGTTGTATGCGGCGATCGACCCCAGGCTGAGGAGTTCCCGATGAGTGCCCTGGCCATGCTGCCCACGGGCGGCGAACCGCCGGTACGGCGCCGTACGGTCAATCCGACCATGATCACCGGTGCCGTGCTGGTAGGGCTGGTGGTGCTCGCCTGCCTGGTGTCCTTCGTCTGGCTCCCCTACGACCCGACCGTCGTCGACGTCGCGGGCCGGCTCCGGGGCCCGTCGGCGAAACACTGGCTCGGCACCGATTCCTTCGGCCACGACATCGCGTCGGTGATCATCGCCGGAAGCCGCACCACATTGCTGGTCGGCGTCGTGGCGGTCGCGGCGGCAGCCGTGATCGGCGTCCCGATCGGGGTGCTCGCCGGTAGCACCGGACACCGGGCGGGCGCCTGGTTGATGCGCTGGAACGACATCATGCAGGCCTTCCCGGCCTTGCTCCTGGCGATCATCTTCGGCGCGATCTGGGGCGGCAGTGCGGTCACCGCGATGACGGCCCTCGGCATCGGCACAGCGCCGGCGTTCGCCCGGGTGGCCCGCAGCGGAACGATGCAGGTGATGAGCCGGGAGTACATCCTGGCCGCGCGCGCCGCCGGCCGCGGATGGTGGTTCACCGCGATCCGGCACATCCTGCCGAACATCGGCGGGGTACTGATCGTCCAGGCATCGGTCAACTTCGCCGTCGCCGTGCTGGCCGAGGCCGCCCTCTCCTACCTCGGTCTCGGCACCCCCGCTCCCACCCCGAGTTGGGGACGGATGCTGCAGGAATCGCAGACCTATGTCTTCGGCAACCCGCTGTTGATCGTCTGGCCGGGTTGCGCCATCGCGTTGACCGTCCTGGGTTTCAACCTGCTGGGCGATGGTCTGCGGGACGCCCTCGACCCACGACTGGAGCGCGGGCGATGAGCCTGCTCGAGGTGTCGGCACTGTCTGTACGCAGCGGCCGGCGGTCCCTGGTCGACGGTCTTGAGCTGAGCATCGAACCTGGTGAACGGGTGGGCCTGATCGGCGAGTCGGGCTCGGGCAAGTCGATCACCTGTCTGTCGATCATGGGCCTGCTGTCGGAGGATCTTCAGGTGTCCGGTTCGGTACACCTCGACGGTGTTGATCATGATCTGTTGACCCTGCCGGAGTCGCGGCTGGCCGGGCTGCGGGGCGACCGGATGTCGATGATCTTCCAGGAGCCGATGACCGCGCTCAACCCGCTGATGAAGGTCGGCCGTCAGGTCGCCGAGATCATGGCCCTGCACGGCGTGCCCCGTCAGCAGGCGGAGCGGCAGTCGGTGGAGTTGCTGGACCGGGTGGGCATTCCCGATCCGGCCGTCGCCGCCCACGCCTATCCCCATCAACTGTCCGGCGGTCAGCGGCAGCGGGTGATGTTGACCATGGCGATGGCCAACTCACCCGACCTGCTGCTGGCCGATGAGCCGACGACGGCGCTGGATGTCACCGTCCAGGCACAGGTGCTGGAGCTGATGCGTGATCAGGTCCGCCGATCCGGCACCGCCCTGCTGTTCATCACCCACGATCTTGCGGTCGTCTCGGGACTCTGTGAGCGCGTGCTGATCATGCGGGACGGCGTACTGGTCGAGGAGGGACCGATCGACCGGGTCTTCAACGATCCCCAGCATCCCTACACCCGCGGACTACTGGCGGCCTCGGCGCTGGCTACGGATCCGCGGAGCGGAAAGTTGATCACCGTTCCGCAGTCCGACGACGGTGACGGCTCGCGGGCGTCG